>JADFDC010000001.1 GCA_018263115.1 Thiobacillus sp.
AACTGGTGGTGTTCTGCGCGGCGATTGCGGGAGCGGGTCTGGCCTTTCTCTGGTTCAACGCCTATCCGGCCGAAGTGTTCATGGGCGATGTCGGCGCACTGGCTCTAGGCGCGGCGCTGGGTGTAGTGGCGGTCATCGTCCGGCAGGAGATCGTGCTCTTCATCATGGGCGGCGTGTTCGTCATGGAAACCCTGTCGGTCATGATTCAGGTTGCCTCGTTCAAGCTTACTGGCAAACGCGTGTTCCGCATGGCGCCATTGCATCATCACTATGAATTAAAGGGTTGGAAAGAGACCCAGGTCGTTGTCAGGTTCTGGATCATCACCATGATGCTGGTTCTGGTTGGGCTGTCGACCCTGAAACTGCGATGAACTACGACAGCCTGCGACTTTCCGGACGCAAGATCCAGGTGCTCGGCCTGGGCGATACAGGCCTGTCCTGCGCCAAATGGCTTTCCGCCCGCGGTGCGGAAGTGACGGTGGCGGACAGCCGCGAACGGCCGCCGCATCAGCAGGCGCTGGCTGATGCACTGCCTGATGTGAGATTGCACTGCGGTCCGTTTGCAGATACTGCATTGCAAGCCGCCGACATGCTGGTGGTGAGCCCGGGTGTACCCCTCACCGAACCCGCTGTGGCGCGCGCGGTGGGAAAGGGCATCGAGACAGTGGGTGATGTGGAACTGTTTGCCCGGGCAGTCAATGCATTGAATCGCGACCGCGAACACCCGATGCGTATGATTGCCATTACCGGCAGCAACGGTAAAAGCACCACCACGGCCATGTGCGGCGCGATTAGCGAGGCCGCGGGTCGAGCGACCTGCGTGGCCGGCAACATTGGTTTGCCGGTGCTGGATGCTTTGCTCGATATCGAAAATGGTGGACAGCCGGTACCGCAAGTCTGGTCGCTTGAACTGTCAAGCTTTCAACTCGAAACTACCTCAAGCTTGAATGCCGATGCGGCAACGGTACTGAACCTGAGCGAAGATCACCTGGACCGCTATCCAGACATGACAGCATATGCGGCGGCCAAGGCGCGGATATTCTCCGGACATGGCATACAGGTGCTGAATCGAGATGATGCACGGGTGATGGCCATGTCGCTGGCTGGACGGCGGCATGTCACTTTCGGATTGAACAACGAGCCCGCCGAGGGCGATTACGGTCTGTGCGAAGGCGAACTTTGCCGTGGAACGGAACAAATCATGGCAGTATCGGACCTGCCTGTAACGGGGCTCCACAATGCAGCCAATGCGCTGGCCGCTCTGGCGCTTGCCAATTGCATAGGCCTGCCCATGGACAAGCTGCTGCAGGGCCTGGCGCATTTCAGGGGGCTGCCCCATCGCGTCGAATTCGTCGAAGAAATTGACGGCGTGCGCTTTTACGACGATTCCAAAGGTACCAATGTCGGCGCTACCGAAGCAGCGATATACGGCATGAACCGAAAGGTTGTTGTTATTTTGGGTGGCGACGGCAAGGGCCAGGATTTCTCACCTCTCAAGCAGGCGGTGATGGCCAATGCCAGGGCTGTCGTTTTGATCGGGCGTGATGCCGCTGCCATCGAACAGGCAATAGCCGGATCGGGCGCAACTCTGGAAAAGGCCGGATCGTTAGAGGAAGCCGTCAATCAGGCATTCGAACTCGCAATTGATGGCGATGCGGTGCTGTTATCGCCTGCCTGCGCAAGCTTCGACATGTTCCGCAATTATGTCCACCGCGCGGAAGTGTTCGTGAAGGCCGTGCGCACGCTCAAATCAAATCCGGAGGCTGCCTGATGCTTTATGCGGCGCGCTCACCCAAACCCTCGGGCGAGCTGGATTTCGCTCTGGTCTGGCTGGTCCTGGCCTTGCTTGGTTTCGGTCTGGTGATGGTGTACTCAGCCTCGATTGCTTTTGCAGAGGGGTCGCGCATGACCGGCCATCAAGGGCATTACTTCCTGCTGCGCCAGAGCATTTTTCTCGTCGCCGCCATGGTGACGGGTGTGCTGGCTTTTCAGGTGCCCATGCGCATCTGGCAGCAGGTGGCCCCATTCTTTTTCTTGGCGGGCCTGGTATTACTGATCGTCGTGCTGATCCCCGGTCTGGGCAAGGAAGTGAATGGCAGCCGCCGCTGGATTTCATTGGGCTTTGCCAATCTGCAGCCCTCCGAGCTGATGAAGTTTTTTGCCGTGATCTACGCCGCGGATTACACGACCCGCAAGGCCGCGCTGATGCATGACTTCAAAAAGGGCTTCATGCCCATGGCTGGGGTGATGCTGTTGGTGGGGGGATTGCTGCTGATGGAGCCTGACTTCGGCGCCTTTGTTGTCATCATCAGCATCGCCATGGGTGTCCTGTTTCTGGGCGGCCTGAACGGCAAGGTTTTCATTGGCTTGATTGGCGTGCTGCTGGCAGGTTTCGTTGCGCTGATCGTGATGTCGCCCTATCGCCTGCAGCGCATTCTAGGCTTTCTCGATCCCTGGGCCGACCCATACGGCAAAGGCTATCAGCTTTCCCATGCACTGATTGCATTCGGCCGCGGCGAATGGACCGGTCTGGGTCTGGGCGGCAGCGTGGAAAAACTCTTTTACTTGCCCGAAGCGCATACCGATTTTCTGCTGGCAGTGATCGCGGAAGAACTTGGATTTATCGGCGTCGCCGTCGTGCTGGCCATGTTTGTGATGCTGGTGGGCAAAGCTTTTCTCATAGGCCGTCATGCTGCACGTCTGGAGCGGAATTTCTGCGCCCTGGCAGCATTTGGAATCGCCATCTGGCTGGGCGTACAGGCCGGGATCAATATCGGCGTGAATGTCGGCTTGTTGCCCACCAAGGGCCTCACGCTGCCGTTCCTGTCCTTTGGCGGCAGCGGCATCGTGGCGAATTGCATTGCCGTTGCCGTGCTGCTCAGGATTGACTGGGAACATCGGCAGATGATGCGCGGGAAGACGTTCTGATGGCTTCAGTCAATCGCACCATCATGGTCATGGCCGGCGGCACCGGCGGACATGTCTATCCTGCGCTTGCGGTGGCGGACGAAATGCGTGCACGCGGTTGGGAGGTTTTCTGGCTTGGCACGAAGAACGGTCTGGAAGCGCGCGTGGTGCCGGCGGCAGGCATTGATATTGTCTGGGTGTCGATGTCCGGCCTGCGTGGGAACGGCATGCTGCGATTCGCGCTGACACCGTTCATGCTGTTGCGGGCATTCTGGCAAAGCCTGAAAGCCATTCTTGCCCGCCGGCCCGATGTGGTGCTTGGCATGGGCGGCTATACTGCGTTCCCAGGTGGGATGATGTCCGCGCTCATGAATCGACCGCTGGTCATACACGAGCAAAACAGCATTGCCGGGCTGACCAATCGGATATTGGCCTGCCTGGCTGACAAGGTGCTGGTGGCTTTCCCTTCCGCGTTCAAGAATGCAAACGACAAGCCGCTGCCTTGTCGCGAAGTTGAAACGGTTTGGACTGGCAACCCCGTGCGCGAACCGATCGCGCGTCTGTCGGATGAGCATGAGAAATATTCCGGCCGCGATGGCCCATTGCGCCTGCTGGTGGTGGGCGGCAGCCTCGGCGCTGCCGCGTTGAACGAATTGTTGCCCAAGGCGCTGGCCATGCTGCCGTCGGATATCAGACCGGAAGTTGTACACCAGTCTGGCCGGAAACATGTCGAGGCACTGCGCGCCAACTACGCCTCTGCTGGTGTAGAAGCCGACGTACGCGACTTTGTTGATGACATGGCCACGCTTTATGAATGGTGCGATCTGGCGGTTTGCCGGGCCGGGGCGATGACGGTAGTGGAACTGGCCTGCGCGGGTGTGCCCGCGATTCTCGTGCCATTTCCCTTTGCGGTGGATGACCATCAGACCACCAATGCCGGGTTTCTTGTTGGAAGCGGCGCTGCCTGGTTGATGCAGCAAAGTGAGTTGAGCGCGGAAAAACTTGCATCGCATCTCGCGGCTTTGAAGCGTGAACAACTGGCTGCCATGTCGGACATTGCGCAGTCGCTGGCCAAACCCGAAGCAACCCAGACCGTGGCTGACATGTGCGAGGGGGCCGCAAGATGAAACATGCCGTCAAGCATATTCATTTCGTTGGCATCGGCGGCGCGGGCATGAGCGGCATTGCCGAAGTGCTGGCCAATCTGGAATTCACGGTTTCCGGCTCGGATCTTTCCGACAGTGCCACGACACGCCGTCTTAAAAATCTTGGTGTACAGGTATTTCAGGGGCATCAGGCGGAAAACATAGCGGGCGCCGACGCAGTGGTGGTGTCCACGGCAGTGCCGGAAATCAACCCGGAAGTCGTGGCGGCACGGGAAAGGCATGTTCCCATCGTGCCGCGCGCGATGATGCTGGCCGAGCTGATGCGATTGAAGCAAGGCATCGCCATTGCCGGCACGCATGGCAAGACCACGACCACATCGCTGGTGGCGTCCTGCCTGTCCGAGGCAGGCATGGATCCGACCTTCGTCATTGGCGGCAAGCTCACAGCGGCAGGCGCGCATGCGCGTCTGGGCAAGGGCGATTTCCTGGTGGCAGAGGCGGATGAGTCGGATGCTTCATTCCTGTATCTGACGCCGGTCGTGTCGGTGGTGACCAATATCGATGCTGATCACATGGACACCTATGGGCATGATTTCAACCGTCTGAAACATGCCTTTGTCGAATTTCTCCAGCATCTGCCTTTCTATGGGCGCGCGCTGGTTTGCATCGACGATGCTAATGTGCGGGAAATCCTGCCTCGCGTTACCAAGCCGGTAACGACCTACGGCTTTTCGGAAGATGCGGATATCCGTCCCGAGAACGTGCGCGCCACAGGTCCCGCCATGCAGTTTGAGGCTGTAATAAGAAATGGCGGGATCACGCGCCTCCCCATCACCCTGAATCTGCCGGGTCGGCATAACGTGTTGAACGCGCTGGCGGCAATTGGGGTGGCGAGCGAAGTGGGCGCCAGCAACGAAGCCATCATCAAGGCGCTGGCCGAATTTGCCGGCGTGGGCCGCCGCTTCCAGCATTACGGTGAAATGGTGCTGCCCAGCGGTGGCAAGGCCATCGTGATTGACGACTACGGCCATCATCCGGTGGAAATGGCCGCAACCATTTCCGCCGTGCGCGGCGCTTATCCGGATAAAAGATTGCTGCTGGTTTTTCAGCCGCATCGCTACACCAGAACACGAGACTGTTTCGAGGACTTCGTGCGCGTACTTTCAGAAGTCGATGCACTGGTTCTGACCGAAGTTTATGCCGCTGGCGAGCATCCCATTGTTGCCGCGGATGGCCGGGCGCTTGCTCGCGCCGTGCGTGTTGCAGGCAAGGTGGAGCCGCTGTTTGTGGAACAGGTGGCTGAACTGCCAGGCGCTGTATTCAGCCATGCGCAGAATGGTGATGTCGTGCTGGTGATGGGTGCGGGTTCAATTGGCCAAGTGGCTGGAAAACTGACGGGCGCGGGAGGAAACCACTGAGATGGAAGCCAGATTCCACGCGCCTGAAGAAATGAACGGCAAGGCTGCCGGGCTGGCTCCACACGGATCGGCCTTGCGCGGCCGCTTCATGCATAACGAGCCCATGGCCAAGCATGTGTCCTGGCGGGCGGGCGGACCGGCGCAGCGCATCTACGTTCCTGCCGATCTTGAAGATCTGCGCCTGCTGCTTCAGGCCATTCCTGAACATGAGCCTGTGCACATGGTTGGGCTGGGCAGCAACCTGCTGGTGCGCGACGGTGGCGTGCGAGGTGTGATCGTGCTGCTTCATGGTGTGTTGAAGAAACTGTCGATGGAGTCACGCACCTATGGATTTCCCGCTGCGCCTGAAGGAATGGGCGAGAGCAGCGTGATCTATGCGGAGTCGGGCGTGGCCTCGCCAAAAGTGGCGCGATTCGCGGCCAATCACGATTTGACCGGTGCGGAGTTTCTGGCGGGCATTCCCGGAACAGTCGGTGGCGCGCTGGCAATGAATGCCGGTTGTTATGGCGATGAAATCTGGAACCATGTGGTGCAGGTGCTTACGCTGGATCGCAAGGGGCAGTTTACCGAACGCCCGCCGGCGGACTACGTGCTGGGCTACCGCCATGTTTCCCTGCGTGCCGGACATGAAGAATGGTTTGTGGCGGCATGGCTGCGATTTGCGAAAGGCGATGGCAATACATCTCGCGCCCGCATCAGGGAATTGCTGCAAAAACGCATCGCCACCCAGCCGCTCAATCTGCCCAACGCGGGTTCGGTTTTCCGCAATCCGCCCGGGGATTACGCGGCGCGGCTGATTGAAACCTGCGGGTTAAAGGGCGTGCGTGTCGGCAATGCCCAGGTTTCCGAAAAACACGCCAATTTCATCGTTAATCTCGGCGGGGCGACGGCTAGCGATATCGAGAACCTGATCGAGAAAGTGGAAGACACAGTCGAGGCGCGAACCAACATCAGGTTGATACGCGAGGTGCGGATCATCGGGGACAGGGCGTGAAAAGCATGAACCACAGAGACACAGAGGCTCAGAGAAAAGCAAACCCATATGGTTTCTCTCTGCGTCTCTGTGCCTCTGTGGTGAAAGGTTTTGAAAGGATTATGGCTTGAAGAAGTTTGGAAAGGTTGGAGTCCTTATGGGTGGCAATTCCGCCGAGCGGGAAGTGTCGCTGAAAAGTGGCAATGCGGTGCTGGCTGCATTGCAGCGCCAGGGCGTCGACGCGCATGCCTTTGATCCGGCAAGGCGCAGTCTGGGCGATCTGGCCATGGCGGAATTCGATCGCGTATTCATCGCCTTGCATGGGCGCTATGGAGAAGATGGCTGCATTCAGGGCGCGCTGGAATTGATGGGGCTGCCCTACACTGGCAGTGGGGTCATGGCTTCCGCCATTGGCATGGACAAGTGGCGCACGAAATTATTATGGCAGGCGGCAGGATTGCCCACACCCGAGTGGGCGCTGCTGGATGCAAATACCGACTTCGCGGCGGTGGAGAAACAGCTCGGCCTGCCCATCTTTGTCAAGCCCGCTCGCGAGGGCTCCAGCATCGGCATGAGCAAGGTCAAGCTGCCTGGTGAATTGAAGGCCGCCTATGAAAAGGCTGTCGAGTTCGACAGCCTGGTACTCGCGGAAAAATTTGTCGATGGCGGCGAATTCACCTGCGCCATTCTCGGCGACCAGCCATTGCCCATGATCCATCTCGTGCCGAAGAACGAGTTTTACGACTACGAAGCCAAATACATCCGCGACGACACCGAGTACCGCTGCCCTTGCGATCTTGCGCCGGTGCAGGAAAAAGCCATCCAGTTGCTGTGTATCAAGGCCTTCAATGTGGTGGGCTGTCGCGGCTGGGGCCGGGTCGACGTGATGCTCGACAGTCAAGGCAATCCGTATTTGCTTGAAATCAATACTTCGCCGGGCATGACGGATCACAGTCTGGTTCCCATGTCGGCGCGGGTGGCGGGTATCGATTTCGATGCGCTGTGCCTCAGGATACTGGAGAGGACACTATGACGGCGCGGACGCCGGCTGATCGTCTGGCGAATGTACTGTACCTCGGCGCGGGTGCGTTATTGGTTTATGGGCTGCTGATGTGGTTGATATCGCTGCCGGTATTCGCCCTGCATCGCGTCGAGGTGCGTGGCGATCTGCGGCATGTCAATAAAGGCCAGGTTCATCTCGTATCAAACCGTGGCATACGCGGCAATTTCTTTACCGTCGACCTGGATGAAGTCCGTACGGCTTTCGAGAAATTGCCCTGGGTGCGCGAGGCCAGGGTGTCTCGCTACTGGCCCGATGCATTGGTGGTGGAGCTGGTTGAACACACCCCACTTGCGCACTGGAATGGCAAAGCGTTGTTAAGCGTGGAAGGCGTCGTGTTCAACACCACTTCCAGGGACAGATTGCCCAGGCTGAACGGTTTTGAGGGCTCGGCCGAGGAGGTGGCGGAAGCCTACAAGCGATACAGCAAGACCCTGGCGCCGGCCGGCATGCGCATCAGCGAATTGAGCTTTTCTCCCCGCCGCGCATGGCGGCTGAAGACTGACTTGGGGTTGGAGATTGCCCTGGGGCGGGTCGAACCGGATGTTCGTCTCGAGCGTTTTTCCCAACTCCATACACGTGTCACCGAAAAACTCGGCGCGGCCCCAGCCTACGTGGATTTGCGTTACGCCGACGGATTTGCAGTCAAGCCGTCGAGGGTAACAGAAACAGTGAACAGAAAGTCATGAGTAAACAGAGAGATCTCAAGAACCTGATTGTCGGCCTGGATATCGGCACATCGAAAATCATCTGCATCGTTGCCGAAGTTCAGCCGGAAGGCACGCTGGAAGTGATCGGCATGGGCACGCATCCTTCCAAAGGTCTGCGGCGCGGTGTGGTGGTCAATATCGAGTCCACCGTCAACGCCATCCAGCGGGCGCTTGAGGAGGCCGAACTGATGGCCGACTGCAAGATCCGCGAGGTGTATACCGGCATCGCCGGCAATCACATCAAGAGCTTCAATTCCCACGGCATGGTAGCGATCAAGGACAAAGAGATCAGCCAGATCGATGTGGAGCGTGTGATCGACACGGCGCGCGCGGTGAATATCCCCATGGACCAGCAGATCCTGCATACCCTGCCGCAGGAATTCGTGGTGGACGGCCAGGAAGATGTGAAAGATCCGCTGGGCATGAGCGCGGTGCGGCTGGAAGTGCGCGTGCACATGGTGACCGGCGCGGTTTCCGCCGCACAGAACATTGTCAAATGCGTACGCCGCTGCGGCATCGAAGTGCGCGATCTGGTCTTGCAGCCGCTGGCATCCGCGCTTGCGGTGTTGTCCGATGATGAAAAGGAGCTGGGCGTTTGCCTGGTGGATATCGGTGGCGGTACAACCGATATCGCTGTCTTCACCAATGGCGCCATTCGCCACACCGCCGTGATTCCGGTTGCGGGCGATCAGGTTACCAACGACATCGCCGTAGCGCTGCGTACCCCACCAAAAGATGCCGAGGATTTGAAGATTCGCCATGGATGTGCGCTGCGGCAACTGGCAGACGCACGCGACATGATCGAAGTCCCAAGCGTCGGTGACCGGCCGGCAAAAACCCTTTCCAGGCAAACTCTGGCTGAGTTCATTGAGCCGCGCATGGAAGAACTGTATTCGCTGGTACAGGCGGAACTGCGCCGTTCCGGCTTCGAAGAACTGCTGTCGTCCGGCATCGTCATCACCGGCGGTTCGGCCGCCATGCAGGGCATGGTCGAGCTGGGCGAGGAAGTGTTCCACATGCCGGTCAGGCTGGGCTATCCGCGTTACGAAGGCGGCCTGTCCGAAGTCATGCGCAATCCGCGATACGCCACCGGCGTGGGGCTGTTGCTGGCTGGGCTGGAAAGCCGTGGACGAGACAACCCGGTAAAGCTGGGTGCCGGCGGGTTCAAGGATTTGCTTGATCGCATGAAATCCTGGTTCAAGGGAAATTTCTAGCGGGGGCAATAAGGAATTTGTCTGCTGGCCAAAGCTGGTGGCAAATGTAGTGAGCTTGTTTGTTTTTATGAGGAGAGCAAGGATGTTTGAATTGTTGGATACCGATACACAGGATGCCGTCATCAAGGTGATAGGCGTGGGGGGCTGCGGTGGCAATGCAGTCGATCATATGATTACTTCCGGTTTGTCGGGCGTTGAGTTCGTTGCCATCAACACCGACGCGCAGGCCTTGAAACGCAACCAGGCCAAGCTCCAGCTCCAGCTGGGCACCGGCGTGACAAAGGGTCTGGGCGCGGGCGCCAATCCGGATGTTGGCCGCGAGGCCGCGCTGGAAGATCGCGAGCGTATTGCCGAGCTGATAGACGGCGCGGACATGCTGTTCATTACCGCCGGCATGGGCGGAGGAACCGGCACTGGCGCCGCACCCGTGGTGGCGGAAGTGGCCAAGGAGCTCGGCATTCTTACGGTTGCGGTTGTCACCAAGCCTTTCATGTTTGAAGGCAAGCGCGTGCGCGCAGCCAACGCTGGCCTGGAGGCGCTGACACGCCACGTCGATTCGCTGATCATCATCCCCAACGACAAGCTCATGCAGGTCCTGGGCGATGATGTGTCCATGCTGGATGCCTTCAAGGCAGCCAATGAGGTTTTGCATGGCGCGGTCGGCGGCATTGCCGAGGTCATCAATTGTCCGGGCCTGGTCAACGTCGATTTTGCCGACGTGCGCACGGTAATGTCGGAAATGGGCATGGCCATGATGGGTTCCGCCATGGCAACTGGCGAGAACCGTGCACGCAATGCCGCCGCGCAGGCTGTTGCCAGCCCGCTGCTGGAAGATGTGAATCTGCAGGGCGCGCGCGGCATCCTGGTCAACATCACCGCATCTTCGTCGATCAAGATGAAGGAAATCCATGAAGTGATGGACACCATCAAGGCATTTACCGCCGAGGAAGCAACGGTGATCGTGGGTAGCGTAGTTGACGACGCCATGGAAGACAGGCTGCGCGTCACCATGGTAGCCACCGGTCTGGGCAGTCCGGTCCGGACGACACAGGCGAAACCCATGCAGATCATCCGCACGGGCACCGACAACATGCCAATCGGCGGCACGGAAGAAGATGCGCCAAATGTCATGCGCAACCGGCGTGAACGCACTGTCAAGGCCTGGGAAGAATCCGGCGTCGATTCACTGGATATCCCTGCCTTCCTGCGCAAACAGGCTGACTAAGCCCTAGCTGGCCTGACGTTCTTTACCTCTCCCCCGCCGCTCTCCGGGGGAGGGGCTTTCTGCCCTCTGCATTTCAGATTCCATGGCGGTATTGATATTTTTTTAAGCCCCCTCAACTGGTCTACATTGAAAATGAGGTGGTGGTATGAGTTTATCGCGTCAGCCTGCGGTCGCAGGTATGTTTTATCCAGCCAACCCCGTTGACTTGTCAGCGGAAGTTCGCATGTTGCTGGCTGGCGCACGGCGGGCGGCATCCTCGCGCACGCCGAAAGCACTGATAGTTCCCCATGCAGGCTATGCCTATTCCGGCCCGGTCGCGGCCGAAGCCTATACACGTCTTGCACCCGTGGCCAAACAGATCCGGCGGGTGGTGCTGCTGGGGCCGGTACATCGCGTACCAGTGCGTGGACTGGCCTTGCCCCGTGCCACGGAATTTGTCACGCCGCTGGGGAAGATACCGCTGGATATGGAAACGATGAGCGCGGTTTCGGAATTGCCACAGGTGACGGTCAGTGATGAAGCGCATGCGCTTGAACACTCGCTTGAAGTGCATCTGCCCTTCCTGCAAACTGTGCTGGGCGAATTCAGCCTGATACCCTTTGCGGTCGGCAGTGCCACACCGGAGCAAGTGGCCGAGGTTCTGGAAAGGGTGTGGGGAGGCGAAGAGACATTGATCGTCATCAGCTCTGATCTTTCCCACTTTCTGCCACATGATTTGGCGAAACAAATCGACGGCGAAACAGTGAACCGCATTCTGTCGCTTCGGCCAGGGCTGAACCATGAACAGGCCTGCGGCGCGACGCCAGTCAACGGCTTGCTGGTTTATGCTGCCAAACACGGTCTTGCGGTCGAGGCCCTGGATGTGCGCAATTCCGGCGATACTGCGGGAGACAAGTCTCGTGTGGTGGGATACGCATCCATCGCGTTTTATGAAGCACCGCAGTCGGCGAAAGCTGAAAACAAGCCTGAAAGGGATGAGCGCGGTGAAACGCTCCTCACGGTTGCCCGCAATGCCATCGCCAGCCATTTGGGTGAACCCGAGAAACCGCATGCCATCCAGCCTTGGATAAATGAACCGGGCGCAAGTTTTGTCACGCTGACCCAGCAGGGCAATTTGCGCGGTTGTATCGGCAGCCTGGAGGCCTATCGGCCGCTGCTGGAAGATGTGCGTGCCAATGCCATTGCCGCCGCCGTGCACGACCCCAGATTTGCTCCCCTGAGTGCTCGGGAACTGTCGCATACCCGGATTGAAGTTTCATTGCTTTCCAGAACTGAGGTTATTGCATTTGATAGCGAGCAGCATGCGCTTGCGCAACTGCGGCCTGGTGTGGATGGCCTCGTGCTGGAATATGGTCATTCGCGCGGCACTTTTCTGCCACAGGTGTGGGAATCGTTGCCGTCCCCGGCGGACTTCTTGGCGCAGCTAAAGCGCAAGGCGGGACTCCCGGTGAACTTCTGGCATGGGGGCATCCGCCTGTCGAGGTATGCGGTCACGAAGTGGAAAGAGGCCGGATATGGGGAATGACGTGACCGAACTTTACCCTGCACGCTGGTGGCATAAACTGGAAGACGGTCGCATCCAGTGTGACCTGTGCCCTCGCGACTGTCGGCTGCATGATGGTCAGCGCGGCGCGTGCTTCGTGCGCATGCGCGAAGGCGATCACATGGTGTTGACGACTTATGGGCGCTCGTCCGGATTCTGCATCGACCCGATCGAGAAAAAGCCGTTGAATCATTTTTATCCGGGCTTATCGGTGCTGTCCTTTGGCACGGCGGGCTGCAATCTCGCCTGCAAGTTCTGCCAGAACTGGGACATTTCCAAGTCGCGCGACATGGACCGGCTGATGGATAAGGCCAGTCCTGAGCAAATTGCCATCGCGGCGGAAAATTCCGGCTGCAAAAGCGTGGCCTTCACCTACAACGATCCAGTTATCTTTGCCGAATACGCCATTGACACGGCGCATGCCTGTCACGAGCGCGGTATCCAGACCGTGGCGGTGACGGCAGGGTATGTCCATGCCGAGCCGCGCCGCGAGTTTTATGCGGTCATGGATGCGGCAAATGTCGACCTGAAAGCTTTCACCGATGACTTCTATTTCAAACTGACAGGCGCCCGTTTGCAGCCGGTGCTGGATACGCTGGCTTATCTGCATCATGAAACGAAAGTATGGACGGAAATCACCACCCTGCTGATACCCGGGTACAACGATTCGGATCAGGAAATTGAACGGCTCTCCAGGTGGGTGAGGCAGGAACTGGGACCGGATGTTCCCGTGCATTTCACCGCCTTCCATCCGGACTTCAAGATGATCGACGTGCCGTCTACCCCAGTTGAGACACTGACTCGTGCCCGCAAGATCGCCCGCACAGAAGGCCTGCACTACATTTATACCGGCAATGTGCACGATACGGACGGCGGCACCACCTTCTGTCCCGGCTGCGGCGAGGCCCTGATTGTGCGCGACTGGCACCGCATCCTGGACTACAAGGTGACGGAAGACGGGTATTGCCCGCATTGTCACACTGCCATTGCCGGCCGCTTCGGCAGGTATGAAGGCGCTTTCGGCAACCAGCGGATTCCGGTCAGGCTGAGAATGGGGGCTTGAGGAAACATGAAAATCTCATTTCAACCACAGAGACACAGAGGCACAGAGAGCCTGACATGACGAATCATCCACAAACATGACAAGTGATTTCCTGCTTTCTAACCGGCACGCCAAGGTAACGCTTTGTTTTCTTTGTGCCTCTGTGTCTTTGTGGTGGAGAATTCATTATGAAAAACGAAGTCGTCCGCATCCCGGTCAATGGCGCGCATATCGAAGGCGCGCTGGAATTACCGGAAAATCCCATCGGTCTCGTGTTGTTCGCCCACGGCAGCGGCTCCAGCCGTCATTCGCCGCGCAATAATTACGTTGCCGGTGTGTTGCGCGAGCATGGCGTTGGCACGCTGCTGATGGATTTGCTGACGCCGGAAGAAGACCGCGATTACTCTCGCCGGTTTGACATCGATCTGCTGACAGAACGCTTGCTGGATGCCGCACGCTGGATAAAGGAAAAGCCGCAAACGGGCAGCCTGCCGCTGGGCTTTTTTGGTGCCAGTACCGGGGCGGCGGCGGCCTTGCAGGCAGCAGCTCAGGACGCGACAATTTCAGCCGTGGTGTCTCGCGGTGGTCGTCCTGATTTGGCGGGTGTGGAAGCGCTCGAACGTGTCGAGGCTGCCACCCTGTTTCTGGTTGGCGGCCATGACTATGGGGTGATCGAGTTGAACGAAGCAGCCTTCGCTGATCTCCGGTGCGAAAAGAGATTTTCTGTCATCCCCGGTGCCACGCATTTGTTCGAGGAGCCCGGCACGCTGGAGCTGGTGGCGAAACAGGCGGCGAAATGGTTTGAGTCACATTTCAGGGCTTATGTGCCTGCCTGAGCGTTTCCATCACCACTTCATCTGACACCTGATTGAAGTCTGCGTAGAACTGGCCGACCGCCTGAAAATTGTACGGCGCGGACAGGCACACCAACTCATCACAATAGGGGCGGATTTTCTCCAGCGTGTCAGGCGGTGCAACCGGCACCGCGCAGATTAGTTTGGATGGCTGTTTGGCCCACGTGGCATGCAGCGCGGCAATCATAGTGCTGCCGGTGGCCAGGCCGTCATCGATGACGATGGTGATGCGGTCCTTTGGATCCAGCGGCTGGCGGAAAGGCGTGTACTGTGCGCGTCGAGCCTTTAAGGTTTCCATCTGCCGCTGTTTTTCGCGTTCCATGTATTCCGGCGTTCCGCCTGAGCCCGCCGCGTAATCCGCCACGAACATCCAGCCGGATTCATCCACGCTGCCCAGGGCGAATTCGCTGCTATAAGGCGAGGTCAGCTTGCGCACCAGCACCACATCCAGATCGCCTTCCAATGCATCGGCGATGACCTTTCCCATGGGCACCGCGCCTCTGGGAATGGCCAGTATCAAAGGTCTTTGTCCTTTGTAGGTATCAAGCACTTTCGCAAGCTGGCGTCCGGCATCATTTCGGTTGGCAAACATATTTACCACCTCTCTTTTAAGGTTAGGCGCTGAAAATGCGTGCAACAAGCTACATTGAATAGAGAGTTGAGATGAACAAGATGCAAGAACAATTTGCCTATTTTGAGCATGTTTCAGATATCGGCGTAATCGGGCGCGGTCAAAAGCTGACCGATGCGTTTGTTGCGGCTGCAGCAGCGATGTTCGCCATCATGGCCGCCCCCGAGAGTCTGAATGAAACACTGGCTGTGGAAATCCGCTTTACGGAAAGCGACAAGGAACTGGCGTTGGTGACTTGGCTTAACCGCCTGCTGGCTGAAGCGCGGGTGCACGGTGCGGTTTTCCGGCGATTCGAACTTGAGCAGGAAGGTGATTCCTATGTGGGAAAGGCGTACGGTTGCACATGGAATGACTCCATCCCGCGCGGCACGGAAGTGAAAGGCGCAACCCTGACGGCACTTTCGGTCAAACAGGATGAAACCGGCTGGGAAGCCAGATGCGTGGTGGATGTCTGAATGGATCTGACCAAACTCAATCCCCTATCTGAAACCTGCTGGACCATCCCCAGATCCAGCGGCGAAAAACGCGCGGAAGTGAAGCTCTTTGCGGACCGCCAGCTGCTGTCAGACATGGATGAAAAAGTCAGGGAGCAGATTCTCAACGTCGCGCAGTTGCCGGGGCTTGTTGGAGCGGCGATGACCATGCCGGACGCGCATTGGGGTTACGGGTTTCCCATCGGCGGGGTGGCGGCATTCGACCCTGACAAGGGTGGCATCATTTCGGCAGGCGGAGTCGGCTTCGATATTTCCTGCGGGATTCGCTGTCTGCGCACCAATCTCAATTTGGGGGAACTTGCGCCCAAGGCAGCACAATTGGCGGATGAGCTGTTCCGCGCAATTCCCGCCGGCGTCGGGGAAGAAGGTGAAATCAAACTCGGTCCCGCACAGATCGATGAGGTCATGCTGCATGGTGCGAACTGGGCCCTGGCGCGCGGCTACGGTGAGGCCGAGGATTTGCAGTTCATCGAGGAGAACGGTTGCGTGAGAGGTGCCGACCCCAGACAGGTTTCCGATCTGGCCAAGAAACGCCAGCGCGGCGAGATGGGTACGCTGGGATCGGGCAATCACTACCTCGAAGTCCAGGTGGTGGAACGCATTTTCGACAATAAAGCCGCACAGGCCTTTGGCCTGCAGGAAGGGCAGGTCGTTGTTTCCATTCACTGCGGTTCGCGCGGCTTGGGGCACCAGATCGGCACGGATTATCTGGTCAGCCTGGCCAAGGCCGCCTCGCGGCTGGGCGTGCATCTGCCCGACCGCGAACTCGCCTGCGCGCCGATCAACAGCGACGAAGGCCAGCAGTACCTGGGCGCGATGAATGCCGCGATCAACTGCGCGCTGGCCAACCGGCAGATACTCACCCACCTCACGCGCGAGGTGTTCGCCGAGGTGCTGCCTCATTCCCGTCTGGAAACCCTTTTCGACGTTTCGCACAACACCTGCAAGCAGGAAACCCACGAGGTCGAGGGCCGCAAGCGCCACCTGTATGTGCATCGCAAGGGTGCCACCCGCGCATTTCCTCCGGGGCATGGCGCCTTGCCGGAGCGTTACCGGACGGCGGGTCAGCCTGTCATCATCGGCGGCAGCATGGGCACCGGCTCATATGTGCTGGCCGGCATGCATGACAACCCCGCGTTTGCCTCCGCCAGCCACGGCGCCGGGCGCAGCATGAGCCGCCACGCCGCGCTCAAGCGCTGGCATGGCCGGGAACTCATAGCCGAACTGGCGGGTCGAGACATACTGATCCGCACGCAATCCATGCGCGGCGCGGCGGAAGAAGCACCGGGCGCCTACAAGGATGTGGACCGGGTGGCCGAAGCCACGGAAATGGCGGGATTGGCGAAGCGGGTGGCGTTTCTAAGGCCCAAAGTCTGCATCAAGGGATGACGCGAAAGCCACAGACCGCCTGAAAACAGGCTCGCAAGCCCATGATTTTTATTGATCCGGCGGGATAAGGACTACAATTTACACAACAACAATATTTCACAGACCATGCTCAAACAACGCACGCTTAAAACCCAGGTAAAGGCCACCGGCGTCGGGCTCCATTCCGGGGCCAAAGTGGAAATGACCTTGCGACCGGCGGCGGCGGGCACCGGCATCGTGTTCCGGCGCGTGGACCTTGATCCGCCAGTGGATATTCCGGTCGATCCCTACAAGGTGACGGATACGCGCCTGTGCTCCGCTCTGACGGTGGACAAGGCCAAGGTGGCCACGGTTGAGCACCTCATGTCCGCGCTGGCCGGGCTGGGCATCGACAACATCGTGATTGATCTCACCGGACCCGAAGTGCCGATTCTTGACGGCTCGGCCGCACCCTTCGTGTTCCTGCTGCAATCCGCAGGCATCGAGGAACTGCCGGCGGCCAAGGAATTCATCCGCATCATCCAGCCAATTGAAGTGAAGGATGGCGACAAGTGGGCCAGGCTCACGCCTTACGATGGATTCCGCATCGACTTCACCATCGACTTTGATCATCCGGTATTCGATCATTCCAGCCAGGTTGTCAGCGTGGATTTCGCCGAGACTTCCTACATCAAGGAAGTGGCTCGTGCGCGTACCTTCGGCTTCATGCATGAGGTGGAAATGCTGCGCAACAACAACCTGGCGCTGGGCGGTTCGCTCGACAACGCCATCGTCATGGATGAATACCGCGTGTTGAATGCCGATGGCTTGCGCTACGACGACGAGTTCGTCAAACACAAGGTGCTTGATGCCATCGGCGATTTCTACATGATTGGAAAACCCATCATCGGCCGGCTCGAAGCCTACAAGTCCGGCCACGCGCTGAACAACCAGCTTTTGCGTGCGCTGGTGGAAAATCAATCCGCCTGGGAAATCGCCCGATTTGAAAAGGCCGAAGAAGCACCACAGGCGATCGCACAGTTTTATCCGCAAGCGGCATGATTGTTTTACGTCTGCTCCTGGTACTGGGTCTTGCCGCCATCGCCGGCCTGGTGCTGGCATGGCTGTTCACCAAAGACGCCAAATACCTGCGCATCGCCACGCGCATCCTGCGCTTCATCGTTGTGCTCGGCGTGGTGGTAGCGCTGGTTTATGTGGTGGAGCGGTTGCTGCTGGTTTAGGGAATTTGAGGCGGCTCTATCGCTGGCGCGCCTACAATTTCCATGACATGAAGCGGCTCCATGCGCAGCAATTCGCCAATCTGTTTGAAATCATCCGGCAGGGCTGCATCGTGCCAGCCATGCTGCGAATGGCGCGCCAGGTTTACCGCGAGCAGGACATTTCTTACCCTTGGGTTGGCAGCCTGTTTCGGGTCCATCAAGGTTTTAAGTAATTCGGGCAGTTTCCACTCGATTGTGAGCGCGCGCTGAAGCTCCAGGCCGACGAATCCCAGCACTTCTTTTTGCACATCGGCACTGCGCAAGGTTTTGTCGGCGTTCTGCCGCTTGCGGATTTCCAGCATGGGTTCGGGATTGAAACACCACATCAGCATTTCAGAAACGTAGGTGAGCAGGGTGGAAATGCGCACCTCTTCCCAGTGCAGATCGCGCAGGCGCACTGCCCAGTCGAAGGCGAAATCAGCGGAACGTTGCGCCCTTCGCACGGTTTGCATGAGATGAACAAGAGCGTTCATGTGCTTTTCCAGCACGGTTTCGACTACCAGTTCGGTGGAGATTTCGTTGAAGAAGGTGTTGAACCCCATCATCATGATGGCCTGTTCAACCTGCACCAGTTCCTGCATCTGCGAGAGCCGCTTGTGGCCCTGCATGTAACGAAGCAGCTTGATGGTCATTAGCGGGTCTCGGGTAACGATGCCCGCGACTTCGCGCGCATCGTGACGCTCGGCCTCTTCACGCAGGCGCGAGAGGTCGCGTGCAGTTTGTTTCAGCACGGGAATCTCGGCGTGGCTTAGAAACCTGACCCAGCCAGTCAATGTTTTCGGGGTTTGCTCCATGCAGTTCTCGCAGGGCGGAATTTTCTGCTCTTATTTAATCCGGATACGACCCGAAGTGGAGCTGGGAAAAGCGGGACAAACAGCGGCCAATTCAGGGTTTTGAACAGATTCAGGCCTGATGATGCCGCAACAGTTTTTCCAGCGCGGCCTTGACTTCGCCTTCTTCCAGTTGATCGGTTGCTTCCTTGAAAGCCTTTCGGGCGGCGGGCGACAGTGGAGCCTTGGTTTTGACCGGTTGCGCCCTGCGGCTGGCCGGCCTGACCTTGACGCTGACCCGCTGCACTTGCAAGCCCTTCTTCTCAAGTTGCGCAGCCAGGGTGGCGGCCTCCAGCCGCAGGCGGCTGGCAATGGCGCCATTGCTGCAAAGGACTCTCAGCTCGCCTTCTTCCAGCGCGACAACATCGGCTTCGCCACGGAACCGGGCGGGCAAAACCGCGTCGAAGCACTTTTGCAGGGCAGCCAGCGTCTGCGCCTGCCGAACGGCTGGAAGGTCACCTAATAGCTCGCCCAGTCTTAGGGCCATGCAGTGCTCCGCTGTATTGAACAGTCACCGGGCCGCCTGGGTCCGTGTGTTAAAATCCGCTGATTTATTGGACATTTCCGGCTAATCCGGCATCCCATGCTGCAAAACATTGTCAGAAAAATCTTCGGCAGCCGCAACGACCGGCTGATCAAACAATACACGCAGAAGGTGCGGGCGATCAATGCGCTCGAGCCTGATATGGAAAAGCTTGACGATATCGCCCTGCGTGGCAAGACGCAGGAATTCCGTGATCGCCTGGCCAAGGGCGAAGCGCTCGACAAGCTTTTGCCCGAGGCGTTTGCCGTGGTGCGTGAAGGCAGCAAGCGCGCGCTGGGCATGCGGCACTTCGACGTGCAACTGATCGGCGGCATGGTGCTGCATGACGGAAAGATTTCAGAAATGCGCACTGGCGAGGGTAAAACCCTCATGTCCACGCTGCCCGCCTACCTGAATGCGCTGACCGGCAAGGGCGTTCATGTGGTGACGGTAAACGATTACCTCGCCCAGCGCGATGCCGAATGGATGGGGCGTCTGTACCGTTTTCTGGACCTGACGGTCGGCATCAATCTTTCGCAGATGCCGCACGACCAGAAGCAGGCCGCCTACGCCGCCGATATCACATATGGCACCAACAACGAATACGGTTTCGACTACCTGCGCGACAACATGGTCTACCAGATGTCCGAAAAGGTTCAGCGCGGGCTGAATTTTGCCATCGTCGACGAGGTGGACTCCATTCTCATCGACGAGGCGCGCACGCCGCTGATCATTTCCGGCCAGGCCGATGACAGCACCGATCTGTATCAGGCCATCAACGCCGTGCCCGCCAGATTGGCCAGGCAAGCGGAAGAAAACGGCCCTGGCGACTACTGGGTGGATGAAAAGGCACATTCGGTGCTGATTTCCGAATCCGGCCACGAAAAAATTGAAGAGGCGTTGACCGAACTGGGACTGCTGCCAGACGGCAGCAGCCTGTACGATGCCAGCAACATTCGCCTCATGCATCATGTCAACGCCGCGCTGCGCGCGCATGCGGTGTATCACAAGGATCAGCATTACGTGGTGCAGAATGGTGAAGTGGTCATCGTCGACGAATTCACCGGCCGCCTGATGTCAGGACGTCGCTGGTCCGAAGGGCTGCATCAGGCGGTGGAAGCCAAGGAAGGCGTAGCCATCCAGAAGGAAAACCAGACGCTGGCGTCCATCACCTTCCAGAATTACTTTCGCATGTACGGCAAGCTGTCCGGCATGACGGGCACGGCGGATACCGAAGCCTACGAATTTCAGCAAATCTACAACCTGGAAACCGTGGTTGTTCCTACCCACCGGCCCATGATCCGCAAGGACACCCACGATCAGGTGTTCCTGACGACGCAGGAAAAATACACTGCGGTCATCAAGGACATTCGCGATTGCCAGCAGCGTGGCCAGCCTGTTCTCGTGGGCACGACCTCGATTGAGATCAACGAATACCTGTCCGGCCTGTTGCACAAGGAAGGCTTGCAGCATCAGGTGCTGAACGCAAAGCAGCACGCGCGCGAAGCGGAAGTCATCGCGGAGGCAGGCCAGCCCGGCGCGATCACCATCGCCACCAACATGGCCGGCCGTGGAACCGACATCGTGCTGGGCGGCAATATCCAGAAACAGCTGGACGCGGTGGATGCCGACGGAAACCTGTCCGGTGCTGAAAAGAAGTCACGCAAGGATGCGCTCAAGGCCGATTGGCAAAAAGTGCATGAACAGGTTCTGGCGGCGGGCGGTTTGCATATCATCGGCACCGAGCGCCACGAATCCCGCCGCGTTGACAATCAGTTGCGTGGCCGCGCTGGGCGTCAGGGCGACCCCGGCTCCTCGCGCTTCTATCTCTCTCTCGAAGATCCTCTGCTTCGTATTTTCGCGTCCGACCGCGTCGCCGCCATCATGAACAAGCTCAAGCTGCCAGAAGGCGAGGCCATCGAGCATCCGTGGGTGTCGCGTGCTATTGAAAACGCCCAGCGCAAGGTTGAAGCGCGCAACTTCGACATCCGCAAGCAATTGCTGGAGTACGACGATGTGGCCAACGACCAGCGCAAGGTCATCTACGAGCAGCGCAATGAATTGCTGCCGGCAGAGGATATTGGCGACACCATCCGCGCCATGCGCGCGGACGTGATCAACACGACCATTGACCAGCACATCCTGCCGGGCTCCATGGAGGAGCAGTGGGATGTGGAAGGTGCCGAAAAGGCGCTGGCATCTGAATTTTCCCTGGAATTGCCCCTGGCGCAATGGCTCAAGGAGGACCAGAAACTCGACGAACAGGGCTTGCGCGAGAAGGCAATAGCTGCAGCCAACGAGGCGTATGCCGCCAAGGAAGCGATCGTGGGCTCGGAAGTGCTGCGCCACTTCGAACGCGCCGTCATGCTGCAGAGCATGGACAGTCACTGGCGCGAGCATCTCTCCGCGCTGGATCACCTGCGCCAGGGCATCCACCTGCGCGGCTATGCGCAGAAAAACCCCAAGCAGGAATACAAGCGCGAAGCCTTCCAGTTATTTTCGAACATGCTGGATGCGATCAAGTTCGAAGTCACCCGCATCACCACCACCGTGCAGGTGCGCACCGAACAGGACGTGCAGGCAGTTGAAGAGCAGCACCCGGATGTATCAAACGTGCAATATCACCACGCCGACTTCGACGAGGCGCTTGCGGGCACCGATCAGCCCGAAGGCGAAGCGGCACCCGCGCAGCCCTTCACGCGGGACATGCCCAAGGTTGGACGCAATGATCCCTGCCCTTGCGGCAGCGGCAAGAAATACAAGCACTGCCACGGCCAGTTGAGCTGACGGGATCAGGATTCAGGGATCCCTGGCACCTACAACCGGTGACGCTGGTCACCCAATGAAAACCCGCTCGGGCATGCTGTGCTTTTGCACATTCCAATCACCTTGAACAACTCGCCCATCTCTGCAGGCGACAGCAGTTTCTGCACGCCGGTGGAAAGCGGCAGGTAATTCGCGGCAGAATCAGGTGGCGTTTCGGCCAGCATCCGGGTGATGCCCCCCGCCATCAAAAAATTGGCCTGCGTGGTGTAGCCGCAAATCGCCAGTCCTGAATCAAGTCCGGCATCGGCCACGGCGGTGAAATCGACATGCGCGGTCAAATCGCACAGTCCCGGCAGATGAAACGGATCATCCAGCGCATGGTGGCGGTAATGCGCCCGCAGCGTACCCATGTGGCGTTGTGGATGGTAGTACGCACTCCGGCCAAAACCATAATCAATGAAAAGCAGCAATCCGTTTTCAAGCCGTTCAGCAAGACTTTTGACCAGCGCGGGCGCGGCGAGATTGATCTCGCTGACATAGCTATCGGGGAGGTTGAGGTCGCGGGCTTTTTCAAGAAGCAGCGGATCGGTTACGAGCCTGTCTTCCCACGTAAAACCGCTTGCATGAATGGCCACCCCTCTTTCCAGCGGGCCATTTCTCGTCCAGTGAACGAGATGAACGGGTAAGGCATCCAGCACTTCGTTGCCGAAAATCAAGCCGGTGAATTTCTCCGGCAGGGTATCCAGCCAGACGGGCTGACTGGACGTGATTGATTTCAACGTTTCCTGCTGTCTCGCCCTTAACTCCGCACTGACTTCCAGAATCGAGTAGGGCGCTTTCACCTCCAACGTGCGAAACTCACTCAGTATCTGCGCAGCCAGCAATCCCGTGCCCGCGCCCAGTTCCAGAATCCCGCCGCCGGTCTGTTTCAGCGCCTCGGCAAACTGTTGTGCCAGCACGCGGCCAAACAATGGGGAAATCTGCGGTGCCGTGACGAAATCGCCTCCCGCGCCAAACTTGGCCGATCCGCCGCTGTAGTACCCCAGTCCCGGCGTGTAGAGCGCCAGCTCCATGTAACGCGCAAACGGAATCCAGCCGCCGCTGTTTTCAATTTCCGACTGGATATGTTGAACGAGCCGTTCGCTGGCGTGCAGTTGTTCCGGGCTTGGTAGCGGGAGGGACATCGGGACGGGTTTTGTTGGATAATCGTCCGAAAGCATACAACAGGAAAACGGCATGTCTGCCAAAACCATCCTCATTACCGGCGGTTCCAGACGCGTGGGCGCGGCGATTGCACGCATGATGCACGGCACCGGCGCCAATCTGATGATTCATTACCGCAGCTCGGCCACCGAAGCGCGTGCCCTGCAGGATGAACTCAATGCCATCCGGGAAAATTCGGTCGCGCTGATTCAAGCCGACCTGCTCGATATCGCTGTGCTGCCCAGCCTGATCTCACAGACCATCGCCACCTTCGGCGGGCTGGATGCGCTGGTCAACAATGCATCGAGCTTCTATCCCACGACGGTGGGCAGCATTACGGAAAAGGATTGGGTGGACCTGATGGGCACCAACCTCAAGGCGCCCATTTTTCTGTCGCAGGCCGCGGCAAATGAACTCAAGCGGCGTCATGGCTGCATCGTCAACATTACCGACATCCATGCAGACCGGCCGATGAAAAATTACCTGGTGTATTCAGTGGCCAAGGCAGGACTGGTCGGCCTGACCAAATCCCTCGCGCGCGAACTCGCGCCGGAAGTACGCGTCAACGGCGTCGCACCAGGGCCGATCATGTGGCCGGAAGACAACCCGCATTTCGACGAAGTCTCGCGCCAGCGCATCGTTTCCCACACCATGCTCAAGCGCGCCGGCGACCCGTCCGACATCGCCCATGCCGTGCGTTTTTTCATCGAGGATGCGCCGTTTGTCAGCGGGCAGATACTGGCGGTGGATGGGGGGCGGAGCGCCAAGCTCTGACTGAAAACAGCTGAGGGGGCGTGATGTTGCGTAACCCGGTTTCCAGGCCTGATGCTTCTCTCTCCGGTATTCCGGCGGCACAGTTGCCAGCCATACGGCAATGCCGTATATTTATTTAATGTACACGGTCATCGAAACTGAAGTATTCGTGCGTGCCGCATCCCAGGTCTGGACGGATACCGAGCGTATTGAATTCATCAACTGGCTTGCCGCGAATCCAGAGGCGGGCGACGTCATTCCGGGATCGGGCGGATGCCGCAAAGTTCGATGGTCGCGCCCCGGCATGGGCAAACGTGGCGGTCACGGGTGATTTATTTCAACCGCTTGGAACACGGCGAGATATGGCTGCTGATGGTGTATGCGAAAGCAAAATTCGACAACCTGCCCGCGTCATTCCTGAAACAACTGCGAGAGGCTATTGAACATGGATAAGGAAATGGAGCAGTTCCAGAAGGATTTGCTGAAATCTGTCCGTCAGATGAAGGCAGGCAAGGCTGCCCGGAAGACACAGGTTGCGCTATCACCCATCGCCGAGGCACGTAGCCGGCTCGGCATGTCGCAGGCCGAACTGGCCAGCTTGATGGGCGTATCCACCCGCACGCTGCAAGACTGGGAGCAAGGCCGCCGCAAACCCACCGGCGCGGCGCAAACACTGTTGCGTGTTGCGATTGTGCATCCGGAGGCGTTACTGGATTTGAAGGCGGCGTAACCGGGGGCTGTCCCCGATTATTCATGATCAAGCGCGCGGGCGACCCGTCCGACATCGCCCATGCCGTGCGCTTCTTCATCGAGGACGCCCCTTCATCAACGGGCAGATACTGGCGGGGGATGGGGGACGGAGCGCGAAGCTTTGATTCGCATTGAATGCACAGTTTATCCATAAAGTTATCCCTTGACGGAATTTAGAGCGCTACTAGAATTTGTTGCAACAGCAGATGTGCAACACCATATTTAGTGGTGCGGCTGGAGGTGGAGATAGGCCCCAAATAGCTCTTACTACTTGGGGCCGAAAACCCTTAGCGGGCTTTTGTGAAGCACGACAATGTTAAGTTAGCAAATTAACTAATGCAATCTTGTTGAGCAAACTGCTTTGGTTTCTCTTGTGATTTACTTGGCCAACAAGGAATTGAATTATGGCTAGCATCAAGAATAAGACGGTGCATCGGAGTTCTGAGACAGGACGTTTTGTGACCGAAAGGTTTACAAAAGCTCATCCTAGAATTACCGAGACTGAGAGGGTGAAAACCCCTTCCTCGTCAAAACCTAGCAAGAAGTAATTTTTGACAGGTCTACGGCGAGCGAAATGCTCGCCGTAGTTTTTTATATACCGGTATACCCCCGGTACCATTTCACCCACTCGCCAATCCCGTATTCAAGTGACGTATCCGGCTTGAAGCCGGTGTCGCGGGTCAAGTCAGCCACATCGGCGTAGGTCACTTTCACGTCACCATCCTGCATGGGCAGGAAATTCTTTTTCGCTTCCTGTCCCAGCGCCTTTTCAATCGTGCCGATGAAGTCCATCAACTGAACCGGCGTGTGGTTGCCGATGTTGTAGATTTTGTAGGGCGCGTGGCTGCTGGCGGGATCGGGGTGATCGTGGTCGAAGTTTGGATTCGGCTGGGGGATGCGGTCCAGCACGCGCACCGTGCCGTCGGCGATGTCGTCGACGTAGGTGAAGTCGCGCATCATGTCGCCGTGGTTGAACACATCGATGGCGCGGCCTTCGAGGATGGCGGAGGTGAACAGCCAGGGCGACATGTCGGGGCGGCCCCAAGGGCCGTACACGGTGAAGTAGCGCAGGCCGGTAGTGGGCAGGCCATACAGGTGCGAGTAGGTGTGCGCCATCAGTTCATTGGCCTTCTTGCTCGCGGCGTACAGGCTGACCGGGTGGTTGACCGGGTCATGCACGGTAAACGGAATTTTTGTATTGGCGCCGTACACGCTCGACGAACTGGCGTAGACGAAATGCTCCACCTTGTTGTGCCGGCAGCCCTCGAGCAAATTTGCGAAGCCGACGATGTTCGACTGCACATAGGCATGCGGGTTTTTCAACGAATAACGCACGCCGGCCTGCGCGGCCAGATTGATCACGCGCTGGAAGTGCTCGGCGGCGAACAGGTCTTCCATCGCCATGCGGTCGGCGATGTCGATCTTGTGGAACTTGAACCTGGCATAGGGCTTGAGCTGTTCCAGCCGGGCCAGTTTCAACTCAGGGTTGTAGTAGTCGTTGAGGATGTCAACGCCGACGACTTCGTCGCCGCGTTCAAGCAGCAGTTTGGCGACATGCATGCCGATGAATCCGGCCGCGCCGGTAAGCAGAACCTTCATTTGTCTCCTCCAGGGTTAGCCGGATTTTAGCAGGCAGCCGTACATCCTCGTAAAATGCGCGGATGCTGCTTTTTATCCAACGAGCGCTCTATCAATTCCTGCTGTGGCTGGCACTGCCATTCATTCCCCTGCGCCTGTTGCTGCGCGGCCTGAAAGAGCGCGGATACTGGCAGCATGTGGGCGAGCGTTTCGGCTTTTTTGGACAGGCTTCAAAACACGCGGTCTGGATTCATGCGGTTTCCGTTGGCGAGGCGCGCGCCGCCGCGCCGCTGGTTGAAAAATTTCTCGCTCAATCGCCTGCCCAAACAGTGCTGATGACCTGCATGACACCCGCGGGCCGGGCAACGCTGGAACAGTTGTTCGGCGGCAGGGTAACCGTACGTTACCTGCCCTACGATTTTGCTTCCGCCATTCGCCGTTTCCTGAGGCAGATTCAACCCGCAACAGGCGTGATCATGGAAACCGAGTTGTGGCCGAATCTCGTGCGCGAATGCGGCAGGGCAGGTGTGAAACTGTTTCTGGTCAACGCGCGCATGTCCGAAAAATCCGCTCGCGGCTATCACAAGCTGGCTACGCTCACTCGTGAAACACTCGGCGGCTTCGAAGCGATTGCGGCGCAAACACAAGCGGATGCCGATCGTCTGACTGAGCTGGGTGCCCGCAAGGTTGGCGTCACGGGCAACCTGAAATTCGACGTCGATCCGCCGGCAGGATTACTCGAACTGGGCAGGACTTTTCGCGAGCGGATTGGCAACCGCCCGGTCTGGCTGGCAGCCAGCACACGCGATGGCGAAGAGAAACTCGTTCTGGACGCTTTCCGAAAATCCGCGCCGGAAAATGCGTTGCTGATGCTGGTGCCGCGTCATCCGCAGCGGTTTGATGAAGTTGCGGCGCTGGCAAAAAACCTCGGACTCAATGTGCAGCGGCGCAGTGAGAATGAACCGGTGCGCGTGTCGACCCGCGTCTGGCTGGGCGACAGTCTGGGCGAAATGTTTGCCTACTACGCAACGGCGGATTGCGCTTTGATTGGCGGCAGTTTATTGCCATACGGCGGACAAAATCTGATTGAAGCCTGCGCGATGGGTTGCCCGGTGATTCTGGGGTTGCACACCGAGAACTTCAAGCAGGCGGCGGATGACGCCATCGCACAGGGCGCGGCCTTGCGAGTTGACGATGCGGCAGGCTGGGCTGTTCAGGCGATCCGGTTGATGCAGGATGAAATTGCGCGGCAACGCATGGGCGAAGCCGGAAAGAATTTCGCCGCCTCCCACAAGGGCGCGGCGGCGAAAGTCTGCGAACTGCTTTGCGCTCCTTAGTTGCGTGAGGCCAGTGTGAGCTCGCTGCGCAGTTGCAACGGCTGATTGACGGTGGCCGGTGCCACGGGTGCGGCCGCCTCGTTGGCAGGCTGCATCGGATTGCGGAGTGACAGGGCATAGCGCATGGCTGAGTTTTCAGGCGCCGTCGAAGTTTTCGCGGGTGCGGCTGGCATGCCGGCCAGCAGCCGGTCTATTTCTTCCAGATCGGTGGCGGACAGCGAACCCGCGGCAGCTTTCAGATTCAGCACGGACAGGAGAAAGTTGTAACGCGCGGCCGCCAAATCTTTCTTGGCGGAAAACACCTGCTGCTGGGCATTCAGCACATCCACATTGGTACGCACGCCGACCTGCAATCCCAGTTGAGTTGATTCGAGGGATTTCTCGCTTGAAGAGAGCGCGGCTTCCAGCGCTTTCACCTGTGCTTCGGTGCTGGTGACATTGAGATAAGCCTGACGCGTTTGCAGCGCGGCGTTGCGCAGGGCGTCTTCCAGTTCCTGGCGGGCTTTTTCCTTGTTGGCAACCGCTTCGCGTACTTGCGAGGAGGTCAGCCCGCCCTGATAAATCGGCAGTGCAAACTCAAGCCCCAACACGGTCGACCTACTGTCGATTTGCCCGGCGCCAAAATTCTGGTTGTAGTTGTCGTTGTAACTCGCGGTCAGATCCAGGGTGGGATGATGACCCGCCCGGGCACGGTCGATTTCCTTGTCCGCGATCTGGCGGGCCTGCTGGCGAATGAGCACCTGCAGGTTGTCGCTTTGCGAGCGGCTGACCCAGTCATCCATGTTCTGTGGCGCGGGGCTTGCCAACATAGGCTTCGCCGCCAGCGGCGCCAGTTTTTCGATCGGCTTGCCGGTCAGGGTATGCAGGGCACGGCGTTTGACTTCCAAATCATTTTGCGCGGCAATTTCCTGCGCGGTGGCCAGATCAAACCGGGCCTGCGCTTCGTGCGTGTCGGTAATGGTAGCGGTGCCCACTTCAAAATTGCGTTTGGCCGAGGCGAGCTGTTCGGTGATGGCGGCCTTCTGCGCACCAATGAATGACAAACTGTCCTGCGCCAGCAGTACATCAAAGTAGGCGCGTGCGGTACGCAGAATCAAATCCTGCCCGGCAGTCTTGAACTGGTTTTCCGCCAGCAGAACGGAAACCTTGGCCTGGTCATAGGCCACCAGATTCTGGCCGCGATAAATGGGTTGGGCTGCGGATACGCTCCAGCCGTGCGAGTTGAAATCCGCGCTGCTGGGGATGGAAGTTTCAACATCGTTATAACGCCCGTTGGCATTGAGGCTGGCGTTGGGCAGCAAACCGGCACGCGCCTGCGGCAGCTTTTCCCGAGCGGCCTGGTAGCTGGCCTGGGCTGCGGCATAGGGCGCGTCATAGGCCAGGGCTGCGCGGTACACCTCGGTCAGGTTTTCCGCAAACGCGGGCATGCCGAATGTCGCGGCGAGCATGAATGTCAAAAGCTTTGGTTTCATTACAAAATTCCCTAATAAATTGGCATGGCCGGGTCGATTTCCTTCGCCCAGGCATCGATTCCGCCCGTAAGGTTGATTACGTCTCCAAACCCTTCCCGTTCCAGAAACTTTGCAACCTGCCAGGACCGTATTCCATGGTGACAGATAACGACCGTTTCCGTGTTTTTGTTTAATTCCGATGCCCTGGCCATGATCTGGCCCATGGGAATCCACGTGCTGCCCGGAAGCTGGCAACGCGCCATTTCCCATTCTTCACGCACATCCAGCAAGACCGGGGGATTATCCTGATCGAGTCTTTTCCTGAGTTCGTGTACGGTGTAATGACGCATTCAAGGATGACGCATCAAAAGACGAATCGTTCCGGCTGCGGTGCATTGACCAGTGGTTTGAGGCTGGTTTCGAACAGGCTCTCCGTCCGGAATACGCCATGCGACACGCAGGTAACGAGTTGCGCTTCCATCACGGGATCGTCGCCGGTAATGGCAAACAGGCGGCCGCCGGGCGCAAGCTGGGCGGGCAGGTTGGCGGGCATGACCGGCAACGAGCCGGTAACAATGATCGCATCGTAGGGTGCATGTTTTTCCCAGCCCTGGCTGGCGTCGCCGGTTTCAAGAGTGATGTTGTTAAAACCATGGGCCTTCAGCCGGGATTCCGCCTCGCTCAGCAAATCGGGGTGGATTTCCACACTGTGCACCTGTCCCGCAAGCGAGGCCAGCAGGGCGGTAAGATAGCCGCTGCCGGTACCGATTTCCAGCACCTTGTCGGTTTTTTTCAGTTGCAGCGCTTGCAGCGCGCGAGCTTCCAGTTTGGGGGCCCACATGGATTCGTCATGACCCAGCGGAATTTCCATGTCGATGAACGCCAGCGAACGATATGGAGCGGGCACAAACTCCTCACGCCGGACCTTGAACAACAGGTCGAGCACGGTCTGGTCAAGGACCTCCCAGGGCCGGACCTGCTGTTCCACCATGTTGAAACGGGCTTGTTCGATGTCCATGATTGTTCCCGGTTTTGGTTGAATATCAATAAGTTAAAGAGGGGATTGCCTTGCAATTATTCCACAAATCCGCTACCTTGCGGGTAACCGCTAGGGGTCTGGCCGGGCAATGTCCGGCCGGTGAGATATACCCTTGGAACCTGATCCGGCTCATACCGGCGTAGGGAAGCGTTGGACTCACCCCTCCGCGCTCCCTGATTTTTCTCTGGAGTGCACCATGAACGCCAACCCCGAATTTTTAGCTTCCGCCGCCCACGTCGACGAAGCCGCCATCCAGCCGCTGCCCAATTCGCGCAAGATCTACGTCGAAGGCTCGCGCCCGGACATTCAGGTGCCGATGCGCGAGATCAGCCAGGACGACACGCCGACCGGCATGGGTGGGGAGAAAAACCCGCCGATCTTCGTCTACGACTGCTCCGGCCCCTACTCCGACCCGAAGGTGAAGATCGACATCCGCCAGGGCCTGCCCGCCCTGCGCGCGAAGTGGATCGAAGAGCGCGGCGACACCGAACAGCTCGCCGGCCTCACTTCCGAATACGGTCGCCAGCGCGCCGACATGGCCGATCTGTCGCGTCTGCGCTTCCCCGGTCTGCATCGCCATCCGCGCCGCGCTTTGCCCGGAAAGAACGTCACCCAGATGCACTACGCGCGTCAGGGCATCGTCACCCCCGAGATGGAATTCATCGCCATCCGGGAAAACCTGCGCCGCCGCGAATACATCGAGTCGCTGCGCACCAGCGGCCCGCAAGGCGAACGTCTGGCCAAACTGCTCGGCCGCCAGCATCCGGGCCAGCACTTCGGCGCCGCGCTGCGCGAGGAAATCACCCCCGAGTTCGTGCGCGAGGAAGTCGCCCGCGGCCGCGCCATCATCCCCGCCAACATCAACCACCCCGAATCCGAGCCGATGATCATCGGCCGCAACTTCCTGGTGAAGATCAACGCCAACATCGGCAACTCCGCGCTCGGCTCCTCCATCAACGAGGAAGTCGACAAGATGACCTGGGCGATCCGCTGGGGCGGCGACACGGTTATGGACCTGTCCACCGGCAAGAACATCCACGAAACCCGCGAGTGGATCATCCGCAACTCGCCGGTTCCAATCGGGACGGTGCCGATCTATCAGGCGCTGGAAAAAGTCGACGGCAAGGCCGAGGAACTGACTTGGGAGATGTTCCGCGACACCCTCATCGAACAGGCCGAGCAAGGCGTCGACTACTTCACCATCCACGCCGGCGTGCTGCTGCGCTACATCCCCATGACCGCCGAGCGCATGACCGGCATCGTGTCTCGCGGCGGCTCGATCATGGCCAAGTGGTGCCTGGCCCACCACAAGGAGAGCTTCCTCTACATCCACTTCGAGGACATCTGCGAGATCATGAAGGCCTACGACGTCGGCTTCAGCCTCGGCGACGGCCTGCGCCCCGGCTCGATCTACGACGCCAACGACGAAGCCCAGCTGGCCGAGCTGAAGACCCTCGGCGAACTCACCCAGATCGCCTGGAAGCACGACTGCCAGGTCATGATCGAAGGCCCCGGCCACGTGCCCATGCAGCTCATCAAGGAGAACATGGACAAGGAGCTGGAGTGGTGCGACGAGGCACCGTTCTACACCCTCGGCCCGCTCACCACCGACATCGCCCCCGGCTACGACCACATCACGAGCGGCATCGGCGCCGCGATGATCGGCTGGTATGGCACCGCCATGCTCTGCTACGTCACGCCCAAGGAACACTTGGGTCTGCCGGACAAGAACGACGTCAAGGAAGGCATCATCACCTACAAGCTGGCCGCCCACGCCGCCGACCTCGCCAAGGGCCACCCCGGTGCGCAGATCCGCGACAATGCGCTTTCAAAGGCCCGCTTCGAATTCCGCTGGGCCGACCAGTTCAACCTCGGCCTCGACCCCGACAAAGCCAAGAGCTTCCACGACGAAACCCTGCCCAAGGAATCCGCCAAGGTCGCCCACTTCTGCTCCATGTGCGGCCCCCACTTCTGCTCCATGAAGATCACCCAGGACGTGCGCGACTTCGCCGCGAAGCAGGGCATCAGCGAAAACGAAGCGCTGGAGAAGGGGATGGAAGTGAAGTCGGTGGAGTTTGTGAAGCAGGGGGCTGAGGTCTATCGGAAGGGTTGAATCCAGTAACGTCAGGACTGATTGATAGCGGCTGTTTGTGCAGCTTTTTGTAGGGAAAGTAGACAGCGAAATCACATCTCGGTTCGACCTCGAGGCCAAGAAATTCCAGGAAGTGATACCTACTCGAATGACCAGTAACTTTCTATGGCTTCCACCACCAAGAGGAGCGATAAACTTGAATGGCGTCACCCAAAAACGTCCAAGAACGACGTTCCCACATCAGCTTCTTATCTTCTCCTCCATACTTCGATTCATCGTTTAGGTTGTTAAAGACAGTCGCAGTGACAAATGTGCTGTATGGGTGTTCCCGTAAATCACTCATTTTTGCAGCGAGGTTTGGAGCTCGTCCTATCCATATAAGATCATTTGACCCTCGAACGCCACCGCGTACAGCCAATACTGTGCCTGTATCCACACCAACACCATGCCGGATACTAAAGCTCGCATCTCTAACACTTTCATAGCTCGACTCGAATTTAGTTCTTATCTCATCGACCGCCCACTTTATTTGGAGGGCACACTTCGCGGCAGATGAGTTTTTTGAGTCGCCGTAAAAAACCCCCATAACTCGATCCCCGTCAAAGCTAACAATCTTTCCACCACGAGCATTAATGATCTTTGAAGAGCAATAAAGAAATGATTTGATGATTTTTGCCGCAACACGTCGATCAAGCTCCTTCGCCATCTTGGACGAATCAGCCAAGTCTGCGTAAAGAAAGGCTGCTTCAATCTCAACAGCTCCACCAGCTAGGGCAACCTCCTCTGTTTCGGGGACTTTTCTACCATCCCGTTTATCCCACGGCGTGTTGATGATTGTTTGTACATCCCCAAGAAGATCATCCCCTAGGGCCATATATTCAGCTTCCAAAAAAGTTATAAATTGCCAATGTCCAGGGAATGGTGGACAAGAGCAAGCAAACCATTCCTCGCTTTACCCAGTTGAATTTAGTGGATGCTATTAATGCGTTGACATGGCACTGTTTAATAAGATCGGCTGCATATCCTCCCTCATCAATTGAGTTGATGTTTGACTCATATTGATCGAGGTCATGCGATGCGATACCCCCGAAGAATATAACCGACCCTTTTGTGCCCGTTGTCCTTGGGAAAGTGGCAAACCCTGAAAATAAAATGCTCAGGCACAAAAAGAAAATCGCAAATGCAGCAGGTATCCCTGATTCTAGTGTCCATGCTGCCGGTTTGGGTGCAAACGCTGAGAGGGCTCCGAGCATCGCAGTGGAAAGTGGTAACACTAAGGTTAGCCTTGAATCAGCAGCAGAAATCCAGGATAGTTGCCAATCCAAGATTTTTTCTATTTTTTCTGTTTGCAACATCTGGCACCTCTACTTAGGGGAATAGGAGAAAAACTAAATTTAAACAATCCGGCTCGAGTTACTCGAGTACGCGATTTTAGCTAGCCTCCTCAAGGCAAAAACTGGTCGGAACCAAAGGGGCATGTAACAAGCTAATCTCTCTTATTGGTATAGGTTTTTGTGGATTCTGGCACCAAGGTTCGGGGTGGTGCAAGGGAACTAGTCGTGGGCAGTCGGAAGCGGCTTGCGGGCATGACGGATCAAACATCGTTTCCCCTAATGCTTGCAGGGTGGAATTTGCGCACGTTCAGCCTTAAATTCCTTCGTGTCAGCCAAATGCCCCACTCGTCCCTGAAACGTGGACCAGCCGATACCGAATACCGCCATCCCCTTCGACAACTTCTACGCCCGCGACCTACAAGATTTCTATGAACCTTGCCAGCCTGCGCGCGCGCCGCTGATTGGCGAGGTCATTGATGGCAACGCTGGCGTCGTGAAATTGCGCTGAAGGGTTCTGGGCGCACGCCGCTATCACGCCAGGGTGGTTGATGGGAAATTCAAGTTCATGAGTTTCCCATCAACAATGTGCCTGGTACTTTTCCGCTACATTCGGCCAAAGCGGGAGTTTGTATACTGCCTGCCCCGGTCTGTCTGCTTGAAATGCAGACAGATATTCTTTGCTGAGACCCGCACAAGGAAAAACTCGGCGCATTCAAACGATCAGGTGACGACTTTGAGGGAAGGCTTGGTGCCCCGGTTCCGGATTGGCTTTCTCGCGGCGATTTTGTTGTCGCTGGCTTTTCACGCCAGCTTGATGGGGCCATGGTGGGGCAAGCCGAAGCCACCGGAAAAAGAGCCCATTCAGGTTCGCCTCGAAGTCAAGCCGGACATTGTGGTGAAGCCTCCGCCACCCAAGCCCTGGAAGAAGGCGCCTCCGGAGCCGGCCAAACCACGTTCAGTACCTGACACTCCGCCCCCTCCCACGCCAGAGAAAGTGCTGGCGTCCATGGCGGCGCCGCTCGCGCCGACTGCGGAGGAATGGAAAATCGCGTCGACCTACACGCTCAAGAACAGCAAGCGTTACCGGTACAACTGGGGGCAGCAGGTGCGAAGCATGATGGGCACGGCGGTCGAGGGGCCGGGCCAGGGGGTGGTCCGGTTTCGCATCGAGATCGCGCCTGACGGAAAGATTGCCAGGGTGGAAGAGCTTTGGTCGACCTCGGAGCTGGCGTCGAAGCTGGCCTGGAAGGCGATTCAGAATATGCCGCCGTTGCCGCCGACGCCAACGGGAAAGCCGCTGGTTTTTGAGCAGACCATTTCGTTTTTACCGTACGAGACGGGGTGGCCGCCCAGCTACAAACTGGACTGTCTGCCGGAGCCCGAAGCTTTCAAAAACCCATATGCGTGGAACGGTTCTTCGCCGCCCAGCTACACGCCGCCCGGCCACCGCCCCCCTCCGCCAGAAGGCTGTCCGCCCGATTCCACTGCGGATACGATTGAAGAGGAAGAGCGGGAGTTGAAGCGCCAGGTGGATCAATGGCGGTGGGGGCGTTGAACCGGGCGAGTGGAATGCCCGAACTGGTCGACCCAATGAAATATGGGCTGCAGGTGCAGCCCATTTAATAGGAAAAGATTCAAACCATCATTGCTCGGCCGCTTTCCGCCATGTGTGGGCATAAAACCCATCTTTAACATCGTACTCGAAAAAGTGGAGGCCATCCGCGGCGCGGTATATGGCAAAACAATGCTCCTCAACTCCACCCCTTGCAATTACGCCTCTTCCTCTTCTGGGCATATTCCTGCACAAGGTATTGTTTTTTTCATTGATAAACCATGTCCCCGAGGTGTCTTCCCCAACCCCGCGCTTGCCGACTTTACTGATACAGGTGCCGTCTGCATTGTGGATGACGATATGTCTGCCAGTTGGACCCCTCAGGTCAATCACACTCGGGAAGAGTCCCTTCAGTTCCTCCGTGCTTACACGAGGCAAGCCTTTTGCCTCCATTTCTTTAATGTTGGGAGGGGCGCTTGGGAATTCCTGGGCAAAGCTGGCACTCAAGGGCATTAAAAGCGCTGCTGCCAGCATAATCACATTAAAACGTCTCATCTCTCTTTCCTTTCACAAAATACATAGTCTGTAAAAACCCACCTCCCTACTTGCAATATAGGTTTCAAGAAATCTGATTTGCATGTCATTCAGGCAATTGCGACCTGAATCAGAATGCAATTCCCTGATCGCGGCAGGGTGGAATTTGCCCACGGTCGGCCTAAACTCTTTCTTGCCAGTCAGGCACTTTGCATTTCCCTGTAACGTGAACCCGCCATGCCAAAACGCGCCATCCCTTTTGACAACACCTATGCCCGCGATCTGCCAGGCTTTTATGAGCCTTGCCAGCCTGCGACGGTGCGTGAGCCGGTGTTGTTGTTCTTCAACCGAGGGTTGTCTGATGAATTGCAACTGGGTCTTGCCGGCCAGGATGACGCTTCGCTGGCGGCGATGTTTTCCGGCAACGAATTACCAGCAGGCGCGCAGCCGATTGCACAGGCGTATGCGGGGCATCAGTTCGGGCAGTTCAACCCGCAGTTGGGGGATGGACGCGCGTTGTTGATCGGCGAGGTGATCGATCGAAATGGCAAGCGCCGGGACATTGCCCTGAAAGGCTCGGGTCGCACGCCGTTTTCCCGTCGGGGCGACGGCAAGGCGGCGGTGGGGCCGATGCTGCGCGAGGTGCTGATCGGCGAGGCGATGCATGCGCTGGGCATTCCCGCTACCCGTGCGCTGGCAGTTGTCTCGACCGGTGAGCCGGTGTTTCGCGAACGCACGCTGCCCGGCGCGATTCTGACGCGCATCGCGGCGAGTCATTTGCGTGTGGGCACCTTTCAGTACTTTGCGGCGCATGGCACGCCAGAGCAGGTGCGGCAGTTGGCTGATTACGCCATCGCCCGCCATTACCCGGAGGTGACGGAGACAGAAGACCGCTACCTGGCATTTTTGCGTGCCGTTGCGGAACGGCAGGCGGCGCTGATCGCGCAGTGGATGCACGTGGGTTTCATCCACGGCGTGATGAATACCGACAACATGGCCATATCCGGCGAGACCATCGACTTCGGCCCCTGTGCTTTCATGGAAGCCTACGATCCGCGCGCCGTGTTCAGTTCCATCGACGAAGGCGGGCGCTACGCTTACGAGGCGCAACCGCACATCGCGCGCTGGAACCTGGCGAGATTGGCCGAGGCCTTGCTGCCGCTGATTGCAGACAATGAGGGCGAGGCAATCGAGCTGGCGACGGGGGTGCTGGATGATTTTCCGCTGCGCTTTCATGCGCACTGGCTATCCGGACTGCGCGCCAAGCTGGGGTTGGGTGGACAGCGTGAAGAAGACAACCGTGCGGATGCGGCACTGGGTGAAAGCTGGCTGGATCTGCTGCATGCGCAACAGGTGGATTTCACCCTGGCCTGGCGGCGGCTGGCGGATGCGGCGGAGGGCAACGAGGCGCCGCTGCGCGCGCTATTTGCTGGGCAGCCGGGACTGGATGGCTGGCTGAAGCACTGGCGCGAACGCTGCGCTGTTGAAGATTTTGGCGAGAATGCCGGCAAGCCCAATGCAGATAAAGCGCGGGCCACGCGCATGCGCAAAGTGAACCCCTGGCTGATTCCGCGCAACCACCGCGTGGAAGAAGCGCTGGCCGCTGCGTCGGACAAAGGCGATCTGGCGCCGTTTGAAGCTTTGCTGAAAGCCTTGCAAAAGCCCTTTGATGAAGACCTGGCGCTGGCCCGCTACACTGAGCCGGCATCTGGCGAATTCATGGCGGAGTTCCGGACGTTTTGTGGAACGTGAGGCCCGTTGCCTTTTACCCCCTTGATAAAGGGGGTGGCTCGCAACGCGAGCCGGGGGATTTTGTGGTGGGTGTGTCGAGGTAGCCTAAACTCATCGCCCTTGGCATCATGACAAATCTCCCCGACCCCCCTTTATCAAGGGGCAGTGAAGCCGTTCATTGGGGTTGGAGATGAAAAAAGCCGGGTTGCCCCGGCTTTTTTGCTGTTGGCAGTATTAAACCCACCATCTTTCTTTTCCACCCACGCGGTCCCAGCTGATGACGATGGGCTCGGGGGCGGGGGCGGCGGTTTCCGGTTGTGCGGTAGAGACTGGCTGACATTCGTCTGCCTTGACTGCCTGCGCAGACAGGAGACTGGCCAGAACCAGTGCGGCGGTGAGGAGCTGTTTCATGGCTGTCTCCTCAGTGGGCCTTGCCGGTTTTGAAGACGATGCGCGCGGCCATGAACGGGGCCTCCGATTCGATGCGCCGCTGCACGACGTCTGCTCCCAGCAGGTCGGTAAGTTGCCCGGTCAGCCGGAACAGTTCCTTCTCGGGCAACTGGGCGCGGCAGGCAACTTCCAGTGCGTTCCACAGGTAAGCGGGCTGCTGGTCGCGCACATGCAGCCGTTCGCAGGCCTGCATCAGGTCGCGCGCCTGCTGGATGCGGTCGGAGCTGGACTGGGTTGATTGGGGCTGAGCCTGCATCAGCATTTCGAACTGGTAGCCGAGGATTTCGTTTTCGATGGCGGCGGCCAGGCGGCCATCACCTTCGCCAATGGCCTGCAGGGCTTCCTGCTGGTACAGGCGCGCCTTGTGCGAAGCCGGGTCGGTGATGCTGTAGGTGAGGCTGGCCCAATGTAATAGCCGGGCACGCTCGGGATCGTTGTGCGTTGCCGTGCTGACGAAGTGTTCGGCCAGCGCCTGGGCGCTCTCGTCACGGCCGGTGCACATCAGGTCGTACAGGGCGCGGATGGTAGGCGGGCAGGGATTGAGCAGGGTGACATGGGATTTGATCCAGAGGTCGCGCTCGATGTCGCGCAAGCGGTCCTGGTTGTGGCTGGCGATGGCTTTCTTCGACAGCGGGTTTTCCCAGTTCTGCACCGTGGTCACGGAAACCGCGGCCATGGCGGCCAGGGCTTCCTGCGAAATCCGGTAGCGGCGGCGCATGCCGCTGACCCAGTCGGCCTCGAATTCACGCTGGTTCGAGTAGCTGCGCGGACGCAGCGGCTGGGTGTGGTAATCCTTCCATTTGCTGTTCAGGTATGACATCGAGGTGCTCCTTTTTCTGTTCACCTACTCTACGGAACCCATTATGGCTTTCTGAAGTGGGTTCGTTACCAACCAGGTTGGGGTACCAGGTTGGCCCAGGTGGTTGGCCGCTCCGGTTTGCCGTCCAGGTTTGGACCTGGTTGCTAATCAAGCCCCCGCCAACTGCCTAATCTTTGCATCGTGATGACGCCGCATGGTGCGGCGCGATAACCGGGAGAACATCATGAATGCAATCGCCAGACTTTCACTAGCAGCCGTTTTTGCCTGGGGGCTGAATGTTAACGCGCAGGCCGCGGACATGGACAGCGTTGTGGCCTATTCCATGGGGGAATTTGACCGGGTGGGCATGAGTCAGCCGGCGCCAAAAACCCAATCCGGCAAAGGCCAGAAGAAATCCGCTACAAGCGTAGCCCAGGCCGGACAGGATCGCCAGATAAATGCGCAAAAAGCCGAGTTTGTGCGCAGGATGTTCTGGATGGCGCTGAGCATGCGCTGACAGGGCATGGCCTGACTTGGCTGTAAAAAATGCTGAATCAGGGAAAATCACGGGAGCTTTGCAGGCTATATTGAAGTCTCAGATTCGCTACCTTTTGCGAAAGGGACTTCACGATGAAATACCTGTTGGGTGTCATGCTGTTTTTGGGGATGTCCGGCTTTGCGCAGGCTTCGGAAGAGCCTCGATCCACACCTGAAGCGATGATGCGGGAAATGGTATCGCCGGAGGATTTGCGATTTTTTCTTAACGAAGCCCGTCAGGCTTCACGTGCCGCGGCAAAAGGCGAAAGCTATATTCCCTCTCCGGGCACTGCCGACCGCGCGAAGGCAATCGGCGAGCGGATCAGGGAAAAGGGCTTTGGCCTGATGGAAATGCTGCTGGATGAAATTGAACGCGAGCTTGTAAAGGCCTTTCCGGAAAAACCCGATACCGGGGTTGCTCCGGATACCAAACCTGACGCAAGGCCAGTCGAAGGCGACCGAACGTAACAAAACCCGGTTATCATGGAAAACGCGCGGATATCCCGCGCGTTTTTTGTATAAATGCGGGATGAATCCTGCATTTATGGATGCCCAATGGATTTCATACTCATACTCAAAGCCCTGGTCATGGGCATGGTGGAAGGCCTGACCGAGTTTCTGCCCATTTCCAGCACGGGACATCTCATCCTGGTGGGTGATCTTCTCGGCTTCAATAACGAAAAAGGCAAGGTTTTTGAAATTGCCATCCAGCTTGGGGCGATCCTTGCGGTGGTGTGGGATTATCGCTTGCGATTTTCCAGTGTAGCGAAAGGTCTGGGCCGCGATCCCGAAGCCAATCGTTTTATGATCAATTTGCTTCTGGCTTTTATGCCTTTGGCCATACTTGGCCTTTTGTTCGGCCAGCAAATCAAGGAAACCCTGTTTTCGCCAGTACCGGTCGCGCTGGCATTCATCGTTGGGGGCGTCATCATTCTTTGGGCGGAGAAAATGCCGCACAGCAAGCACATCGACGAAGTCGACAAGATGACGTGGAAAGATGCGCTGGTGATGGGTTTCATTCAGGCGCTTGCCCTGATTCCCGGTACTTCCCGCTCGGGCGCAACGATTATCGGTGGTTTGCTGTATGGACTGTCGCGCAAGGCGGCAACGGAGTTTTCATTCTTTCTTGCGGTGCCGACACTGGGCATTGCTTCACTGTATGAACTCTATCAGCACGGGCATTTGTTCACGCGTGAAGATGTTGCCATGTTCGTTGCCGGGTTCGTAGCGTCGTTTGTCAGCGCAGCGATTGCCGTGCGTGCGCTGATCCGCTTTATTTCGCGGCACGATTTCACGGTGTTTGCCTGGTACCGGATCGTGTTTGGATTGATCGTGCTGGCGACTGCCTACACTGGTCTGGTGGACTGGAGCACGCCTTGAAGCCGTTTTGGGCGGAACGTGTAAGAGCTACGACTATTCATCAAATGCCTTTGGCGATTTGTCCTGCCTGATCTGCAGCAGGGCCGCTTGTGCACGGGATGCTTTCTCCATGATCAAGTCCTGCTCGCTTTTTTTCGTCTCTTCGAATGCCCTCGCTTCCTGCGCGGCCTCGGCCCTGGCCTGGGCTAGCACTGCGCGCGCACGCGCCATTCTTTCTTCACGGGTCATTTCCTGAGTGGAAATTGTTGCCTGGTGTGCGGCCAGCTCGTTGACCTGAAGATTTTCCAGTGCTGATTTGCGGGCCTGCTCAGCCTGTTCGGCTTTGACCCTGATTTCCTTGCGGGCTTTTTCCTGGGCGAGTTCGAGCGCCTTGCGTTCCTGGGCGCTCTTGATGGCGGCAAGTCTTGCCGCATCCTCTTCAGCCTGCTGACGTTCGCGTTCTTCTTCCTGCTTGCGTTCAGCTTCCTGCTTTTTCTGCAGGCGCAGGCGTTCTTCACGCGCCTTTTTCAGTTCGGCCCGGAACTGCTCACCAGACTGCCGGATGCGTTCCGCAGCTGCTTCCATTTCCTGGAATACATCCCCTTTGCCTTCTGCTGCCTGCACTGCAGGCGTACACAAGAAAACAGCAAGAATTGAAGTAATTAGGAATTTATTCATGATTTCTCCCATGTCAATCGCTCCGGTTAACGTGCGTAATCCGGGGCAATCAGGATTCGTCAATTACAGCGCCAATTCAGCTTTCAGCGCGCGATCACCCAACAGTTCGCCGATATGGCCGAGCAGTACGGCTTCCTGGAAAGGCTTGCCCAGATACGTATTGACGCCGATTTCCAGCGCGTGATTGCGGTGCTTGTCGGCCGTGCGGCTGGTAATCATGATGATTGGCACGGATTTGAGCCGGACATCGTTGCGCATTACGCGCGCCAGTTCGAAGCCGTCCATGCGCGGCATTTCGACATCGAGCAGCACGACATCCGGAACCAGGTCATGCATCTTCTCCAGCGCATCGACGCCGTCTTTCGCGGTGTCGACGCGATATCCTTCTCGGGCCATCAGGCGGCTGGTGATTTTGCGCACGGTCAGCGAATCATCCACGACCAGCACCATGGGCGCCTGCGGTGTTTCCTGTACCGGCTCAACCTTGATCTGGGCCGGCATGGGCGCATCCACGGGTGTGTTCAATGCGCGGATAGCCAGCGGCACGGGGTTCAGAATCAGGATGATTTTGCCGTCACCACGAACCGTTGCGCCGGCAATGCCGGTCAACCGGGCAACTTGCGGGCCGGTATTCTTGACCACGATTTCGCGGGCGCCTTCCACGACATCCACCAGCAATGCCGCGTGCGATGTGCCGCTCTTCATCAGCACTACCGTGTTGAAGCGCTGCACTTCGTGAACGGCATCCGCTTGCCCCAACAGGTGTGGCAGATAGAACAGGGGGTAACGATTGCCGCGCCATTCGATGGCGCGCGCCTGCATGGCGGCAGCGAGATGATCGGGCTTGAGTTCCTGAACCTGTTCCACCGTGGTGGCGGGCAAGGCATACTCATGCCTGTTTGCATTCACGATAACTGCCTGCGTGACGGCAAGCGTGAGCGGCAAATAGATGCTGAATGTGACGCCCTTGCCGATTTCCGTATCAATTTCAATTCGTCCACCCAGACTGCTGATTTCATTCTTGACCACGTCCATGCCGACGCCGCGTCCGGCAACTTCGGTGACCTGCTCTGCCGTGGAAAAACCGGGGATGAATATCATCTGCGCCAGTTGGCTGTCGGAAGGCTCAACACCCGCGCTCAGCAGATTGAGCGCATGGGCTTTCTCGCGAATACGGTTCAGGTTCAGGCCGGCGCCATCATCCTTGATGATCAGCACCATTTCGTTGCCCTCCTGGCGCGCATCGATGCGAATTTCGCCGAATTCCGGCTTGCCTGAAGCGGCACGTGTTTCAGACGATTCCAGTCCATGTGCCACCGCGTTACGCAGCAGGTGTTCAATAGGCGCGACAACTTTTTCGAGCACGCCGCGGTCAAGTTCAAGGTCGCCGTTGCGGATGTCCAGTTGAGCACGCTTGTTCAGATCGCGCCCGGTCTGGCGCACAACCCGATAGAGACGTTCCGAAATGCTGTGCAGGGGAACCATGCGGACACGCAGCAGGTTCTGCTGCAATTCGCGATTCATGCGGGCCTGCTGAATCAACGCCGCATCGGCTTCGCCCAGTTGCACGGACAGGTTTTGCTGGACGGTGGAAATGTCGTGCACGCTTTCCGTCAGGAAGCGGGTGACTTCCTGGAAGCGGCTAAAGCGGTCAAATTCAAGCGGGTCAAAATCGCTTTTTCCGCCATGGCTGTGGAAAGTTGCCTGCATCTGTGCTTCGGCCTGGATTTCAACTTCGCGCATGTGATCCTTGAGGCGGCGCAGCGCTTCGGACAATTCCGAGACTTGCCGCTTGAGGGAGAACATTTCGCTTTCTATGCGCGAACGCGCGATGGCGACTTCACCGGCTTCGTTGACCATGCGGTCAACCCAGTCCGACCTTACGCGCAGAACCGTGCTTTCCGACTGCACAGTGGGTATGGGCGCTGTTTGAGCGGAGGCGGTTGTCGTAGCGGCAGGTTCGGATGCCAGGGTGCCGGGCTCTTCTGGTGGGAGAACCACGCCAATTTCTGCGGCTTCGGTGTCTGTCTGGGTGACTTCGGTAGTAGCCCCGCCCAGTCTGAGCCTGTCCACGTCATTGGCCATGCGGTCAAACTGGCTTTCCAGCGCATCGAACACGCTGGCATCGGCGGTCAATCCACTTTCCAGAACCGCGACGACGCGCGATTCCATGATATGAGTCAGTTCGCCCAGACGCATGCAACCTGCCATGCGTGCCGAGCCCTTGACGGTATGCAGTACGCGGCGCAATTCCGAGGGTGCTTGAACATCTCCGGGTTGAGTCTTCCATCGGCGCAGGCTTTCCGCCGCAGCGGGAACAAGGCCTTCGGCCTCCTCCAGGAAGATCGGCAAAAGTTCCGCATCGATTTCATCCCGTACCTGCCGTTGTTCAAAGACAGGTGTATTGGCCTGGCGCTTTGCCTGGGTGATCAGATCTTCAAGGCTGGTTTCTGTTTCCGCCTGCGCGGCTTCAGATTCAGTGGCGCCAGTATTGCCAACGGATTCGGATTCAGGTTCGGTAGCGGGTGCCAGTTCGGATTCATTGATGTCATTTGCAGCTTCTGTCTCGGCGGACTGCACCAAATCAGTTTCACCCTGCAAGGGCGCGAAGGTTTCGCACGTCTCAGCGGAGTTTTCCGGATTCGCTGATACGGTTTCCTGGGGTTCCGTAACAGATTCAGTCGTTTCGACGCTTGGAGACTCCACGAATTCGACAACGGTCTCGGCTTCAATGCCGGGCAGATACTCTTCAAGCTGCAAGCCAGCCAATGCCCTGATCAGGGATTCCGCGGGAAGCGGCGCGGCGCCGGCATGAATGTTGTCGATCATGCCAACCAAACGGGAAAGCGCATCCAGCACGGTGGCGCGGGCATTCTGTGGCAAGGGCCTGTCATCCAGTTCCTTGAGATAGATTTCGATGGCGTGGGCCAGGTCGGAGAGTGCGGTGAATCCGGTGGTGCCGGCTATGCCAGCCAGGGTGTGGACGCCTCGGCGTGCAGACTCGCTGACAAGAGGAACCTCGGACGATGCCAGCCTGTCGTGTTCCTCGAGCAGGGACTGCGACCAGAGGGAAGATTCATCCTTGAATATCTGATACAGCCCAGGCGACAGACGAACCCCGGCAACCAGGATGTCCACTTCGATGGGCTCAGGTTCGGTTTCCTGCGCGGTTTCTTCAGGAATGGATGCTTCGTTTTCGGCAGGCGTTTCTTGTGGCGTCTCAGTCGTCAGCGATTCAATCCCGGAATCGACGGGCCCGGATTCAACAGGCACAGTTTCAACAAGCTCGGTTTCGACAGGCGCTTCAATATGAAGGGGTTCGCCTTGCGCAACGCGCGCCACAGCGGCAAGCAATCCCTCCGAGGCCACCCTGGCCCGGCCGCTTGCCTGCAACTGGGCGATCCAGCCGGCAAAATGGTCGTGCGACAACATGACCACGTCAAGCAGGTCTGGGCTTGCGGACTTTTCCTCGGCAAGCCAACCGTTCATCAATTGTTCGAGTTCCCAGGCGACTTCGCCGAAATCGGTCAGCCCGACCATGCGGCCACTGCCCTTGAGCGTGTGGAAGGCGCGCCGGATGACGGTCAAGCTTACCTTGTTATCGCCCTGGGTACGGCACGCAGCCTGAGCGCCGTTGAGGGTTTGCAATACTTCGTTGGCTTCTTCCAGGAAGATTTCGAGCAGTTCGCTGTCGACCGCTGCGGTTTCTTCCTCGACTGTCTGTTCTGATGAATCGGCATGCTCGCTGGCAGCGTGATCTGGTGAGAATGATTCAAATGCGTATTCAGGCGCGTCAACTTCTGCCACGACATGTTCGTCCGGCACAGATGAAACAGGTTCATCCACCGTAGTGTCAGGGCTGGTCTCGGCTTCGCTGAATTCCACTGCGCTGGCATCATCTTCGACAAGGCCCAATGCCTCGACGGTGGCAATTTCGACAGGCAGGAAGACAATGTCGTGGCCTGTCAGGTGTGCAATCGCGGCCGCCAGACTTTCATCCGGGTTCCCGACGTTGACCATGCGGAAGGCATTTTCAACAGCGGATTTCAGTGCTCTATCCGCTATCAGGTCAGCGTCATGGCCCAGTTCAGTCAGGGCCGCCAGGCACTTTTTTCTGGTATCGTCGCCTCCCGTGCCTTGCCAGTCCAGGTAAGAAGCGGCAACTGTCGCCTTGCGTGAGGCCAGTCCGTCTTCCACGGTGGGGATGAGATTTGCCGAGGCGGATTCGGGTTCGTCCAGGCCGAAGGAGATTCGGGCAGGCGCAAGAATTCTTGCGGCATCCTGGCGTCCGGCGCAATGCGCTTCGATGAACAGCCCGATACTGGACAGCGCATCGGCAATTCTTGTTTTTTCCTCGTTGCTTGGGCTGCCTTCAACCAGATAAGGGCTCACCAAATCCATTCCACACCCCAGCAGCTGCGAGGCCGCATCCTGTTCAAGCATGGACAAGGCGCCCTGGATCTGTGCTGTCAGGGCCTCGATGTTGGATAGCGCGCCACGCTCATCGGGATTGCGGAAGAAGGTATCGAGGCTTTCTTCCATCTGATGAAGGCTGGAACTGATTTCGCGACCCAGCTGGGACAGCAATGCGTGCTCCGAGGCCTTGCGTGTGCCTTCATCGAGCAGGTCCTCGGCGCCGCCAACTGCTTGCCCTGACAGCGCAGCCTTGATCCGGCGGACCTGGCTTTCTGCGCGCGAGGGAAAATCATGATCGAACACGTCCTCGCTGCTGGTGGCGTTTTGCAGGAAAAGCAGGGTCGTGGCAATTTCCAGCCGGACAGCGTCACGTGTCTCGTCACTCAGTTGCGCGATGGACGATACGGCTTCTTTCAGGGTGCCGGTCAATTGAACCAGCGAGGGCACCTCGATCGTGCCTGCCTGGGCATTAAGCCGGGTTGAGCATGTCTGGAAGTCATTTAATGCCGTGGCATTCCCTTCGGCAAAGGCGCTCCAGTGATGCCGGGCTTCGGTCAATGTTTCCTTCAAGGCGGCCAGCAGGGGGCGTACCCGCGCCAGTTGTTCAGCGTCCAGCGCCGCGTGTTTGGGCAGATATTTTTCGAGGGCAAACGCGGAGCGGACTGCTTGTGCTTCATCACCGACGGATTTGCTTTTTGCGATGAAAAACAGGGCATCGCGCATCAGCCGCTCCGCGACCTGGGGCGACCCGTCCGTCAACCTGCGCATTTGCAGGTCAATCCGTGCCAGCAGTTGCTTGACGTGGAAATCGGGTTCGACCCCCTTGTTCTGCAAGGCATCGATAAATCCGACGCAAGCCCACCAGAATGTCCTGGCAGCCTGAGAGGGAACGGCGGTTTCAATCTGGGAGAGCGATTTGCGCATGGCGGCCAGCCCGGCATCGACTTGCACGCCGCGCAGGAATGCAAGCAGGCCGCGCTGGAATCCGGCACGAGAGGCTTTTACCAGGGCAGTGAGTTCAGATGCAGGAATTTCCGGGGAAGCGGATTCAACAGAGCGGACTTGCAGGCTGGGATAGAACAGTTCGCCTTCAAAAATATGGTCCGCGCCATTCAGTTCGCGAAGCTTGCGATAGACCGGGAACAAGGCAAGCTCGCCTTCGCCCCGGCCTTCAGCCATGCGGGATACCCACTTTAGCAATGATTCCAGCGCTTCGATTACCGTGCCGGTTGCCTGGTCTGCCTGCACCGTGCGGCTGTCCATGGCGGTAAGGGTTTCCTCGAGCGCGGAAGCGACCGCGGCCGCTCCTTCCAGCCCCACCATGCGCAGCGCGCCGGTGGCTTGATGTGACTCATCCCGCGCCAGACGCAAGGCATTTTCCAGGCTGGCATCAGCCTGGTAGGCGCGGATGCGGTCGACCGCGCTTTTAAGTGCGGCTTCGATGTCGCCCCGAACCCAGTTCAGCGGTCCGGTATCAAATTCCAACATGGCGCTCATGGCACGTTTTCCTTTTCAAACGGGTTACGCGAGCTTGAAGCCCGATACGGAATGCTTCAGCGAATCGGCCAGTTTGGTCAGGCCGCCCAGAGACTGAGCCGTCTTTTGGGTGCCTTCACTGGTTTGCACCGAAATGTTGCGGATTTCCTGCATGGTTTCCGCGACCTTGGCGGTCGCTTCCGCCTGGGATTGCGTGGTGCTGGAAATGTCGGCAATCAGGCTGGCCAGTTTTTTCGACACATGGCCAATTTCGTTCAGGGTCTGACCCGCCGCATCAGACAGCTTGGCGCCTTCCACCACCGCTTGCGTGGAGATTTCCATGGCGGCCACCGTGTCCTGGGTATCGGATTGAATGGTTTTGACGATGGCGGAAATCTGCTTGGTCGCTTCCGCCGAACGTTCCGCCAGGCGCTGAACTTCTTCCGCAACCACCGAGAATCCGCGGCCGGCTTCACCCGCCGAAGCGGCCTGGATGGCGGCGTTGAGTGCCAGAACGTTGGTCTGTTCGGTAATGTCTGAGATCAGTTCCACGATTTCGCCAATTTCCTGCGACGACTCGCCCAGCCGCTTGATCCGCTTGGACGTTTCCTGAATCTGTTCGCGCAGCGAATTCATGCCTGATATGGTGTTCTGCACGGCCTGCTGGCCCTTTTCAGCCGCGGACAGGGATTGCTGAGCAACGTTGGCGGATTCGACCGCATTGGCCGACACCTTCTGCACCGACTGGGAGATGTCCACCACCGCCAGCGAGGTTTCTTCAATTTCATCCGCCTGACGCCGAGCTGCTGAGCTGAGCTGTTCGGAAACCTGCGTCGCATCACGCGCGGCGGAATCCAGCTGAACCGTCGCGTTGTTGATGCCGCGCACCAGGCCGCGCAATTCTTCAACGGTGAAGTTAATCGAGTCGGCGATGGCGCCGGTGATGTTCTCAGTCACGCTGGCATTGATGGTCAGGTTGCCTTCCGCCAGTTCGCCCAGTTCGTCCATGAGACGAAGAATGGCTTCCTGATTGCGGCGGTTTTCCTCTTCGCTCTTGCGCGCGCGGGCTTTGGTTTCGTTGATGTTGATCAGGCCCAACAGCACGAGGGAGGCGAGCGACACCATGGCAAGCAGGCCGGCAAGCAGATAGGAGATCGTACCGGCTGTGTCAAAGGTACGGCTCAATTCGCTGGCATCCTTCAGCAGCTTGTCGCTTTCCTGGAACAGGGCCATCGCGGCGCCCTTTGACTTGACCAGTACTGGTGTGTGGGACAGGACGCCACCAACCGATTCAACCAGATCGCCGGTCTGGTCGCCGACATCTGCCAGTATGCCGCCGGCATTACCGCCGATGGAGGCGTCTTCCAGTGAAACCACTGTATTGCGGAAGCTGGTAATGTCTTTTTCCAGTTGGATAAAGACTGCTGGCGTGGGGTTGGTGGTTGCCTGCAGTGCATTGGCATTCTTGGCGATCCGCTGGGTCAGCATGACCAGATGGTTGGCTTGCGAAACCACTCTGGAACTGGCGCCGCCATGCAACAGGGCAGACGAAAGTTGTTCGGTCATTTCCAGCATGTCATCGGAAAGCTTGGCAATCTTGTAAATGTTCTTGCTCGAATCGAGCAGAACCTTCTCGTTCTTGCCGATTACCGCGGCTTGCGGTTCCAGTTTTTCCCAGACTTCGGAGATTCTTGCCAGAATCACTTGGGCGTCAGCGGGCGATGCCGGCGCGGAGTCGTCCCCGTCGCGCAGGCCTTTGACGGATTTGGAGAATTCCATCCGCCCCTTGTCGAATTCCTTGAATGCCTCAGTGTTGCCCTGAACGGCCTGTTGCGCAAGGCTGGGCAGACGCTGGGTCAACGTTGCGATCTGGCCGGCACGGTCGAGATAGTGTGCCTGGTTGCCTGACTTGACGACGCCATAAATGGTGAATCCGGCTGCCAGCAGCAGGGAGATAATCAGCGCGCCACCGGTATACAAGTACTGCTTTTCTACCGGCAGATGCGCCACCAGCGGCACTTTGCCCGGCTCGCGGTCGGCAAGCTTGCGCATTCCCTCCATGATCATGGTCGTATGTTCCGACTGTCCCTTGCCTTTTCCGGAACCGGACATGCGGCCTGCCAGGCCCTTGAGTTGAGTAATGGAAATTGCCATCTGCTTCTCCGCTAGGTGTGGTTATGCTTCCACGGTGAGAAAATCGGACTCCGCCAGAAAGCGGGCCATGTTGATTTCATTCCAGTGCGTACCACTGGAATCGAGTGTCTGTTGCGTGGCCCATGGCCACATGCCCGGGATGCCTTGTGCATCCTGGCTGCCGGACTGCTTCAGGCCCAAGGCCTTTTGCACCAGCAGGGCCGCGTTCACCCCGTGCTTCCGGTGGGCCAGAACGAGGCGGTTTTCACTGGATTCTGGGGTGGGCTTGCCGGTCAGGAATTCACTGAGATCGGATACCGCATACAAATTGCCACGTATGTTGGCGAGGCCGCGGAACCAGGACTTGGCCCCGGGTACCGGCAGAATGTCGGGCACCGGCATGACTTCTTCGATTTCGGAAAGCGGCACCAGCCAGTTCTGTCCGGCTGTCATGAATCCAAGACGCGAGGTTTCCGCTGGAAGCGAAGCCGCCGCCTGCAGACGTTTGGAAAGTTCGGTTTGAAACTGACGGAGATTGAATCTGCGCGACATCTTTATTCGTTCCCGGTTAGATCAGCCCAGTGCGCGTATCTGCTTGATCAGCTCATCAGGGTTGACCGGCTTGACCATGTAGGCCGCCGCGCCCTGGCGTAAGCCCCAAACCTTGTCGGTTTCCTGTCCCTTGGTCGTGCACATGATGACGGGAATGTTTTTGGTGTCTTCTTCCTTGGACAGGGCGCGGGTGGCCTGAAAACCATTCATGCCCGGCATGATGACGTCCATGATGATGAGGTCGGGATGGGTCTGCCTGGCTTGCGCCACGCCCTCTTCGCCGTTTTCCGCCATGCTGACCAGAAACCCGTTCTTGACCAGCAATTCAGAAATGAAAAAGCGTTCGGTAGGAGAATCATCCACTACGAGAATGCGACTAATGGCCATGAATTGCTCCTGATTCAGGCTGCCTTCGGCAGGGTGTGTTCACGCACTGCCTTGAGCAGCGTGTCTTTGGTAAATGGCTTGGTCAGATACTCGTCCGACCCGACCATGCGGCCGCGCGCGCGATCGAACAGTCCATCTTTGGATGAGAGCATGATCACGGGTGTGCCGCGGTAGCGGTTGTTTCGCTTGATCAGCGAGCAGGTCTGGTATCCGTCCAGACGCGGCATCATGATATCCACGAAGACCAGGTCGGGCTGGTGGTCGGTAATTTTTGCCAGGGCGTCAAAACCATCCTGGGCAAGAATGACTTCACAGCCGGCCTGATTGAGAAAAATTTCGGCACTGCGCCTTATGGTGTTGCTATCGTCAATCACCATGACTTTCACGCCTTTCAGGGCTGGGGCTTCGGACACATTTCCCTCCATTTGTACTAGGGTTGGCTACGGCAGATGCCGACTTACGAAAGGGTTAACGGATGACACTGTTAATTCTTTAAGGACGGGTGACGGGTGGCCATGTAAGCCGGCTGTCCAGTGCCGATAGGCAATGTTTTATTTATTCAGTAGGTTCTGGCCCGGGCATCAGGGCCGGGCTGAACGATAAAAGTTGTGACAGGAATGCGGGGGATGCCAGGCCGACTCAAAGGGCGGCGGTATCCTCAAACATCTAGTTGATATCGCCAAGAATAATGCCCGGCTTGTAGTCATGAGGCAGCCGGACGCTGATAATGCCCGCCAAACCGCCCTTGACGTAACCATAGCCTTGCGGACCCGGGTACATCATGGAAATTGATTTTGGCGCCGCCTCTGGCGTGCCATGGCAGCTCAGGCAGCTTTCCTTGGCTTCGACGCGGCGTGCATATCGCAATTCTCCTGACTGGATTTCGAAGTATTCCTTGTTTCCGGATTTTTCCAGTTCGCGAATGGCTTTGAGGTCAAAGCCGTCAGGGGCATTCATGGGGTTCATGTATTTTTCCGAAGTCAGGCGAAACTTGCTGCGTGCGTTTGACTTCTGGCTGATATCCGCCAACTCGCGCTGTACGAGAGCGGGATTCTTTCTGTGGTAGGTGTCGAAATTGATGTGATCGACGCCATCTTTTTCGGTTGATTTCTGGTAGCGCTGGGTATCAATCGAGCTGCCGATCTCCAGACCGGCAAGCGCATCGTCCTTGATCCAGACCCCCTTGTAACTAGATGCCCATGTGCCGAAGTTTTCGGCCATGTCGGCGACGGAGCGTGCTTCATTGACTGCCTGAGCCGCATATGCCTTTGAACCGGCAAAATCCATCATGGCGTAAGCGCCAAGAGCGCCACCCAAACCCATGCCGAGTACTGCGAACATTAGTTTGCCCACCACGGCGGACTTTGCAACCTTATCTTTTGCCATTCTTAATCTCCTGTTATTGATTTTGACAAGGTCCACAAAGTTTTTCGGTATGTGGACTAAGCCGGTTACGGCGTCAACCAGAAGAACTTGATAGGCTGTGACAGGAGTCTGGGAGTGTTAATCCATTATTAAGAAAGGGTATGGCACATGGCTATCACCTGGATTCCATCCTGCGAAATTTCGCTATTCAATTATTGTATTGAATTCCTCGACCTTGCCGCCCGCTATTTGCAGCAAAGTATCGCGAATCATGGTGGGAACGTTCGAAATTCGCATGAAGGTACCCATGCCGGTATCCGGGAAACTGAGAGCAATGCGGTAGCGCGCGTGCAGGGCATGAATTTCATTGCCGACGATAAAGATTTCGTAGGGTAGGCTGGCGAATGATTCGGGCGCATTGATTGTCTTCAGCCAGCTGGCGTCGCCGTTCTCCTCATCGGTAAAGGCCACGCCAAACACGGCAAGCTGCTTTCCAGGAATGATCACTTCATAAACCTTGGCCGTGTTCGCGACTTTTTTGGCCAGATTGTCACGGACGGTTCTAACCGCATCGTTGAAGCTTTCCATTTCCGCCAGCCTGTTTTTGCCGGAATCCAGCCGTTCCATGCCCACCATGTAGCGATAGTTGCTGAGAGATTTGGCGCTTTCGTCCCCGCCAAATCCCTGGCCCGCGCCCAGCGCCCGGGCCAGTCTTTTTTGTATGCCTTCCACCGTGCTCTCAACACCGGAAAAGCGGTTGCGGAAAATGGCGCGGTACCAGTAATCCGGATTGGTGTAGGAAACCGTGCCATCGGCCTTGATCCCCACCCGGATGGCCGCGCCGGCGATGGTTTGCTTACCGGTTTCGGCGATTTCCTTGAGCATGGCCTCGTCCGTGGCAATGACGATTCCGTGCCCAGGGTAATGTTTGGGGAAATATTTTCCGACTACCTTGAAACCCTCTGCCTCAAGCCGTTTTTCGGCGGATGTTGCTACCGCGTGCACATTTCCTGCCGCAAGCGGGTCGCCGTAAAAATAGGGATTGATGGCCCAGGCGGGTGCGGACATCAACAGGCAGGTTAGGGACAACAAGATGCGATGCAGCACGATTCGGTCTCCTTGTGATTTTATAATTGCGTCCGTCTCAGGGCGCGGGACCGCCATGTTGTTAGACGCTGTTGTTCAACCGTATTGACGGCGGCTGCCGTAAACTTCTTTATGGTTGCCGTCAGCGGGTTTCGGCAAGCAGTTGCCTGATCATGTTTTCAGCCTGGTTGATGTAGCCGCCGCCAAACAGGTTGGCGTGGTTGAGGATGTGATAGAGGTTGTAAAGGGTTTTTCGCGTTGAATAGCCGGCATCGAGAGGCCAGATTTCCCGGTAGGCTGAGTAGAAGCTTGAATGGAATCCTCCAAACAACTCAGTCATGGCCAGATCAGCTTCGCGGTCGCCGTAATAAACAGCCGGGTCAAAAATAACCGGTTCGCCGGATCGGGTAAACGCGGTATTGCCACCCCACAGATCGCCGTGTAGCAGGGAAGGAATGGGTTGATAACCCTGAAAGAAATCTTCCAGATGCATGAGGAGCGCTTCGCCCTGCTTTTGCAGTTTGTTGCCCAATCCATTTTGCGCAGCGAGTTCAAGCTGGAATCCAAGACGGTGCTTGCCCAGGAATTCAACCCAGTCCTTTGTCCAGGGGTTGGATTGAAGCGTGCTGCCGATGGTGTTGTTACGCTTCCAGCCAAATTGCACGGTGGTGTGGCGATGCAGAGCCGCTAGCTGGTGGCCCATTTCGGATGGATTGCCAAGGCCGCCAAGATCCAGGTATTCGAGCGTCAGATATGCGATGTCCCCTGCCGTGCCATGGCAGATTGGTTGTGGCACGCGCAAGCTGTGGCTTTTCAGGAGTTCATCCAGTCCTTCTGCTTCGGTCTCGAACATCCATGCCAGGGCAGTGCGATTGGTTTTGATGAAATAACGCCGTGCGCCGCTGGCGAGGATGAATGCCTGGTTGATGCAGCCGCCGCCTGCGCTGTGCTGTGCATCTGGCCGGAATGATTCGCCGGTGGCGTGAGCGATGGCGGCCGCGATTTCATCGAACGCTGCCATGCGGAACCCTGCGGTCCTATTTCAGCGAGACGTACTTGGCGCTTTCCGGAATGCGTGAAGCGCCAGCCTCTTCCAGGCGTTTCAGATACGTCTGCCAGTATGCATCCTGATTCAGCCCAAGATCGTACAGATAGTCCCAGGAGTAGATTCCGGAGTTGTGCCTGTCGGAAAACTCCAGCACCACGGCATATTGGCCGACCGGTTCGATGCGATCGATGTCGACATATTTCTTGCCGGTTTGCAGCACTTCCTGGCCGGGGCCGTGCCCGCGCACCTCGGCAGAGGGCGAGTAAACCCGGAGATATTCGAAGGGCAATTCAAATCTCGCGCCGTTATCGAAAGCGATTTCAAGTTTCTTTGAAGCCTTGTGCAACTTGATTTCCGTGGGGATGGGCGTGTCTTTGGCCAGTCCGGACATGATAATTCCTGAGTATTTCGTTAAGGTATTAATTGCACCATAAACCCGGCGCGGAGAAAAGCAGTAGGGAATGTGGTTATTGCCAGAAGAGATTCATGGCGCGCCCGGCGCGATTCGAACGCACGACCCCTGCCTTCGGAGGGCAGTACTCTATCCAGCTGAGCTACGGGCGCGAAGTGGCTGGAAGAATAGCCTGTTTGCGGGACAGCGTCCAGCAAGCCCGGAGGCCAAGCATTCCAGCAAGGCTTGAATATCCATATAATTCACACTTTTGAAAGCCTTAAGGACAGACCATGGCAGACTCCCATGCCAATTCAAGCAAAACGACGCCACAGGAAGTTATCGTCTCCGTGGTGCTTGGGCTGGTTGCCCCGTTAATTGCCATCGTGCTGATGCTTGCGCTGGTCAACCGGATTCAGGGCGATCAGGTCGATGCGGATGCCCCCGAAATCGCTGAGCAAAGCGTACTGAAAAATATCACGCCAGTTGCGCATCTGGATGCATTGGATGCCAACGCACCGAAAGTCGAAAAATCGGGCGAAGAGATTTTCAACACGGTCTGTACCTCTTGCCATACCGCTGGCGCGCTGGGTGCGCCCAAGCTGAATGCCAAAGGTGATTGGACATCCCGGCTGGGCCAGGGTTTTGAAAAGCTGACCACTAATGCCATCAATGGCATTCGCTCGATGCCTGCGCGTGGCGGCAACCCGGATTTGACGGATACCGAGGTAGCGCGGGCCGTGGCTTATCTGGCGAACTCCGCTGGGGCGAAATTCACTGCCCCTGAGGCATCTGCGCCCAGTGCGGCCGCCGCACCCGCGCCAGCCGAAGCAGCAACATCTGCACCAGCGACGGCACCGGCAGCCGCCGCAGTCGCTACTGCAAATGATTCCGCCAAAGGTAAAAGTGTCTATGAAGCCAGCTGCGGCACCTGCCATGGGGCGGGGGTTGCTGGCGCGCCAAAACTTGGCGACAAGGCTGCATGGGGACCGCGCATCAAATCCGGCAACGACACGCTTTATGGATCCGCACTGAAGGGCAAAGGTGCCATGCCGGCCAAGGGCGGCAATGCCGGTTTGTCCGAGGCTGATGTGAAAGCTGCGGTGGATTACATGGTCGGACAGTCGAAGTAATGACTGAACTTGTTTGCCCTGCCTGTGGCAGCACGGAAGTACGCATTGCCGCGGTGCATGGCAACGATGGGTTGATACACCGGTTTTTCTATCACCCTTATCGCTGCCGGAATTGCCGGCATCGTTACTGGCTGCGCTCCAGCCCGCGTATCGTAGCGGCCATCGTGTTCTTTGTCCTATTGATTGCAGTTGTCGCTTTGGGCGCTTGGTTGAGCGGTGATGGCGGCGGCGTCCGTTATACATCGAACAATGATTTGGTGGGTTCTTTGCACAAGCGCGCAAAAGCCAAGGATGCGGAAGCCCAAGTGCAGCTTGGCAGGATGTACGAAGATGGCGATGGCATCCTGAGGGATAGCAAGGAAGCGGTTCGCTGGTTTGGGCAGGCGGCCAATGCTGGCAACCGGGAAGGCCAGTACCAGTATGCGCTTGCGCTGATGGACGGTCGTGGCGTGGTGCAGGATTACCAGGCGGCCTTCAAGTGGCTGGAGGCTGCAGCAAAGGGCGGGCACCCTGGCGCGGAATTTCAGCTTGGCCGAATGTATTACAAGGGAATGGGCATTCCGGTTGACAAGGCCAAGGCCTATATCTGGTTCAATCTCGCTGCCGCGCGTGGTAATGAAGAGGCTTCACGGATCAGGGATGTCGCGCTCAAGCAGATTCCGCCGTCACAGGTAAATGAAGCGCAGGAAGCGGCCCGCAAACTGCACGACGAAATGAGCGGCATGACAGGCGCGGATACCAGGACGGATGCGCCAGCCGGACTGCCTGCCAGGGAAGCCGACCCTTCGCTCAAACTGGATAGCGCGCTGTCAGAAAAATAATCAGCCGGCTGTAAACATGGCCTTGAGCGCGGCCAGGCTGTCGCTTCCCTGCTGACGCGATTCCGCGCTGTCGGGTTTTCCTGGCAGCCGGATATCCTCACCCATTTCGGAGATAAATCGGCTGGGCTCGCAACCTACCCATTCACCCGCCCGCTTGCGTCGATCGCAGTAGGTAACAGTAAGAGATTTGCGAGCCCGGGTGATGCCCACGTACATGAGTCGGCGTTCTTCTTCCAGGCGTCCTTCTTCGGCCGCCTCGCGATGTGGCAGCAATCCTTCCTCGACGCCAGCCAGAAAGACATGGTCGTATTCCAGCCCCTTGGCGGCGTGCAGCGTCGACAGCCTGAGCAGGTCGGCTTCCTGATCATCGCGTTCATCCAGCAGGGTGATCAACGCCACCATCTGTGTCAGTTCGAGCAGATTTTTCTCATCCTCATCGCCGCGTTTTTTCAGCCAGGTGAAGAAATCCAGAACATTGTTCCAGCGCGACTCGGCGGCACGTGGCTCTTCATTGTCATAAAGCCAGGCTTCATAGCCGACTGCCTGCATCAGGTCATCCAGAACCTGGCCAGCGGGTTCCCTTTCAGCGCGGAATGAGATGCGATTGATGAAGTCACAGAACTCGCGCAGCGGTTCGAGCTGACGCGGATTCAGGCGTTCCGCCGCCGCGCTGGAGAACGCCGCCCCGAACAGGCTGACATGCAGGTCCGCGGCAACCGCACCCAGTGTTTCGAGCGTGGATGCACCAATCCCGCGTTTGGGTGTGGTCACTGCCCGGATGAAAGCCGGATCGTCATCCGCGTTGGCGACAAGCCGGAGGTAGGAAGTGATGTCCTTGATCTCGGCCTTGTCAAAAAATGATTGCCCACCGGAAAGCTTGTAGGGGATTTTTTCATTGCGCAGCGCCTGTTCGAAAACGCGGGCCTGATGGTTTCCGCGATACAGAATGGCGTAATCCCGAAAGCGGGTGCGGTGCTGCATCTTGTGCGCCAGCATGCGCATGATGATGGTTTCCGCTTCCTGAACGTCATCCTTTGCGGTGACAACTTGAATGGCGTTTCCCAGTCCAAGATCGCTCCACAGCCTTTTCTCGAACAGCTTGGGATTGTGGGTGATGAGGCTGTTGGCCGCCTTGAGAATGCGCACCGTGGAACGGTAATTCTGCTCAAGCTTGATGACATGCAATTGCGGAAAGTCATCTTTCAAAACGCGCAGGTTATCCGCCGAGGCGCCGCGCCAGCCATAGATCGATTGGTCGTCGTCGCCGACCGCCGTGAAGCTTGCACGCGGCCCGGCCAGAAGCTTCAGCAATTGATATTGAGCGGCATTGGTATCCTGGTATTCGTCCACCAGGAGGTGCCTCAGGCGGTTTTGCCACTTGTCCAGAATCTCTGCATGTTCCATGAACAGTGAAACCGGCAGCCGGATAAGATCGTCGAAATCCACTGCCTGATAGGCCTTGAGCGTGGCATCGTAACGATCATAGAGTTTGGCCCAAACATGTTCATGCTCATTTACCGCAGCCTGCAGAGCCAGCGCGGGCGTCAGCATCTCGTTTTTCCAAAGGGAAACTTGCGTGGCGGCCTGACGGATGAGTTGCCGGTCAGTCGTCTTGAGAATTTCGGAAATGATCTGCTGGGCATCGGTGCTGTCCAGAATCGAGAAGCGCGGCTTCAATCCGATGGATGCCGTTTCCTCACGCAGAATCCGCAAACCCATCGAATGGAAGGTGGTGACGATCAGTCCTTTGCTATCCTTGCCGGCAAGCAGTTTTTCAGCCCGCTCCTGCATTTCCCTGGCGGCCTTGTTGGTGAAGGTGATGGCGGCAATGCCGCCGGGCTTGTACCCGCATTCACGTATCAGCCAGGCAATCTTGTGCGTGATGACACGAGTCTTGCCGGAACCCGCGCCAGCCAGGACCAGCAATGGGCCATCCAGATATTTCGCGGCTTCGCGTTGGGGAGGGTTGAGTTGGGAGAGCATCAGAAAAGACAGGAAAATCAGGGAAGAATTGTATCATTCGACTCCAATGACAATCCCCGGAATTCCTGAATGCCCACCTATGTAATCGGCGATGTGCAGGGTTGTTTTTCATCATTGCAAACGCTGCTGAAGGCTTGCGATTTCAGCCGCGCAAGGGACACACTCTGGTTTGTCGGCGACCTGGTCAATCGCGGTCCGGAATCCCTGCAAACGCTGCGTTTTGTCCGCGATCTTGGCGACCGGGCAGTGGTGGTGCTGGGTAATCACGATCTGCACCTGTTGGGGGTATGGGCTGGTCACCGCAAGGTACATCACAGCGATACGCTGGCGCCGATACTGGAGGCAGCCGATTGCGATGAGCTCATGCAGTGGTTGCTGCACAGGGAAATCGCGCATTACGAACACGGCGTGTTGATGGTGCATGCTGGCGTATGGCCGGGCTGGACGCTTGAAGACACCCTGTTTCATGCACAGGAACTGGGGGCGGCATTACGCGGCCCGGATTTCGAATGGGTGTTCGCGCATCTGTATGGATCGGTCCCTTCGATCTGGTCGGATGACCTGACGGGCGCCGACCGGCTGCGCGTGATTACCAATGCCTTTACCCGCATGCGTTTTTGCGGGCTCGATGGCGAAATGGAATTTCATCACAAGGGTCGTCTTGGCAGTGCGCCTGCACCGCTTGTGCCGTGGTTTGATGTGCCGGGCAGGAAAACTGCCGGCTTGCCTGTTGTGTGCGGCCACTGGTCGGCGCTGGGGCTGTATCTGCGCGAGGACATCTTCGCGCTCGATACCGGCTGCCTGTGGGGCGGCCAGCTTAGTGCGCTGAAGTTTGAAGCAGGGCGGCTTGAAGATCGCCGGATAATTCAGGTGAACTGCCCATCGGTTCGAAACCCAGACAAGTAGATATTTCACGGTGTGCCTCTTCCGCCAATGCCCGGCGGTCGGAATTCTTCAATGGCATGCAAAAATCGAGACGGGCGACAATTTCCACCTCGCCTGTAATTTGCCAGAGCGATTTGCCGAATGTCATTTCATCAATATACGCGGCAGCCTGGCAGTGATTCCCCTCGGGTGTTTGATATCGAATCCCTGCAGGCACAACTGGCAGATTTTCCTTTACCGCAGGCTGGAACAACGAAGGCATGAAACGTCTGAGTTGGCGGCCATCTGAAGAAGTGCCTTCCGGAAAGACAGCGACCCAGGCGCCATCCTGCAACAAGGCATGCATTTCGTTATTGATGCGGGCGGTGTCATGTTTTTTCGCGCGCTGGATGAAAAGCGTACCGGCACGGTGCGCAAGCCAGCCTGCGACCGGCCAGCTTCGTATTTCGTGCTTGGAAACAAAATGCACTCTCCTGGCGGCATGGATGACAAAAATGTCCAGCCAGGAAACGTGATTGGCAACCAGTAATGCACCGTGATCAAATTCTGGCGGATGACCCGCTTTGAGCGTGACGCCGAGAATTTTCAGAAGTTTTGCGGACCAGGCCGATATGACCTGATCTCGCCTGATTTTCGGATAGAACTGAAACATCACCGCCACCTGCCAGATGCCCCCTGATAAATGAATTAGCAGGCGGGCAAGACGGGACAGGCGGCGGATCTGTACCATCAATATCAGTGCGTTACCCGGGTAGTGCCACTGCCAGAAAGCACCCGGACTCTGTCACCGACCCGGAATTCTTCGTCCGCCGCCTGGGTAATGGCCAGCAGGCGGCCAGAGTCCAGCTTGACCGTGATTTCAACGCCTTCCTGGCGGGTGACGACCTCTTCCGCTGCCGCACCGCCAAGACCGCCCAGCACGGCGCCGACTGCGGCACCGACCGCGCTGCCTTTGCCGGAACCAACCGTGCTGCCCGCGACACCGCCAACAACGGCGCCCGCACCTGCGCCGACCGGAGACTTGGTGCCTTCAATCTTCACTGTGCGTACGGACTCGACAATGCCCATTTGCACTTCCTGAACTTTTCTGGCCTGTTCGCGCGAATAATCCTTGCTGCCAAGACCGGCGGGGCAGCCGGTCAACAGCACGCTGGATGCGGTAATCAGGGTGAGTACGGCAAGCTTGTTCATGATGTCACTCCCATTCATTCATAGACGATAGCCGAAGGATTCGGCAAAGCGGGTTTCGATCTCCATCCGGCTGGGGGCGTGATTCTGTCCACCTCGGCTTTCAATCTTGATCGCACCCATGAGACTCGCCAGGCGGCCTGTAGTTTCCCAATCCAGGTCATTGACGATGCCATACAGCAGACCTGCCCGGAAGGCATCGCCGCATCCGGTTGGATCGACCACCTGACTGACAGGCGCGGCCGGGATGGACAGCATCTTGCCTTCGACATAAATATCAGAACCATCCGCGCCTTTGGTCATGATCAGGGCGCTGACCTCGTTTGCCAGTTCTGTCAGCGACTTGCCGGTACGCGCTTGCAACAGTTGCGCTTCATAATCATTGAGGGTGACATAGTCCGCCTGCCTGACCATGGCCATTAATTCTTCGCCATTGAAGAGCGGCATGCCTTGGCCCGGGTCGAAAATGAAAGGAATATCAGCTTGTTCGAATTGCGCGCAATGATTGAGCATGCCATCGCGCCCATCCGGCGAGACGATGCCAAGGCGGATATCATCCGCTGACCGGACATCATTGAGATGAGAGTGGTTCATGGCGCCGGGATGGAAGGCGGTGATCTGGTTGTCGGACAGATCCGTCGTGATGAACGCCTGGGCGGTATAACTTCCGGGTACGGTGCGCACACATTCCTGCGAGAGTTCAAGACTTTCAAGCCTTGAAGCGTATGGTGAGAAATCTTCCCCGATCGTCGCCATGATGATCGGTTCGCCGCCCAGCAGTTTGAGGTTATAGGCGATATTCCCCGCGCATCCACCGAATTCGCGGCGCATGTCGGGCACCAGGAATGACACGTTCAGAATATGAATCTTGTCCGGCAGAATGTGGTGCTTGAAATGATCATGGAAGACCATAATGGAGTCAAAGGCTAGTGAACCGCATATCAGGGTGCGCATGATGGTTTGGGAGAATGAAATATCGGCATTATAAGGCGTGACTCGAGTCAGCCTTGACTGGATTGGAGAAGACTGGATTGGAGGGAAGGAAAATGAAACATGGTCTGATTTTATTGGCAGTTATCGTGCTTGCGGGGTGTACACAGGAGCAGCAAAACCAGCTGGGGCGAGGGATACAGAACTGGACCGGCACCAATGGCGTGCTGGAAATATACTTTGGTGACAGGCTCGCGAAGCGTTTTTTGCGCATAGACAAAATCAGCACTGCAATTGGAACGAGTGATGATTTTGCGCGCAGCTATCGTTATGGTTATGGGTATCTGGATGAAAACCTGAATTTTCAGGTTGATGAAGGCGAGAAAAAAGTCTACTTCGAGTTTAGCGACTACTCGACACCGTATGTTTTCTTTGAAAGCCCGCGATAAAGCAACTCAGACCAGCGACTTCCAGGCGTTACCGGTGCGCAAGGCCCTGAGCAGAACGATGTCTCGATAGGTCGCGGGGTCAAAGCCCATTCGGCTGCCTCCCCTGCGATCATAGATCAGGTCATCCAGGTACGCATTGACCTGATCGGTCGGCCAAAGGCGTACCAGTTCGGACATGATGTGTGAATAGGACTCCAGCCCATGGCCCGCCGGGTTTGTCTCGGCTTCGCTGTAAGCAGGCATTGCGACGTTGAAATGCAGCTTGATTTTCTGGCGATAACTCTCGTATTTGCTTTCGGCGCTTTCACGCTTGAGCAGGTCAAGCAACAGTAGCCAGGGGACTGGCGATTCATCCGGTGTTTTCTCAATGTGGTCTTCAAGCATGTGTATGGCCAGGTCCGAGTGGCCATGGGCGACAAAGACCTCAACCTCGTCAGCCACACTATCCTTGACCTCGGTGCCCTCGTTCGAATGGGCGGACAGTGGACTGACATTCGGCTGGATGTCAGGAAAAGCGGGTTGAGCGGCGCGCGCCGCTTTGATTATAGTGGGCAGCTCTTTTTCTTTCTCGGCAGGATGCATGGACAAGGGTGAAGCGGGTACAGCCAGGGGCTCAGTGTCCTGGTATCGCTCGACCGGGATCTGCCGGCGCCGCCGGTAAAGGGCGTAAGCGGCACCACCCGTAAGCAGGGCGAATCCGAGCATGAAGTAAGGCCACCCTGCGCCATCGGATGATTTCCTGGGCGGGGATGTTTGCGAGAGTCCGGGCTGGGCGGTTTTGGCCCGAGCCTGTTCGAGCTCGGCATTGCGCTTTTGCAGGGAGGCAAGAAGCTGTTCCAGGTGTACCACTTTCCGCGAAAGGGCCGTGTTCTCATCAGTCAGTTCGACGGGTGTCAAAGGCACTTCAGCCTTGCGGTTCATGTCCAGCACACTCACATCCATGTCGAGTGCCAACTGGGCGGATTCCGGAGAATAGGTGCGGCGGCTTCCGGAAAGAATCAGTCGGGGGCCATCGCTTGCGGATTTATTGATGCGGCTAGAGCTGTTTCGGGGTGCGGTCCGGGTGACGCGGCTGCCAGCGGCGGCATGGCGGCTGTTGGCTTTTCTGGTGGTTTTGGCGAGGGCAGGCGGCTGAATGCTTTTTGCAGCGGGCGTGTCTGAATTGCTCGCCACGACAGGAACGGCGTCTGGCAAGGCGGGCGGATCAAGCAGCACGGCATAATCACGTTGTATCCGCTCGGGACAGACAGTCGATACCGTAAACATCATGGCGGGCTCATTGACCGCCTGCCGGGTTTGAATCCGCAGGCTGGCATGGTCGCGCGATTGTTCCAGCTTCACACGCATATCGCTGGGTAAAACCATGGAATCGCCATTTGGCGAAACGATCTTGAAGCAATCGGGATTTAGATCCTTCCCGTCCCCCAACAGGGAAATGCGCGCATTCAGGGGTTGACCCAGGCTCGAGGAGACCGTCAGGTCTCCAAGTCCCAATGCAAATGCCGGAACAGTGGCTGCCATTGCCAGCCCGTAGATCATCCAGCGAAAAGTAAGGTAAATCTGCGCCAAGTTTCTGATTATTCTATGAAGTGTTGTTCTTATTCCGGCCATCGGAACCTTAAACTTTAACTAAAACAGCAAGTAATCTGCCTGGCTAATCCAGAAGCACAAAAAACCATACGGAAGCGGCCAGTGCTAAAGAGATAAAAACGGCCGCGCTGCCCATGTCCTTTGCCTGTTTGGCCAACTCGTGAGTTTCCGGCGATGCCTTGTCCACGATTGCCTCAATCCCTGAATTCAATAGTTCCACAACCAGCACCAACAGCACAACACTGCAAAGCAAGGCTTTCTCCACGCCTGATTTCCCCAGCCAGGTACCCAGAGGCAACAGAAATGCTGCCAGCACTAGCTCTTGTCGGAAAGCGTCTTCTTGTCGGAATGCAGCTTTAAGACCATCAAAGGAATAAAACAGGGCGTTCCAGACCCTAACCAACCCCGTTTTGCCTTTAAAGGGAGATGTCATGACGCGATTATGCCGTATCTTGTGGGCTAATTCGGGTTTTTGCACTTAACTTCGGCGAATTTTACGCTTTGAATGTCAAGTCAAGTTCACGTGCTGCCTTGACGTCATCCAGGCGGCGCACGGGCTGGGTATAAGGTGCACCTTTGACATTTTCAGGGTCGGTATGCGCTTCCTGCTTGATGTTGATGCAGGCCTGGACAAATGCATCAAGTGTTTCCTTGCTCTCTGTTTCAGAGGGTTCGATCAGCAGGCATTCAGGCACCAGCAAAGGAAAGTAGGTGGTAGGTGCATGGAAGCCGTAATCCAATAGTCTTTTGGCGAAGTCCATGGCAGTAACGCCGGTCTCGTCCTTGAGTTTTTTCAGCGTGACAATGAATTCATGGCTGGCCCGGCGGCCCGGATAAGCCAGTTCAAATCCGGCCTCGCGCAGCCGGGCCATCAGGTAATTGGCATTGAGCGTGGCGAATTCGGCTACGCGGTGCATGCCTTCCGCGCCAAGCAGGCGTGCATAGATGTACGCACGCAGCAACACACCCGCGTTGCCGCCATTGGCGCTCATGCGGCCGATGGTTTGCGGCAGGTCGTCTTCCACAGCATTGCGGAAACTGCCCCTGTCATTGATGACGACAGGTACCGGCATGAAAGGCATCAAACGTTCGGCCACGCCGACCGGGCCTGCGCCCGGGCCACCACCGCCGTGCGGGGTGGAGAATGTTTTATGCAGGTTCATGTGAATGACGTCAAAGCCCATGGCGCCGGGTTTGACACGGCCGAGGATGGCGTTGAGGTTTGCGCCATCGTAATACAGCAGGCCGCCCGCGCTATGGACAATGTCGCGGATTTTAAGGATGGATTTTTCGAACACGCCCAGCGTGGACGGGTTGGTCAACATCAGGCCGGCGGTTTGGGGGCCGACGGCAGCAGCAAGCGCATCCAGTTCCACATTACCTTCACGGTCAGTGGGGATTTCCTTGACGGTGTAGCCGCACATCACGGCCGTGGCGGGGTTGGTGCCATGCGCCGCGTTCGGGACTAGGATTTCGGTACGCATCGAGTCGCCGCGTGATTCGTGATAGGCGCGGATCATGGCTATACCGGCAAACTCGCCTTGCGCGCCGGCCATTGGCGCGAGTGATACGCCCGCCATGCCGGTCACGTCCTTCAGTATTTCCTGTAACTCGAACATGCTTTGCAGGAATCCCTGCCCGGTTTCCGCTGGAGCATGCGGATGCCGTGCCAGGAACTGCGGCAGCATGGCCAGCGAATTGCACGCGCGCGGATTATATTTCATGGTGCACGAGCCCAGCGGATAGAACTGCGTATCAATGGAAAAGTTTTTTTGCGACAGTCGCGTGTAATGGCGAACCACGTCGAGTTCGGAACATTCCGGCAAGGCTGGCGGGACATCCCGGAGAAGATTCGCGGGCAGGTCGCCTAATGCGCCATCTTGTGTCGGAAACTGGGAATGGGCCTTGCGGCCGGGATGGGCGTGTTCGAATATAAGCATTGCCAATACCTTTAACCACTAAGTACACAAAGGGCACCAAGGAAATTAGAAATTTTGTGTCCTTGGCGTCCTTCGGGGTTCCTCTTTATTTCAATACCGCCAGCGCGGCGTCGTAATTCGGTTCCTGCTTGATTTCCGGAACCAGTTCCGCATGCAGGACTTTATTGTTTGTGTCCAGCACAACCACCGCGCGGGCACACACGCCGGTAAGCGGGCCGCTGTGGATGTCCACGCCATAATTCTTCTTGAATTCCCAGCCGCGCATGGTGGAAAGCGTAGTGAGGTTGTCGAGTTTCTCCGCGCTGCAAAAGCGACCCGAGGCAAAAGGCAGATCAGCTGAGATTACCAGCACGGCGGTATTAGGCAGGCTGGCGGCTGCAGCATTGAATTTGCGCGCGGACTCGGCGCAAATTCCGGTGTCCAGCGATGGCACGATGTTGAGAATCTTGCGCTTGCCGGCGAAATCGGCCAGCGAAACATCGGCCAGGTCCTTGTTGACCAACTTGAAATCTGGCGCAGAATCGCCCGCCTTGGGAAAGGTGCCAGCGACTTCGATCGGGCTGCCGCCCAGAGTTACGTTTGCCATGATGCTCTCCTTTTAATGGCTATTGTCATTCAATCACTTCCGCGCACAGGGCGGCGGTTCGTTCAGCCTGGCTACGATGCGTTGCATTTGCGTGGCATAGCGATCCAGATCGGCTTCGGTCTTGGTTTCGGTGGCGCATACCAGAATGGCGTTGCCCAGTTCCGGATAGTCGCGCGACAGGTCGTAGCCGCCGTTGATGCCTTGGCCGGTCAATGATCGCAGCAGCTTGCCGTTCTCCACGTTGGTGCGGATCACCGCTTCATGAAATAACGGCCCGCTGAAAACCTTCTCTGCCCCGGCGGCAATCAGCTTTTTTGTCAGCCTGACCGTATTGTCATGGCTGGAGCGCGCCACGCGGGCCAGTCCTTCCGGTCCCAGCAGGCTCATGTATATGGTGGAGGCGGTAACGACCAGCCCCTGATTGGTACAGATGTTGGACGTGGCCTTGGAGCGTCGGATGTGCTGTTCTCGCGCCTGCAATGTCAGTGCGAAGCCGGGCTTGCCGTCCAGATCGACGGTGCGGCCGACGATGCGCCCCGGCATCTGACGCACGAATTCCTGCTTGCAGCACATGAAGCCGTAATACGGCCCGCCGGAGGACAGGGGCGCGCCCAGCGGCTGGCCGTCGCCTACCGCGATATCGGCACCAGCCTGCCCCCATTTGCCGGGCGCTTTCAAAACCGCCAGCGTCATGGGGTTTACCAGCGCGATAGCCAGAAGTTTATTGGCATGCGCCCAGTCCGTCAGCGCATCCACTTCTTCCAGAACGCCGAAGAAATTCGGCTGAGGGATGACCAGCGCGGCGCAACCGTCCGCGTTTGCCGGCAGCACGGTCTGACCGGTAGCGGCATCGTAATCGACTTCAATCAAGTCGATTTTCTGGTTCTTCACGATGTCGCGGCAGGCGGCGCGATAAAGTGGGTGCACTGTCTTTGGCATCAGCACCTTGCGTGCGCCCGAGCGGTTGGCTCGAACCGCCATCAGTAACGCCTCGGCCAGGCCGGAACCACCGTCATAGAGCGAGGCGTTCGAAACATCCAGCCCGGTCAGCCGGGTCATCATGGTCTGATATTCGTAAATCAACTGCAGGGTGCCCTGGCTGGCTTCTGCCTGATAGGGCGTATAGGCGGAATAGAATTCGCCGCGGGTGGTGATTTGCCATACGGCAGCGGGAATATGGTGTTCATAGGCGCCCGCGCCAATGAAGTTGAGATAACGGCCGTCAGTTTCGGCGCGTTCCGTCATCAGTCGGGTGACTTCCATTTCGGAAGCGCCTTCAGGCACTTTGGTCAGCTTGCCTGCTTTCAGCTCGGCGGGAATTTCATCGAACAAGGCATCGATGTCCGGCGCACCGATGGTGGCGAGCATTTCAGCGATGTCCTGTTCGGAGTGGGGAATGAATGGCATTTTGTTTCTGAGGAGAAAGGAGTGGGGAGTTTGGAGTTGGAGGTTTTGACTTTACGCCTCACTCCGCACTCCTAACACCTCACTGAAGTTTAATGTGCTTCGCTCGCGACATGCGCCTCGTACCCGCCAGCGTCCATGAGCGTGTTCACATCGGCGGCATTGGCGGGTTTGATCCTGAACATCCATGCGCCGTAGGCATCCTGATTGATTTTTTCCGGGCTGGATTCGACTTCGCTGTTGGAGGAGACAACTTCACCGGCAACGGGCGCATACACGTCGGAAGCTGCTTTCACCGACTCCACCACGGCGCATTCCTCACCGGCATTCAGGCTGCGGCCTACAGCCGGGTTCTCAACAAACACCATGTCGCCCAGCAAGTCCTGCGCGTGGTGGGTAATACCGACAGTCAGGGTGCCGTCGGCTTCAATGCGTACCCATTCGTGGGATTTTGTGTACTTCAGGTCAGCGGGAATGCTCATTATCAACTCCAAAAATAAACGTGGCTGCAATTAGCCAATCAGGCTTTTACCGTTTCGCACAAAAGGATATTTCACCACTTTTGCCTTAAGTTTTTTGTCGCGGATTTCGACTTCGACTTCTTCCCCCGGTGCGATGCCCAATGGAATGCGTGCAAGCGCGATGGATTTTTCCAGTGTGGGTGAGAAGGTTCCAGAGGTGATTTCACCTTCGCCATGCCGGGTGAAGACTTTCTGATGCGCCCGCAGAACCCCCTTGTCCTGCAAGACCAGCCCGGCAAGCTGGTGGGTAATTTCGCTTTGCTGCAGGGCGGATTTGCCAATAAAGCCCCGTTCGCTTTGCAAGTCGACCGTCCATGCCAGTCCGGATTCGAGCGGTGAGGTTGTTTCATCCATGTCCTGACCGTAAAGGTTCATGCCGGCTTCCAGCCGCAAGGTATCGCGCGCGCCCAGGCCACAAGGTTTGACGCCAGCCTCGATCAGCGCCTGCCAAAAGAACGGTGCTGCCTTCACGGGCAGCATGATTTCAAATCCATCTTCGCCTGTGTAGCCGGTACGGGCGACAAACATTTCGCCGATTTCCACCGCATTGAAAGGTTTTTTGTCCGCTGTAACATCCTCCAGCCCGGGCATGGCATTCCAGACTTTCTGGCGGGCATTGGGGCCTTGTACGGCAATCATGGCCAAATCCCGGCGCGGCACAAGATTGATTCCGAAGGGTTCTGCCTGTTTGAACATCCAGACAAGGTCCTTGTCGGCGGTGCCGGCATTGACCACGATGCGGTAGCGATTATCCCCGCGCCAGTAAATGATTAGGTCGTCAATGACGCCGCCGGCTTCGTTGAGCATGCAGGAATACAGGGCTTTGCCCGGCTCTTTGAGCTTGTCGATATTGTTGGCCACGAGCTGGTTCAGAAATGCCCGTGCGTTTTCGCCCTCGACATCAACGGGCAGCATGTGTGAAACATCAAACATGCCCGCATCGCGCCGAACCGCATGATGTTCCTCAATCTGCGAACCATAATTGACCGGCATGTCCCAGCCACCGAAGTCGACCATTTTGGCGTTAAGCGCCCGATGGGTGTCGTTGAGAGGGGTTTTTTTCAGTTCAGACACGTTGCAGTTCCTGTTGAATCTCTTCTGCGTAATAGCTGCTGCGCACCAGCGGGCCGGCTTTCACCCAGGTAAAGCCCAGCGCGCGCGCTTCGTTCTCGTATTCGGCGAAAACATCCGGACGGATGTACTCGGCTACCGGCAGATTGTCGAGCGAGGGGCGCAAGTACTGGCCGAGCGAAACCCGGGAAACGCCAGCATGGCGGAGATCACGAAGTACCGCAATGACTTCCTCGCGCGTTTCGCCCAATCCCAGCATCAGCGCGGATTTTGTTTCCATGCCTGCCTGTATCGAGGCTTTTTCCAGCAAATTCAATGAGCGCTCGTATTGCGAACCCTTGCGAGCGGTTTGATAGAGGCGCGGGACGGTTTCCACGTTGTGGCCCCAGACCAGGTGCGGCTTGAGGCTTGATGCATGTGAGGTGATGGGGTGGTTTTGCACGGCATCCATGATGATGCGCACGGCTTCGTCCTGCACATTGCGGAAGTCGGGGGTGAGGAATTCCACGCCGATATCCGGCTGGCGCATTCTCAATTGGCGCAGGCTTTCGGCGAATACCCAAGCACCGCCATCTTCAAGGTCGTCGCGGTTGACCGAGGTCAGCACCAGGTAATTCAAATTCAGACGCATGGCCGCTTCGGCAATGCGGATGGGCTCATTGGTATCGAACCATGAGGGTTTACCGGTCTTGACGGAACAGAATCCGCAGGCGCGGGTGCAGGTGTCGCCCATCAGCATGAAGGTGGCTGTGCCGCGGCTCCAGCATTCGCCACGATTGGGGCATCTGGCCTCTTCGCACACGGTATGCAACTGGTTGTGATGTACAGCGCGGCCTGTCAAACCAAAATGCTTTTCCGTGCCCAGATTCTGTCTGATCCAGGGTGGCATGCGGCTGATGTTGCGTAGGGGCTGGGTTTGCAAACAGGTCTCCGGAAATAAAAAAGGCGATGCAAAACCCTGTCCTGCATCACCCCTCTGTCCTTGGTGCCTGAGAGATTGATCCCCTTCGGCGGCAGAACGAACTGCACTCTCCAGAGTATTTGTATCCTTGCGCGGTCCTTTTGCCTGAGCGTTCCCGGGTGATTACGCCTTCGGCGACAGAATGTTTGGCTGTTCTCTCCCGCTGCGGGTCAAGTTTAACACAGGCGGTCAGTAAAACATTTGAAGCCGGTATCCCACGGCCTTGATACCCCGGGTTTGAAGCTTGAGTGTCAGGGGAACTTCGGCCAGGGGTTGCATGCCCGCCGATTCCAGTTCCGGGGAGGGCAGGTATTCGCTGGGCGCAAAAACCCGGCGCCCTACAGCCTGGTCCTTGATGTCGGTCAAGGTCAGCTCGAGAACGGGCCAAGCCATGGCATGTGTTGCACGATTGGCGAGGGTGACCGCCAGCGCCAGATTGCCTGGGCTCTCCGTTTGCAGGTCGGATCCCAGAATCAGCACCTGTTTGGTATCGCGTGGCAGGGTCAGACTGCAATCCAGCACTTCGCACAGTTTTGCCATCTGAGGACGAAGTTGCGGGAATTGCACGGCCAGATCATTGCGCAGGAAATAGATCAGCTGAGCGGCAATTGCCACTGCCAGCAAGAATGCACCCACTCCCCAGATCCATGAGGTCTTTTTATTAACCCGCGGGCCGGTCTCGGTAGCCTTACGGGGAATCCATCCTGACTCGGTCGCGCTGGAATACCCGCCTGATGCAGCTTGAGTGGTGGGTACCGTGACCGATTCATCGATGTCTTCAAAGGTAGGCAGGGGACCAAAATCATCTACCGGGATGTCCGGGTCGACCAGGATGATGGATTCCAGTTTTGGCCCGAAGGGGTCGGAGGGTTCCTGATCGGCCATGCGTTGGGCCAACCCGGCCAGAGTGGGCGGCCCCGAGGCGTCGGGTTCGGTTGTGGTGGTTTGTGAAAGCGCTTCAGCGCTTTCCGCCATTTCCTGATCAGCCGCTTCCGCATGGATAGGTTCCGCAGAAACAGGCTCGGCAGGCATGGACGTCTCGCTGACCGGAGACATGTCAGTGGCTTCGGCAGCATCGGATTTCTCCGATTCGGGTTCAGGCAATTTGGCGGCGGTCGCCAGCGGCGTATGAAAAACATTGCCGCACACGCCACATTGCATCCAGCCTTTGGCAGCTTCCAGATGCTGCGGTTGCACCCGGAAAATGCTTTCGCATTGGGGGCATTGAGCGGTCAAGGTATTGTCGGCGCTCATCGCTTAATCCCTGCCAGCCTTGTCCAGCCTTCCATGAATGCCGGCGTTTCAAAATCGAACCATTTTTCGTAGACCTGCATGACGTCCTTGGCTTGCTGTTCAAGAATTCCCGACAGGACGATGCGTCCCTTGGGCAGGACAAGGCCGGCCAGTAAAGGGGCCAGGGTCTTTAACGGATTGGTCAGAATATTGGCGACAACAATGCCCGCTTGAGTTGCTGGCGCGTTTTCCGAAGTAAAAAAGAAAATATTCACGCCGTTCATAACGGCATTGTCATGCGCGGTCTGAACAGCCTGCGGATCAATATCCACTCCCCAGACGCCATCCGCCCCCAGCTTTTTTGCGGCAATGGCGAGGATGCCGGAGCCGCAACCATAATCGAGTACGGATTCGCCACCCCGGATATTGTCATCCAGCCATTGAAGACACAGTTTTGTCGTTGGGTGAGAGCCAGTGCCGAAAGCAAGCCCGGGGTCGAGCCGGATGTTCAATGCAGAAGCATCCGGCGCCTCGTGCCAGGTTGGCACGATCCATAAGCGCCGGGAAATGGGGATGGGGTCGAATTGCGACTGGGTCAGCCGCACCCAGTCCTGTTCGGCGACGGCTTCAACGGTGTGTTCGGGCAGTGCGTGCAGGCCGGCCAGGTCTGACGCGGACTGCAAAATTTCGGTCGCTTGCGCGTGTTCGTCCAGCAAAGCCACCACAATGCATTGATCCCACAACCCGGCATCGGGCATGTTGGGCTCGCCAAAAATCGGGGTTTCATCCACGCTGTCGGCGTTGGCGTCTTCCAGCGAAACCGACAGGGCGCCTGCTTCGATCAATGCGTCGGACAAGGCCTCGGCGCGGGCCGCTTCCACGGTGATCCGCACCGACTGCCAGGCCACATCAGCCCTCTTTGTCCTTGGAGAGTTTTTGCTCCAGATAATGAATGCTGGTGCCGCCTTTCTGGAAAGCGGCGTCGTCCATCAATTCCTTGTGCAGGGGAATGTTGGTCTGGATGCCCTCGACAATCATTTCCATCAGTGCGCCGCGCATGCGGGCAATAGCCTGATCACGGGTTTTGCCGTAAGCCAGTAGTTTGCCAATCATCGAGTCATAGTGCGGCGGCACAAAATAGCCTTGGTAGACGTGTGAATCGACGCGAATGCCCGGCCCGCCGGGGGGGTGCCAGGCAGTGAGACGACCGGGTGAGGGCACGAAGGTATAGGGGTGTTCGGCGTTGACGCGGCATTCGATGGCATGGCCATCGAGCCGGATATCGCTTTGCTTGTAGCGCAGCGGCTCGCCGGCGGCAATGTGCAGTTGTTCCTGCACGATATCGACGCCGGTCACCAGTTCGGTGACCGGGTGTTCCACCTGAACACGCGTGTTCATTTCGATGAAGAAAAACTCGCCATCTTCATACAGGAATTCGAACGTGCCGGCGCCGCGATAGCCAATGCTGCGGCAGGCTTCGGCGCAACGTTCGCCGATTTTGTCGCGCAGCTTGGGATCAAGCCCGGGGGCGGGCGCTTCCTCGATGACTTTCTGGTGGCGGCGCTGCATCGAGCAGTCGCGTTCACCCAGATGGATGGCATGGCCGTGTTCGTCGGCCAGGACCTGGAATTCGACGTGTCGCGGTTTTTGCAGGTAGCGCTCCATGTAAACCATGGGGTTGCCAAACGCTGATTGCGCTTCGGCCTGTGTCATCTGCACGGAAGACAGTAGCGTAGCCTCGGTGTGCACCACGCGCATGCCACGTCCGCCACCGCCGCCAGCCGCCTTGATGAGCACCGGGTAACCGACTTCCCGTGCGATGCGGATGATTTCGTCCGGGTCGTCGGGCAGGGCGCCGTCAGACCCTGGCACGCAGGGGACGTTGGCCTTCTTCATGGCGTCCTTGGCGGCGACCTTGTCGCCCATCAGGCGTATGGAGTCCGGGCGCGGGCCAATAAAGACGAAACCGGAAGATTCGACGCGCTCGGCGAAGTCGGCGTTTTCCGAAAGAAAGCCGTAGCCAGGATGGATGGCTTCGGCATCCGTGACTTCCGCCGCCGCGATAATTGCGGGGACACTCAGGTAGGAATGACTGGAAGGAGCCGGGCCGATGCAGACAGATTCCTCGGCGAGCTTGACATATTTCGCGTCACGATCCGCCTCGGAATGCACGGCCACTGTCTTGATGCCCATTTCCCGACAAGCGCGCTGAATCCGCAAGGCGATTTCGCCACGGTTGGCGATGAGGATTTTTTCAAACATGGGTCAGGTTCACCCGATGATGAACAGCGGCTCGCCGTATTCCACCGGCTGGCCGTTTTCAACCAGAATGGCCTTGATCACGCCACCCTGATCCGCCTCGATTTCATTCAGCAGTTTCATGGCCTCGATGATGCAAAGCGTGTCGCCCGAAGATACCGATTGCCCGACTTCAACAAATGACTTTGCGCCGGGAGAAGGCGAGCGGTAGAACGTGCCAACCATGGGAGAACGCACGACATGGCCTTCCGGTTCGGCCGGAGCTGCATCGGCCGCCGGTGCCGGTACTGCTGGAGCTGCGGCCTGAGCAGGCGCCTGCATCATGTGTGGCGCAGCCATCATCATGGGCGCACCCGCCATGCCTTTGGAAATGCGCACTTTTTCCTCGCCTTCGGTGATCTCGAGCTCGGTAATGCCGGACTCCTCCACCAGATCAATGAGTTTTTTCAGTTTTCTGAGATCCATGGGACGCAACCTTTACATGTAAGTGGCGCAAGGCAAACTCAAGGGCGAGTTCGTAGCCTTGCTCACCCAGCCCGGCGATGACGCCCAGGGCCAGATCGGAAAAATAGGAATGATGGCGAAAGGATTCGCGGCTATGCACGTTGGACAAATGCACTTCCACAAAGGGAATGCCGGTCGCGGCCAGCGCATCCCGCAGGGCCACGCTGGTATGCGTAAAACCGGCCGGGTTGATCAGAATGAAGTCGACCCCGTCGCGCTTTGCCTGTTGAATGCGGTCGATCAACTGGCCTTCGTGGTTGCTCTGAAAATTGTCCACACCGACGCCGCAGGCCTCGCCCCGGGTTTTCAGCGACTGGTTGATGTCCTCCAGAGTCGCCAGACCGTAGTGCTGAGGTTCGCGGCTGCCAAGCAAATTGAGATTGGGGCCATGTAAAACCAGTATGGTTTTACGAAGTTCCTCTAATCCCTTGCCGCTTTTGCGGGTGCTGGTCATTTTGGGCATGGGCGCGAGTTTGCAACAAAATCCATGAAAATGTCCAGATTTTGAAGAAAATTGTGGCTAAATCAGTGGAGCAAGTAGTAGCTCTAGCCGTGACTTGTCGAGTCCGCCTATGATTTTTTCCTTTAATTGGCCTCGCCGATCGTAAATCAGCGTATAGGGAAGACCACCAGTCGAGTTACCAAGCGCGCGCATTTTTTCGGATTCATTGATGCCGCCGATCAGAACGGGATAGTTAACGGCAAATTCCCGCACAAAGCCAGCAACATCCTTGGGATTATCCAGTGCAATCCCGACAAATTGTACATTTTCACCGGTTAATCGTTCCTGGGTTTCAACGAAATGGGGGATTTCCTCCCGGCAAGGGGGGCACCAGGTCGCCCAGAAATTCACTATCAACACCTTGCCTCGGTACTGGCCGAGGGTCTGGGACTGGTTATGCAAATCAGGCATGGAGATTTGAAGCAAGGCATCTGCCACGCCTGATTCTGGGGTGCCCGGCAACCGATGCCAGATTGAAGCGCCAATGCCCGCTGCAAGCGCCAGTAAGGCAACAGTTGCCAATAGCGCGGTCTGGCGGCTCATGCGTGTTCAGGGAGCGCCAAAGGCTTTATTCAGGCTGGCCAGAAATTTGTCCGTAGCTTCGTAGCCGATTACTTTATGTGAAGCCTGCTGGCCATCCTGACCCCAGAAAATAATGCCTGGGGGGCCGAATAGACCAAAACGCTTGAGCAGAGCCTTGTCGTCAGCTGTATTGCCCGTTACGTCTGCCTGTAACAGAACCGAAGTGGCGAGGCGGCTCTGTACCTTTGCGTCTGAAAATGTGAATTTTTCCATTTCCTTGCAGGACACGCACCAGTCTGCATAAAAATCCAGCATGACAGGTTTGCCGGCGGCTTTGGCGGCGGCGAGACGATTGTCCAGGTCCGCTACATTCTTCACTTTTTCAAAAGCCAGGCCGTGAGATGCCGCGGGCTGGCCCGTGACAGGTCCTGACAGGGCACCCTGATAAACCGCCAGTGGCTGCAGGATATCGCGGCTGCCGCCAAGCGCACCCAGCAGCAAACCCAGACCGGCAATCAACGAAACCACGCCGACGCCTTTCCAGAAGCGCGACCAGCCATGTGCATGCTGCGGAAGTGGATCCAGTGCGTGTAAATACACGGCGGAAATAATCAGCAGGGCGGCCCACAATCCCATGTGGACCCAGGAAGGCAAGAAAGGCGAAATCAGCCAGATGGCCACGCCCAGCATGGCCACGCCAAAAAAGTATTTAACGCCATTCATCCAGGCACCGGCCTTAGGTAGCAGTGTTCCAGCTGACAAGCCTACCGCCAGCAATGGAACGCCCATGCCCAGGGCCAGGAAAAATAGTGAGAGGCCGCCTTTCAGGCTGTCGCCGGTCTGGGCAATGTAGGCCAGCGCGGCGGCCAGCGGCGGGGCCACGCAGGGTCCGACGATCAGCGCGGACAGTGCGCCCATGCCGAATACGCCGGTGAAATGCCCGCCATGCAGCTTGTTGCTGGTTTCTGTGAGCTTGCTTTGCAAAGCGCTGGGCAGTTGCAGGTCGTAAAAACCGAACATCGACAGTGCCAGCGCCACAAATATCGCCGCGCCAATACCGAGCGCGATGGGGTTCTGCAAGGCGTTGGACAGGAGCGTTCCGGATTGGGCCGCGATGATGCCGACAATGGCATAGGTGATGGCCATGCCCAGCACATAAGCCAGTGACAGGAGAAAACCGCTGCTGCGAGTCACATGTTTCTGTCCGGCGATGATGCCCGACAGGATGGGAATCATCGGGAATACACAGGGCGTCAACGACAGCGCCAGACCAAAACCGAAGAAAGCGGCTATCGCCATCCACAGTCCGCCACCCTTCAGCGTGCGTTCGATGCTTGCAGCATCACCTGTATCGGCGGTTTCATCTGCGGGAGTATTTAAAAGGCTGGCTGAAGACTGGCCAGATGCTGTCGTACCAGTTGAAGTCAAGGTAAACGACTTGTCGATAGGCGGATAGCAAATCCCCTTCTCGCTGCAACCCTGATAACTGATTTCAACCGTGAATTTCTCTCCCACGCCCAGGGCGCGGGAGAGTGGAACATCAGCCGTGAAGTCGTGATGATAGACCTCGGTACGGCCAAAGTTGGGGTCTTCCTTGACATCGGGCTGTGGCGTGGAGGCCTTCGCGAGAGTTACGCCTTCGGGAGACTTCACTGAAAATTTGAGCTTGTCCCTGTAAAGGTAATAATCCGGTGCGATCGTATAGGTGATTGACAGGGTACCGGCATCTTTCATGCGGGCAGCGGATTTGAATGCCTCTTCTGGCGGCAGAAATTCCTCTTCCACGCCTTCGTCGCTGGCCAGTGTGCGCAAGCCCGCCAGAGCAGCGCTCGATTGAACACCCGGGGTGGATATTTCGGGCTGAGTGTTTGCCGATTTTGCAGCAGGCGGTTCAGGTTGCGCATCAGGCTTCGACGGCTCAGGCTTTTTGGGGGTGGAGGATGCCGAAGCTTCCTTCTTGGGCGCTTCCAAAGCCACCAACTGGAATTTGGCGGTTTCCGTGATGGGCATGTAACACACACCATCCTCGGCGCAGCCCTGGAAAGTAGCGCTCAGCGTGACAGGCAAAGCCTTGCCGGGCTTGCGCTCAACCGGAAGTTTGATGATGGCCCATTTCTTGTAGATTTCGACGGTGCCGAAAGTGGGGTCGTTCTTGGTTTTGCTTTCCGGAAACTGTGCCTTGCCCAGTTTTGCGCCGCTCAATGAGAACTTGAATTTGTCCCGGTAGAGATAATAGCCGTCAGCAATTTTCCAGGCGGCTTCGATGGTGTTGGCGTCGAGCGGACGCGCCTTGAATTTGAATGCTTCCGCCGGGTCGAGAAAATCTTCTTCGGCCGATGCGGGTGACACCACAACCGACAACAACAGGGCTGGCAAGGCGATCAGGTATTTCAGCATGCGGTTCATGGCAGTCTCTCGTTACGGGTTGTCTTTGTTGTTGACGATTTCTTCAGCTACCCACAGCAGATACTCAGGCAGGCCGGCATCAGTTGCGACCGCGAGGATCTCGGGGAGTTCGTAAGGATGGCAGGCTTTGAGAGCAGACTCAAGCTGGGGATAACGATCACGGGTGGTTTTGATAATCAGCAGCACTTCCGGCGAAGCTTCAATCTTCCCTTTCCACCGGTAAAGCGAAGTTAGACCGGGCAGGATATTGATGCACGCGGCAAGCCGTTCTTCAATCAGTTTGCCAGCCGCTTCGCGGGCAAGTAATTCATTCGGGAAGGTGGAAAAGACAATCAGCGCAGCCATGGCCTAACATTGTACAAAGAGTCTCCGGGCATTGAACTGGAATGAAACGCCCATATTTGTCTTGCTTTGTATGAAAGGCCTTACATGCCCGCATGGATTTTTCTGATCGCGATGCTTGCTTTTCCGGTGGCTGAGGTTGCGTCCATTATCTGGATGTCCGGTTTGGCCGGCTGGTGGACGCTGGTCTGGCTGGCGGCGGCTTTTTTTGGCGGGCTGGCATTAATTCGCTTCGAGCGACTTGCCTTTGCTCCGCGCATGCTGTTTAACCTTCAACAAGGCCACAGCCCGTTCAAGGCGCTGTTTACGTCCACGCGGTTGTTTATCGCGGGCGGGCTGCTGATGTTTCCTGGCCTGATCACCGATGTCATGGCACTGGTGTTGATGGTGTTACCCGGAACATGGCGCAAACCACCAATGCGGCGGTATGAAGCCGCCAACGACGAAGTAATCGAGGGTGAATTCACCCGCGAGAGGGAAGTGATTTCAGAAAGGTTTCCACGTCGGGATATTTGAGCTTTGCCCGCAGTTCTGCTTTAAGCCGCGTGTTGTCGAGTATGCGCGACTCGTTCAGGAAAGACAGCAGCGCGGGAGATAAAACCACTTGCGCTTCCGCGCGGGTAATGCGCGGGCTGCGCGGCAGGTCGAAACGGTCAGCCACCCTGTCAAAATAATCCCCCATTTTTTCCACGCTGTCGTCCACGGCGTGGTAAACCCGGTTGGGCTTGCCGCGGAACAATACCAGTCTGACCAGATTGGCCAGGTCATCCGCATGAATGTGGTTGGTGTAACTGTCTTCTTCGCTTCGCACGGCGGGGGTTTGCTTGCGGATACGCTCGAGGGGCAGTCTGTCGACAGCATAAATTCCGGGTGCGCGGAGTATGACAAGCCGGATGCCGTTGCGTGCTGCGAACCGCCGCAACTGCTGTTCGGCATCGACCCTTCTTTTGGCTCGGCTGTTTGATGGGGCGGTCGGCCGGTGTTCAAAAACCCTTTCACCATTGCAGTTTCCATACACACCGCTGGTGCTGATATAGACCATTCGGCGTGGTAGACTGCCTCGCTTTGCGGCGGCTTTGCCCAATGCGGCGATGAGGTGACGGGTGCGTGAGTCGTCTTCAGTATCCCCTGGCGGCGGCGCGAGGTGCGCGACCCAGGGCGCAAGACCCGCGATTCGATTAAGACTGCCTGGCTTGTCCAGATCAGCCATTACGGGAAGCGCGCTTGCCTTTCGGACGCGAACGGCTGATTCACTCGAGCGGGCCAGGCCCAGAATACGCTGGTTGGGTTGGCTGGACGCAAGGCGTGTCCCGATGTCGCCCATGCCCACAATTAACAATGACAGTTTTTTCATGAACGAATTTTAAGTCATGTCACATCAGGTAACGATCCAGCCCAGCGGACACCAGTTTTATGTCAATGAGGATGAAACCATCCTGACCGCCGCCTTGCGGGAAGGGTTTACCTTGCCGTACGGCTGCCGCAACGGGGCGTGCGGATCATGCAAAGGCAAGATATTGCAGGGCAAGGTGGATTACGGGAAATTTCAGTCCAATACGCTCAAGCCTGAGGAAATCGCGGAAGGCAAAGTCCTGTTCTGCGTAGCCAAACCGCTGACCGACCTGGTTGTCGAGGCGAAGGAAATTCGCGCGGCGGGCGAGGTGCCCATCAAGACCCTGCCTTGTCGGGTGCAGAAATTGCAGAAACTGGCGGATGACGTGATGCTGATGCAGTTGAAACTGCCGGCCAACGAGCGTCTGCAATTCCTGGCGGGACAATACATCGATTTTCTGCTCAAGGACGGAAGACGTCGCAGTTATTCCATCGCCAACCCGCCGCACTCGGATGAGTTCATCGACTTGCATCTCAGGCATGTTCCGGGCGGGAGGTTTACCGACCATGTATTCAGCGCAATGAAGGAAAAGGACATTCTTCGTTTTGAAGGGCCGCATGGCAGCTTTTTCATCCGCGAGGACTCAGACAAGCCCATCATTTTCGTGGCTGGGGGCACTGGCTTCGCGCCGATCAAGGGCATGCTGGAACATTTCTTTGCCGAGGAGAGCAGCAGGCAGATGGTTCTTTACTGGGGCGCGCGGGCAAGGAAGGATGTTTACATGCCGGAGTTACCCATCCAGTGGCAGCAGGAACATTCCAATTTCAGTTTCATTCCCGTGCTGTCCGATCCCTTGACGGAAGACCAGTGGCAGGGCCGCCGCGGCTATGTACATCAGGCGGTACTGGAAGATTTCGATGATCTGTCTGGCTTTGAGGTCTATGCCTGTGGCGCTCCGGTAATGGTTGATGCGGCCCGCCAGTCATTTACCCAGACGCGCAGTTTGCCGGAAGACGCGTTTTATGCAGATTCTTTTGTTTATCAGGCGGACTAATATCCAGCGGAAGCCAGGTTAATTTTTCTGTTGGCAGAGTTGTAAAGCCTGCTTGAGGTGGCCGCAAGCCTCGGTCATTTGACCAGATTGTTCCTTGAATGCCGCCAGCGCCAGGTGCGCGTCGATGTTGGGTGAGACGGCGAGACTGGCTTCGGCATAACTTTGCGCCTTGCCCCAGAGCTTCTCATGCGCGCATAAATCCGCCAGCGACATGAGCAGCGCGCCATCACGAGGGCGCTCGGCCAGCCATTTTTCCGCCCGCTCGATTTGTCTGAGGGGGCTTTTGCCAATGATCTGGCCAAATCGAGCGGCGAGCGTTTGATCCCAGTGGGCATTAAGCGAAGTTTCCAGAATTTCCACGGCTGTATCGTGACCGCCCAGGCTGGCAAATGCATTCGCTGCCTCAAGCGCATTGGCTGGGTCGGATTTGAAGGTTTCCGGCAATTTCTTCCAGTACTCGAGCAGTCCTTTGTCGTCGTCAGCCCGGCGCTTGATATTGCCCAGATGCGCCGCGCGCTGGATGTGCTGGATGACGGCAGGTTCCAGTGCGTTGGCCTTGGATAGCTGCTCGGACAGCTTCAGCACTTCATCCCACTGGCCCAGCATTTGGCGCGCCTTCAATTCCAGACGAAGCAGCGCGGTGTGTGCGGGTGCGATGACTTTGCCTGCTTCGATGGCGCTTAGCGCGCCAGTGGCGTCCCGTTCGGCGAGTCGGCCTTCCGCGTCTGCAAACAGGGCGGCAAGCGGCGAATCGCTCTCCCGGGCTTCCGCCAGATAAGCGTCACGCCGCGAATAAGCCCGGATTTCTCCGGCCGCTCGCCCAGCCAATACACGGCCAAGCTGCACACGGGCGGAATCGGCCTGGATGCGGCTGGCCAGTTTTTCCGCTTCCTGGTAACGGCCTTCCAGATAAGCTGCCAAGGCCTCCGTAAACAGCGCATTCTGTTTTTCGGCTTCACGCTTTTGATTGCGTGCCTTGACTGCCTCGGGCAGGTTAAGGGTAAGGATGGCAAGCCGGGTCAACAGGTAGGCGCCGGTTACCAGCAGCCCCAGCAATAACAGAAAGCTGACAAACGAGAGCTCGGCGCGCCAGGGCGGATAGACCAGCACGACATAGCCGGGGTCATAGCGGCCGGCCAGGGCAAGACCCACGGCAACCATGGCTAGAACGATGAGGGAAACCAGCCATCGCATTATTGCCGGGCTTCCCTGAATCGTTGTACGGTTGACAGGCTTTCCTTCAAGTCCGGCATGTTTGGGGCAACGCGAAGTCCGGCCAGTTTGCGCAATTCTGTCTGGGCGGCCAATACGCCCGTGTCGCGTGTGTTGAAGTATCGCGCGAGCAGCACCCCGGCGGCCTTAAGGTCGGACTGATAGCCCGGTTCGTTATGTGAAAGAACCGAGAGGCGAGCGCTAAGCAGCCGCAGTTTCAAGTTCTGGCGTAGAAAGTATTCCTGATCAGGCGTCAGCAGGGCGGGTTCGCCCTGATCCAGCCGGCGGATTTGTACCAGATTCTTCAGTTCGGACAACAGGCCCTGAGCCAGTGGCGGCCGGTTTTTCTGGTTGCCGACAACTGCTTGAGTGTGGGCGCTTGAGAGCGGCCATTTTTCAATGTGCTCGGCCAAGGCAATCAAGCGCACGCTGATGCCGGTTTGATCGATTTCCGGGACCGCGCGCAATCTGGCCAAATCATTGCTGATGGCCTGTCGGATTGCGGTAAATTGTGGCTTGTCCAGCTTGATCAAGCTTTGATCCGCGGTCTCCAGCGCGACAATGGCGGCTCTGATGTTGCCAGCCAGTTGCAGTTGCTGGTTGGCGGTCAGCAAAATTTGCTCGACATCGGCGAGCACCCATTGATCACGGTCGCGAGAAAGTTCCTTGTAAAGCGATTCAAGCGCAAGCTGTTGCTCTTTCGAGTTGGCCAACTGGGCTTCCACCTGGGCAAGCCTCGAAGCTACCTCGCGGGTGGTGTCGTCGGCATTGCGTGCCAGCAACTTGCTCTCTTTTACGGCCGCATCAAATTCGGACAGCTTTCGCGCAAGCTCGGTTTTGGCCCCCCGGGACTGATCCCGGCTATCCAGCCAGACACCTGCCGCCATGACCATGGCGATCATGGCCAGTACGACTCCCCAATTGAATTGAAAAGGGCGGCGAGGCAAATCTGGCAAAGAATTGGGGGCGGCGGGTTGATCGTTCATGATGGGAAGAATTTAACCATACCTTCCACCAGACCCGCATCCCCACCTTCCGCTGTGATGACTGTCTGGATACCGCGCTGGCGGGCAGACTCCGCAATCCGCTGATGCGGAACAAAAAACGGGATGTCGGCCAGTACCGGCTGATTCGTCGTGCCAGCGATATCGAGCAGGTTGTTCAGGGCTTCCGTACTTGTAATCGTGATGGCGGAAAGCGGTGTCCGCAGGTGTGATTCGAGGATGGGCGCCAGCGAGCTCACGGGCTTTGCTCGTCGGTAACATTCTGCATAGACGACTTCAGCGCCGCGCTGGCGCAAGGTTGTGGCCAGCACCTCACGGCCGCCTTCTCCGCGAAAAATAATAATGCGTTTGCCCGAAACGCGGTTCAGCTCGGGTAATGCCAGCAAGGCTTCGCTGTCCGAATGGCCGGTTGGCAAAATGATGCGCTGAAACCCGCAGGCTTCAAGTGCGCGAGCGCTGCCCGGCCCAACGGCTGCAATAGGCAGCCCGGAAGGCCACGCACGTCTTGCCGTTAGATGTTTTACCCCGTGCTTGACTGCGGTAGGGCTGATAAAAATGGCCAAATCATAGGTGTGAAGCAGGTCGATTTGTTTGTTGAGGATGGCATGATCGGACGGGCCAAGGATTTCTATCGCCGGGAACATGACGGCTTCCCCGCCGGATGAACGAATCAGGTCGATCAACCGATCCGCCTGCTCAAGCGGGCGGGTGACCAAAATGCGTTTTCCCGCAAGCGGCTGGGGGGTATCCACGCGACTGCCGGATGGATTATCCAAGCGAAGCGATGATTTGTTCGGCACCCTGCTCGCGCAGGGCTTGGGCCAATTGCTTGCCCAGATTTTCCGGATCATCCGGGGAACCGGATACTTCCGCCTGAATGTAGGGTGCGCCGCTGGGTCGGGCGACGAATCCTCGTATATAGAGGTGCTTGTTGCGGATAATGGCGTAAGCGCCCAAGGGCACCTGGCAGCTGCCGCCAAGCTGGCGCGAGACTTCACGTTCCGCTCGTACGCAGGCTGCTGTTTCGGAATGGTGCAAGGGTGCAAGCAGGGGCAACAAGTCTTCCCGGTCCGCACGGATTTCTATTCCCAGCGCGCCTTGCCCTGCCGCCGGCAGGCTTTGTTCCGGTTCCAACAAGGCAGCAATGCGATCCGCGAAGCCCAGTCGTTTCAGGCCTGCCGCAGCCAGGATGATGGCGTCGTACAGACCTTCATCCAGTTTGCGCAGGCGGGTGTTGACGTTGCCACGCAGCGGCTGGATGTCGAGGTGGGGATAACGGGCGCGCAACTGGGATTCGCGCCGAAGGCTGGAGGTGCCGACGATGGCGCCGGGGGGCAATTCTGAAAGCTGATGGTATTTACCTGATACAAAAGCATCGCGCGGGTCTTCGCGTTCACCGATTGCGGCCAGGGCGAATCCGTCCGGCAGGGTCATGGGTACATCTTTCAGGGAATGCACGGCGATGTCTGCTCGCCCTTCCAGCAAAGCAAGCTCCAGCTCTTTGACAAAAAGGCCCTTGCCGCCGATTTTGTTCAGCGTGACATCCAGAATCTGGTCGCCCTGTGTGGTCATCCCCAGCAATTCAACCTGAAGGCCGGGATGCAGGTTCATCAAACGGTCGCGCACATGGTGCGCTTGCCATAGCGCGAGGGCGCTTTCACGGGTGGCAATGATCAGGGGGCGGAGTTGAGCCATGAATTTGGTAGTAAATTACGCTGTTGCCTAGCGGCGATTTGCCGCATATTTATAGGAGCCATGCGGCAGTTTCTGCCGCATTCTTTATCTTAAGGAGTTATCTAATGAGAACCCGGTTACTGGCCGCTGGCATTCTAGCATGCGCATTCGGGTTGCCAGTGATGGCCGCAGGCCAGGCTGATGTTCCGCTGACGGATAGCCTGAAGACCGAAAGCCGGGAGGCGACGAATCGTAAAGTGCCGATCATGCTTTTGTTTACCAGCCCGGAATGTCATTATTGCGAGCGGGTGAAAAACGAATTTCTTGGCCCCATGGTGACTGACCCGGCTTACCGCGACAAAGTCATCATCCGCCAGGTTGAGGTGGGATCGGACTGGAAGCTGGTTGGTTTTGACGGCAAAAAGACTACCCATGGCGCTTATGCAGCAGGGCAAAAAGTCTTTATGGTACCGACAATTAAAGTGGTGGACGCGCAGGGCAAGGAGTTGTCCAAACCCATTGTTGGATTGCTGACGCCTGATTACTACTTTGGTTATATTGAATCGGCGATAGATGAGGGACTCGAGAAGATCCGAGGCAAAAAGAACTAGTGACCACTGAATAAATCAGCGCTTATCTAGCGGAAAAATTCCCGAAGCTGGGAATACTGGCGCCGGCTGACCGGCAGGGCTTCATCCAGTCCGCGCAGCCGGACAAAATGGCCATCTTCGCTACCAGACAGTTTGCCAACCTGCTCCACCAGATCTTTCCCGACCAGACAATTGCGATGGATGCGCAGAAAGCGGTCACCAAATTCCGCCTCCAGTTTGACCAGCGATTCTTCCAGCAGATATTCCCGCTCAACGGTTTTGACCGTGATGTACTTCAATTCCGCTTTCAGATAAAGGATGTCCTCGACCGGTACCAGCCGCAGTTTGCCTTTTTCAGACAGAGACAGGTGTGTTCGGGCCTTGGGGTGGGCCTGCCTGAGTGCATCCAGGGTTGATTGGGTGAGGTTCCTGGCCTTGCCGAGAGCGGCAACCAAACGTTCGGCGCGCACAGGTTTCATCAGGTAATCGACCGCATTGACCTCAAATGCCTGGCAGGCGTAATTGTCATACGCGGTGGTAAAAATCACGGCAGGTGGGCGATGCAGTTTTTGCAGGTGCTGGGCGACTTCGATGCCGTCCATGCCGGGCATGCGTATATCCAACAACAGCGCATCCAGCCGCTCGCGCTGCGCGGTTTCCAGCGCGTCCACGCCGTTGTCGCTTTCGCCAACCACTTGCAGGGGCAATTGATGGCTGCAATCTTCCAGAACTTCGCAGAGGCGGCGGCGCGCTGGCGCCTCGTCATCCACGACGAGCAGGCGCAACGGGGTTTCGGTGTTTGGGTGCACGGGTATAGGGAAGGCTGATATGCACCTGATATACGGCCCCCATCAACTCGGACTTGAGGGTAGCGTCCAGGTCGAAATGTAAAGCCAGACGTTCTCGGATGTTGCCCAAAGCAAGTTTGTTGCCCGCGTGATGCGATCCGGATTCGGCATAAGGATTGCGTATGACGATATGTACAGTGTCGCCGCTGCGGTAGATATTCAGGCTGATTTGCCCGGGTTCGCGATGGGGTTCGATGCCGTGATAAACCGCATTTTCGACCAGCGGCTGGATGACAAGCGGCGGGATCAAGGCATCGGACGGCATCTTGTCGATATGCCAGTCAACCGACAAACGGTCGCCCAAACGCAGTTGTTCCAGGCCCAGATAGGCTTTTGTTAGATAAAGTTCGTCCTGTAACGGAACCAGGTCACGGTTTTCTCGCATGAGCGCGCGAAAAAGCTCGGACAAATCCTCGAGTGCATGTTCCGCCCGGCGGGGATCGGAACGCACCAGAGACAGTACGGCATTCAGGCTGTTGAACAGGAAATGCGGACGGATTCTGGCCTGTAACGCCTGGAGCCGGGCCTCGGTGACTGCGGGCGAGAGTGCCTTGCCGCGCAGATAGAAGTATCCAGTCAGGGTAATACTCGCCAGAGCGCTGAATGCGAGTGTTCGAGTGGGTGAAAGCAATTCCGCATCCGGTAGCAGCCAGGTGAATAATGCGGCCGCAATCGCAGGCATGGCTGTGCCCACGGAAAAAAACACCGTCATTCCTCCCATGTAGTTCAGTCTGCGCGCCAAAGGCGAGGCCAGACAGAGTGCGAGCAGGGTTATCAAAAGAGCGGGCTGGATCAATGCCGACCATTCTGAAAAAACAAGAAAGCCATCCTGCAAGCCGGTTGCGCCAGCAAGCGCGGCGAAAATTGCGCCTGCCTCAACGGCAATAATGACGCGCAGGCTGGTGCCCAAATGGCAGAAATTCGGCAAAACCCCTGGCTGGTTGTTATGATTTTTACTTTGCATCATGAATGGTCATCATGGATAAACCCACAGGGGCCTGGTCGGGACGGTTTTCCGAGCCCGTCGACGAACTGGTCAAGCGTTTTACGGCCTCCATACCTTTTGATTATCGGCTAGCCGAGTTCGATATAAAGGGTTCGCTCGCCCACGCCCGCATGCTGGCCCAAGTCGGGGTGATTTCTCCCAAGGATTTCGCAGCTATTGAACAGGGCATGGCGGAAATTCTGGCAGAAATCCGGGCCGGCCAATTCGAATGGTCGCTGGACCTGGAAGATGTGCATTTGAATATTGAAAGAGCCCTGACCGCGAAAATCGGCGATGCGGGCAAGCGGCTGCATACCGGGCGCTCGCGCAACGACCAGGTGGCCACGGATATCCGGCTTTATCTGCGTGATGCCGTTGATCGCACTCTGGATGGCATTCGGGCATGCCAGAACAGCCTGCTGGATCTGGCTGAGCAGCATGCGAATACCGTCATGCCGGGGTTTACCCATTTGCAGGTTGCTCAGCCGGTGACCTTTGGGCACCACATGCTGGCGTATTTCGAGATGCTGGACAGGGATCATGCACGTCTGGCGGATGCCAGGAAACGCATCAATCGGCTTCCGTTGGGTGCCGCGGCGCTGGCGGGTACCAGCTATCCCATTGATCGGGAGTTTGTCGCACGCGAACTGGGCTTTGATGGGGTTTGCGAGAATTCCCTGGATGCGGTGTCGGATCGGGATTTCGCCATCGAATTCGCTGCTGCAGCATCGCTGATCATGATGCATTTCTCGCGTTTGTCCGAAGAACTGATTCTGTGGATGAGCCCCCGCTTCGGCTTTATTGATCTGGCGGATCGCTTTTGCACAGGCTCATCCATCATGCCGCAAAAGAAAAACCCGGACGTGCCTGAGCTGGTCCGGGGCAAGACCGGCCGGGTGTTTGGGCATCTGATGGGGTTGCTGACCCTGATGAAGGGGCAGCCGCTGGCCTATAACAAGGACAACCAGGAGGACAAGGAGCCGATATTCGACACGGTGGACACCCTGTTGGACACCCTGAAAATCTACGCGGATATGTTGAAGGGGGTACGTGTCAAGCCCCAAGCGATGCGTCAGGCAGCCCATGAGGGGTTTTCGACTGCGACTGATCTGGCTGATTATCTGGTTAAAAAGGGTCTGCCCTTCCGCGATGCCCACGAGGCGGTGGCACGAGCGGTGCGGGCGGCCGAGATTAATAAATGCGATTTGGCGGATCTGCCCTTGGATGAACTGCAGGCATTCAGCCCGTTGTTGGGGCAAGATGTCCGTGCTGTGCTGACATTGGAGGGGTCATTGTCATCCAGGAATCATGTCGGGGGGACGGCTCCGGATCAGGTCAAGGCTGCTGTCGCTCGTGCTCGGGGAAAAATGGCGTCGGCAGGACGCTAAACCGTCTTTTCTTCAATGGGCAGGTGTTCCCGGCAAATCTTGCTGACTTCCCGGCTGGACAGCTTTTCCTTGGTCAGTCCGCAGACATAGCTGCGGGGGCCGATGTGCAGATTGTGCTGGCAGGTCGAGCACACGCCAAAGGTTTTCAGTCCATTTTTTACCTGCATTCTGGCCAGCGCTTCCTTCAAAACCTTGGTGGCTGAACTCAGTCTGGCTGGGCTGGCTTCCGCCAATGCCTCACGCCAGGTATTGGTCAGCCCCAGCTCCTTCAATACGTCTTTCCCCTTGTCGGTCAGGGTCAGCCGGACAATGCGGCCGTCCTTTTCGTCGGCGTGCCGGGCAATCAGTTTTCGCCGGGCCAGAAGTAACAAGCTTTGGGAAACGGTACCCTTGGTCAGTCCGAGATATTCGGCCAGCGCCTGCGGGGTGTTACTGTAACGATTGGCTTCATTCAAATACAGCAAAGCCTGGAGGTGAATGGGTTGCAGGCCCTGAATCACACCGGCCTGGCGCAACCCTGTTCGCAATAGATTCCCCAGCCGTTCGACGGTATCCAGAAGGATCAGTGTCTGGTTTTTCATGTCTTCATATTAGGCATGGCCGGATTCCTTGACAAGACCGCATGTCTGTATAGAATAGTATCGACACGAAACGTATCGTGTCGATACTAAATAGAGGAGACCAAAATGAAGACACTGTTATTTCTGGCGATGAGCCTGTCGGCAGCCAATGCACTGGCAGCCGATGCCATGAAAGTTGCCTACCCGGACGGCTATCGAGACTGGCGTCATGTGAAATCCATGGAATTGAAGCCTGGACACCCGCTATACGAGTCCTTTGGCGGCCTGCATCATATCTATGCGAATCCCAAGGCGGTAAAAGGCTATCGGACCGGGAAATTCCAGGACGGCTCTGTAATCGTGTTTGATTTGCTGGAGGCGAGGAATGAGGGCAATGCCTTGACCGAGGGCAAGCGGAAGGTGTTGGGTGTGATGGTCCGGGACAAGAAGCGGTTCACCGATACGGGTGGCTGGGGATTTGAGGGCTTTGCCGCAGGCGATCCCGGGAAACCGGTCGTAGGTGGAAATGCGGCCCAAGCCTGCTTTGGGTGCCATGCTCCCCAGAAGGAAAGCAACTACCTGTTTTCCAACCTGCGTGACTAAGCCATTTTGAATGGTGCCCGGGGCGGCGACTAGCTGAAGACAAGCATGCCGCCGTGGGCCGCGGCCAGCTCGGTCAGTCTGACGAACAGGTCTGAGTTGTCCCGTGTATCGCGCCAGGTTTGCCCGTCATGGCGGAAGTGAAATCCGCCAGCACGGGCAGCTACCCATATTTCCTGGGTTGCGGCATGGCGGTTGATCACGATTTTGCCGCCGTCATCAAACTCTACTTCCAGTATGCCGTCAGCCGGCTGTTCAAAATCCAGGTCGGCCTGTTCCAGAGCCTGTTCAATCCGGGAAAAGGCCGCGCCTGTCAGTTTGAGAAAATCAGTTTCGTTCATGATGTGGATCCAGATACGGGCTGCCGGACGGGGAATTCACCGCTGGGTGAACACGCTCTTGCTTTGCACATGCTAACATCGCAAGCATGAATTCTCGTTCAATTACCGCCGCTCTGTTATTGCTATTGTCGCAGCTGACCGCCTGCGGTTCCAAGGGCGCGCTTACCTTGCCGGACCAGAAGCCGGTCAACTTTCAGCAATCCAGCAAATGAACCACCTGCACCGAATTGATGGACGCCTTTTCCTGGAGGAGGTGTCCCTCGAAGACTTGGCACGCGAGTATGGCACCCCCTTATATGTCTATTCGCAAGCCGCACTGACCGAATCCTTCCAGTCTTACGAGCGGGCGCTTGCCGGATTGCCTCATTTGATCTGTTACGCCGTCAAGGCAAACGGCAACCTGGCCATCCTCCAGCATTTTGCCAGACTGGGGGCCGGGTTCGACATCGTGTCCGGCGGTGAGCTGGCGCGGGTGATCAAGGCCGGCGGGCAAGCGTCAAAGATCGTGTTTTCGGGTGTGGGGAAGACAGAGCCAGAGATGCGGGCAGCCTTGGACGTCGGAATTCGATGCTTCAATGTTGAATCCGAAAGCGAGCTGGCTCGGTTGAGCCGATTGGCGAAAGAGATGGGGAAAATCGCTCCAGTCTCCTTCCGGGTCAATCCGGATGTCGATCCTAAAACCCATCCCTACATCTCCACCGGGTTGAAGCAGAACAAGTTTGGCATCCCGATTGATCAGGCCCCAAAGCTATACCTGCAGGCGGCGGACTTGCCCGGCATTGAGGTTGTTGGAGTCGATTGCCACATTGGTTCTCAACTGATCGACCTGGCCCCCATCGCGGACGCGCTCGACCGCGTGCTCAATCTGGTAGACGCACTGAAATCTTTGGGGATCGAGCTTAGGCACATCGATATTGGTGGCGGGATCGGTATTCGCTATCGGGATGAAACGCCGCCGGATATGGCGGCCTACCGGGACATTCTGATTTCACGCTTCAAGGGGCGTTCCCAGGAAATCATTGTCGAGCCTGGCCGCTCGCTGGTGGGGAACGCGGGTTTGCTGCTTACCCGTGTTGAATATGTAAAGTCTGGCGACAGCAAGAATTTCGTTGTAGTTGATGCCGCCATGAACGATCTCATGCGGCCGGCGCTCTACGACGCCTTTCATGACATCGTCCCGGTTCTGGATTCCGGAGACTTGGGAATGACCTGCGATGTTGTCGGCCCAGTGTGCGAAACCGGCGATTTTATTGGCCTTGAGCGGAGCCTGGCTGTAAAGGAAGGGTCGCTGTTAGCGGTACTTTCGGCGGGCGCATACGGCATGAGCATGAGCTCCAACTACAATAGCCGCCCTCGCGCGGCAGAAGTACTGTTGAACAAAAACGAAATCAGGCTCATCCGAGAACGGGAATCCATCGAGGGGCTGATGGCTGGAGAATGGCTTGTTTACTAGCTTTCAGAGGGGACCTGACTTTTAGGAACGGCTTTAAAATAGTATCGCCTCAATATCATTTGTGGATGCGCCACATTTTTGATCAGAAATATTTCAAATATCCTCAACTAATTGTTGAAGTGTCCGAAAAAGTATCTAGAATGAGGCTCACCAAGCGGAGCTTTGGTATCGCCCGCCCCAAGCGGGTTTCGGAAGTTTCTCGAATTGAAGCCTTCGAAAATTGATGCCGGATGTGGATGCCACGCTTTGGAAGTGCATTTACAAACCTCTGCACGCTTTATTCGTAGTAGTAGTGAATTTGTTCAACTTCTAAGGAGTGATGTATGGCAACTGCAAAGAAACCCGCAGCCAAAAAACCGGCTGCCAAGAAGCCCGCAGCCAAAAAAGCTGCACCCGCAAAGAAACCCGCTGCAAAAAAGCCTGTAGCCAAGAAAGCAGCCCCCAAAAAGCCCGCTGCCAAGAAGCCTGCAGCTAAAAAGCCGGCTGCAAAGAAAGCAGCGCCCAAGAAACCCGCTGCCAAAAAGCCTGTAGCCAAGAAAGCGGCGCCCAAGAAGCCCGCTGCCAAAAAGCCTGCAGCCAAGAAAGCGGCTCCCAAGAAGCCCGCTGCCAAAAAGCCTGTAGCCAAGAAAGCGGCTCCCAAGAAGCCCGCTGCCAAGAAGCCGGCCGCGAAAAAAGCAGCACCCAAGAGACCCGCAGCCAAGAAGCCGGCTGCAAAGAAAGCAGCGCCCAAGAAGCCTGCTGCTAAAAAGCCTGCTGCTAAAAAGCCGGCTGCAAAGAAAGCAGTTGCAAAGAAACCTGCTGCTAAAAAACCGGCTGCAAAGAAGGCCGCTCCCAAGAAGCCTGCTGCAAAGAAGGCCGCTCCCGCCAAGCCTGCCCCTGCGGCAGCGCCTGCGCCGGCACCTGCTCCTTCTATGCCAGTCATCAAGCCATTTGGGCTTTAAGAGTCAAGCCGGATTCGGCAAGACAAAGGGGGCCCATGTGGCCCCCTTTTTTCAATTCAGGCACCCCCCGCGCATAGAGCGCATGACATCCATTAAGTCAGTTCTCACTCATCTGGCTAACCCGTTTCGCAACAGGCTTCCTCAAAACTGTCTATTTAAGTTGTGATTCAAGGGAAGATGGTGTGCCCCTGTTATTCTGATGATCGTGTGCCATGCAATGAACTTACGGGTAGGATAAGGTTTTCGTGCAAATGATGTTCGCCATGCAAACGACTCTGCTCATGCTTATGCTCTCATCCGGGATTGCCTGGGCGCAACCGCCTGGTGGTAATCAGCCTGTACCAGTCAGGATGATGCAGGTACAGTCCGCTCCGGTATCAGATATTGTCACCGCGGCCGCAACGCTTGTTCCACATGAGCAAGTCATTCTCAGGCCCGAGATTGATGGCCGGATTGTGAGTCTTACTTTTCGCGAAGGGCAAGCCATCAAGAAGGGCAACGTCATCGTCAAACTGGATGACGCCGAGCAACGTGCCGCGCTGGCGGCAGCAGTAGCCGATCTGAAACTTGCAGAGAGCCGGTTCAAGCGCAATGCGGAACTGGCCGGAAAGGGTTTCATCAGTCAGCAGGCGCTGGATGAAGCGCAAGCCAATCTGGATATTGTGAAAGCAAAGGTCCAGGAAGTTAGGGTTGCGTTGGCGAGAACGGTCATTCGTGCGCCTTTCACGGCATTGGCGGGTTTGCGCAAAGTCAGCCCGGGTGCCTATGTCAAGAAAGGCGATGACATAGTTGAACTGGCGGCCATCGACCAGCTCAATCTTGATGTCAGGGTACCCGAAGTGTATTTGCCCCTGGTGAAAATCGGACAGCTTGTCAGCGTAACGGTTGACGCAATGCCAGGCCGGACATTCAGCGGGAAAGTCTATGCCATTGAGCCAGTGGTGGATCTGGCGACACGCGGTGCCCTGGTCAGGGCGAGAATTCCCAATACAGCCGGCAACCTGAAACCAGGCATGTTTGCCCGTGTGTCGGCTGACCTGGGCAGAAGGCCCAATGCAGTCGTGGTCCCGGAACAGGCTATCCTGCCCAAGGGCAAACAGACATATATATATAAGGTAATCGAGGGCAAGGCCGATCTGACCCCGGTGCAGATCGGCCGCCGTTCGCCTGGACAGGTGGAAGTGGTTTCAGGTGTCAAGGCAGGAGACACGATCGTGGTGGATGGCCTGCTTAAACTGAAGCCGGGCGCCCCGGTGGCGCCGGTTGAAGCCGTCATGCAGATGATGCAGAAGATGCAGCAGCAAAAACCCGGCGCCAAGCCCTGAACAGTCGAAACTGAAGGCGCCTTAACTACATGGTCCTCTCATCCCTGTCCATCAGTCGGCCGGTGCTGGCCACGGTCATGAGCCTCATGATCGTACTGCTTGGCGTGATTTCCTTCGACCGCCTGCCTGTCCGTGAATATCCCAATATCGATGCGCCCATCATGTCGGTACGCACCGTGTTCAAGGGCGCATCCGCTTCAGTCATTGAAAGCCAGGTCACCCAGCCACTTGAAGATTCCTTGTCTGGCATCGAAGGCGTGCGGACAGTCAAGTCCGTAAGCCGGGAAGAAGTCAGCCAGATTACAGTTGAATTCCTGCGCGAGCGTGACCCCGAGGCCGCGGCCAATGATGTCCGCGACCGTGTGGCAAGGGTTCGCGGCCTGTTGCCAGAAGCAGCAGATGATTCAATAGTGGCCAAAATCGAAGCGGACGCGCAGGCGATCATCTGGCTGGCCTTTTCCAGTGACCGGCAAAGTCCGCTGGAGATCACTGATTACGCCGATCGCATCGTCGCGGATCAATTGAAAACCCTGCCGGGTGTGGCCTCGGTCATCGTTGGCGGAGAGCGCCGATATGCCATGCGCGTGTGGCTGGATGCCCAACGGCTGGTGGCGTATGGATTGACCGTCCAGGATGTGGAAGCGGCCCTGCATTCACAGAACGTGGAATTGCCTGCCGGGCGCATCGAAAGTGACATGCGCGAATTCACGGTCCAGGCTTCCACGGATCTGAAAACGCCGGAAGAATTCGGCAATGTGATTATTCGCCAGGTGGGCGGCACGCCGGTGCGTATTCAAGATGTGGGACGGGTTGAACTGGGGGCGGCAGACGATCGCAATATCGTCCGCGTCAATACCCAGCCTGCTGTCGGTTTGGGCATCGTCAAACAGGCCACGGCAAATACGCTGGAAGTCGCGCGGGCGATCAAAGCCGAGATCCCCAGGCTACAAAAAAACCTGCCGCCGGGCATGAAGCTGCAAATCGGCTTTGACAGCTCGATTTTCATCGAGAAAAGCATTGACGCGGTATACAAGACCATGGGAGAAGCCCTGGTGCTGGTGGTGGCAGTGATTTTCCTGTTCCTGCGTTCCTGGCGCGCCACGCTGATTCCCTTCGTCACCATCCCGGTTTCACTTATCGGCGCGTTCGCTTTTCTTTACATGTTTGGTTTCACGATCAACGTGCTGACCTTGCTTGGACTGGTGCTCGCCATTGGCCTGGTGGTGGACGACGCGATTGTCATGCTGGAAAACATCTACCGCCATATCGAGGAAGGCATGCCGCCGATGGAAGCCGCCCGCAAAGGCGCCAGGGAAATCGGCTTCGCGGTGTTGGCCATGACGCTCACGCTGGCCTCGGTATTCGCGCCGCTGGCGTTTGCCACCGGCAATACCGGGCGGCTGTTTACGGAATTTGCCTTGACGGTAGCAGCCGCTGTGCTGGTATCTGGCTTTGTGGCCCTGACGCTCACGCCCATGATGTGCAGCCGCCTGCTTAAACATGAAACCCGTCACGGGACGCTGTTCATGCTGGGAGAACGGATACTGAATGGCATGAACCGGGGTTACCGGAATTTGCTGGCCCATATCCTGAATGCCCGCTGGATAACCATAGCCCTGTTTGTTCTGGCGGCCGTCGCAGCCTGGGGGCTGATGAAATCCCTGAAATCGGAGCTGGCGCCAACCGAAGATCGAGGTTTCTTCATCGGTTTCATGCTGGCGCCGGAAGGCTCGACCATGGCGTATACCGACCAGTATGCGCGGCAACTGGAAGGAATTTATCAATCAGTGCCGGAAATCCGGACGGCATTTGTCGTCGTGGCGCCAGGGCTGGAGCGACCCAACCCGGTTAACACCGCACTTTCTTTTGTGATGCTGAAGCCTTGGGAAGAACGCGCGCGCAGCCAGATGGAGATAACCCAGTCGCTGGGGCCGCGCATGTTTGTTTCCATGCCGGGCGTGCTCGCGTTTCCCATCAACCCGCCGTCGCTGGGACAAAGCTTTCGCAACCCGCCTCTGCAATTTGTCGTGCAGGCGCCGACTTATCAGGCACTGGATGAGGCGCTGGAAAAACTCATGGCCAAGGTCAGGATCTATCCTGGGCTGGTCAATGCGGATACCGACCTCAAGCTCAACAAACCGCAACTTTCCGTTTCGGTCAATCGGGACAAGGCGGCAGACATGGGTGTAGGCGTGGACAGCATCGGCCGGACGCTGGAATCGCTGATGGGCGGGCGCGAAGTCACCCGATTCAAGCGGGAGGGAGAACAATATGACGTCATCGTTCAGCTTGATCCCAAAGATCGGGCGACGCCACAGGATCTGGGCGTGGTGTATGTGCGGGGCGCGGATGGCGATCTGACGCCGCTGTCCAATCTGATTGCGATCGAAGAAACCGTGGCGCCCAAGGAACTTAATCACTTCAACCGGCAGCGGGCGGCCATCATCTCGGCAAATATCGCACCCGGCTATACCCTGGGTGATGCGCTGACATTCATGGATCAGGCGGCAAAGGAAACCCTGCCGGCCAGTTTCCAGACCACGCTTGATGGACAATCGCGAGAGTTCAGGGAATCCGGAAAAACCCTGCTGGTCACTTTTGGACTGGCGCTGGTATTCATTTATCTCGTGCTGGCCGCGCAGTTTGAAAGTTTCAGGGGACCGCTTGTCATCATGCTGACCGTGCCGCTGGCCATGACTGGCGCGTTGCTGGCGCTGAAACTGACAGGCGGCACGCTTAATGTATATAGCCAGATCGGGCTCATCATGCTGGTGGGGCTGATCACCAAGCACGGAATTCTGATCGTGGAATTTGCCAACCAGCTCAGGGAACAGGGCAGAACCGTGCACGATGCGGTGGTGGAGGCGGCCGCGCTACGGCTGCGCCCAATCCTGATGACCACTGCCGCCATGGTGTTGGGTGCGGTGCCGCTGGCCATTGCAACCGGAGCGGGAGCCGAATCACGTTCGCCAATCGGCTGGGTAATTGTTGGTGGATTGTTGTTGGGTACGCTATTGACGCTGTTCGTCATTCCAGTCGCGTATACCTTGTTGTCGGGCAAAGTCAGGCCCGTTTCTCAGTAATCGTCAACTTTCCGGACTAGCCTGTCGGGGCTTCGTCAGAATCCCTGGCCCAAATTCGCTGAGTACGATTTGCTGCCGTAGAAAATCCTTGATTTCACAGGTTTTTCATTTTTCGTCGCTATCATTCCGGCCTGGCACACAGTCTGCAAGAAAGGAAGCACCCAGGATGAATGAAGGAGCAAAGGAAATGGAACTCGACAACGGCACAGCAGTAAGCATCAGTCTGGTTGAAGATAATGGCGGCAAGGACAGGGTTGCTTTTACGCTCAGCAATGGCGAATGCGACCTCAAGCTGTCTCCGCACCAGGCACGTGTTCTGGCGACAGAACTGATCATGGCGGTTAACCGGGCAGAAGTTCGTGGCAATCTTCGCCGCAGCCAGAATTTGACTCGGCCGGCGGAACCCAGCCGCAGCATGTTTCAGCAGGCGTTTGCCAAGTAAGGATTTTCAGACGAGCCGGCTTCGGCTCGTACATGGGGACCCCAGCCGGATTTCTGGCTGCCCACACCAAGAAGACCGCGCATTGCGCGGACCCGTCGCCCGTGATAGGGTGGCAATTGCGGCGCGGCTTTAACCGCGCCGTTTTTATTGGCTTACTTTCCCATTATCTCTCTGAACATATCTGGATCAACATGGCAGCCCTCGAACTCAACAAGGACAACTTTCAGCAAACCATTACGGGCAATGACGTCGTTATTGTCGATTTCTGGGCGCCCTGGTGCGGGCCCTGCCGCGCGTTTGCCCCCATTTATGAAGCCGCTTCGGACAAACACGAAGGTATCGTGTTTGCCAAGGTCAACACCGAGGCCGAGCAGGAACTGGCCGCTGCCTTCAATATTCGTTCCATCCCGACCCTGATGGTTTTCCGTGAACAAATTATCATTTTTTCCCAACCCGGTTCGCTGCCTGCTTCGGGCCTGGATCAGTTGCTGGGTCAGGTGATGGCGCTGGACATGGACCAGGTGCGCAAGGAAATCGCCGAGGAAAACCAGAAAGCGTAACGCCGAATCAGGTCAGCAGGGTTTTCAATAGCGGCAAGGTGACGCGACGCCGCGTTTGCAAGCTGTACCGGTCGAGCGCTTCAACCACTTGCAATAAATAGCCCAGATCACGGCCATGGCGGGTTAACAGCCAGGCCGCGATGGCGGAATCCAGCTTGAACCCCAGACTCTTTGCATGCAAGATCAAGGCAGCCCGTTTGTCCTCGTCACTCAAAGGCTGCAGCCGGTAAACAAGGCCCCAGCCCAGGCGGGTGCGCAGATCATCGCGAATACTCAAACCCGCGGGTGCGTTTTCGCCGGCGGCAATCCACAGCTTTCCCGCGGACCTTGCATGGTTGAATGCGGAAAAAGCATTGATCTGGACTGACTCCGCAAGCTGCGCGACATCATCCAGGGCGATCAGCCTGATATCGGCCGGAATGTCATCCGCGCCATTCCACAGCAAAGTGCCGGGTTGCCCCGCCAGCGCGCGAAGCAAATGGGTTTTTCCGCTGCCCGGCGGGCCCCATAGATAGAGGGATTTCTCGGTAGTTTCCCCGGCTTGCCATTTTCGAAGCAGGCAGACGAGTTCAAGGTTGGGACCGGCGATGAAGTTGTCCAGGCTCGGGCTGGCGGCGGGCCGGATATCGAGAAGAAGTTGCTGCATGGGACGTGAGCATAAGGCATAAAACGCGCATCCGGCTATACTCCGGTTTTGTTGTTGCTGCGCTGGAATCAAACGAATGAGAGTCGATTTTCCCCTGCCCGTAAAGCCGGTGATCCAGCCTCCGCCCATGGTGGAAGAGGTGCTGGATGATCGCGAACGGCTGTCGCTCAAAAACAGAATCAAGAAGCTGATGGCGGAGCAGGATGCGGTACTGGTCGCGCATTACTATACTTCCGCCGATCTTCAGGACCTGGCGGAGGAAACCGGCGGCTGCGTGTCGGATTCACTGGAAATGGCGCGATTTGGTCATGCGCACAAGGCCAAAACCCTGATCGTGGCCGGGGTCAAGTTTATGGGCGAGACTTCGAAAATCCTCAATCCAGAAAAGCGCGTGATCATGCCGGATATGGGCGCGGATTGCTCGCTCGACCTCGCTTGCCCAGTGGACGAGTTTGCCGCCTTATGCGATGAGCATCCTGACAGGACATCGGTGGTCTATGCCAATACCAGCGCCGCTGTAAAGGCACGCGCGGACTGGGTGGTGACATCGGGCATCGCAGCCAAAATCGTCAAGTATCTGCATGGCCAGGGCAAGAAACTTCTGTGGGCGCCGGATCGCCATCTTGGGGACTATGTGCAGCGCGTGACCGGGGCGGACATGTTGCTGTGGCAGGGCTCATGCGTCGTTCACGAGGCTTTCAAGGCAGACGGACTGAAAGTCCTGCGCGAGGCGCATCCGGATGCGGCGGTGCTGGTGCATCCCGAATCGCCCGAGGCGGTGATTGCCATGGCCGATGTGGTCGGCTCGACGACCCAGCTGATCGACGCGGTGCGTCGCCTGCCCAACCACGAATTCATCGTTGCGACCGACAACGGCATATTCCATAAAATGCGCGCGGCAGCCCCTGGGAAAATTCTGTTAGAAGCGCCCACCGCCGGTGAGGGGGCGACATGTGTTTCGTGCGCACACTGCCCGTGGATGGCCATGAATGGCCTGCGCAAACTGGCTGCCGTGCTGGAGGCGCCCATTGGAAGTCCGGGAGGAAACGAAATATTGATCGAAGAGGATATTCGCGCCAGAGCGGCGGTTTCCATCCAGCGCATGCTGGATTTCGCCGCGGCGGAAAAGGCGGGACGCATCCAGCTTGGGGATTAACGATGGCTATCTTAGAGCCTATTTCAGTAGGAATTGGAAGATGCATTGCGCCATGGCCCGGATGATCGCGCGAAGCGCGACGCAGGTCGTATCCGGGATACGAAGCCAAGGAGCGCGACAAAGCGAGCGCCGGGCCATGGCGCAACCCGGAGGGACGGGGATCTGGCGGGCGGCTGGCGTTGTTGCGCGGCTTGTGAAGGGATCGACCATTCACTGCGCCGCACGCCTAGCCATCCATCCCGCCAGACCCCGTCGCACATCCAATTCCTACTGAAATAGGCTCTAACCGCATGAGCTGCCGGTCGTGCATGCTGCTCAGCAGAATTTGTGATGCAAGGCAGCCAATCAATGCCAGGAACATGTCCCACTGGGTGTCCCAGACGTCTCCCTGGGTGGCGAGAAAGCTGTCGGCATCCGAGCCATAGAGCAGCGCGGCCCACCACTCGATGAATTCGTAAGACGCGGATATTGCCAGTGTGACGCAGCACACCAGAAAGAACAGCCAGCCACCGGGTTTCAAAGGGGAGAGCCGGATGAGAATTTCCCGCGCGAGGATGGCGGGAATGAAGCCCTGGGCAAGGTGTCCGATCCGGTCATAATGATTGCGCGAGAAATCGAACCAGTCCTGAATCCAGAAACCGAATGGCACGCGGGCATAGGTGTAATGTCCGCCCAGCATGAGAACCATGCCGTGAACAAACAACAGGCAATACAACAGGGTGGTCAGCGGGAAATGTCTTCGTGTAAAAATCAGGATGGGCAGCGCAATGATGACGGGCATGACTTCCATCCACCAGGTCAGCCGGTCGTGGGGCTGGATGCCCGATACAATCAGGGCTGACAACGTCAGTAAAAAGAAAGCAGGCAGCAGCATCCGCACACTATAAACCGGTATTCCATTAGTTACCCATGCCACCCATCTCCTATCTTGTACAAAAAGCCGCATTCAGCGGCCGTTTGCGTTATGTAACGGCCCTTATTTCAGGTGCGCTATCGGTACTGGCATTTGCGCCGGTCGGGTGGTGGGGACTCGCATTTGTATCCTTGTTTTTGTTGATCCGGCTTTGGGAAAACGATAGCCCTCGTCAGATGTTTATCGATGGCTGGTGGTTTGGCCTAGGTTTGTTTGGCGCGGGCGTAAGCTGGGTGTATGTCAGCATGGCGGTGTATGGCGCCATGCCTGCCATTCTGGCGGCGCTTGCTACCTTTCTATTTTGTGCATTTCTTGCGCTGTTCCCGGCTGTCGCGGGCTGGCTGGCTGCCCGGCTTTCCGCACCGGGTGCCATGCGATTGCTGCTGGTGATTCCTGCCTGCTGGGTTCTGCTGGAGTGGCTTCGCGGCTGGATTTTGTCCGGCTTTCCCTGGCTGACGATGGGCTATGCGCAGGCGCCAGCAGGCTGGCTTGCGGGATATGCGCCACTTGTTGGCGTCTACGGACTGAGCGGGCTGAGCTTTTTTGTCGCAGGCGCATTGGTCTGGCTCATGCAGCGCGCGTGGTTTCCGGGATTATGGGTTGCTCCCTTTTTTCTCTTGGTAGTCGTGCTGGGCACCGGTGAAGGTCTCAAACACATTGAGTGGACCAAGCCCTTGGGCCAGCCGCTTTCAGTGGCCTTGCTGCAGGGAAATATTCCGCAGGAAATGAAGTGGCGCCCTGAAAGAGCCGCGCAAACACTGGCTGAATATGCCGACCGGATTGAAGCCACCCAGGCCAGGCTGATCGTGTTGCCGGAGACGTCTTTACCCGTTTTCTATTCGCAGCTGCCAGCCGCTTATGTCGATGACATGCGTCAACTGGCGCGAAGCCGCAATGCGGACATTCTTGCTGGCGTGCCGACTGGCGATATCGGGGGTGCGTATTACAACAGCGTCGCCAGTTTTGGCGCTTCGCCCACGCAGTTTTATCACAAGCAGCACCTGGTGGCCTTTGGTGAATTTGTCCCGATGGGCTTTCGGTGGATCGTCAATGTTCTGCACATTCCGCTGTCGGATTTCGCTCGCGGCGACAAACATCAGGCACCTTTGAAGGTTGCGGGCCAGCACGTCGCGGTAAATATCTGCTACGAGGATGTGTTCGGCCAGGAAATCATCCGCGCCTTGCCCGAAGCGAATCTGCTGGCCAACGTGACCAATGACGCGTGGTTCGGGGAAACATTTGCGGCCTGGCAGCATGCGCAAATGTCGCAAATGCGGTCGCTGGAGACGGGGCGGTACATGCTGCGGGCGACGAACACAGGCGTGACGGCGATTATTGATCAGAAAGGCCGGGTCTTGAGTTCGCTGCCTGAATTTGAAGCTGGCACCCTCGAAGGTGTTGCGCAAGGGTATGCCGGCCTGACACCTTATGCCCGCTGGGGAAACCTGCCGGTATTGATCTGGATAGCCGTGGCGCTATCCATGGCGTGGTTCAGGCGGCGGCCTTGATGCGGGTGTTGTTCCGTCCGGAACGTTTGGCTTCCAGCAGCGCGGCATCCGCTCGGGAAAGCGCGGCATTTTCCTGACTGTCGCTCTTGCTGTATTCGGAAAGGCCGCCGCTCCAGGCAAGTTTGTGCGAAACGCCAGGTATCAGTTCGACCATTTCCGGCATGTTGCCTCTCAGGCGATCGCATAATTCCTGGGCGCGATCCAGAGGCGTGTAGGGAAACAGCACGCAGAACTCATCGCCGCCCAGCCTCGCGATGAAATCACTGGAGCGCAAGTTTTCTCTTAATGCCCTGCCAAATGCAACGATCATTTGATCGCCCGCTTCATGGCCAAAGGTATCGTTGATCTGCTTGAAGTTGTCGATATCCAGGATGAGCAAGCTGTGTGTCCAGCCATCCTTTAGCGTCTTGAACAGTTCGGCCTGCTTTTCCTCAAAGCTGCGGCGGTTGTTGACCTTGGACAAATGGTCCAGTTTCGCCTGGGACGTGGCTTCCTTCTGGCGGCCTACCTGCACATGCGCGATTTTCAGCATGGTTTTCATCGGGCTTTCAAATTCGACCAGATTGATCGGGTAGTCCGGACGCAGTTTGTTCTGGCGCATATCGTTGATCAGGGTCGCCATGATTTTAAGATTGTCGATGACCTTGTTTCGCAAGGTCATGAAGATGGCCATGACAAAAATGGCAATGACAAGCGACAACAAAATCCAGGCAAGCAGATAGGGCAGGGCTGCCTGAAGATTGGCCGTTCCGTTGCGCCAGACAGCGATTTTCCAGGGCGTGCCTGCCAGTGTGATCATCGAGGCTGGCGCGCTGTTCTTGATTGCCTGGTTTCCGCGCCGCATGAGGACAGAGGTTTCTGTTCCCTGGCTTTGCAGGAGTTCGGCATACGCGCCAGCCGCCGGAAGCGGCAAGGTATCGAACAGGGTTTGCAATTGTGGTACGCCCTGCTCCAGCACGACAAACCCCAGACGATTCTTTTCAGGGTTGAGCACAGGTTGCGAAACCGCCAGGCTGAAGGTGGCGGCGGAGGCGGCGCTGTTCTGGCGGGCCGCGCGTTCAACCAGTCTGCGGGTGCCGCCAGACAGGAAACCAGGCAACAGGTCCGCGCTTTGACCTTCCTGGACAAAATAAAGTGTGGCTTCGCGATTGAGCGCATACAGATTGACCGCCTGCGTGCGGCAAGCTTCGCTGTTGCCGGCTTCAAAGCAGGCCAGCGTTTGTGGATGAGAGGCAATGGCCTCTACTGACTGACGCATGGTTTCGGCGAGGTATTCAATTTGCGTCGCCATCGCAGGTTTTTGCAAGACACCCGTGTCCATCTCGTCCTTTTCCCGGGTAAGAAAAACAGACAAGACCGCCAAAGCGGCAAGTGCTGACAGAAAGGCAGTCAGCATTACACCGTAACGGGTCAAGGATGGACGCTTCATTGTTTTTTTCATGGGGGCGCGGGGAGGTCGACACCTCCCGGGCATGCTCCGCGACCCGGTTAATTTGTTTTGTAGTCAGGGTGAGGCAATAAGTAGCAATCTCCGTGCCTCAATTCTGCCACCTGTCTGGATCAGGCGGGCGATAGGGTAATCCGATGAGTTGTAAATTTTTCCGACTACTTGGTGCCAGTGCTGCCAAAACCGCCTTCACCACGGTGGCTCTCTTCGAAGGTGTCTACGACGGTCAGGTCGACTTGAATCACGGGCACAACGACCAGTTGCGCCAGTCTTTCCAGGGGTTGCAGAACGAAGCTTGTCTGGCCGCGATTCCAGCACGAAACCATGAGTTCACCCTGGTAATCCGAATCAATCAGGCCGACGAGATTGCCAAGCACGATGCCGTGCTTGTGGCCCAGGCCAGAACGTGGAAGGATCAGCGCGGCATAGCCCGGATCGCCCAGGTGGATAGCCATTCCGGTGGGAATCAGTTGAGTGTCGCCCGGGTTGAGGGTGACAGGCATTTCGATGCAGGCACGCAAATCAAGGCCGGCGGCGCCTTTGGTTGCGTAATGGGGTAACTGGCCGCGGATTTTTTCGTTCAGGATTTTGACTTCAAGCTTCATATTTGACGGGATTTCGACAGATTGAACAATTCAATGGCATGACTGACGATTTGCCGGGCCAAGGTGAGTTTGTCTGCTTTGGCTAGCGGATGATTGCCAGAGTCATCCAGCAATACAAGCTCGGCCTGATCCCTGCCCAAGACGTTCTGGGCAAGATTTGCAACCAGCAGTGGCAGTTTTTTGGTTTTACGCTTGACTTCGGCGTGATCCAGCAGATTCTCGGTTTCAGCGGCGAAACCAATGCAGAAAGGCGGTTTTGGCAGGCTGGCGACGCTTGCCAGAATGTCCTCGTTGGGTAAAAGCTCAAGCGACAGAGGCTTCCCGGTCTTCTTGATTTTTTGAGTAGCGGTTTGTGCGGGCCGGTAATCCGCCACGGCCGCCACCGAAATGAAAAGCTGTGCATCGTTTACGCAGTGCATGACGGTTGCAAACATTTCCTGTGCAGTCGTCACGCTGATTTTTTCGATACCCGCAGGCGCATCAAGGCAAACCGGACCGGATACCAGTAACACACGCGCACCGGCTTCCTTCGCGGCCTGGGCGATGGCGTAACCCATTTTGCCCGAACTGAGATTGGTTAGCCCGCGCACCGGGTCGACAGGTTCAAAAGTCGGCCCTGCCGTTACCAGTACCGTTTTGCCTGATAACGGTTTGGGGCCGAGCAGGGTTTCCACGGCATCGAAAATCGCGGCGGGTTCACTCATGCGTCCCGGGCCCGTTTCACCGCAAGCCTGTTCGCCTGCGTCCGGCCCGATGATCATGATTCCATCCTGACGCAGTCTGGCGAGATTCCGTTGGGTTGCCGGATTGGCCCACATCTCCCTGTTCATTGCCGGCGCGATGGCAAGCGGACAGGCACGCGCCAGGCAAAGCGTCGAAAGCAGATCGTCAGCGCGGCCTTGGGCCAGCTTTGACATGAAATCGGCGGAAGCGGGCGCGACTACGATGACTTCGGCATGGCGGCTGGCATGTATGTGATCCATGCCGTCACCCGTTGCACCCCACAAATCAGTCAGCACCGGGCGGCCCGTCAGCGCTTGAAATGTGGCAGGACCAATAAAATGCATGGCCGCATCTGTCATCACTGCCTGTACACCATGGCCAGCCTTGATCCACAGACGTGCGAGTTCCGCTGCCTTGTAGGCAGCCACTCCGCCGGTAACGCCGAGAATGATGGTTTTGCCTTGTGTGTCAGGCATGGCGCAAAATGGCATCCGCATAAATAAAAGGGCAATTCTACGGGAGGGTAGGAGAAATGGCGATTCGCGACTGGCCGGCGGACGAAAGACCCAGGGAGAAGCTACTTGAGCGCGGCGCAGAAAGTCTGACGGATGCCGAGCTGCTGGCCATTTTTCTGCGTACAGGCGTTACCGGCAAGAGCGCGGTTGATTTGTCCCGCGAACTGCTGGATAGATTTGGCGGCCTGTCGAAATTATGTCTGGCCGACCAACAGCAGATTTGTGATGCACCCGGCCTGGGGCCAGCCAAGTACGCGCAATTAAAGGCAGTCATGGAAATGGCGCGGCGCGCGCTGAAGGAAGACATGCAAAGTGGCGATGCGCTGACTTCGCCAGGTGCGGTCCGGCGATACCTTAGTCTTTTATTGAAGGACAAACCCCATGAGGAGTTCTGGGCGGTATTTCTGGATGCGCAAAACCGCGTGACCCAGGCTGAAATGCTGTTTCGAGGTACGCTCACCCAGACCAGCGTTTACCCACGCGAAGTGGTCAAGCGGGCAATGGCACACAATGCAGCAGGCATCATTCTCGCGCACAATCACCCTTCGGGCGTAGCTGAGCCCAGCCAGGCTGACAAATTGCTTACCCAGACCCTTAAGCAGTCCTTGGCCTTGGTCGATGTGCAGGTACTGGATCATTTTGTTGTGGCGGGGGCTGGCGGATTGTCATTCGCGGAATCGGGATTGTTGTAAGGTTTGCTTCCGGCGAGGATTTCATGGTATAAATCGCGTTTTTCCAAATCCGAGTTGGAGCGCAATTATGGCTCGCGTATGCCAGGTAACGGGCAAGAAGCCCATGGTCGGGAACAATGTCTCCCATGCCAACAACAAAACCAAGCGCCGGTTTCTGCCCAATCTGCAAAACCGCCGTCTGTGGGTCGAAAGCGAAAACCGCTTTGTCACCCTGCGTCTCACCAATGCTGCGCTTCGCACCATCGACAAGAAAGGCATTGATGCCGTTCTCGCCGACATGCGCGCCCGTGGCGAAAAGATCTAAGGAGTAATCATGGCTAAAGGCGGACGTGAAAAAATAAAGCTGGAGTCCACAGAGGGCACCGGTCATTTTTACACCACGACAAAAAACAAGAAAACCATGCCCGGCAAAATGGAGATCATGAAATTCGATCCCAAGGCCCGCAAGCATGTGATGTACAAGGAAACCAAGCTGAAATAATGCTGTTCCCAGCACAGAAAAAACCCGCCTGATGGCGGGTTTTTTATTGAATCATCCTGGTTGAATCAAGTGAGCATCATTCAGGCATAGCTTTTCAGCCGCAGTGAAAATTCTCTCAGCGCTTCGATGCCGCTGGCTTCTGCCCGCTGGCACCAGTCCTGCAGTTTGCCCACCAGTTGTTCCTTGGGCAGCGTGGAGCGGCCCCAGACTTCAACCAGCTCCAGACGCATCTGATAGAGCTTGGCAAGAACATCGTTTTTGGACAGAATCTTTTCCACTTCGACCTTTTCTTCCTGCTTGAGCGCGGCGGGTTCGAGGTGCAGCCATTCGCGCAGCTTTACAACATTCATGCCTTTCGGCAATTGCAGCTTGGCCTGCTTGTTCATCAGCTTGGCATAACGCGTCATCACGTCATAGCGATGGGTAATGACAGACTGAAGCACGCTCAGATCAACCATGGGCTTGGCGGGCTGCCAGCGCACCACCGGTGCGACTTTGCGGACTTTGGATAAACCTATGGTTTCCATCATGCGGATATATAGCCAGCCGATGTCGAATTCGTACCATTTTGAAGACAGTTTGGCGCTGGTTCCGTAGGCGTGGTGGTTGTTATGCAATTCTTCGCCACCGATGATGATGCCCCATGGAACGATATTGGTCGAAGCGTCCTCGCATTTGAAGTTGCGATATCCCCAGTAGTGGCCTACGCCGTTGATGATGCCGGCGGCGGTAATGGGAATCCATGCCATTTGAACAGCCCAGATCGTCAGGCCAATTGGCCCGAACAAGGCGACATCGATAATGAGCATGAGCTTGATACCCAGCCCTGAGCGGGGCGTGTAAAGGTTGCGTTCAAGCCAGTCATCCGGCGTGCCGTGACCATACTTTTCCAGCGTTTCCAGATTTTTGGCCTCGGCACGATACAGTTCCGAACCCTCGAAAAATACTTTTTTCAGTCCGAGAACCTGAGGGCTATGCGGGTCCTCCGGGGTTTCGCACTTGGCGTGGTGTTTGCGGTGGATGGCGGCCCATGCCTTGGTCACCATGCCTGTGGTCATCCACAACCAGAAACGGAAAAAGTGACTGACGATGGGGTGAAGATCCAGTGCGCGGTGGGCCTGGCTACGGTGCAGGAAAATCGTGACCGCGGCGATGGTGACATGGGTCATGCCCAGCGTGATGAGTACGTACTGCCACCAGGCTAGATTCCATAGTGGTAGATCGAAAAAAGATAAGAGCATGCAGTTTGTCCTGTAAAGCAGACATTAAAGTCTGGATATTATGAAGCAATTCCCTTTGAGATCAAGATGTTTTTTCTGCTGTATGAATAACGCGCTGGGGGTAAGGAATTTCAATTTCCGCTTTGCGGAAGGCGGTCCAGATTCCCCAATAAATATCTGATCGCAGGCTGAGCTGGCCATCTTCGGCATCCTTGATCCAGATTGCCAGGTCCAGGTTTATGCCGTTATCGCCAAAATCTCGCAAAAACACTTTAGGCGCTTCCGCGCCTTCCGGGATAACACGCGGGTGATTTCGTGCCACTTCGATCATGAGATCCCGCGCAATTTCCAGATTTGTTGAATAGGCAACCTGGATCGGCAGTTCGATGCGCACGTCGGGTTTGGACAATGAATGGTTGACCACCGTCTGGGTAATCAGCATTTCGTTTGGCACGATCGATTCCGTGCCATCCTGCGAACGGATGAGGGTGTAGCGGGTGTTCATCTCCGCGACCTGGCCGTATTTGTTGTCCACCGTAATCATGTCACCCATGCGCACCGATCGGTCAAGCAGGATGATGAAGCCGGAGACGTAATTGCTGGCCACTTTTTGCAAGCCAAAACCCAGCCCCACGCCCAGTGCCCCGCCAAATACCGACAATACAGTCAGGTCAATGCCAACCGCGGGGAGAGCGACCAGTACAGCCAATACCAGGAGGAGCGTGCGCGCAGCCTTGGACAAGGCCATGCGCAGGCTCAGGTCCATGTGCGGCACGCGCATCAAGCGGCTTTCGATGAACTGAGCGGCCCACAAGGCAAAAATGATCGCGGCGATGATGACGGTGACGGCTTCGAACAACAGTAGCAGCGAGAACTTGTGCGAGCCGGATTCGAATGCGACGGTCGCCATCGCCGCGCGCACGCGCGGCAGCACGCCGGTAATATGCATGGCCACGCCGATCCAAACCACCCAGGCAATGCCGCGTTCCCACGCCTTGAGTGAAGCGGAAGGCTTCAGTGCATAGCGCAGGGAATAAATCAGCAGCCGCACCATAACCAGGGCGGTCAGGAGCGGAATGGCAAGGTTCAACAAATGAAGCTCGCTTTGCCACAGGCGCAATCCTTCCCTGACCAAAAAGACGGCGGCAAGAATAGCGACAGGTAATCCAACGCGTTGCAAACCTTCGGCACCGGCGCTCCAGGTTTCCTCGAGTTTGCCCAAACGCGGCTTGAGCGCACGCCTAGCCAGCCAGCCAAGCACAATGCTAAATGCCAACGCGGCAAGCTGGACCATCAATGCGGTATCGTGGCTATCCTGGATCAGCTTGGCGACCAGATTGTCGAGGGGCGGGAGCTTTTCAGCCATGTGACGTCAAAGGTCGGAGAAAAGCGCGTCCGCTTCTTTTGCATAGCGGCTGAGTATCTGCGCCCTTTTCATTTTCAGCGTGGGGGTGAGCAGGCCGTTTTCCACTGACCACGGTTCCAGCGTGGCGTAGAGGCGTCGCACCTGGGCGTAGCCGGGGAAAGCTTTCAGGCGCGCGGTCAGCCGTGCGAGGAGCATTTTGTTGACTCGGCTATCGGACAATGTGTCTGGACCCGAGGCATCCAGATTCTGATCTCCGCACCAACTTTGCCAATGTTCAGTGTTGAGGACAGCCAGGGCGGCCAGGTAGGGTTTGCCCTCACCTATGATCATGATCTGCTCAAAAAGAGGATCGAGCTTGATGGCGGCTTCCATGTCACCGGGAGGCACCTTCTCGCCATTATTGAGCACGATTATGTCCTTGATGCGGCCAATGATGTAGAGATGGCCGCGTTCGTCCATGCGGGCCTGATCGCCGGAATGAAACCAGCCGGCGCCATCAATGACCGCGGCCGTGGCTTCCGGATTGTCCCAGTAGCCGCGCATCACACAGCGGCTTCGGGTCAGCAGTTCATCGTGCTCGCCGATCTTGACTTCCACGCCCTCCGGAGGCTTGCCGATACTGGCTGGAATGTTGGAGTCCGGCCGGTTGACGGAAACGACCGGGCTGGTTTCGGTGAGCCCGTAGCCCTGGAAAATGGGCACACCCAAGCCTATGAAGACCTTGGCGATGTCTGGCGAGAGTGCGGCGCCACCGGAAATAGCCAGTTTGAGCCGGCCGCCCAGTTTTTCCGCAACGCCATCTGCCACCAGCTTTTTCAGCAGCGGCCAAGAAAGGAGCTTGGGATGCCAGGATGCGCGGCCCTGTTCGTACTCAAACTTGTGCCAGCCGACATCCACCGCTGTGTCAAACAAGGTTTGCGCCAGCCCGCCCTTTTTTGCCAGCGCATCCTGGATGCGGCCGTACACGCGTTCGTAGATGCGCGGCACGGACACCAGCACCGTGGGCCGGATGGTTTGCAGATCCTGCGCCAGCAGTGCGATTGAGCGTGCATATACCACCTCGCTGCCCAACAACGCGGGCAGGTAATAGCCCGCCGTGCGTTCCAGCGTATGCGACAAGGGCAGAAAGGACAGAAAAACCTCGTCCGGGCCAAAGTCCGCACAGCGGCTGGCATACCATGCGTTCCAAAGCATGTTGTCATGGGTGAGCATGACGCCCTTGGGTTTGCCGGTGGTGCCCGAGGTATACACGATGGAAGCGAGCATGTCGGCTGCGATGCGGCGGGCCGGAATGGCGGTACCTTCGGCGGCTTTCAGCCAGGCTTCGGCGACAACGAACTGGGGGCTCCAGTCAGTGAGTTTTTCTGGCGGCAGCAGGCTGATAACACGTTCGAGCGATTTTGAAGTGGCGGTGATTTCGGCCACTTTCCGATGCTGGAACCGGCCCTCCACCAGCAACAGCCGGGCGCCCGCATTGTCAATGATCCAAGCTGCGTTGTCCGGCCGGTCATCAAGATAAAGCGGGACGGTCACCAGGCCCAATCCCAATGCGGCCTGATCGAAAATGATCCATTCCGCGCAATTCTTCAACATGATGGCAACGCGGTCGCCGGGCGACAGGTTTTCCTTTGTCAGTGCGGCTTGCCAGCGTGCCACTTCGCGGGCGATGTCCCGCCAGGTCAGGCTTTGCCAGGTTTCGGTTGCTGCATCGAATTGCCGATAGGCGATTTTGTCCGGCGTGAGTGCAAGCCGTTCCTGAAACAGGCCGGGAAGGGTTTGCGCACGGTCCGGATTGATGGGGTGATGGATCATGATTGAGCGGTCTCCTCCGCTTGGTCCACTCGGATCTTCAATTGCCTTTTTCCAATACTGCCGCAAAAAAGCCGTCCGTGCCATGGCGGGCGGGATTGAGTTCCATATAATTCCCCGTGTCCAGCGGAATGCGCTGCGCGGCCAACGCTTCTTTGGCCGGAATCAGCTTGAAATCGGCATGCTCCGCCATGAATGCGGCAACGATGGCCTGGTTTTCATCCGGCAACAAACTGCAGGTTGCGTAAACCAGCCGGCCGCCTGGCTTGAGCAGCTTTGCACCCGCCCGGATCAAGCTGGCCTGGGTTTTGGTCAAGGATGCCACCGTTTGCGGTGATTGGCGAAATTTCAGATCCGGGTTGCGTCGCAATGTGCCCAGGCCCGAGCAGGGCGCATCGACCAGGACGCGATCAAGTTTGCCTGCGAGCCGTTTGAGCCGCGTGTCGTTTTCGCTGGCGATCAATTGTGGCGTGACATTCGACAGCCCCGAGCGTTTAAGGCGGGGTGACAGTTTGGCGAGTCTTCTTTCATTGATGTCGAATGCATACAGGCGCCCGGACGATGACATTTGCGCACCCAGGGCCAGCGTTTTGCCGCCCGCGCCGGCGCACAGGTCGGCCACCATTTCTCCGCGCCGCGCACCGACCAGAATCGCCAGCAACTGGCTGCCCTCATCCTGCACTTCAATTTCGCCTGACTTGAATGAAGGAAGTTTGGCGAGATCAGGATGACTGCTGACGCGAAGACCGGTGGGTGAGTGGTCTGTTGGCCGGGCCTCAATACCCAGTTCTTTCAAGGACGACTGCACGGACTCTCGACTGGATTTGAAGGTGTTTACCCGGAGGTCTAGTGGCGCGGGCTGCTGCAAGGCTCGGCCCAGGTTCAGGATGGCATCGTCGGGCATGACGGCGCGCAATTTGTTCACGACCCATTCTGGCAGTTCCGCCTGTACATCAAGCGGGGCCGATTCCAGCGATCTGGATTTAAGCGCGGCCAGTGTGTCGCGGTCACGCGGAAGGATCAGGGGTTCGAGTTCGCGCTGGCTGATTCCCTGGAACCTTCCCAGCCACAGAAGGATCCATAGTCGGGGATTTCCGTCAGGCAGTATCCACTTGAGTGCAAGAAACCGTCTTAATACGCCGTAAACACATTCAGCAATGACGGTTCTTTCCTGACGGCCAAGTTTCGGGCGGTCGCGAAAGAAAGTCGATAACAGATTGTCTGCCGGCGCGGAAAAGTGGAGCACCTCGCCAAGGAGCGTTGTTGCATCCTGTAGCAGGGCGGGTGTAAGTTTTAATGACGAGGGGAACAAAATGGAATTGACGCTGTACCGGGAAGAGCCCATTTTACGTGAAGCCCGCCATTTGCCCGCGGCTACTTACAACCTTGCTCATTTGTTGTTGGCGCGCTCGATGCAATCGGGTGGACAATCCTGCGTGTTTGTTCCAATCCGCAGCATGCAATTTCTGGCAATCATCGATCAGGACGAAATCGTATTTGTCGATCGTGAATTGCCGGGCCTGGTGCAGCTTGCGTGGCAAGCCTTCCATCGTCAGGAGCGCAATGCCCTGGATGAGCGGATACAGTTTGAAACAGCTTATTACACTCAGGAATCCCTGGGGGTTATTTCACGTCTGATTGGCGAATTCCCCAAGGCCTTGCAGGCGCAGGCAGGCAAGGAGGCCACGCACGAGCCGGCGGTTGTGCTGAATTTTCCTGACCGAAGCAAGTAAGAGACTGTTTCAGTAGAAATTTGCTCTAAGCCAGAGCAGGCTCATTCGTTACCCGTGCCTTCCCGGTAAGGCAGGCGGACATGACCGTAACGAATAGCCAGTACGGCAATGGCAAGAATCAGAATGGCGCCAGCCACCACCAGTATGCGAACTTCGCTGATATTTTTCATTTCAAGGATCAGATATCTCGCCAGCGCGATCATGCCGATATAGAGAGGGAAGCGGATGGGCAGCTTGCCTTGATCATAGTAGATGGCAACCATTGCCAGCACTTCCAGATACAGGAACATCAATAGAAGATCAGCCAGGGTTACGGCTTGTGCATTGATCATCACCATGACTTCGCCATAAGTGGCGACGACCGTCGCAATGGCGATAATGGCAAGCCCGATGTGTTCAAGCAGATGCAGCGCCGACTGGTTCATACGCTTGATGAAATTGACCGCCATTACTTTTCTCCCGGATCAGGTGCTTCAGGCCGGAATATCCGGCACGAGCAGCATTTTCAGTTGTTCGATATCGTCCTTGAGTTGAAGCTTGCGCTTTTTCAGCCGCCGCAGGGCCAGTTGGTCCGTGAATCCGGTGGCTTCAAGATGCTCTGTTATGGCATCCAGATCCCTGTGCTCGGTTTGCAGGCTGGCGATCTGGCTTGCCAGCGCCAAGGATTCGGATTCTGTCAGGTTTGGCATGGCGCAAGCATAAGCCATGTAAGAGGCCTGTGCAAAAGTCCTTGTAGAAGGCAGTCTGGGTAAAAACCTTGGGTAAAATAGAGACTTTCCGTCTTGCAGGATTGGCCATGTCTCAAGCAATTGTCGGTGTTGTCATGGGTTCATCCAGTGATTGGGAGGTCATGCGGCACGCCGTTGAACAGCTCAAGGCCTTTGGCATTCCCCATGAAACGAATGTCGTCTCGGCGCATCGCACGCCCGATCTGCTTTATGAATACGCCTCGACAGCAGAATCTCGCGGCCTCAAGGTGATCATTGCGGGCGCTGGCGGTGCGGCACATCTGCCGGGCATGCTGGCGGCAAAAACCATCGTGCCCGTGCTGGGGGTGCCAGTGCCATCAAAATATCTCAAGGGACAGGATTCCCTGCTGTCCATCGTGCAGATGCCCAAAGGCATTCCGGTCGCCACTTTTGCCATTGGCGAAGCTGGTGCGGCGAATGCCGGATTGTTCGCGGTGGCCATGATCGCGCATGAGGACGCTGGCATCGCGGAAAAACTCAAAGCATTTCGCAATCAGCAGGCCGAAACCGTGCTGGCGATGAAGCTGCCAGATGCCAGCTAGATTGCCAATCCTGCCCGGAGCCCCCCTTGGTATTCTCGGCGGCGGCCAGCTTGGCCGCATGTTTACCATTGCCGCCCGCACCATGGGCTATCGCGTCATGGTACTGGACCCCGATCCGCAAAGCCCGGCGGGGCAAATGGCGGATATACATTTGCAGGCGGATTACACCGATCACGGCGCGCTGAAAAAAATGGCCGAAGCCTGCGCCGCCGTGACCACCGAATTCGAAAATGTGCCCGCGGCAAGCCTGGTCGAGCTTTCCCGTTATACGCGGGTCGCGCCGAACGCCGAAGCCGTGGCCATCGTGCAGGATCGCAGCCGCGAGAAAACCTGGCTGCGCGAGAACGGGTTTGCAACAGCGCCCTTCGCGCTGGTTTCTCATGAAATTGAACTTGAAGCAGGCGCTACGGCAGCGGGATTTCCCGCAATCCTGAAAGTCAGCCGTTTTGGTTATGACGGCAAGGGCCAGATACGCGTTAACAGCCGGCAGGAACTGGCATCGGCATTTACCGAATTGAAAGGCGTGCCCTGCGTACTGGAAGGGTTTGTCCAGTTGGCCAGCGAAGTATCGGTAGTATTGGCGCGAACGGATTCAGGGGAATGCAGCAGCTGGCCAGTTGGCGAGAACCATCACATAAACGGCATTCTGGATACAACCCGGGTGCCAGCCAGCGTGAACCAGTCCATACAGGAACGCGCGCAGGAAACTGCTATGCAGATCGCCGGAAGGCTGGGGTATGTCGGGGTGATGGCGGTAGAGTTTTTTGTGGACCAGGGGGGCAATCTTCTGGTCAATGAAATCGCGCCACGCCCACACAATTCCGGCCACTACACCCTGGATGCCTGCGTCACCGATCAGTTCGAGCAGCAAGTCAGGGCGTTGTGCGGCCTGCCGCTGGGCGATACCCGCCTGCTTTCACCGGTAGTCATGGTCAATCTGCTGGGGGATGTCTGGCGGCATGGGCCGGACTGGATGGCGCTGCTCCAGTATCCCGGCATCAAGCTGCATCTGTATGGCAAGGCCGAAGCCAGGCCGGGACGCAAGATGGGGCACTACAATTGCCTGGCAGAAAATATCGATACAGCGGCGGCGCTCGCGGAACAAACCAGAAAGGCGCTTGGCATCATTCCACTTTGATGCTGACAGTTTCCATCATCCATTCCATGCCGTCATCGTCCGTATAAGTAATCCTGACCGGTAAATTGCGGTGCTCGATGGCGAGCCAGAGATGTACCGCGCCTTTGTCCGAATCGCCCGCGCGAGTTACATGCAATGTCTGCAACTGGCCCAGTGGTGTCTGGATGGTTTCGGTGCCCAGCGTTCGGTAGGGATAGCCTTTTACGCGCTTTGCGCCAGCCGCCACGATGACACCTTCACCGTTCTCCCTGGCAAGCATGGCCAGTTGAAATATGGAACTCAGGGGATCCTGTGCCCCGGTCAGCAAGGGAAGCTCGGCTGTTCGCTTGCCTTTTCTGGAATCGATCCGGCTGGCTTCAATGACATTGTCGCCATACCTGAAAAGCAATGTTTCTTTTTTTCCTGAAAGGCGCTGCATGTCATAGCGTTCGGGAACCAGTCCCAGCGGCCCGATGTGGCCGCTGCTTTTCTGAACCATCTTGCCGCTCAGGAAAATGGCTGCCAGGCCGGTGGCTTCCGAAATGGATTCGATGGTGTAACGCTGATCCTCGCGCCGCCAGTTCTGGGTTTGTCTGCCGCTGACCATGCCTTTGAGCTGGTAGACAAGTTCGATATGTCTTGGCAGTTCCTTCAGATTGTTTGCCGCTTGCGACAGGATCGCATGCGGCCTGATGCCGGGGGGTGGCGGATCGATGTCGGGCAAGGGAGGCGCTGCAGCAGCCTCGTTATCAGAGGCAGGAGGCGGGGGAGTTTCTGCGATTGTTCCAGCAACCGTTGACAGGCTTGTCTGTTCTTCTGGCGGAACAGGCTCGATTTCAGGGGCTGTTGCAGGCGGCTGGGATGGCGGCGTCGGAGACTTGGCCGCTTTGGCAACAACCTCGGGAATGGACGGAGAGTCAGCCTCGAGTTCAACAGTTTCCAGCCGGGCTTCAATTATGCGTGGCTCGGCCACTTTCGGGACAGTGAAAGTGCCGGTTGACAGCAGCGCGGCATGCAGCCCGATGGAACCCACCAGGCCAATCCAGAAACCACGCCCCAGCGTTCGCAGGGTCATGACACCGCTGCGCGGGGGCGTCCTGTTCATGTGGCGCGATAATTCATCCCGATGAGATGCTGTTCGAATACCCCTGAGTCTTCCTTCACGCGGATGCGCAGTGGCAAATGGTACAGTGCTGGCGCAACCCAGACAGAGATTGCGTTTTCATCCGGGCCGGCGATGCGGCGGTATTCCACTGTTTCAAACGAGCCAAGCGGCGTGACGATGGATTCAGCAGGATGCTTTTCATAGCGGTAAGTCAGGAGTTGCCGGCCGTTGGTGACGGGCATTTCAAACTTGCCGGGAAGATTCTCCATGATGGAAAAGACATAGAGCTGGCTCAAGGCGTCCTGCGTTCCGGACGGCAAGGCTTCCTGCTCCGATTTTCCTTTGTATTGATGGGTCAGCAGTTTCCTTGACCAGTCCAGACTTGCTTGAGCGGCTTTCTGCGGCGCGTTGCTGCGAACCTGGCGATAGGAAGTGGGGACAAGCTGCTGTGGCTTGAAAGCACCCTTGCTGGTCAATGAAAGCGTGGGCAGCAACAGGGCCAGATTGCCTTCCGGTTTGGCGACGCTGGTCAACTGGTATTGCTGTCCGCTCAGGCGCTGAAACCGGTCGGTAACTTTGCCCAGGTACTGGCCATTGAATGTAAACCGGTAGACCAGTTCAAACTGTTGCGGGACCTGTGCAAAAACGCTTAGAGACATCAACGCCAGCAGCAGGCCAAGTAAGTAGTGCATTTTTTTACCCCGTCAGTAAGACAACACCGACTGAGACCGTTCGGGGTTCATCACGTTCACTACCCCGTCCGAAATGACCAGCCGGCCTTCGGCAAACCATTTGATCGCCAGCGGATAGATTTTGTGCTCTTCAACCAGCACTCGGGAAGCCAATGTTTCGGCGGTATCGTTGGGCAATACGGGAACGGCTGCCTGAATGATGATGGGGCCGTGATCAAGTTCCGGCGTGACGAAATGAACGGTGCAGCCATGAATTTTTACACCTTCGGCAAGCGCGGCTTCATGGGTGCGTAGCCCCGGGAAGGCAGGCAGAAGCGAGGGGTGAATATTGATGAGCCTGCCCTGATACCGCTCGACAAAGGCCTTGGTCAGAATGCGCATGTAGCCGGCGAGAATGATGAGCTCCGCGCCTGCTTTCTCAATTTCCTGAATCAAGGCTTGATCAAATGCTTCGCGGGAAGGATAAGTCTTGTGATCCAGGCTGATGGCTGGAATATTCCGTGCACGCGCGAATTCCAGCCCTGCAGCATCTGGGCGGTTGCTGATGGCGGCTATAAACTGAACAGGCAAGTCCGCTTCAAGCAGCGCCTTGAGATTGCTTCCCCGGCCAGAGAGCAGCACGACAGCGCGGATCACTGAATGATGACCTGATCGCCCTGAGTTCCCCGGGCGGCTACCCTGCCAAGCCGGTAAACCGTTTCACCCGTTGTCTGCAAATGCGCGATTGCCACATCCGCGTGTTCCGCCGCGACGATCACTACCATGCCGATGCCGCAATTGAAGGTTTTGTACATTTCCACATTGTCAATTTGCGCGGTGGTTTGCAGCCAGTCGAACAGTGGTCCCCAGTTCCAGGCGCTGCGCTTGAGTTCAACGGCGCAGCTTTCAGGCAGCACGCGCGGAATGTTGCCTGTCAGCCCGCCGCCGGTGATGTGAGCCATCCCCTTGACGGGCAGTTTTTCCATCAGTGACAACAACGGTTTGACATAGATGCGCGTTGGCGCCATCAAAACGTCGCCGAATTTGCGGCCATGGAAGTCGGCATTGAGGTCTGCGCCGGAAACTTCAACCAGCTTGCGCACCAGCGAATATCCGTTTGAGTGGCAACCGCTGGAGGCAAGCCCAAGCAACACGTCGCCAGGCTGGATGGAGGCGCCATCGATGAGTTTTGATTTCTCGGCGACGCCGACGGCGAAACCCGCCAGATCGTACTCGCCATCCGGGTACATGCTGGGCATTTCAGCCGTTTCGCCACCGATCAATGCACAACCTGCCTGCTTGCAACCTTCGGCAATGCCGCGAATCACCGCTTCGGCTTTTTCCAGTTCCAACTTGCCGGTAGCAAAGTAGTCGAGAAAAAACAGCGGTTCCGCGCCCTGCACCAGAATGTCGTTGACGCTCATCGCCACCAGGTCGATACCGACGGTGTCGTGTTTGTCTAGGTGAAATGCAAGTTTGAGTTTGGTACCGACGCCATCGGTACCGGAAATCAGCACGGGTTCCTTGTACTTTTTGGCAATTTCGACCACCGCGCCAAAACCGCCGATGCCGGTCAGTACTTCAGGGCGCATGGTTGCCTTGGCCAGCGGTTTGATGCGCTCGACCAGCGCATCGCCGGCATCGATATCGACACCGGCGTCTTTGTAAGAAATGGAAGCCAATTTAAACTCGACGTTTCAAATAAACCGGTATTTTACCGCCATGCTCAACCGCACAGAAAATCTCCCTTGGCTGGCCTTGGCCGTGTTGCTGATCTTGGCCGGGCTGCTGTATGTGCTGGCCCCGGTACTGGCGCCTTTTCTGGCGGGGGTGCTGCTGGCTTACATATTCGATCCGCTGGCGGACAAACTGGAAAAAAAGGGACTTGGCCGTACGGCTGCCGCGCTTTTGGTGCTGACGGGAGTCGGCCTTGTGTCGGCGGGCCTGGTCTTGATGATCGTGCCTTTGTTCATCAATCAGGCCCAGTTGCTGATGGACCGGTTGCCGGAATATCTGGGCTGGATTCAACGGGAAGCCTTGCCCACCCTGACCGGGTTGCTGGGTATTTCGGCGGATATCGATATGGACGCCGTGCGCAACTGGCTGGCCGAACATGCGCAAAGCGCAGGCACCGCCGCCCAGCAGTTTCTGCCCAAACTAGGCAATGGCGCGGCGGCGCTGCTGTCCGCAGTGGTCAATCTGCTGCTGATCCCGGTGGTCACGTTTTATCTGCTGCGCGACTGGGATGGTCTGGTGGCCAAGCTAGATAGTCTGATCCCGCGACCCTGGCATGACCAGATCAACCGGCTGGTGCGCGAAATCGATCGCGTGTTGTCGGAGTTTTTGCGCGGTCAGTTGTCGGTCATGGCGGCGATGAGCGTTTTCTATTCTGTCGGGCTCTCTCTTGCGGGTCTGGATTTCGCCCTGCCAATTGGCATTTTGACTGGGGTGCTGGGGTTTATTCCGTTTGTGGGCGCAACACTGGGGCTGGTGTTGGGCGTGCTCGAAGCAACCCTGCAATTTCAATCCCTGTCAGGCGTTTTGCCGGTTCTGGGGGTATTCATCGCGGGTCAGGCCATCGAGGGCATGGTGGTCACGCCCTGGCTGGTGGGTGACCGTATTGGCCTGCATCCCGTTGTGGTCATCCTGGCGTTGGCGGCGTTTGGGCAGATATTTGGATTTTTCGGCGTTCTGCTCGCCTTGCCCATGGCGGCGGCGTTGTTGGTGGCCATCCGGCACTTGCGTGAAGCCTGGCTGGCCAGCCAGGCATATCGCGGCGACGGGTCCGGCAAGGCAGCTGGATATAATGCGGTTTTGTCCTCAACCGGTTCCGCCATGTCCGCTCCCCTAATGGAGTCCTCCATCAATAGTCTTCCCCTGGTATCGAAGGGCAAGGTCAGGGATATCTATGCCGTGGGGGACGACAAGCTGCTCCTGGTCACGACCGACCGCCTTTCCGCTTTTGACGTGGTGATGCCGACACCCATTCCGGGCAAAGGTGAAGTGCTGACGGCAGTGACGCAGTTCTGGTTCAAGAAAATGGCGCATGTCATTCCAAACCAGTTGACCGGAATAGACCCGGAATCGGTCGTGGCGCCCAATGAGCATGATCAGGTGCGTGGCCGGGCGCTCGTGGTCAAGAAATTGAAACCAATGCCGGTCGAGGCCATCGTGCGCGGTTACCTGGTCGGCTCGGGCTGGAAGGAATATCAGCAATCGGGCAGCGTCTGTGGCATTCCGTTACCGCCCGGGTTGCTGCAGGCAGGAAAATTGCCACAGGCTTTGTTTACACCCTCGACCAAGGCTGAAATCGGCCAGCATGACGAGAACATCAGTTTTGCCCGTTGCGAGGAATTGCTGGGCAAGGATCTGGCGGCCCGGGTACGGGATGCCAGTCTGGCACTCTATACGCAGGGTGCGGAATATGCGCTCACCCGCGGCATAATCATCGCGGACACCAAATTTGAATTTGGTCTGGACGAGAGCGGGCGCTTACATCTGATAGACGAAGTCATGACCCCGGATTCCTCGCGCTTCTGGCCCGTGGATCAATACCAGCCCGGGGACAATCCGCCGAGTTTCGACAAGCAGTATATTCGCGACTGGCTAGAAGCCAGTGGCTGGAACAAGCAGGCACCCGGCCCCGAGTTGCCAGAGGATGTGGTGATGCGCACTTCCGGGAAATACCGGGAAGCATTGACAAGGCTGACAAAAAATTAGTTTAAAAACAGTCTGTTGCGAATGAGGCGGAGTTGGTCGGGTTGTCATGAGTCAGGAAGCTGCCAGGTCTTCTAAAAAATTCCTCCCCATGGCCGTAGAGTATCTGGAACAAGGCCTAAAATAACGCCACCAAACCTTTTAAAAAGTACGCCATAGGCAGGGGAGATCCCAGATGTCGCAACCACGGCTGCATGCGGTGAATACGGGCTCGGCTAACGATAGCGAGCCGCCAGCGCATGAGGATTGGGGCACGGGGTTTGTCATGATCGTGGATGATCGTGGAACCGCCCGCAGCTTGCTGGAAGGTCTTGCGCGTTCCATCGAACCGGGTCTTCGGGTAGAAAGTTTTGCGGAACCCCAGACAGCGCTGGACCGCGCGGCACAATCAACGCCAGATCTCATTATTTCCGATTACCGCATGCCGGGCATGGATGGTGTTGAATTTACCCGTCGCCTGCGCGCCATGCCCCGGCTGGAAGAAGTTCCCATCGTCATCGTCACGGTTGTCGAAGACCGACAGATTCGGTATCAGGCGCTCGAATCCGGCGCTACCGATTTCCTGACCCGGCCCATCGATCCGCAGGAATGCCGCGCCCGTTGCCGGAATCTGCTGACACTACGGCGCTCGCAGAAAATCGTGAGCGACAGGGCCAAATGGCTGGAAGACCAGGTCATGCAAGCCACGCGTGATGTCCGCATTCGTGAACGGGAAACGTTGCTCAGGCTGGCGAAGGCGGGTGAATACCGCGATGAGGGCACGGGCAACCACATTATCCGCATGGCCAAGTATGCCCGGCTGATTGCTTCGGAACTCAAGCTTTCCGCCATGGAATGCGACGAGATTGAATCATCCGCGCCCATGCACGACATCGGTAAAATCGGCATTCCCGATCAAATACTGCTGAAACCCGGTCCGCTCAATGATGAAGAACTTTGCATCATGCGCAGGCATGCGGAAATCGGCTACCAGATCCTGGCCGACAGCCCATCGCGCTATTTGCAGATGGGCGCGGTGATTGCCCTGGGGCATCACGAAAAATTCAATGGCACGGGTTATCCCAATGGACTTGCTGGCGAGGCCATTCCATTGCCAGCGCGCATTGTCGCGGTTGGAGACGTGTTCGATGCGCTGACAACGGTTCGCCCCTACAAACAGGCCTGGCCCATGCAAAAAGCGCTGGATTACCTCAAGACTGAAATGGGCGGACACTTTGATCCTGATTGCGTCCGGGCTTTCCTGGTCAGGCTGGATGAAGTGGCGCAAATCATGAAGGAGTATGGGGACTATCCCGAACAGATCAAAGCATGAGCCAGAGTTTGGTATCACTTCTGAAGATGGCTGGACAGGACATTGTCCGGCGGGTGCGCTCGCGCCCGGATACCGAAGCTCAGCAGGCGTTACTCCGCCTGATTATTGTGTCCGGGTTTTATCTGTATTTTTCGATCAGCGTACTGGACCACTCTCCGCAAATCGCTGATCAGGTGCATTTGCTTGGTGTGACATTTACTCTGGCATCACTGGCCCTGTTGGTGGGGCCGTTGATCGACACCAAGGCATCTGTCATCCGGCGCTCGCTGGCCATGGCCCTGGATTTCTTTGTGGCCACCTACATGTTGTCAATCTCTGGTGAAACCGGTGCGCCAGTTGTCGCAACTTACCTGTGGGTGACGTTAGGTTACGGGTTCCGGTATGGCATGCCATATTTGTTCGTCTCAACGATGGCATCGGCCACCGGGTTTGCGATTGTTTATGCATACAACCCATTCTGGCAGACCCACACGGCGCTGTGGTGGGGTATCTGGCTGACGCTTGTGGTGGTGCCTATCTATGCTTCCAGTTTGTTGAAACAACTGCACAAAGCCATCAGGCGCGAACAGGAAGCCAGCAAAGCCAAGTCACAATTCCTGGCCAACATGAGCCATGAGTTACGCACCCCGCTGAACGGCGTGATCGGAATTGCAGATTTGTTGCGTGAAACACCGCTTAACAAGGAACAGCAGGAACTTACCCAGGCCATCCACACTTCGGCCCAAACCCTGCACAAGCTGATCGAGAATGTGCTCGATATTTCGAAAATCGAGGCCGGGAAACTGACTCAGTCCAACGAGGATTACGACCTTCATCATTTGCTGAACACCACCGTGCTGATGCTGGAACCGCAGGCCCAGAAAAAAGGCTTGTTGCTCGCCACCCACATCGCGCCGCAAACCCCGTATTTGTTGCATGGAGACGTCCAGCATATCCGCCAGGTGCTCATCAACCTGATTGGCAACGCCATCAAGTTCACGGAGCATGGGCGCGTGGACGTATACGTCCGGCCTTTTGCTCAGCGCAAGCAATCCTGGTTGCGGTTCGAGGTGGTGGATTCCGGTATTGGCATTCCTGCCGAGATGCAGGGCAGGATATTCGACAGCTTTACCCAGGCGGATGCATCCATTACCCGCCGATTTGGCGGCACTGGACTCGGCACAACCATTTCCAAACAGCTCATCGAAATGATGGGCGGCAGGATAGGGCTGGTCAGCCAGCCCGGTGATGGGACAACGTTCTGGTTTGAAATCCCCGCGCAGGAACAGGAAAAAGAGCAGGAAATCCTGCCAGGCAAGCTGCGCGTTGGAACCCTGGTCAGTCTGGAGCTTGGGCAGCGTCTGGGCAGCCTGATCCGCTCCTGGGATGGGGAAATCCTGCCAATGAACGCGCCGGCAGGGGCGGTGATGCATTTGCTGTCGGAAGCAGTTGAAACACCGGATGCCTTGATTGTTGAACGCGGCCTGCTGGGTACCGACCCTGCATTGTTTGTCCGCTTGCTGCATGACAGCCCCGGCCTTGGGCACTTGCCCGTTATCCTGATTGATTCGGAATCAACCGAGCTTCAGGACATGGCCTGGATGAAGGCCGGTTATTCCACCGTGCTGCACTCGCCGGTCAACCCGACATTGCTGTTCAATACCTTGCACGAGGCGGCTTATCACAAGGATCTGCCGGACAACGTAGTTTCGCTGGCCGATCATTTTCAGGCCAAGGCAGGACGTGTCAAATTGCGTGTTCTTGTGGCGGAAGACAATCCCGTTAACCAGCGGGTGATGCGCGGCCTGTTGGAACACGCCGGGCATGAAGTCGTCATGGCGTCGAACGGAGAGGAAGCCTTATCCCTGCTAGAGTCGAATGCCAGTCAGTATTCCCTGGCGATCATGGACATGCATATGCCGGTCATGTCCGGCCCTGACGCCGTCAAGCGCTGGCGTTTCATGGAGAAGGGGCATTTGCCCATCATCATGCTGACTGCGGACGCGCGCGGCGAAGCTGAACAGCAATGCAGGGATTCAGGCGCGGATGATTTCCTGACCAAACCTGTTAATAGCCGGGCATTGCTGGACATGCTGGCGCGATACAGTCAAACATTACAGCCGGAACCGGTCAGACAAGCCAGCGCGAAACGACAGGACACGCCGGTACTGGATGAGAGCGTGCTGATTGATCTGGCGGAAGTCGGGGGTGGCATCGATTTTGTCCGGGACCTGATCGAGGATTTTCGCCAGGACAGCAATCGGGCCATGCAGGCGACCAGACAGGCATTACAGGAACAGAATTACGGCACCTGGAAAGACCAGTTGCACATGCTGAAAGGCGGCGCCAGCGATGTTGGTGCTTTATCCATGGCTGAATTATGTGCAGAGGCGGAGCGTATCAAACCCTTCGAGATCGCGCTGCCTCTTGCCGCCGAATCGCTTGCTAAAGTGAGCGATGCGCAACAGGCAGCGCTCGCTGCGCTGGATGATTTCCTAGCTCGCCAGCGGAACGTCTTGGGTATGTAGACTGGCATCATCGGATTTCCCCGTCTGCCTTGAAACCAGACGTTCCATCATGCGCAGGTCTTTTGCGCTCAGTCTGAGCGCTGCATCCACCCAAATTTCCGTTATTCGAATCAGCTCCTCATAGGAAGCAGGCTGGCTGATTTCCCTTGCGGCTCTCAGCGCCAGCGATCCGTTGCGTGCCTTGCTTTCTTTCCTGATGTATTCATACACGGCTTTTTCGCCTTCTCCGGGTTCCGCCAGTACATCAATCGCACCCATTTCAAATAATTCCTCGGCGAGATAGAGCTTGCCGCTGAGGATGATTTTCTCGGCTTTCTGGTGACCCACGCGTCTTCCCAAGAAGGTCATCGCGCCCATGCCGGGGAACAGGTTAAAAAGAATTTCCGGTAATCCCATCTTGCAACCGCGCTCTGCAATCAGCACGTTGGCGGCAAGCGCGCTTTCGAATCCGCCACCCAGCGCCTGGCCTTGTACCAGTGCGATGCTGGTTACACTCGGCCGGTTTAGATGGCTATGGGTCGCGTAGGAACAGTCAATGCACGAGATGGCATACCGGTAAAGCGCGTCACGGTCCCTAGCCTCGATGTGTTGCATGAAAAGATCCAAGTCTCCACCCAGACTGAAAATTCCGGGGACACTCGAAGCAAGCACAAAATAGTTGATGTCGGGTTTGTCGGGATCGTCAATCGAATTGACCATATCGCTACCCCACGAGAGCAGTTCGCGCAAGATAGTCGGCGTAAAACACGGGCGGGGTTCGGCGTGCATGTAACCCCATGCAATACCGTTGTGGATGTCCTGATAGGTTGTCAAATGCGAGTAATTGTTGCTGTCGGGTTGCAAGGTGGACTTGATTGACTGCAGATGCGACATGGTGCTCTCCCCTATTATTTGATGCCTAACATAATGTTCGTTTATTTTTGTTATTCCATAGACTAGTTTGCTTGAGTTCAGCTTGCAACTATCTGAATTGAAAATAATTGTGTTACTTTCATCCATCATTAGATGCCCTATATATAGCACCCAGCAGTCAATGGTTGAACAAGATATTGTGGGAGCAGTTTGACAATATTTGGTCTTGATTAGGCAGTCCGCATGATCTCGCAGGCTGTGCCGCGATTGTTGGAATGAAGAAGTCGGCTGGTTTGCAGTTAATCTGTATACGCTTCAGAGTGTTGCCAGCATCCGTAAGGCAAGGACAAACAGCAATATGGCAAAGATCCGTTTCAACTTGGTGACGGGCAGTGCATGGGCTGTTTTCGCGCCTAGTGGCGCGGTGAGAATGCTGCCTGCGGCAATACCAGCCAAAGCGGGCAACGATATGAATCCCATGCTGTGCGGGGGGAGTTCCGTGTGATTCCATCCACCAATGATGTAGCCGGTCAAGCCAGCGAATGCGATTGGAAAACCGATTGCGGCGGATGTGCCAACCGCGCGATGAAAAGGCACATTGCACCAGACCTGGAAAGGCACTGACAGCGTGCCACCGCCAATGCCCACCCAACTGGAAACTGCGCCGATGAATCCCCCAGCGCACAGCATGCCGAAGGGCCCGGGCAACATGCGGCTTGGCTTGGGTTTGAAATTCAGCGCCATTTGCAGAGCTGCATAGAAAAGAAAAACAACAAAAAAAATCTTCAGCGGACGGGCGGGGACGTAAGCAGCCAGCCATGCGCCCAGCAGTGTTCCAATGACTATGCCAGGCGCGATTCGCCTGACCACGCTCCAGTCAACAGCGCCATGACCATGATGGGCGCGCACGCTGGAGAGGGAAGTGAACAGAATCGATGCAAGCGAAGTCCCAAGCGCCAGATGGGGCTGGATGCCGACAGCGACACCTTGCGCATCGAACATCCAGATCAGGATGGGAACAATGATGAGTCCGCCGCCCACGCCCAGCAGACCGGCGATGAAGCCCGCCAGCAAACCAAGTGCAAGATAGGCAAGAAAAAAATCAAGCACGAATGAAAAAATCAAAAGCGATTGAACGCAGAGGCGCTAAGACGTAGAGAAACCAGAACTGATGTGAAACAGACAAGGGCTTTTTGACTGTTTGCGGTGCGACAATGGAATGTGTGCCGTCAGCCACTCGAAAAGGGTTTTCTCCGCGCCTTCGCGCCTCTGCGTTCATTTCGCTTTTATAACAAGCCAAGGATGAATTGATATTCCTTGGGGTCGACCGGCGTGATGGACAACCGGTTCCCTTTTTGCAGAATGCGCAAATTAGCCAGTTCAGGGTGTTCGCGCAGTTCCTTTATCGAGACAAGCCGGGTTTTCTTGACGAATTTAACATCTACATTCATCCAGCGCGGATTCTCTCTGGTTGCTTTCGGGTCGAAATATTTATTCTTGCGGTCAAACTGGGTTTCGTCGGGATAGGCTTTCTTGCTGACCACCGCTAGCCCGGCGATGCCGGGTTCGTCGCAGGAGGAATGATAGAACAGCACCTTGTCGCCCGCGTCCATCTGGTCGCGCATGAAGTTGCGCGCCTGATAATTTCGCACGCCATACCAAGCGACGGTTTTATTGGGCATGGCGGCCAGATCGTCGATGGAGACATCGGACGGTTCGGATTTCATCAGCCAGTAGCGCATGTGGTTGAGCAGAGAGTATAGAGTCGAGAGTGGAGAGATATGTCAGGCTCGTTTGATCAGCGTGCCCACGCCTTCCGGGGTCAGCACTTCCAGCAGCAAGGCATGTTCGACGCGGCCGTCGATGATGTGCGCGGTTTTTACGCCGCTGTTGACGGCATCCACCGCGTAACCCACCTTGGGAATCATGCCGCCAGATATGGTGCCATCCGCGGTCAGGTCTGCCACTTCGCGCGGCGTCAGGCCGGTCAGCAATTGACCTTGTTTATCCAGCACGCCGGAAGTGTTGGTCATGAAAACCACTTTCTCGGCCTGCAGCACACCGGCGATCTTGCCGGCGGCAACGTCGGCATTGATGTTGTAGGCGTTGCCCTCGGAATCGGTACCGAGCGGCGCCACTACCGGGATGAAGTCGCGGGCGTCGAGCACCTGGATGATCTCGGGGTCGATGCTGGTGATTTCGCCGACTTGGCCGATGTCGAGCAGCTCTTCGGCTTTCTCCTTGCTCGGCACCAGCATTTTCTTGGCGTGAATGAAGTTGCCATCCTTGCCTGTAAGCCCGACTGCCTTGCCGCCATGCTTGTTGATGAGCGTGACGATGTCCTGGTTGACCAGCCCACCGAGCACCATTTCCACCACATCGAGGGTTTCCTCGTCGGTGACGCGCATACCCTGGATAAATTCGCTCTGCTTGCCAATGCGCTGCAGCAAGCCGGCAATCTGCGGTCCGCCGCCGTGGACGACAACCGGATTCATGCCGACCAGTTTCAGCAACACTACATCCTTGGCGAAGGCTTCCATCAAATGACGTTCAGTCATGGCGTTACCACCATATTTGATGACGATGGTCTTGTCGTAGAAACGCTGGATATAGGGCAGGGCTTCGGAGAGGATGTGTGCCTTGTCGGCGGGCGCGAATTCGGTCATTCCTGTATTCCTTGGTGGTTTTCCACATTTTACGGGGAGGGGCGGCAATAAAAAAGCGGCCCACGGGCCGCTTCAATGGAAACCCAGGAGGAATCTTATTGGACGGCCAGCCGCTTGCTTGCAGAAGCGGTCTTCTTCGGCAAAACAAGTTCCAGCACGCCGTCATTGTACTTGGCGCTGGCGGTTGCCTCGTCCACGTCGCTGGCAAGCGAAAAGCTGCGCATTACCTTGCCGTAGGTACGCTCGCGTTTCAGTACTTTTTCGCCTTCCCTCTGTTCGGATTCGGAGCGGGTTTCCGCAGAAACCGTTACGGTATTGCCGTCGATGGTGATATGGATGTCTTCCTTTTTCACGCCCGGCAGATCGGCATGAACGGTGTAGGCGTTGTCATTTTCCTTTACGTCCATTTTGAACTGGGGCAATTCCTGACCCATGCGCACGGGCCGGAAAAATCCCCGAAACAAGTCGTCGAAGGGCTCGATGGCGGTTTCAAACGGATCATAACGAGTCACATTGGGCATTGCGTTCTCCTTTGCATGATTGCGGCATTAGCCGCGGGTACCTTTTATTTAGGGCGGCGCCAGGATTTTTCAAGAGATATTGCCATCCTTATAAATGCAAATGATTCGCACTGTTAATTTCCTGGATTCCGCCTACAATCGGCAAAAAAATGGAGGATGCATGGGCGATCCGGAGCGATGGCTTGAAGAGCATGGGGACTACCTGTTTCGCTATGCGAGGCGACGCCTGTCTTCTGACGAACTTGCTGAAGATGCCGTTCAGGAAGTCTTTCTTGCAGCCCTGAAGGCACAGGAACGCTTTACCGGCAGCAGCACGGTGCGGACCTGGCTTACTGGCATTCTCAAGCACAAAATCGTCGATATCATCCGCCATCAGTATCGTGAGGTCACTGCACCACGGAGCAGCGATCCTGATAACGAGGATGATTGGGAAGCATTGTTCGACAAGAGCGGCCATTGGGCCGAGACAGCCAGGGACTGGGGTGACCCGGTTTCAGAACTTGAGCGAAGCCGCCTCCGCGAAGCCCTGGATGAATGCTTCATGCGGCTTAAACCCAATCTTGCCCAAATATTTTCACTAAGGGAGCTTTCCGGCCTGAGCAACGATGAAATTTGTAAGGCGCTGGATATCACTGCGACCAATGCCTGGGTCATGTTGCATCGTGCTCGATTGTTCCTGAGGGAATGCCTGGATATGAGAATTTAGGGAGCCGGTGTGGGCCTGATGAAAAACTGTAAGGAAACTTCGGTACTGGTGACTCAGTCACTGGATCGTGGCTTGACGTTTCAGGAGCGGTTTGCCATGCGGTTGCATTTGCTGATTTGCAGGAATTGCGCCCGTTTCATGAAGCAAATGCATCTGATACGGACGTTGCTGCGTATCGAAAATGAGGCGGAACAAACCGGCTTGACGGATAAAGCCCGGGAACGTATCGCCAGCAAGTTGCGGGAAGAGGAATAAACCTCTTTAGCATGTTTGGCCGGTTACCGGCTTTTTCACTTAAGGAGATCGAGAGATGACAAGCAAGAAAAAGGCAATGAGCGTGGCAGTAGGCTCCGCATTTGTGGCTGGCATGGCCATGACCCCGCTGGCTGGCGCGGCAGAGAATCCCTTTGCCATGCAAAGCCTGGATCGCGGTTACATGGTGGCCAGCAACCACATGCAGGGCAAATGTGGTGCCGGCAAGTGCGGCGCAGGCAAGTGTGGTGTTGGAAAATGCGGTGCCGCAATGATGGATGCAAACAAGGATGGCAAGGTGAGCAAGGAAGAATTCACCAAGCATCACGAAGCCATGTTTGCCAATATGGACAAAAACAACAATGGCACCCTGGAGGCCGATGAAATGGGTCCCGGTGGCCCCGGGCCCGGCCCCAAGACCATGGACGGCAAATGTGGTCAGGGCAAGTGCGGTGGCATGAAGAAGTAAGAAGTTCGCCGTCATGAGTCGTCTGCCGCTTCATGGCGCAGGACTCGGGTTTCGCAGGGAGTCGCTGGACGAACTCGAAACCCGGGTGCCTGATGTCATCGATTTCTTCGAGGTTGCGCCGGAAAACTGGATCGACATGGGCGGTGTCCTTGGACGCCGCTTTCGCGCTTTTGCCGAGCGTTATCCTTTTGTCTGCCACGGCCTGTCGCTGTCATTGGGCGGGCCAACCCCGCTTGATGAAATGCTGCTGCGCAAGATCAAGTCATTTATCGATCAATATCGTATTCCGCTTTACACGGAACATTTGTCGTATTGCTCGGATGACGGGCATCTCTATGATTTGTTGCCGATTCCGATGACGGAGGAAGCGGTCAAATATGTGGCTGCGCGCATCCGGCGGACGCAGGATATTCTGGAACGCCGTATTGCTGTCGAAAACGCCTCATTCTATGTCAATGCGCCAATCGCGGAAATGGACGAGCCGGCCTTTGTGCGGGCCGTGTTGGAAGAAGCGGATTGCGATCTGCATCTGGACGTGAACAACGTTTATGTCAACAGCGTCAATCACCGCTTCGATCCCCGCGCGTACATAGCCTCGCTGCCCGCTGAGCGGGTGGTATACATGCACATGGCCGGGCATTACTACGAAGCCGAGGATTTGATCATCGATACCCATGGCGCGGATGTGATCGATCCTGTTTGGGATTTGCTGGACTTTACCTACCAGAAAATAGGCGTGCGGCCGACCTTGCTGGAGCGCGACTTCAATATCCCGCCTGTGTCATACCTGGAAAAAGAAGTGAGGCAGATTGCCGATTTGCAGCATAAATACGAGGTTGTTCGTGGCCATGCCGCCCATGCCTGATTCGTCGAAATTGCAACTGCCCGAATTCCAGCGCTATCAATTCGCCTTCACATCACATATTCGCGACCCAAAACAGATCAGACGTCCTGCCGGCGTCGAGGCGCGGCGCATGAAGATTTACAACGAACTGTTGTACAACAATCTGGAAAGTTTTCTGCTCGCCTGTTTTCCCGTGTTGCGCAAGGTATTGGGCAAACGTCGCTGGGACGGGCTGGTACGTGCGTTTTTCTCGGCGCATCGCAGCCACACCCCCTATTTCAGGCAGATTCCCGACGAGTTCATGCAATTTTTGCAGACCGGCTGGGAAGCGGATGAGGCTTACCCGGAGTTCATGCTGGAATTGGCCCATTACGAATGGATCGAACTGGTGCTGACGGTTTCCAATCGGGATGAGCTATTGGCGGAACATGATGCAAATGGCGATTTGATCGAAGGCCGCTCAGTACTGAATCCCGTTTTGGCAAATCTGGCGTATCAATATCCGGTGCACCGCATCAAGCCGAGGGTGAAAGTCATGGTGGCCCCCACATTCTTGCTGGTATTTCGCGACGCTGAGTTCAATATACGTTTTATCGAGCAGAGCCATGTCAGTGCGCGGCTGCTCAAGCTGCTTGAGTCGGGCAAGCTCACTGGGCGTGAAGCCGTGACTCAGCTAGCGGATGAAATCGGGCACGATAATCCGTCCCAGCTGGTGGATTTTGCCAAAGGCTTTCTGGAGGAATTACGGCTTGCAGGCGCGGTTTTGGGAACAACACCGTAACCATGATCAAATAAAAAAGCGGGCATTGCCCGCTTTTTGTGTTTCTGGGTCAATTATTTCGACTTTGAGACCATGTAATCCACCGCTGCCTTTACGTCAGCATCCGCCAGGGCTGTCTGGCCGCCTTTTGCCGGCATGGCGCCTTTCCCTTTCAATGCGGAGGCATACAAAGCCGGTTTGCCGGTTTTGATCCGGTCTTTCCATGCAGCCTTGTCGCCAATCATGGGGGATCCGGCCATACCTTGGGCATGGCAATTCATGCAGGCCTTTTTGTAGGTATCCTCACCTTTGCTCGCAGCCATGGCGGGTTGCAGGGCAAACAGGGAGGCAGCGGCCATCAATCCAAACAACATCTTCATGTGCAACTCCTTGGGTTGAAAGATCAAAATCTGTTGAGCAGCTTGCTCAAGCATCAGCTTGCCCTTAACGTTTTCCGGATGCAAGCGGGTCGCGCACCTCTGCAGTAATTTCATGTAAAGAAGTTTTCTTGTCGGACAGAATCTTGAGGGTTAAGGCTACCTTGTCACCAGTCTTGAGTGGCTTTTTCAGGTCAATCAGCATGATATGCAGGCCGCCCGGAGCTAGTTTGACGGTTTGTCCCTTGGGCAGTCTGATATAGGGAATCGGGCGCATGATCATGACACCGTCTTTCATGCTCATTTCATGGAGTTCGGTTACTTCCGCAACGGGAGAACTGGCGGAAATGAGGCTTGCATCCGATTGGCGGCTTGTTATGTCGAGGAAGCCGCCAACAACTGCCTGCCCTGGCGCCGGTGCGCGCACCCAGGCATTTTCAATCTTGATGTCGGCTGCAAGCGCAGGCATTGCGATCAAGAAGGATAGAAACAAGGCGCTGAATTTCATTTGGCAATCCTGTAATAAAACCGGGTACGAAAAAATAGCCCGCCATTGAGCGGGCTAACAAGAGGTTGGGTGAGCACGAAGCGACTCATGCACACGATGAATACTGCCTCAAGTCCACGGTCTCAACAATGCGACATAGTGTCGCAGCATTGAAGCGGCGACATGATGTCGCAGACGTTGGTCAGGCGGCGTGCTTTCTATAGGGGTAAAACTCGTTCGCCACCCGGTTCATGCGAGAGACATCAAAACGGGTCTTGCCCGCGCCGGTAAACTCACTCTCAAGCGCTGCGTAGGCCTCGCTGGCCCAGGCCTTGTCCTTGAGTTCGTCGGCGATTCCTTCCACCCAGCGTAATTTCTCCACCGATGAGGAAAGTGTCTTGCCGCAAGCTTCGTAAACCTTGCGTACCATGGCGGCATCAAAACCGTAGCTCTTCAGGCGGGCGGCCAGTTGAACACAGGCTTCGGCATTGCCACAGGCCTGCGCAGCCTGCATGAACATGCCTTCGGCGCCGGCTGTGTCGCCGCCTTGTGCCATGATGGCGCCGATATGCGTTAGGGCGTAATGGTCCTTTGCGGCGGATTTGGCGCTGTTCAATACGTTGTTGGCCCAGGCGCTGTCCTTGAGGTCGGACAGGATGACCTGTGCAAGCTTGGTGTAGTCGTAAACCCCGGCGTTGGGGTTGGCTTTGAGGCCTGCCTCGCGGTGCAGGAGATAAGCGCGGGCTTTTTCGCGGCCAATTTCCTTGTTTTTCATCTCGGCCGCAGCGGTGTGGATCACTTCCTTGAACTGGGTGAAATCGCCGGATTTGGTCGCGGCTTCGTCCAGCAGACGCGACAGCCAGGTCTGGTCGTTAAGATGCTTGTCCACCGCCAGGATCAATGGGCGCGCGCGCTGAAACTGATACGCACCATCATTTAGCATGGTTTCGACTTTGCCCAGAAGCTTGGCGGCATAAAAGGGATCCTCTAGTTCAGCCATGACCTGATCGGTCAGGGCAAAAAGCTTTTTCGGGGTGTCAGCCAGATCTTCCTGCTTGCCGAATTCGACATATTTGGCCTGATTGGCGGCGCGCTTGTCGAATTTTGCCTGAACGCGTTGTACGCGGGCGGCATCATCGGCGAAGTCGGATTTGGCCGCATCCACCACCTTCTGCATTTCGTCCAGAGAGGCCACGGCGTTTTCCGCCTGATCCATCAGTGTTGCAGCACCAGTGGTGTCGCCCGTGGATTTGAGGCCACGCGCCAGGTCGATGAACTGCTCCGTGGCGGTGGCAATTTCACCGCCCTTTTTCAGCACGGACTGCATGAATTCTGTTTCGCCAATGGATTTGGCCGCATCAAGCAGGCTCTTCACCGCATTGAAATCGGTCGCGCCGTCCAGCGCGCGCTGATACAGGGTCTTGGCCTTGACGGGGTCGCCAAGGGTCTTGGCCGTTTCGCCGGCCAGCGAGAGCAGGTCGCCGACGTTGGTGAGTTTGCCCGCAGCTTTTTCCAGAATGGCACCTGCGTAGTCCTTGTCCAGCAGATGCTCGACGGCTGCCGCCGCCAGCTTGGTGTATTCAACCGCGCGGCTGATTTTTCCCTCGGCTTTTTCATACACTTTCTTGGCAAAGCTGTTTTCACCCATCATTGCCATGGCCTGCTTGCCAAGTTCGATCAGCGGGTCGAGATTGTTGGTTTCCTTCAGCGCCTTGTCCAGCGCTGCTGCAGCGCCGTCCTTGTCGCCCAGGATTTTCATCTTCCCTTCGGCCAGGTACACCTGCTCCTCGCCGGACATGCAGTAATCCTCAGCCGTTTGCAGAAGTTCTTCTGCGCGAGATTGGTCGCCAAGCTGCTTGTAGACGATGGCAACAGCGGCCAGGTCCTTGGTGAATTGGCATTCATCCGCCACGCGGTCAACCAGTTCCTTGGCGTAGGCGGCATCGGTAGGTTCCTGCAGGGCTTCCAGAGCCAGGGCGGCGTAGTCCGCGCCGCTGCTGCATGCAGATTCTTTGGGGCTGAGAGTGTCACGGGTGGCCATATAAAACTCCTGTCAATATTGCCCGCAAGTTTACCGCGCCGGCATCACAGCAAGACTAGGAAGGTTTTATAGCCTTATAGCGCTAGTTTATTGTTAGAGGACGTAGCGGCTGAGGTCTTCGTCGCCGGCCAGGGTGTTCAGCCGCTGGTTGACGTAATCGGCGTCCAGGGTGACGGTCTGGCCTTCCAGCCTGGCGGCGCCGAAGGAAACTTCTTCAAGCAGGCGTTCCATGACGGTGTGCAGGCGCCGGGCACCGATATTTTCGGTTTTTTCGTTGACCTGATGCGCGATCTCGGCAAGCCGCCGGATGCCGTCCGGGGTGAATTCAAGCTTCACGCCTTCGGTTTCCAGCAGCGCTTGGTACTGGCGGGTGAGGCAGGCATCCGTGCTGGTGAGGATGCGTTCGAAATCTTCCACTGACAGTGATTGCAGTTCGACGCGGATGGGCAGGCGCCCCTGCAATTCCGGGATGAGGTCTGAGGGGCGCGAGAGATGAAACGCGCCGCTGGCGATGAACAGGATGTGATCAGTCTTGACCATGCCGTACTTGGTTGAAACCGTTGTGCCTTCCACCAGCGGCAACAGGTCGCGCTGCACGCCCTGGCGTGAAACATCAGCGCCACTCGTGCCTTCACGTGCGGCGATCTTGTCGACTTCATCGAGGAATACGATGCCATTCTGTTCCACGGCTTCGATGGCGGCGAGCTTGGTTTCTTCTTCATTGACCAGCGCGGCAGCCTCCTCCTCCATGGCAAGTTTGAGGGCTTCCTTCACCTTGAGTTTGCGCGTGCGGGTGCGCCCACCTCCCAGTCCCTGAAACATGCCCTGCAATTGCTGGGAGAGGTCTTCCATGCCGGGTGGGGTAAAAATCTGCATTGATGCGGTGGGTTGGGCGAGGTCGATATCAATTTCCTTGTCGTCCAGCTGGCCTTCGCGCAGCATCTTGCGGAATTTTTGCCGGGTGGTGGAATCCTCTGGCTTGACTGGCTCGGCATCAAAGCCGAATCCTGTTTGGCGCGGCGGCGGCAACAGGGCATCGAGGATGCGATCCTCGGCAGCGTCCTGCGCACGCATTTGCATTTTTTCCATCTCGCGTTCGCGGATCTGCTTGACGGCGATTTCCATCAGGTCGCGGATGATGGAGTCTACATCCTTGCCGACATAGCCGACTTCGGTGAACTTGGTGGCTTCCACCTTGATGAATGGCGAATTGGCCAGCCGCGCCAGCCGGCGGGCGATTTCGGTCTTGCCCACACCGGTGGGGCCGATCATGAGAATGTTTTTGGGCGTGATTTCGCGGCGCAACGGTTCTTCCACGCGCGAACGCCGCCAGCGGTTGCGCAGCGCAATGGCGACCGCTTTCTTGGCTTCCTGCTGGCCGACAATGTGCTTGTCGAGTTCGTGGACGATTTCCTGGGGGGTGAATTGGGTCATGGTGGTGAAGGGAGAAGGGTAAAGGGGGAAGGGGGAAGGGGGTGGAGCGGGGGAAGTTGCCCTTCCCCCTTGAGCGCCGCAGGCGCGATCCCTTCCCCCCTTCACATGACTTACAAGGTTTCAATCACATGGTTCTGATTCGTGTAAATACAAATCTGTCCCGCGATTTTCAGACTTTCGGCGACGATGTCGCGAGCGGATAATTCGCTGTGATTCAGTAGCGCTGATGCAGCGGCCTGAGCATATGCACCGCCAGAACCGATGGCGGCGATACCTTGCTCGGGTTCCAGTACATCGCCATTGCCGGTCAGAATCAAGGTGCTGGTTTTGTCGGCGATGGCGAGCATGGCTTCAAGCCGGCGCAGCACTCTATCCGTTCGCCAGTCCTTGGTCAGATCGACAGCCGCGCGGACAAGATGGCCCTGGTGTTTTTCCAGTTTGGACTCGAAGCGCTCGAACAGGGTGAAGGCATCGGCCGTGGCACCGGCAAAGCCTGCCAGCACCTTGTCCTGGTAAAGCCTGCGTATCTTGCGTGCAGTGGACTTGATGACAATGTTGCCCAGCGTCACCTGGCCGTCACCGCCCAGCGCGACCTTGTCGCCGCGGCGGACGGAAAGAATGGTGGTGCCGTGATATTGGTCCATGATGATTTTCTGATTTGAAACAGGTAAATGCGGGCGCTGCTTCGCTTTTCAAGGCGTTCCCTGGCTGGCTTGCCAAAGCTGCATGAAACGGTTTGGGTCAAAGCCCATCATTTTTTGTGAACCCACAGTGATCAGCGGGACGCCGCGTCCACCCATCTGTCGGAATTTTGCCGCACCGAAATCAGACTTTTCAACATCCCATTCACTGAAGGGCACATTGTTTGCCTTCATGAAGGCTTTGGCGCGCTTGCACACGCCACACCATTCGGTGGTGTAGAGCGTTACGCCACTATCCGCGCCAGTTGCCTGGCCGACCTGAACCGGGCCGGAATAGCTTTGCAGCTTGAGCTGGGTGGTTTTGGCGGTGGGCGGAGGTGCGTCGCTGTAATGTGTGCGGCCCTGTGCGTCCGTCCATTTGTAGACGCCCGAGAAGACGGGCATGGTCAATGTGGTGAGTACAAGCAGTAAAAGGAATTTCATGTCGCAGGCGTGTTGCGCGAGGCAAGCATGCGGCGAATCGCACGAATGAAAAAAGCCGCGAGAATAACAGTCAGCACAATGAAAACCGCCAGCAGGACGAGAAAAACCGCTGGATGATTGAATGCTGTCCACAGCCCTGCCCCCAGCATGACTTCTTCCGTCACAGAGGCGGCAACATTGGTAAAGGGTTCGGGCGACGTATTGATGGCGGCACGGCTGCCGGTTTTGGTGAGTTGCGAACTGGCGGCAATACCCCCACCCAGCAAGGCAATCAGGGCAGTCGTCCCGCCTCCGCCCAGATCCGGAAACAGGCTGGCCGCCAATGCTGCGCCAGCCGGTATCCGCAGAAAACTGTGCAAGGCATCCCAAATACTGTCCAGCCAGGGGATCTTGTCGGCAAAAAATTCGGTCACGCTCAGGAAGCCGCTTACCCCGAGGCTGACGGGATGAGACAACCAGGCCAGGGCATCCGGCAAGTCAAAGCCGGCAAAACGTCCCAGCATGCCAAGCACGAACAGCACCAGATACAAGCGCAGTCCGCTTCCCCAAGCGACTGCGGCTGCAATGGCGGCTTGGGCAATCAGGGCGTGATCCACGGTGCGGGGCTGAAAGGTGTTAAGTGAGTTTTGCCGGTTCCAGCCTGGCGAGCTGGTCGATACCCATGGCGCGGAACAGCTCATTGATCAGGGAATTTTGACCCTGGAGAATAATGGACTTGCCACTGCCCAGCATCTGCATGAGGTGGCTGATGAGACTGCCAATGTAGGCGTAGTCTACGCGCGTGATTTCGGAACAATCCACAGACACTTCCTGCCTGGATTGGGCAAATTGCAGCAGGGCGGCAATCTGGTTCTGGGTTGCCTCGGAAATGACCCCCTTAAGCTTGAATGCATCCGACGGGGCAGATTGCGCAGGCGCCGCGGGTGCGGAGACTTCCTGGGCCGCCTTGACGCTTTCCCACGAAGGTGGAGACACCTCGAAATGCACGGCGTAGTCAACCGCCAGATCCTCAAATTCGGACTGTTTGCCAAGCAATTGATACATGGCCAGCAGGAGCAACCACCAGGCGCTGGTGCCGCGGTCACTGTTGAGTTTGCCTTTCAGCGTCTCGACAAGCTGTGTGACGCCGCTTACCTGAAAAGTGGCATGGCTTTTTTTTGCGCTGGACAGTCCTTCGGCCAGATGGGCTGCGCCAGCGGGTTCGATTGAGTTAATGCGGGACAAATCCAGCAACAGGGTCTCGCCCTTGGCGGCGGCAGAAAGTTCATCTTTCAGCCTGCCACCCGCTGCCGCATCCAGTTTTGAATCAAAGCTCAGGGTTTTACTGGCTTTGGCGGGAGCGGGGAGACCGTTTTGCTGCTTGTTGCCAAGGTTGGGCGGCGAGGTTTCGAATTTGACAGCGTATTCCAACGCCAGTTGTTCAAATTCCTTCTCGCGGCCGGTTACCCGATACAGATCAAACAGCATGTGCCAGGCGCGGGGTTCGTTTCCTGCAAGCAGGCTCTTCAAGGTTTGTTCGGCATTATCAACCTGATTGCTTGCATACAGCATGGCGGCTTCGTCGAGCGCGGTTTCGGGCGCGCCGCCGACTTCTTCCACCACAATGCCGTGATTGTCCGGGATGGCCGACCCGAAGGTCGTCAAGCCTTTTGTAGGCGGCTCGTCCCCCGGTTTCTGGGAAACCTCTTTTTCAGGTTTGCTTCGGTCCTTGCGGAAAAACGGGATTGCCATTGTCTGACCTGGACGGGGATTCGTTTGTGGCTGTGGAATATTGGCTAATCATACTGCGGAATGCGGAATTGGGGGAGTTGCGCTGACGGACGCCGCATGGGCGAAATCCGACAGTACCCGGGAGACGAATTCGGGCTCCAGGTCGCGCACGATAAAGACAAAGCGGCTGCGGTGATCTTCCGTTGGCCATTTTTCAAGCTCCGCTTCCGGATACAGCACATGCTGCACACCATGCAAAACCGTGGGCCTGTCTTTTCCGGCAATATTGACGATGGCCTTGAAGCGCAACAGATGTTCGGAACGGAAGCTCACCAGCATTTCCAGGGCTAAAACCAGGCCGGCGAGGGGGATCGGTTCATCAATGATCACGGAAAACGAGCGAATGCGTTGGTCATGGTGGTCGTCCGTGGACGTCGATTTGCCGAGCATCGTGCTGCTGACGGGTTTGTAGCGCTGCTCATTCAGCCATTTTTGCACGTCTGGCGTTTTGTCCCGAGCATTGAACAGTCCAAGATCCAGAATCCGGCTGAAATCCATTTCGCCCTTGATGGCGGTGAGTTGTTCGGCGGCGGGATTAAGCTCGCTCAACCGCGACTGCAAAGTGGCCAGTTCAGCCGGATTGGCCAGGTCGGTTTTGGTCACGATGATACGATCTGCCACGGCCGCTTGCTTGGTTGCCTCGAAATAGCTGTCCAGCTGAGCGTCACCCAACACGGCATCCACTGTGGTGACCACGCCATCCATCCGAAAACGCGCGCGCACCCAGGGATCGTTCAGCAGGGTGTCAAGAATGGGAGCGGGATCGGCGATGCCTGTGGTTTCGATGACAACACGCTCGAATTTCGGGATGTCGCCACGCTCGCGCGCCATGTAAAGGTTTTTCAATGTAGGCGACAACGAGCCTGAAACCGTACAGCACACGCATCCGCCCGAGAGCACCGCCATGGGCCCTTCCATTTTTTCCAGCAGATCGTGATCCAGGCTGACATCGCCGAATTCGTTCATGACCACAGCCGTACGGGGCAGGTGGCGGATAAGCTGGTTCAGCAGAGTGGTCTTGCCGCTGCCAAGGAAGCCGGTGAGCAGGGTGACGGGGAGCAGTTCGGGAATGGTGGGAGATGACATAAGAAAAGACCAAAGGCGAAAGCTTTACCACGAGGTACACCAAGTGCACGACGTCAAACCTTTGTGTCCTTTGTGTACTTCGTGGTTCATGATTTTTCTTTTATATTTGTTTCATCCAATTTCACTTGCGCCTGGCACGAGGATGTGCCGTGTCGTATACCTTGGCCAGGTGCTGGTAATCAAGATGCGTATACACCTGAGTGGTGCTGATGTTTGCGTGGCCCAGCATTTCCTGCACGGCGCGCAGGTCGCCGGAGGATTGCAGGACGTGCGTGGCGAAGGAGTGGCGAAGCATATGCGGGTGTACATGCATGGGCAGACCGGCCTTGATTGCCCAGCGATCCAGACGCAATTGAATCTGCCGCGAGGATAGCCGGCTGCCGTTCCGATTGACGAAAACCGCTTTCTCAACCGGCATGGCCATCTTTGCACGCTTCGATAGCCATGCCGTCAGTGCCTGATGAGCCTTCTCGCCGATTGTTACAAGCCGGGTTTTATTTCCCTTGCCGGTGACGGTGGCTTCACCAGAAGGCAAATCCAGTGCAAGCAAGTCCAGGCTGACCAGTTCGGCCAGACGCAGCCCGGCAGAATAAAAAAGTTCGAACATGGCCTTGTCGCGGACTTCCAGATCGCCCTCGGGCGCATGATCAAGCAATTGCGTGCAATGGTCAGGCGAAAGTGTGTCTGGCAAGGCGCGACGCGATTTGGGCGGGCGCAGATCGGAACATGGGTTGCGGGGAAACCCCAGCCGCTTGCAGGCAAAGCGATAAAATCCGCGCCACGCGGACAGCCGGCGTGCCAGACTTTTGGAAGACAGGCCCTGACTGTGCAGCCTGGCGATGAAATGGCGGATTTGCGAGCTATCCAGAGTTTGCAGGGTGTTGTTTTGCGCCAGTGCGTGCAGACTGGCCAGATCGCGTCGGTAATTCTCTACCGTGTGATTAGAAAGCCTCCGCTCGGCGGCAAGGTGGGTCAGGTAATGCTCGATCGCTTCCGTCATGCCATTCGCGTCAGCGCAGCGCCGATCAGTTGCCCCAAGCGGTCAAGGTATAGAGTACCCATTTCCGGATAAAAGCGATTTTGATCTTCCGAGCCCAGCACCAGCAGCCCGACTGTGTGTTCGCCGCGCAAGGGGATGGCGGCAAAGGATTTCAGATGGGCCGCTGCTTCGCCAAACCATGCGAAAGCTTCCTCATGGCGCAACGCGCCGCAGGAGGGATGCATCTGGGTGTCAACTTCATTCTTGAGTCCGTCGCTGACAGGCTGCTCCGGAATATTCCAGATGCGGATGGCGTGGTGAGGCACGGCAAAGCCTTCCCGCAGATGCAGGTTTAGTACCGCCAGCAGACCGTTGATGTCGCGCGCGGAAATGATGTCCACGGCAAGCTTGTGCATTTTTTCGGAAATGCTGTCGTTTTCCTCACCAAAGTGGATAAGTTCAGCCAGCTTGCCTTCCAGCAGATGCACCTTGTCGCGCATGGACAACACCTGGCGTTCGGTGATGGAAATCGCGTGCGTACCGTGAGGATGGGTGATGCTCAGACTCGTTAGCAGATCCGGGAATTGATTAAAAAAATCCGGATGGGCAGAAAGATAGGCCGCAATCAGGTTTGCATCGACAGGGTCGTTCATTCAATCTCCAGATAGCCTTCAAATACGGATTCGGCAGGTCCGGTCATCATCACCGGCGTGCCTTCGCCCTGCCATTCTAGGGTTAAAACGCCGCCGCGGGTTTCCGCTTCGACGCGTGAATCCAGCAGGCCGCGCATCATGCCCGCCACCGCCGCCGCGCAGGCGCCGGTGCCGCAGGACAGTGTTTCGCCCGCGCCGCGCTCATAAACGCGCAGTTTGATGTGGCGGCGGTCGATGATCTGCATAAAGCCTGCATTGACCCGGTTCGGAAAGCGCGCGTGACGTTCGATCAACGGTCCTTGCGTGTCGACCGGCGCAGTGTTCACGTCATCGACGATTTGCACCGCGTGCGGGTTGCCCATCGACAGGGCATTGATGGTAATCGTGGCTTCGCCCACTTCCAGTTCGTAAGTGGGCGCGCACGCAAGGGCGATAAAAGGGATGTCCGCGGGCTCGAATCGCGGTGCACCCATGTTGACGGTCACGCGGCCATCGGCTTCAAGGCGAGGCCGAATCAGGCCGCTTCGGGTTTCCACCGTGATTTCGTGTTTGGTGGTCAGCCCATGATCGACCACGAAACGCACGAAACAGCGTGCCCCGTTGCCACATTGTTCCACCTCGCCGCCGTCGGCGTTGAAAATGCGGTAGCGGAAATCGGCGTTTGGATGCATCGGCCTTTCAACCAGCAACAACTGATCGCAGCCCACGCCGAAATGCCGGTTGGCCAGGTGCCGGATCTGCTCCGGACTTAAATTCACGGCCTGGCTGATGCCGTCGATGACGACGAAATCATTGCCTGCACCATGCATTTTGGTGAAATGCAGTTTCATGCCATCAAGTCTACATAATCCTTGTCAATACAGCGACCCATGGCCACGGCGAGTGCAGGCAGGTTGCGAACTTGGATGGCCTTGAGGGGGGATTCAGGTTCAGGAACATACTTTCATTTCCAGCAGGTAGTCATCCATCACGAAGCCGTTGCCGATTTCGAGCATGTTCTCGCCATAGATGCTGAAGCCGTATCTGGCATAGGCGGCAAGGGCAATTTTGTTGTGGCGGTTGACGCGCAGAATCAGACGCGTCGCGCCAGCGACACGGGCCTGTTGCTTCACCCGGTCAAGCAGAGTCTGGCCCACGCCTTTGCGTTGCTGATCGGGGTGCACGTACAGCTTGTCCAGTTTCCAGGTGGAAGGCGCATCATCAGCAAAAGCCTGTGCGAAACCGGCCATATCCTGACCGTGCCAAGCAGCCAGCCAGCAACTGGAATTGAGGCTGGCGCGAATGCTTGCGGGTGAGTAGCGCTGTGCCAGCATGTAATCTATCTGCGCCTTGCTGATGATGGCCGGGTAGTGCGCATGCCAGATTTCCTGAGCCAGCCTGCAAAGCGATTCAACCTCGTCCAGCTTGAGCGTCCGAACGGTGAACTCAGTCATACAAGCTGGGTTGGCCTTCCGGACGGGTCTTGAAGCGCCGGTGGGTCCAAAGGTATTGCTCCGGCATCTCGCGGATGCGGTCCTCGATGAAGGCATTCATCCGGCGCGTGTCCGCCTCGATGTCGTCAGTTGGGAAGTTTTCCCAGGCGGGGTAGCACTTCATCACATAACCCTGCCCGCCGGGCAATTGCCGGGTGACGGCAGGTACGACCCTGGCGCCAGCCACTTTGGCCAGACGCGATAGTGCAGGCACCGTGGCAGCGGGAATGCCGAAAAAGGGCACGAAAATCGACTCGCTGCGGCCGGCATCCTGATCGGGCAGGTAATAAAACGGCAGTCCGGCGCGGATCGCGCCGATGACGGGACGTATGCCGTCGTGCTTGGAGACGAGAAGCGTCTGGTTAAAGCGGCTACGCGCGTGCAGCAGATGCCGGTCGACCACCGCGCTGCGCGAGCGGCTGTACATGGAGGCGATGCGGGTATGCGCCGTCATGCGTACGCCGCCCATGTCGAGTCCGACAAAATGCGGCGCCAGCAGAATGAGGGGGTTGCCCGAATGAGCGCGGAGATGTTCTTCATCCTCGAAGCGGACAAGTTTTTTCAGGCGCTTCTCGCTCGCCCAGACCAGCAGGCCGTGTTCCAGGGCAGCGCGGGTGCTGGCCTTAAAGTTTTTTAGTAAAAGCCCCTGGATTTCTTGCGGAGGTTTTTCCGGAAAACACAATTCCAGGTTGCGTTGGGCGATGTGTTTGCGGCGACGGGCAAAGTGAAAGGCTAGCCAGCCGATAAAGTTGCCGGTGGCGGCTTGACTGCCCAACGGCAGCCAGTGGAGTAGCCACAACAGGGCGAAACCGAGCCGGTTTGCCGATTCGCTCATTGTGGCGGTTCATCGGGCAGCGGCTCGGCGCCGCCCGGACGTTTGTAGCGCGCGTAGCTCCACATGTACTGCGCGGGCAGCTTGCGGGCGACGCGTTCAACCTCCCTGTTCAATGCGGCGGCGGCCTCGGCGCGATCCTTTGGCAGAATTGCTTCGAGCGGGTCGAAGTGAATGCGAAAGCCGCGTCCCCAGGGCAGTCGCTCCGCATACACCATCAGGGGCGTGGCGCCGGTGGATTGAATGAGTCTTACCGTCATGGTCGGCGTGTACGCCCAGCGGCCGAAAAACGGTGCCCACACCCCATCGCCCTGGGTAGCAACCTGGTCGGGCAGCACGCCAATGGCCTCGCCGCGCTTCAGGGCGGAAAGCAGCGCCTTGACGCCGGACAGGTCGGTTGGCACCAGCCGGGCCTGCCCACGCTCGCGGCCCTGACGCATGAGCGCATCGACGGCGGGCTTGCGGGCCGGCTTGTACATGGCGGTGAAGGGCTGGCGCGAAGCCAGGTACAGGTTGATGATTTCCCAGCAGCCGATGTGCGGCGCTACCACCACCACGCCCTTGCCGGCAGCCAGGGCGGCTTCAAAATTCGCCCAGCCGGGTGTGTCGCGCACCAGGCGGACAACCTTCTCATGCGGTCGCAACCAGACTGCGGCAATTTCCAGCAAGCCCTTGCCGGTTTCCTGTATCACCTGGCGCAACAGGCCGGGATGGGTTTGAATGAGCCCGCTTTGTGAAAGATTTTCCCTTACCCGTTGCTGGTGGCGGCCGGGCCACAGCCAGATCAGCCAGCCGAGCAGAACGCCCAGACCATGCAGAACCGGGAGAGGCAGCAGGGAAAAAAGCCGGAGGACTGAATTAATCATCCGGCTTGACGATAGTGACAGACAGGGTTGAAAATCCAGCTTGCCGCCGCGTTAATGCAGACAACTTGCGGGCGGGATACAAATACTGCTAAAGCGTCGCCGCTCCGAAAGCCCCCAGGACTGGTAACGCAAGTTAACGGGGGGATTTTTGGAGTTTTCATGAAAGAGTATATTTTCACTTCCGAGTCGGTCTCCGAGGGTCATCCGGACAAGATGGCCGATCAGATTTCGGATGCCATTCTTGACGCGATTCTAACCCAGGACAAACATTCCCGCGTGGCGTGCGAAACGCTGCTGACCACGGGTCTTTGCGTGGTGGCAGGCGAAATTACCACCGGCGCCACGATCAATTACAGCCAGGTCGCACGCGAAGCCATCAAGCGCATCGGCTACGACAGTTCCGAAGTCGGCTTCGATTACCAGACCTGCGCCGTGATGACGGCGATCGGCAAGCAGTCGCAAGACATTGCTCAGGGCGTCAACGAAGGCGAAGGCCTGTTTCTTGACCAAGGCGCGGGCGACCAGGGCCTGATGTTCGGCTATGCCTGCAACGAAACGCCCCAACTCATGCCGCTGCCCATTTATCTGGCGCACCGGCTGGTGCAAAGACAGTCCGAACTGCGCAAGGATGGCCGTCTGCCATGGCTGCGCCCCGATGCCAAGTCCCAGGTGTCCGTGCGCTATGTCGAAGGCAAGCCGCAGCACATCGACACCATCGTGCTGTCCACCCAGCATCATCCGGAAGTTTCACACGCCCAGCTGACCGAGGCAGTGATCGAGGAGATCATCAAGCCCGTGCTGCCGAAAGAAATGCTCAAGGCCGACACACGCTATCTGGTCAATCCCACCGGCCGCTTCGTTGTCGGCGGCCCCATGGGCGATGCCGGCCTGACCGGCCGCAAGATCATCGTTGACACCTACGGCGGCGCGGCCCCGCATGGCGGCGGCGCGTTTTCCGGCAAGGATCCCTCCAAGGTCGATCGCTCCGCAGCTTACGCCTGCCGCTACGTGGCCAAGAACATCGTCGCCGCCGGTCTGGCGGAAAAATGCCTGGTGCAGGTCAGCTATGCGATTGGCGTGGCCAAGCCGACTTCATTGATGGTGGAAACCTACGGCACGGGCAAGGTCAGCGAGCACAGGCTGGTGGAACTGATTGACCAACATTTCGACCTTCGGCCCAAGGGCATCATCCAGATGCTTGACCTACTGCGTCCGATTTATACCCGCACGGCTTCCTACGGCCATTTCGGCCGCGATGAACCTGAATTCACCTGGGAGGCGACCGACAAGGCCGCAGCGCTTCGGGAAGCAGCAGGAATCTGATAGAATTCAGCGGCTAAAATTTTGAATCAAGGAAACCATCATGGCTGAACGTAAACGCACCCGCCGCAATACCCTGGAACGCCGTTGCCTGTCCAAGAGCTTCAAGCGCCTGTTCCTGGGATCTTCCAAAACCGTTTTCAAGATGCTGGAAGGGGTCAAGCCGGTCAAAGGCAAAGCCGCTAATTAAATTGCATGTGCCCGTCTGATGGCTGTGATTCAGACGGTTTTCCGAGGAGCGTTGCAACACGCTGTTTAAAACGCGTGTCAGGCTCGGAGGGGATGCTTGCGCATCCTGTCTAAACGGCGCTCACGTCTCGCTTTTTTGTGTATTTGCTAACAGAAAGGAGGGCGTGATGAACGCCATACTTAATACCGCTTCAAACAACGATTTCATTGTCGCCGACCTTGCGCTGGCCGACTGGGGCCGCAAGGAGATTCGCATCGCCGAAACGGAGATGCCGGGTCTGATGGCAATCCGCGAGGAATACGCAAAGAGCCAACCGCTTAAGGGCGCGCGCATCACCGGCAGTCTGCACATGACCATTCAGACCGCCGTGCTGATCGAGACATTGACAGCGCTAGGCGCCCAGGTACGCTGGGCTTCGTGCAACATCTTCTCCACCCAGGACCACGCTGCCGCCGCCATCGCCAAGGACGGCATCCCGGTTTTCGCGGTCAAGGGCGAATCGCTGGCCGAATACTGGGACTATACCCACCGGATTTTTGAATGGCCGGATGGCGGATTCAGCAACATGATTCTCGACGATGGCGGCGACGCCACGCTGCTGCTTCATCTGGGCGCGCGCGCAGAGAAAGACATCAATGTGCTGGCCAAGCCGGGCAGCGAGGAAGAAACCGTGCTGTTTGCCGCGATCAAGGCCAAGCTTGCGACTGATCCCACGTGGTATTCCACCCGCCTGGCGCAGATCAAAGGCGTGACTGAGGAAACCACCACCGGCGTGCATCGTTTGTATCAGATGCATGAACGCGGCGAACTGAAATTCCCCGCCATCAATGTCAACGATTCTGTGACGAAATCGAAGTTCGACAACCTGTATGGCTGCCGTGAATCGCTGGTGGATGGCATCAAGCGCGCCACCGACGTAATGGTCGCTGGCAAGATCGCCCTGGTCTGTGGCTATGGCGATGTGGGCAAAGGGTCGGCCCAGGCGCTGCGCGCGCTGTCGGCGCAAGTGTGGGTGACCGAGATCGACCCCATCTGTGCGCTGCAGGCCGCGATGGAAGGCTATCGTGTGGTAACCATGGATTACGCCGCCGACAAAGCCGACATTTTTGTCACCGCCACCGGCAACTTCCATGTCATCAATCATGATCACATGGCGAAGATGAAGGACCAGGCCATCGTCTGCAATATCGGGCATTTCGACAATGAAATCGATGTTGCGTCGATCGAGAAGTATCAGTGGGAAGAGATCAAGCCTCAGGTCGACCACATCATCTTTCCCGACGGCAAGCGGATTATTCTCCTGGCCAAGGGCCGCCTGGTGAACCTGGGCTGTGCGACCGGTCATCCGTCGTATGTGATGTCCAGTTCCTTCGCCAACCAGACCATCGCCCAGATCGAGCTGTTCACGCGCACCGCTGACTACCCGGTCGGCGTGTATACATTGCCCAAGCATCTGGACGAGAAAGTGGCGCGTCTGCAGCTGAAGAAACTCAACGCTCAGCTCACCGAACTCACCGACCAGCAGGCGGCCTACATCGGCGTGCCCAAGCAGGGTCCATACAAAGCAGAGCATTACCGGTATTGATCGACTCCCAGGAGAAGTTATGCGGCTATTGTTGCTGTGGGGCCTGAATGCCCTTGCGCTGTTTGCAGTGACTTATGTGATGCCTTCGATTCAGGTTTCGGGCATCGGGTCCGCGCTCATCGCCGCATTTGTGCTGGGCCTGATCAACACACTGGTGCGCCCGGTGCTGGCGATACTCACTTTTCCCATCACGGTGCTGACGCTGGGCGTTTTTTATCTGGTGCTCAATGCGCTGCTGTTCTGGCTGGCGAGCGCTCTGCTGCCGGGATTCGCGGTGGGCGGCTTTGGTTCCGCGCTTTTGGGATCGATTCTGTATGGGTTGATCGCCTGGGCACTGTCGGCGCTGATCCCCGCAAAGAAAGAGTGAAGCATGACCATGCCAACCTACAGTTTTGAGTTCTTTCCACCCAAGACACCCGAGGGCATGGAGAAACTTCGTGTCACGCGTGAAAAACTCGCGGTGTTGAAGCCGAAATTTTTCTCAGTGACATTTGGCGCGGGCGGGTCCACGCGAGACCGCACGCTGGAAACCGTGCTCGAGATCCAGCACCAGGGCTATGAGGCCGCGCCGCATTTATCCTGCATCGGTGCCACGCGCGCCGATATCCGCGCCATACTGGAAACCTACAAGCAGCATGGTATCCGCAGGATAGTCGCCCTGCGCGGCGACTTGCCCTCCGGTATGGCCGAGCCGGGTGAATTGCGCTATGCCGGCGAACTGGTCGAGTTTGTCCGGGCGGAAACCGGCAATACTTTTCATATCGAAGTCGCTGCCTATCCGGAAATCCACCCGAAAGCGAAGAGTGCTCAGGACGATCTTAAAAACTTCGCCAGCAAGGTGAAGGCCGGGGCAGATTCCGCGATTACCCAGTACTTTTTCAACGCCGATGCCTATTTCCGTTTTGTCGATGAAGCGCATGCGCTCGGCGTCAGTATTCCCATCGTTCCCGGCATCATGCCGATCGGAAATTTCTCGCAACTGGCGCGTTTTTCCGATGCCTGTGGCGCGGATATCCCGCGCTGGATACGCAAGCGCATGGAAGGTTATGGCGACGATGCCGAGTCCATTCGCGCTTTCGGTCTCGATGTCGTGGCGGACATGTGCCAAAGACTCATGGCGGGCGGCGCGCCCGGCCTGCACTTTTATACGCTCAATCAGGCGGGACTGTCGCTGGAAATCTGGAAACGGCTGGGTTTGTAATACCGGTTGGCAATCACCACCAGTGTTTGGGGTAAGGGCGCTTGTGAACCGCGTTGTTGTAAATGTACGCAGTTGCGACAAGGATCAAGGCTCCGATCGCGACTGGAACCAGGATGAACTCCGGTCCGGGATTGAGAAAGTGAATGACAATCGGCGTGCCGGTTGCAGGTGGATGGGCAGAGCGCAACAGCATCATGACCGTAAGGGCAATACCGCATCCCATTGCGACCGACCACCATGTTGGCCCGAAGGCATAGGTGCACAGCCAGCCCACGGCAGCGGCTGAAACATGTCCTACCAGGACATTGCGAGGTTGTACGAACGCACTGTCGGGAAATCCGAAAATCATCGCGGCGCTGGACCCGAATGAGCCGATCAGCCAGATACGTGCGTACATGTCGTCGATGAAGGCGATGATGCCGACTGCAATGATTACGCCCACGCCGCCAACTAACGGGTGTTTCCAGCCATAGCCCTGACGGTTGGGGTCGTGTTGCTGTGTCATGCCAGTACGGCTTTCAATGCCTTCAGGCAAAAGTCGACATTTTGCGCTTTGGCGGAATAGCCCATCAGGCCGATGCGCCAGACCTTGCCGGCAAGCGCACCGAGACCGGCACCGATTTCAAGATTGAATTCGGAGAGAAGGCGGGTACGCGCGGCAGCATCATCGACCCCCTCCGGAATCCACACTGAATTGAGCTGCGGCAATCGCGCGCTTTCTTCGACAACAAATTTCAGGTCCATGCCTTCAAGCCCATTCCTGAGTTTTTCGTGCATGGTGCGGTGCCTTGACCATGCGTTTTCCAGGCCTTCTTCCGACAGGATCACCAGCGCCTCATGCAGGCCGTACAGGGGATTGATGGGCGCGGTGTGGTGATAGGTGCGCTTGCCCGCAGATTGCCAGTAGCCCAGCACCAGATTCAAATCCAGAAACCAGCTTTGCACCGGCGTCTTGCGCACTTTCACTTTTTCGATGGCGCCTTCGGAAAATGTCACCGGTGAAAGTCCCGGGGTGCAGGACAGGCATTTCTGGCTGCCGGAATACGCGGCATCGATGCCCCATTCGTCGATCAGCACCGGCGTGCCGCCCAGTGAAGTGACGCAGTCCATGATGGTGAGCGCGCCATGTTTGCGAGCCAGTTCGGCCAGGGATTTGGCATCGCTCTGCGCGCCGGTGGAAGTTTCGGCGTGGACAAAGGCCAGCACTTTCGTGTCCGGATTGTCCTTGAAAGCCTGCTCGACCTTGGCAACAGAAACCGGCTTCCCCCATTCATCTTCAACCACGACAGGTACGCCGCCCGTGCGCTTCACGTTCTCCAGCATGCGTCCGCCGAACACGCCGTTGACGCAGACGATGACCTTGTTGCCCGGCTCGACGAGATTCACAAAACACATCTCCATGCCTGCCGAGCCTGGCGCGGAAACCGGAAAAGTCAGCGGGTTTTCCGTCTGGAAGGCATAGCGCAGCAGGCTCTTGATTTCCTCCATCATGTCCTGGAAGGCCGGATCGAGATGGCCGATGGTAGGGCGCTGCATGGCATCGAGAATGCGTTGCGGAACATCGGAAGGACCGGGGCCCATGAGGGTGCGCTGCGGGGGAACGAAGGATTTGATGTGCGGATTGTTGATGGACATGGCTTGTAAGCAGCGGACTATTAAACCCGAGCATTTTACTCGGGCAAGCGGGCTCAGTCGATCAGCATACGGGTGGTTTACCCATCTGCGGCTTCATCGCGGTCAGCAGGCTGGCGAAGAGTTTCGGATGCAGTTTCTCCTGCTCGGCCAGCATCAGTTTCATGGCGTAGCGCTGCTGAGGCTTGGCGAAACAGGCCGGACAGTTTTCGAAAATCACCGGCAGATTCGCAGCCTCGGCAAATGCGCGTGTCTGGCGTTCGCGAACGTAGACGAAAGGCCGGATGACGCGCAGGTCGCCGGCGTCATTCAGGTAATGTGCCTGCATGGTGCGGAGCTTGCCGCCAAAGAACATCGACAGCATCAATGTCTCGGCAAGGTCGTCAAGATGCTGCGCCAGTGCCAGCACGTTGTAGCCGTTCTCGCGCGCGACGCGATATAAAATGCCGCGCCGCATTCTTGAGCAATAGGCGCAGAACGAGTCGGTGTCTTTTGTCAGCGTTTTCTGCGCCTCGGCCACGATGGGCTGGGAGTCGAAGAAATATTTCACACCCAGGCTTGCCAGGTAGGGCTTGAGCGGCGAAGGATCGAACTGGTCGGATTGCGGGTCGACGGTGCAGGCGGCCAGTTCGAATTTGATTGGCGCTTTTTTTTGCAGATGCAGCAGCACATGCAGCAGCGACAGAGAATCCTTCCCGCCCGAAAGCCCCAGGAGAATACGGTCGCCCTCGCGGATCATGTCGAAATCGCCAATGGCGCGGCCCGCGGCAGTGACGAGCGACCTTGGCGGCTGAATGGTTTCAGCGGCAACAGTTTCCAGAACAGCCTGATGGGTCATGCTGGCGAACTGAACTGCATGCGGTGTAGTTGGGCATACCGTCCACCCAGAGCAAGCAGTTCGGCGTGCCTGCCGATTTCGACAATGCGCCCCTGTTCCATGACAACAATTCGGTCGGCTTTTTCAATGGTAGACAGGCGGTGGGCGATGACAATGGTCGTGCGGCCCTGCATGAGGTTTTCCAGTGCCGCCTGAACATGGCGCTCGGATTCGGTGTCCAGTGCCGAGGTTGCCTCGTCGAGGATCAGGATGGGCGTGTCCTTCAGCAATGCCCGGGCGATGGCAATGCGCTGGCGCTGGCCGCCGGAAAGCTTGATGCCGTTCTCGCCCACTATCGTATCCAGTCCTTCTGGCATTTCGCTGATGAAGTCCCAGGCATGCGCGGCTTCGGCTGCCTTGCGTATCTCATTGTCGCTGGCGCCGCGTTTTGCGCCGTAGGCGATGTTGCCGCGCAACGTGTCATTGAACAGCACGATTTCCTGCGACACGCTGGCGATGTTCGCACGCAGGCTGGCCAGTGTGTATTCCTCGGCTGGCTGGCTGTCGAACAAAATGCGGCCCTGGCTTGGAGTATAAAAACGCGGCAGTAGGCCCACCAGACTGGTTTTGCCGGCGCCGGAACCGCCTACCAGTGCCAGAGTCTCGCCTGGCTGAATATGAAGGTCGATATCCAGCAGAGCGGCTTGCTGTTTGCCGGGATATGACAGCGCTACCTGCTCAAAACGGATGTCACCGGTCAACCTGCCGGCAGCATGAGTCCCCGGATCGGCTTCGGGAATCTCGTCGAGAATTTCAAAAACGACCTCAGCAGAAGCCAGACCGCGCTGCAGGACATCATTCAAGGTGGTCAGCCGCTTGAGAGGCGGGAACAGCAGCATCATGGCAATGAAAAACGAGACAAATCCACCCACGGTGGTCTGGTCATTGACGGCCTGCTGCATGGCGATAAAGAAAATAATGGCCAGCGGAATGGACGCGAGAATTTCGACAAACGGCGTATTCGCGCCTAATGTAACAACCCGTTTCATTTCCAGTTTTCGTGCCTTGTCCGCCCGCTCATGGAATCGGGCTATTTCATAAGGCTGAGCATCGAATATTCGCACCAGCCGGTGGGCGGAAAGCGATTCCGTCAGGGATTCCGTCAGCATGCCGACATTGTTCTGAGCGGCATGCGAGATAGTCCTCAAACGCTTGCCAACCTTGATGACGATGAAAACGATGGGCGGAAAGGTGATGAATATGATCAGCGTCAGTTGCCAGTTTGTCCAAAGCAGATAAACCAGGAGCGCGACGATGGTCAGCGCATCCTTGGTCAACGCGGTCAGGCCGGTCGTGGTCGCACGCATGACCTGCATGACGTTGAATGCGACATGCGCGGTCAACTGGCTGGTGCTGACATTGTCGAAATAACTGACGGGCAGGGTCAGCAGTTTCCTGTGCATGGCTTCGCGAAGATCCTGAACCAGGCGCGTATCGATCCAGTTGATTGAATAGCTGGCGGCGAAACTGGACAGGCCGCGCAGAACGAGCAAGGCGATGATGCCGGCCGGCATCCAGAACAGCCAGGCCTGATTTTTTGCCACGAAGCCTTCATCCAGCATCTGCTTGAACAGGGCAGGCAGAACGGGTTCCAGGGATGCCGTGATGGCGTTTGCAATGATGGCGACCAGCAGGATTTTCCAGTGCGGCCGCGCATATTTGAGCAGCCTGAGGTAAAGCGCTTTTCCACTGACATGCGGCTTGTCCATGCCGCTTTGAATGGAGGCAGGGTTTTTGGAATCCGGCATCAGAGCAGAAACACCGTGGCCAAACCAAGGAAGATAAAGAACCCCATGCTGTCGGTCGTGGCGGTCAGCAATACGGATGATCCCAGCGCCGGGTCACGGTTCATGCGTTCCATGGTCAGCGGAATCAATATTCCCGCCAGTGCTGCCACGATCATGTTCAGCAGCATCGCCAGCGCCATGACGCCGCCCAGCGCCAGGTTCTGATACAGCAACCAGGCAAACACGCCCACGGCCAGCCCCCAGACAATGCCGTTCAGCACCGCGACACCCAATTCCTTGAACAAAAGCCGGCGCGCATTGGATTGCGTGATCTGGCCAAGTGCCAGGCCGCGAATGATCAGGGCTGTTGTCTGGTTGCCCGAGTTGCCTCCAATGCCTGCGATGATGGGCATCAGAGCTGCCAGTGCCGCCAGCTTTTCAATGCTGCCCTCGAATATGCCGATGACGCGCGAGGCAATGAATGCGGTCATCAGGTTGATGGCCAGCCACATCCAGCGGTTGCGCGCCGCTTTCCAGACCGTTGAGAAAAGGTCTTCTTCTTCCTTCAGGCCCGCCATCGACAGCATGTCCGACTCCGCACTTTTGCGGATGTAATCGACCACGGCATCCACGGTCAGCCGCCCGATCAGGCGATTCTGGGTGTCGATCACAGGCGCCATCACCAGGTCATAACGCTCAAACGCCTGCGCAGCTTCGTGGGCATCGTCATCCGGATGGAAGCTTACGTAATCTTCGACCATGATCGCGGCCACAGTCGCTTCCGGGTCGGAGGTCAGCAGGCGCTTCAGCGGTAGCACGCCAATGAGGTGATCGTCACGTTCGATGACAAACAGCTTGTCAAGCTGATCGGGCAATTCCCCAAGCCGGCGAAGATAACGCAGCGCCACTTCAAGTGTGACATCGGCACGGATGGTAACCATGTCGAAATCCATCAGGGCGCCAACCTGATCCTCGGGAAAAGCCAGGGCGGATTGCAGTCGCGCGCGTTTCTGCGCATCCAGCGAGGTCAGCAGTTCCTGAATGACGTCATGCGGCAGATCTGGCGCCAGGTCAGCGATTTCATCGGTGTCCAGGGTTTCCGCGGCGGCCAGCAGTTCGGCATTGTCCATGCTCGAAATGAGCGATTCCCTAACAGCATCCGATACTTCAAGCAGGATTTCGCCGTCGCGCTCGGCCTTGACCAGATCCCATACCACCAGACGCTCATTGAGCGGCAGCGATTCGAGGATGTAGGCGACGTCCGCCGGATGAAGTTCATCAAGCTTCTTCTGCAGTTCGGCAATGTTCTGCTTGTGCACGATGGATTCGACCAGATCCTGGCGCGGTCCGCCCTGGCGATGGACGAGATCTTCCACCAGCTTCTGCTTGGCAAGCAGAAGCTGCACCTGATGCAGATGTTCTTCCAGGCTATCCTGGTTGTGATGGGGGGCTTCGAATTCTTCTGTCATGGCGGCCGCGAAATTTCCGCGATTTTACTCCGCCGCGCTTGGCGCAAGCGGATTATTTCGGCACTTGCGCGTAACGCATGCGCGCCGCGATGGTAGCTATGCGACGCTTGTATTTACGCGAAGCGCGGTTGTCCTCATACCAGCGCGGATTGGGTACCATGGCGGCGAGCGCGGCAGACTGTCCGGCAGTGAGGCCGGCAGCGGATTTTCTGAAATAACGGCGAGAGGCGGCTTCGGCGCCGTAGATGCCATCGCCCCATTCGATGATGTTGAGGTAAACCTCCAGAATCCGGCGCTTGCTCCAGGTGGTTTCAATCATCAGGGTGATGACGGCTTCCTGTCCTTTGCGCACGAAGCTTTTATCCGATGACAGGAACAGGTTCTTGGCGAGCTGTTGGCTGATGGTGGAACCGCCGGCTACAAGTCGGCCTTTTTTCAGGTTTTTCTTGACGGCGGTTTGGATGCCTTCGATATCGAAGCCTTCGTGATTGAGGAACTTGCCGTCCTCGGCGGCGACGATGGCACGTTTGAGGTGTATAGAAATGTTTTCGTAAGGCACCCATTTGTGCCGTAACGCCGCATCCGGTCTTGCTTGTTGCATGCGCGCCAGCCCGGCCTGCATAAAGGCGCTTGAAGACGGGTTATGGTCGATCCACCACAGGACGTGGGCAAATATCCAAACCTGATACAGCAGAAACAGGCCGAGCAAAATTGCCAGCCCGCGCCACAGTCCGCCAAGGATGGTTTTCAAATACCGGCCCTCAGCATTGCCATGACGGGCGTGGTATCCGGGCGAACGTCGCGCCATAGATAAAAACTTTCCGCTGCCTGCTCGACCAGCATGCCTAGTCCATCGGAAACAATCGAAGCGCCGTGTTGTCGCGCCCATGCCATGAAAGGCGTATCCATCTTGCCGTACATCATGTCGTAGGCGAGCGCGCCGGGTTTGAACAACGTGTCAGGCAAGGGTGGCAGTTCTCCCTTGAGGCTGGCGGAAGTGGCATTGATGACAGCGTCGAAGCTGCCGCTCAATTCATGAAATCCGCAACCGCTTGTATTGCCCTGGTTGTCGAGCCAGCCAGCCAGCCTGATAGCTTTCTCAGGCGTGCGGTTGGCGATTACAAGTTCTGCAGGATTGCATTGCAACAACGGCAGGCCTACGCCCGACGCCGCGCCGCCCGCGCCCAGTAACAGCAGGCGCTTTCCTTCGATGGGGAGTTTGAGATTCTCCCCGATATCCCGAACCAGACCGGCGCCATCCGTGTTGTCGCCAAGAATGACGCCATCGCTTTCAAACTTCAGGGTGTTGACCGCTTCGGCTGTCAAAGCCCGGTCTGTGTGTTTTGTGGCAAACCTGAAAGCCTGATGCTTGAAGGGCACGGTGACATTCGCGCCCGCGCCGCCCTGGTCACGGAAAGTGGCAACCGCTCCGGCAAAGTCATCCAGCGGCGCAAGAATCGCCTGGTAATCCATATCCTGCCCGGTTTGCTTTGCAAACTCGGCATGGATGAGCGGGGATTTTGAATGCGTGATGGGGTTGCCGAATACGGCGTAATGGCTGGTCATGGGCCTGATTTTATCAGGCCCATGACGGATCAGCGGTCTTGCTCTGAGTAGTCCTGATTACAGAATCGGAGCGTTGACATAGCGCTCGCCGCGTTCGTACACCACGTGCGCACGGCCTACCAGCAGGGGATCGAGCGGGCCGATCTGGTCGATGTCCTTTTTCGCGTAGGGCAGCTTGTGCAGGATGTAACGCATGGCATTGAGCCGAGCACGCTTCTTGTCGTCGGACTTGATTACCGTCCAGGGAGAATCCGCGGTGTCCGTGTAAAAGAACATGGCTTCCTTGGCCTTGGTGTAATCGTCCCATTTGTCCAGCGATGCCAGGTCGATGGGTGAGAGTTTCCATTGCTTGAGCGGGTGCGCTTCGCGTTCCTTGAAACGTCGCCGCTGTTCTTCCCGGCTGACGGAAAACCAGAACTTGATCAGATGGATGCCGCTGCGGGCCAGGTTGCGTTCGAATTCGGGCGCCTGGCGCATGAATTCCAGATACTCGTCGTCGGTGCAAAATCCCATCACCCGTTCGACTCCGGCGCGGTTATACCAGGAACGGTCGAACAGGGCGATTTCGCCGGCGGTCGGCAGATGTTGAACATAACGTTGAAAGTACCACTGTCCACGCTCGGTCTCGGAGGGTTTTTCAAGCGCCACGACGTGTGCACCCCGGGGATTGAGGTGCTCCATGAAGCGTTTGATCGTTCCCCCTTTGCCAGCAGCGTCCCGCCCTTCGAACAGGATCACGACCCGCTGGCCGGTTTCCTTGACCCAGGCCTGCAGTTTGAGCAATTCCACCTGAAGGTGGTATTTCTGTTTTTCATAATTCTTGCGCGACATCAGGTTCTTGTAGGGGTAGCCGCCCTCGCGCCAGTCGTCCGACAACTCCTCATCGGGATTGCGGCGGGAGCCGGGGCCGCCGGGCAAGTGCTGCTTGAGCAGCACCTTGCGTAGTTCCTCCGCGTCTTCGGCTGAGGCGCCCGCGAAAATCGCTTCAAGGGACTGGATCAATTCAGGGCCGCTGCCAACCGCGGTGCCACGGTCAAGGATATCCTGCACGGCCGTGATTTTGGCTGCCTGTGCTGCGTCTACTGCCTCGTTGATTGCATACCGTTCAATGCCTTCGGCGCTGATGACCGGCGGCACGTCGCCTTCAGATGCCCGGCGAGTACGCGAGCCATTCCGTTTATTGATGAGGGGAAGCTGCTTTTTGGCTGCTTGAGCGCGTGTGCTGGATTTGGTTGCCATGATTATTTCCAAACTGATGCCTGATATCGGTTCACTCAGGCCAATTAAACATAAGAAAACCTTTTAATACTAATATGCTTTCAGCCGAGTGCAAGGTTTGATTTCGGGAACTTGATGGGGTTAAGGTTTTTACGACAATACTAGCTCTGACTCCAGGGCAGATTGTTGTATTTCCAGCCGCCCAGTTTGCCACGCTGGTTAGTCTGTTTGTCCACATCGCCTTCAAAGCCGTCCAACACGTTGTAACAGTCACGGTAGCCATTCAGCGTTGCGGCTTCTGCCGCCTTGTGAGATCTAAGTCCATTGCGGCATATGAAAAGAGTAAGTGCTTCCATATCGACCTGCTGTTTCAGCTGCGTCAGAAAATGCGGATTGAGATGCCAGCCTGGATAAGTCATCCACTCAACTTCCACTGCTCCTGGAATCTTGCCCACCAGATCCAGTTCTGCTCGGCTGCGAACATCGATGAGGCGGGAGCCCGGGGCGAGTTGCAAAATCTCCGCTGCCTCACCCGGCGTCAGTGCGCCTTCGTAAGGTAATTGTGCTGTCCTGGCGCGCTGTTGGGCTGAAGCAAGAATTTCTGTCAGGCGTCCCATGCTTGTTCTCGCTGTTTGTTGAGACATTCCGAGTATATGCCACCCAACCCAACTCGCAACATGCACATAATTGGTGCAATTTGAAAGCGATGTGCCCCGTTGAGGTGCGGTTCAGTGGTTTGGCAACATCGAAAGGCCTTGTGGCACAATGGATGTTTTCGGTTTAACTGATGGCATGGTTTCTGCAGTAACCCCGCCGTCGAATATTTTTCAATGGCTCATTTTTTGATTTGAGGAGAGCACTACCATGGCGGTCGCCGATGTAATGAAGATGATTGCGGACAATGAAGCCCGTTTCGTTGATCTGCGTTTTACCGATACCCGCGGCAAGGAACAGCATGTTTCCATTCCGGCGCGCATCGTAGATGGAGAGTGGTTTGAGAACGGCCATCCCTTTGATGGTTCCTCGATTGCCGGCTGGAAAGGCATTCAGGCCTCCGATATGCTGCTGAAAGCGGACCCGGATACCGCTTTCATGGATCCGTTTTTCGACGAAGCCACCATGGTGCTGACTTGCGATGTCATCGAACCCTCGGATGGCAAAGGGTATGACCGCGACCCGCGATCAGTGGGCCGTCGTGCTGAAGCCTATTTGAAGTCCACAGGTATTGCCGACACCGCCTATTTTGGCCCCGAGCCAGAGTTCTTCATTTTTGATTCCGTTACCTGGCATGACGACATGTCAGGTTGCTCGGTCAAGATTGAATCCGAGGAAGCCGCCTGGTCTTCCGCCGAGAAATTCGAAGAGCGAAATACCGGCCATCGCCCCGGCATCAAGGGCGGTTACTTCCCTGTGCCCCCCGTCGATTCGCTGCAGGACATCCGTGCTGCCATGGTCATGGCGCTGGAAGAAATCGGCATTCCGGTAGAAGTGTTCCACCATGAAGTGGCCACCGCGGGCCAGTGCGAAATCGGCACCGTGTTCAATACTCTGGTTCGCCGTGCTGACTGGACTCAGACCCTGAAATACATCGTACAGAACGTGGCTCATGCCTACGGCAAGACCGCCACCTTCATGCCCAAGCCCATCGTGGGCGACAATGGTTCCGGCATGCACGTGCACCAGTCGTTGTGGAAAGACGGCAAAAACCTGTTCGCGGGCAATGGCTATGCCGGCCTGTCCGAGATGTGCCTGTATTACATCGGTGGCATCATCAAGCATGCCAAGGCATTGAACGCCATCACCAATCCTTCCACCAATTCTTACAAGCGTCTGGTGCCGGGATTTGAAGCGCCCGTCATGCTGGCCTATTCGGCCCGCAACCGTTCCGCGTCCATCCGCATCCCGATCGCGGCCAGCGAAAAGGCCCGTCGTATCGAGACCCGTTTCCCCGATCCTACGGCAAACCCTTATCTGGCTTTCTCCGCACTGATGATGGCTGGTCTGGACGGCATCCAGAACAAGATTCATCCTGGCGATCCTGCAGACAAAGACCTGTACGATCTACCGCCGGAAGAAGATGCCAAGATCCCGAAGGTTTGTCACAGCCTGGAAATGGCGCTGGAGCACCTGGACAAGGATCGCGAGTTCCTGACCCGCGGCGGCGTATTCTCCAACGACATGATCGATGCCTACATCGGATTGAAAATGGAAGAAGTGACCAAGTTCCGCATGACCACCCATCCTGTGGAATTCGCGATGTACTACTCACTGTAAGTTGTTCCAGCTTGGTGAAAAAGGCGGCCTTGGCCGCCCTTTTCATGGAAGTATGCAAAGCGGCCTTGGCCGCTTTTTCATTTTTCTTGGTACGGTGCGGCGGTTGCCGCCCATTTCGGGAACCATCCGGTTCAAGACAAGACTTATTTACGCCGTTAAAAATGGGTCTCGGGTAAACTTTTATACATGAAAGACTTCGTCATTCTTTTTCTGCTGGCCATGGCATTATCGATGCAGGTGCAAGCGGAAATCTACAAGTACATCGATGAAAACGGCCAGGTGACCTTTACCGATGTGGCTCGAAAGGGTCAGCGCGCGGAAAAGGTGTATGGCCTGCCGAGCAGCCCGCGCAGTCTTTCCCATGGCGGGAGCAGCGGCACAAAGCGGGTGTCCATGCCCAGCCCGGTTGATTTTCCCCGCATCGATACGGGCACGCAAAAGCGTCGGGATGACATCCGGCGCACCGTTCTGGATGAGGAGCTGTCCACCGAACGACGCAATCTCGATGAAGCAAAGCGGCAGCTTGCGCTGGCTGAACGTCCTTTGTCGGGTGAGAGGAATTCCGATTCAAGTTACCAGACTCGTCTGAAGCGTCTGCGTGACGCAGTGGAAAATCACGAGCGCAACATCGTCGCCATCCAGAAAGAAATCAGTACTTCTCGTTAGTTTTGCCCGCTGGCACATTCGGTGCTAGGTTAGGGCATGGTCTCTCCTCCCCTGTTTGCTGCGTACGATTTTCTCGCGACCGGTGTGTTGCTGGTCGATGCGGATGGGCGCATTGATTATGTCAATTCCGCTGCTGAAACCCTGGTTGGCATATCCGGCGTATTGCTGGTGGGGCAGGGTTTTGAAACGGTTTTCGAGAACAGCCCGGAACTGAAGGCAGCCTATGCAAGCGCTTGTCAGAGCCGGGAGACGGTTACTGAATACGATGTTTCCGCCCAGGTAAATGGGCATCCGCCCGTCAGGGTATCATGCACCGTAACGGTGCACGAAGAGCCCAAGGTTGTCGTGATCGAACTGAGGCCCGCCGACCAGCGATTAAGAATCGCCCGGCAGGAAAATATCCGCTCTCAACAGGAAGCCAGTCGGGAGTTGCTGAGAAATCTGGCGCATGAAATCAAGAATCCGCTGGGCGGTATTCGCGGGGCGGCGCAGTTGCTGGAACGCGAGCTGCCGCGCGAAAGCCTGCGCGAGTATACCCAGGTCATCATCAAGGAAGCTGACCGGCTGCAATCTTTGATGGAACGGCTTCTGACGCCGCACCGGCTGCCAACGCTATCCATGGTCAATATCCACGAAGTGCTGGAACGGGTGAGAAGCCTGCTTCTGGCGGAAACGCCGCGCGGCATAAGAATTGTGCGTGATTATGATGTGAGTCTTCCAGAATTGAAGGCAGATTCCGAGCAACTCATTCAGGCTGTGCTCAATATTGCGCGCAACGCCGTTCAGGCCATGAAAGGCGAGGGCGAACTGATTTTCAGGACACGGGTGGCACGTCAGATCACCATGGGTAGTCAAAGGCACCGGCTTGCGCTGCGTCTGGATATTATCGACAACGGGCCGGGGATCCCCGAGCCGCTTAAAGACCACATATTCTTTCCGCTGGTCAGCGGTCTCGAGGGCGGCAGCGGACTCGGGCTGCCTCTGGCGCAGACGCTCATCGCTCAAAACCATGGCGTGATCGAATTCGATTCCGTGCCAGGGCATACCATTTTTTCGATTTATTTTCCGGTTTAGAAACCCATGAATTCAGTCTGGATCATCGACGACGACCGTTCCATCCGCTGGGTGCTTGAAAAAGCACTGGAACGCGAAGGCATCACCTGTGAAGTATTTGGTTCGGCCAGTGAAGCATTGACGCGCCTGGAGAAGAGCAAGCCGGCGGCGGTCATTTCCGACATCAATATGCCCGGCCCATCCGGACTGGAGTTTCTCCAGCACATTAAGGAAAAGCTGCCGCGCGTGCCGGTCATCATCATGACCGCCTATTCCGATCTGGATTCCGCCGTGGCCGCATTTCAGGGTGGCGCATTCGAGTATCTGCCCAAGCCCTTTGACGTGGATGCGGCGGTTGATCTGGTCAGGCGTGCCCTGGCGGAAAGCCGCGAGACGGAAAGCGCTGGCGAGGATGTTGCCAAGGTGCCAGAGATACTTGGCCAGGCGCCCGCCATGCAGGAAGTGTTTCGCGCCATCGGCCGGCTTTCCCAATCAAATGCCACCGTGCTGATTACCGGCGAGTCGGGCAGTGGCAAGGAACTGGTGGCGCGTGCTTTACACCGGCACAGCAGCCGCGCGAGCGGGCCGTTCATCGCGCTTAATACCGCCGCGATTCCCAAAGACTTGCTGGAATCGGAACTCTTCGGGCATGAGCGCGGGGCATTTACCGGCGCGGCAGCGCAACGGCGTGGACGTTTTGAGCAGGCCGATGGCGGCACGCTGTTTCTGGACGAAATTGGTGACATGCCGTCGGAGCTGCAAACCCGGCTGCTGCGCGTACTGGCGGACGGCCAGTTCTACCGGGTGGGCGGACATTCTCCGATCAAGGTCAATGTGCGCGTGATTGCCGCCACGCATCAGGATCTGGAGTCGCGCGTAAAGGATGGGCTGTTCCGCGAAGACCTGTATCACCGCTTGAATGTCATCCGACTGCGTCTGCCAGCGTTGAGAGAACGCCGTGAAGACATCCCCCTGCTGGCCAGGCATTTCCTGCAAAAAAGCGCGCGTGAACTGGGTGTGGAACCGAAGAAGCTGTCCGATGCCGCACTCAAGCTGATGAGCGGATTGCCGTGGACCGGCAACGTCCGGCAAATCGAGAATATCTGCCACTATCTGACCGTCATGGCGCCGGGGCAGGTAATTGAAACGGGTGACTTGCCTCCGGATCTGATCGGCGCGGACAAACCCGTCGAAAGTGATGACTGGCTGGGATGCCTGGCGCGGCAGGCCGATCTCAAGCTTGCGCGAGGTGAAAGTGCGATTCTTGATGGACTGGTGCCGGATTTTGAGAAAACCCTGATCCGGATCGCGCTCAAGCACACGGGAGGACGGCGTATTGAAGCCGCCCACTTGCTGGGCTGGGGCCGCAATACACTGACCCGGAAAATCCAGGAACTGGGCATGGACGAGGCAAGCGAATAGTCCATTTGCACTGCTTGCCTGAAAATCAAGGATAGCCTAATCTTTTCTCCACATTCCCGGGTGGAGAAGAGTCATGAAACGAGTTCTGATGTTGGTCGCAGCGGTTGCCGTTCTGGCGGGCGCGGCAATGGTCAAGCCCATTCCCGCCGTCAAGGTGGAAAAGGTCAATGACCGCATCTATGCATTGCTGGGACCAACAGAGCTTCCCAATGCAACAAACCATGGTTACATGGTCAACAGCACGCTCATTCTGGGCGACAAGGCCGCCATCCTGATCGACACCGGCATGTCCGATGAAGTTGGCGCGCATATCAGGAAAGCAGCAGAGAAACTCACCAAGCTGCCCATTACTCACATCATCAATACTCACCACCACGGTGATCACACCCTGGGCAATGTGGTGTTTCAAGGCGCTGAGATCATCAGTTCGGAAAGCTGCAAGAAGCTGGTCGAAGATACCGGCGCCGACTGGATTGCCATTGCCGAATCAGCCATTGGCCGCAAATTGCCCAATACCAAGGCCATTCCCGCCAGCCGTACCTATGCCTCGCAGAGTCGCACACCAGTGGAAATAAATGGTGTAAAGATGGAATTCTGGGTGCCAGAGGCCGCTCATACCAAAGGCGACATGCTCGTCTGGCTGCCTGATGACAAGGTGCTGATTGCGGGCGACGTGCTGGTGAACACCACCACGCCCAATTTCCGAGATGCCGAAGTGAAGAAATGGGTGCAGACGCTAGCAGATTTACAGCAGTTTCCTGCCAGAACCGTCATTCCCGGACATGGCCCGCTGATGACGATGAAGGACACGGCTGCCATGCACAAACGCATGGCCGATTTCTACGCAGGCGTGGAAAAAGTGTACAAGGACGGCGGATCAGAGGGCGATATCCGGCAAAAGGTCAGCCTAAAGGACTGGCAGAAGCTCAAGCACTTTGATGAGCAAATGGGCGGAAACATCAACAAGACCTGGCTCGAGATCGAAGCCGCGAATTTCTGAGTCGAAGGCAAGTCTGCTCCTGCGTTTCAAAAGTCGTAGGACCTTGGGTGCGATCAGTCGGTGAGTGTGGCAATGACGGGTGCATGATCGGAAGGCCGTTCCAGTTTGCGCATGTCGCGATCGATCAGGCTTTCCGTGCAGTGAGTGGCGAGCGCTTCCGACAGCAGGATGTGATCGATGCGCAGGCCGTGGTTGCGGCGGAAACCCATCATGCGGTAATCCCACCAACTGTAACTCTCTTCCGGCTGCTCAAACAGCCGGAAGCTGTCCTTCAATCCCAATGCGATTAATTTCCTGAACGCATCCCGTTCAGGTTCCGAGCACAGCACCTGATCCTTCCATGCCACGGGGTCGTGCACGTCGCGGTCTTCCGGCGCGATGTTGTAGTCGCCCAGCAGTGCAAGCCTGGGATGTCGCGTCAGTTCATCCTTCAGCCAGCCAGTCAGCGCAGTCAGCCATTTCAGTTTGTACTGGAACTTGTCCGAGTCGACGCTTTGGCCATTGGGGATGTAGATGCACACAATGCGCGTGTCATTGACGGTTGCCGCAAGCACACGCTTCTGCTCGTCCTCGAATCCGGGAATACCTGCCTGGACGTCGACCAGTGGTTTCTTCGACAGGATGGCGACGCCGTTGTAGGTTTTCTGTCCAGAGAACGCGACCTGATAGCCGACGGCTTCGATTTCGGCTTTGGGAAAGTTGTGATTTTCCAGCTTGGTTTCCTGCAGACACACCACATCCGGCTGGCGCATGGCCAGGAAATCCAGCAGTTGCGGAAGGCGGACCTTGAGCGAGTTGACGTTCCATGCGGCAAGCTTCATGCAGGCATTTTACCCGCCATAATAAAAAGGGCGGCCAAGGCCGCCCGCGGGATGAATAAAGTTATTTTCAGGGAGCGGCGGTGGGTGGAGCAGGTTTGTTCTCTTCGTCTTTGGCAGTTGATTTGACGCCAGGAGCGGGGCTTTTTGGATAACCCGCGCGGTCGAGTGCGCCATCCCATGCGCTGACTTCATATCCATCCAGCGTGTCTTTGCCCACCAGCAAGGTCGGCACGCGGAATTTGCCGCCTGCGGACGCCATCAGTTTTTGAGCTTCAGGATCGTTTGAAGGATCCTTGCTGCTGTAAGGAATGCCGCGCCGCGAGAGGTGCCCTTTTGCCTGCTCGCAGGGGATGCCGCAGTCGGCCGTGGCGAACAGCGTCACCGGGAAACGTTCACGGGCCTGGCGCAGGGCATAGGATTCACCCCCCTCGATCACGCTGCCTTTGTAATTTTTTTGTGTGGCCTTGTTAGCCATTGAGGAGGGCGGCGGCTGGTCGCTGTAGTTGACCCGGCCCTGGCCGTCGACCCAGCGATAAAACTGGTCGGCTGCCACCGGCAGGGATATTAATAGCAACGCTAAGGGCATGAGCTTCATGGCGAGTACAAAAAGTTGTCCAGAACGCCCTATTAACGGCTGGTTTTAAGAAGAATTTAGGCCATGCCGTTGTGCCGCAGCAGTGCGTCGATGGTCGGCTCGCGGCCGCGAAAAGCTTTGAAGGATTCTATGGCCGGCCGCGCACCGCCCTGAGCGAGGATTTCGCTCCAGAAACGATGGCCGATTTCGGGGTTGAGTACGCCGTTTTCCTCGAACAGGGCATAGGCATCGGCGGACAGGACTTCTGCCCATTTGTAACTGTAATAGCCGGCCGCGTAGCCACCCGCGAAAATGTGCGAGAAGTTGTTGGGGAAGCGGTTGTAGTCCGGCGGGATGATGACGGCGACCTGCTGACGGATTTCATTGATGAGTTGCAGGGCGGTCTTGCCGGGGGGTAGGTCGAAATGCAGGTGCATGTCGAACAAGGAAAATTCGATCTGACGAACGGTTTGCATGCCGGACTGGAAGTTCTTTGCGGCCAGCATCTTGTCGAACAGGCTTTTCGGCAATTGCTCCCCTGTGTCGGCGTGGCGCGTCATGTGACGTACCACATCCCACTCCCAGCAGAAGTTCTCCATGAACTGCGAAGGCAGTTCGACCGCATCCCATTCCACGCCGTTGATGCCGGAAACACCAAGGTCTTCAATCCGGGTCAGCAGGTGATGCAGGCCATGGCCGAATTCGTGGAACAGGGTGATGACTTCGTCATGCGTGAACAAGGCGGGCTTGCCACCGAGGGGGGCCGTGTAGTTGCAGTTGAGATAGGCTACCGGCGTCTGAATGCCTTGATCCTTCCGGCGCCGGGTGATGGCATCATCCATCCAGGCGCCGCCGCGCTTGCTGGGGCGTGCATAGAGATCGAGATAGAACTCACCGATTTTCTGGCCCCCGTGATCGGTAATTTCGAAAAACTTGACACTGTCATGCCAGGTGGGGGCGGATGAGGGCCGGATATGCAGGCCGTAAATGGTTTCCACAACCTTGAACATGCCTGCCAGCACTTGAGGTTCGGGGAAGTACTGTTTCACTTCGTGATCGGAAAAACTGTATCGTGCCACGCGTAACTTCTCGCTGGCATATGCGATGTCCCATGCTTGCAAATCCTTCACTCCAATCTCTTTGCTTGAAAACTCGCGCAACTCGACCATGTCATTTTCGGCGTAAGGCCTGGCGCGCTGGCCGAGTTCGGTCAGAAATTCCAATACCTGGGCAGGCGTTTCCGCCATCTTGGGCTCGAGAGAAACTTCGGCGTAATTGTCGAACCCCAGCAGCTTTGCGGCCTCGTCTCGCAGTTTGAGAATCTGGGAAATCAGCGGTGTGTTATCGAGTTTGGTGTCGCCGAATTCGGATACTCGGGTAACGTAGGCGCGATATAGCGTTTCACGCAATGAGCGTTTTTCCGCGTACTGCATTACTGGCAAATAAGACGGCATGTGCAGGGTGAATTTCCATCCGGCCTTTCCATCCATCCTGGCGGCTTCGGCGGCCATTTCCAGCACGTCTTCTGGGATGCCTGTCAGGTCATCGCGATTCTCAACGACATGCGAAAACGCATTGGTGGCGTCAAGTAAGTTCTCTTCGAACTTGGCCGACAGCGCGGCTAGTTCCTGCTGGATTTCCATGAAGCGTTTTTTCTCGGCTTCAGGTAACTCGGCGCCGCCCAGTTTGAAATCGCGCAGTTCGTTTTCGACAATTTTTTTCTGCGCGGAATTGAGCGAAGCAAATGAAGTGGAATTTTTCAGCGCCTTGAACTTGCGAAACAGGCCTTCATGCTGGCCCAGTGCTGCATAGTATTCGGTGATTGTCGGCAGGTTGGCGTTATACGCCTCGCGCAATTCGGGCGAATCCATCACGCTATGCAGGTGGGATACCTGTCCCCAGGCGCGGGAAAGCTTTTCATTGGCGTCTTCCATCGGCGCAACAAAATCCGCCCAAGTGGGTTCAACACCTTCCGTTACGCAATGCTCGACAGTTTGTCGGCAGGCTGCCAGCAGTTCATCCACGGCAGGGGTTACGTGTTCAGGACGGATCTCCGCGAAACGGGGCAGGCCGGAAAAGTCAAGCAGTGGATTCATATTCAAAACCTTAATCGCAGAGGCGCGGAAACGCAGAGAACAGCTTCAGATCATTATAATTGAGCTTGAGTTTTGCCTTTCAACCCTTTATTCAATATGGTTTCCGAAATCAGCTCATATAATGGCATCGCACCGCAACTGGCGCCCGGTGCCTGGGTGCATCCGCGTGCCACGGTTATTGGCGAAGTCAGCCTGGGGGAAAATGCCTCGGTGTGGCCGGGGGCAGTCATCCGAGGCGATGTCAACTCGATCAGCATTGGCGCGGGCACCAACATCCAGGACAACTCGGTACTGCACGTCTCGCATAAAACCACGGCTGATCCGATCGGTGGGCCGCTGGTCATCGGCAACCGGGTGACGGTGGGGCATACCGTCATCCTGCATGCCTGCACCATCGAAGACGAATGCCTGATCGGCATGGGTTCGATCATTCTCGACCGTGCACATGTCAAAAAGCTTGTGCTGCTGGGTGCGGGTTCGCTGGTGCCGGAAGGCAAAGTGCTGGAATCGGGTTACCTCTATCTGGGCCGACCCGCCAAACAGGTACGCGAACTCACACCGGAAGAGCTGGCCTATTTCAATTATTCCGCCGAGCATTACATCAGGCTGATGCGCAGCTATTCATGAGCAGAACCCGGTTCGTCCTGGCGGTTTTGCTGGCTTTTTTGATTGGCGGGGCGCTGGTCCATACGCTGGTTTCAAAGCCGGTTGCGCCGGACATGACGTTTTCCACGCTGACCGGCAAAAAAATCGCGCTGAGTGATCTGCGAGGCAAAGTCGTGCTCGTCAACTTCTGGGCCACGACCTGCCCCGGCTGTGTCAGGGAAATGCCGGGCATGATCGACACTTACAAAGAATACAAAGCCAGGGGTTTTGAAATCATCGCGGTGGCCATGCCCTACGATCCGCCGAGTTACGTGCTGAAATTCACGCAGGACAAGCAACTGCCTTTCCCCGTGGCCATGGATATCAAGGGCGAAGCCGTTCGCGCATTCGGCAATGTGAACCTGACGCCGACCAGCTTTCTTGTTGCCAAAGATGGAAAAATCCTGGACAAGAAAACCGGCGAGCTGGATTTTGTTTCACTTAAAGCCAGGCTGAACATGTTACTTGGCTCATAGCCAACACTTTCCTTGTATAATCCCGACTGTCGGGAAGCACACTCCCGGCATCCTGAAATCATTCAGCAAGACGGTGTCCCGTCCAAGTGTGGCAAACCAATGATTTGAAAATAATCCAGTCCTTTGGAGGATTTATAGTGGACACCGTATCGCAAACCACGCCTGCGCCTGTAACGCTGGGCGAAGCATTCAAATACTGGCTCAAGCTCGGCTTCATCAGTTTTGGCGGCCCGGCCGGCCAAATCTCGATGATGCATCAGGAACTGGTGGAAAAGCGCCGCTGGATTTCCGAGCATCGTTATCTGCATGCACTTAACTACTGCATGCTGCTGCCGGGGCCGGAAGCAACCCAGCTCGCCATTTATGTTGCCTGGCTGATGCATGGAATTCTTGGCGGAGTAATAGCAGGCGTACTTTTTTTCCTGCCCTCATTTTTCCTGCTTTCATTGCTGGCGGGAATTTATCTCGCCTGGGGCGACGTGCCGCTGGTGCAGGGGATTTTTTACGGCATCAAGCCCGCTGTGGTGGCGGTGGTGCTGTTTGCGGCATGGCGCATCGGTTCGCGCGCGCTGAAAAACGAAGTGCTGTGGGGGATGGCGGCGCTGGCCTTCATCGGAATCTTTGTATTTGACATCGGCTTCCCGTGGATTGTGCTGGCGGCAGCGATACTCGGCGCGATTGGCGGCAAGCTCATGCCGGCCAAATTCAAGGGCGGTGGCGGACATGGCGCTAGCAACAAGGAATACGGCCCGGCGATCATCGACGACGACACACCTACGCCTGCCCACGCTAAATTTTCCTGGACCAGGCTCGCGGTCAAACTCGTGGTTTTCGTGCTGATCTGGCTGGCGGCGATGCTTGTACTTCGTGGCGACCAGGCATTGTCCGAGATGGGCATGTTTTTCACCAAGGCGGCCTTTCTCACCATTGGCGGCGCCTACGCCGTGCTGCCTTACGTGTATCAGGGGGGCGTGGAGCATTTCGGCTGGCTCACCGGCCCGCAGATGATGGACGGCCTGGCGCTGGGCGAAACCACGCCGGGGCCACTGATCATGATAGTCACCTGGGTGGGTTATCTGGGAGGCGTGGCCAAGGAAGTTTTCGGCAATTCCGTTTCAGCTGGTTTGGCCGGAGCGGCAGTCGCAACGTTTTTCACTTTCCTGCCGTCTTTCCTGTTCATTCTGGTGGGCGGTCCGCTGGTGGAAGCGACACGCAACGAACTGAAATTTACCGCACCGCTCACTGGAATCACGGCTGCCGTAGTTGGCGTGGTGCTGAACCTGGCTGCGTTTTTTGCGTGGCACACCTTCTGGCCGCAAGCCACGATGGATGCACCTTTTAGCGGCACGTTTGAATGGTTCCCGGTCATCGTCGCCATCGCTGCTTTTGTGGCGTTGTGGAAGTACAAGGCAGACATCATGAAAGTGATCGGCGTGTGTGCCATGCTGGGACTTGTGTATACGTTTTTGATTTAAGGGATTAGTCATGCCTTATGAAATGAAACCCCTGGCCTGCAATCCGGCAGGTATGAACGGACTGTCTGAAAAAATCATCGTCAGCCATTACGAAAACAATTATGGCGGAGCCGTTAAACGCCTCAATGCCATCGAGCAAAAACTTGCCGAACTGGATTGGGCTTCAGCGCCGGTGTTTGTTGTGAACGGATTGAAGCGCGAAGAACTCATCGCCAGCAATTCCATGATCCTGCACGAACTGTTTTTCGAAAGCCTGGGCGCCAGCGCGGCCAGCGCGGAATTGCAATGGCAAATTGAACAGGATTTCGGCGGCATGGACAAATGGGCGGCGCAATTTTCCGCCATGGGCAAGGCGCAGGGTGGCGGCTCGGGCTGGGTGCTGCTGGCCTGGTCGCACCGCGATCGCAAGCTCATTAACACCTGGGCGGCGGATCACACCAACAACTTCGCCGGCGCTACACCCATCCTTGCACTCGATATGTACGAGCATAGCTATCACATGGACTTTGGCGCGGCCGCGGCGAAATATGTGGAAGCCTTCATGAATAATCTCAACTTGGCCAGCGCCTCTATCAAACTGGCTGCATTGAAAGGAAACTGAAATGGAACGCACGATCAAAACCGAGAACCTGAGCCCCGATGATGTACTGGTGCTGGATGTACGGCGCGAGGCGGATTACGCCGCTTCGAACGAAACCCTTCCCGGCGCCTTCTGGAAGAACCCGGAAAAAATCGACGCCTGGATTGGCGCGCTGCCCAAGACCCAGGACGTGGTGATTTACTGCGTGCGCGGCGGATCGGTTTCCAACAGTGTGGTCGATCGCCTGCAGGCCGAAGGCATCAAGGCTCGCTTTATCGAGGGGGGCATCGAGGGCTACAAGGCCGCGGGCGGCAAGGTGGCCAGTAAATGAAATGGGTGACGCGGGAAAGGCCAAAAATCGACCGCATAGCCTGCCCGTGGCTGATCGCTCGGTTCATCGACAAGGACGCCGAATTTCTATATGTGCCAGCCGCGGATGTGATGAAGGTGGCGGAGGAAACCGGCGCGATTCCCTACGACATCCCCGGCGTGAAGTACGGCCACGAGGGCGAACTGTGCAGCTTTGATGCGTTCCTCAAACACCACAACCTGACGGACCCGGCGCTGCATGATCTGGCAGTGATCGTACGTGGCGCAGATACCGGACGGCCTGAACTGGCGCCCCAGTGTCATGGACTGCTGGCGCAGTCATTGGGTTTGTCGGCCATGTACCAGGACGACCATGAAATGCTCAAGCACGGCATGGTGATGTATGACGCTTACTATGCCTGGCTCAAACACGCTCGCGGCGAAACGCACAACTGGCCACCAGTCTGACTGGCGCTGTTACAGTACCGCAGGCTGGAAGGATGAACTTACCCAAGCCATCAGCCGCGCAATTAGTCCGCCATCCCTACTCTGTCTGTTACAGCCTAGAATCAGCACATCGTGAGCTCCGTTGAGGAAAGCATGGTCGTGGGCTGACACAACCAGGTCTGGTCCCCATGCATGCAGTTGCTGCCGGAACGCCTGCCGGATAGGAGCGCAGCAGGCAACGCACTCGGCTTCGTCAGCACCCACTTGCGCCGCCAGAAAATCTAATCGATAGCGCGCAGCGGTTTCGAGCGCGGCGGCCTCGGTTTGGGGGCTCGAGGCAGGAAAGCCACCGTCCAACGCGGCTTCCATTTCAACCAGATGCAGGAACAGCAACTGCGCCCGGTTCATCCGGGCCAGCAGTAGCGCCTTGCGGGCAATTTTCTCGTCGCTACCATCAAAGTTGATCAGCGCCAGCACGCGCTGGTAAGCGGTTGTTTCATGCATAGGGCACCTCATGTTCGGGTTTGAGGACGGACGGTGGAATGCGAATGAAACATAGCCTGCTGCCTTGTCCGTAGCGGTAGGCTGCCAATTTGGCCATTCCTTCAGCCCGGGCAGGATTCAGGAGGTGGGCGCCGATTCCGAACATGCTTAAGGGCATATCAGTGCTGCGGCTTGGGAGTCAGGATCGGTGCGATGGCATCGCGGTTAACCGTGCATAGCAGGTCGTCCTTGCCTTCTTCGCCCAGCCATTCGTAAATGGCGGCAAGCGCCAGATCCTCGTTCGGGAAAATGCGCTTCTGTCCGATTTCGTCGAACAAGCCGGTGTTGCGCATCACGTCCAGCACCTGTTTCTTGAGGCCGGAGAACACCAAGGTGACCCCGCTCTCGTGCAGACGTTCGTTCAGGTGCTTGATGACTTCCTCGCCGGTGGCGTCCAGATTGTTGATGCCGTCGCCCACAACCAACAGATATTTGGCCTTGGGTTTGGCTGCCACCGCTTCGAGGATGGTGTCCTCGAAATACGACACGTTGGCGAAGTAAAGTTGGCCGTCAAAGCGCATGGCGATGACGTGTTCGCTGGTGGGTAGATCGGGGTTGACCTTGACATCGCGCAATGTGCCATCGGAATAGCGGCCAAGCTGTGCCACGCGTGGCTTCATGGTGCGATAGAGGAACAATGCCAGTGCCAGTGCTGCCCCGATCAGAATGCCCTTGTCAAGGTGCGGCGCAGCGATCAGCGTAACCACGAAAGTGATGAGTGCCACAGTACCGTCGGCTTTGCTGGCTTTCCACGCATGTTTGATGGCGGCTGGTGTGATCAGACTGGTGACGGCCAGCAGGATGATCACACCCAGAGTAGCCTTGGGCAGGTGGTAGAGGTAGGGGGTCAGGAACAGCAGGGTGACGGCGACGAAAAGGCCGTTGAACACCATGGCGAAGCCGGTTTGCGCGCCCGCCTGCAGGTTGATCGCCGAGCCTGTGAACGAACCGGTGGCAGGATAGGCCTGGAAAAAAGAACCGCCCATGTTGGCAATGCCCTGCCCAATGAGTTCCTGGTTTGGGTCGAGCCGCTGCTTGGTCTGGGCGGCCAGCGCCTTGGCCATGGAAATGCATTCCATGAAGGCGACCAGGGAGATGATCAGCGCTGCGGAGAACAGTTGCGCGAAGGCGTCGAGGGATAGGGTCGGCATCTTGAAGGCGGGCAAGCCGGCCGGTATGTTGCCGACCACATCGCCACCGCCAGACAGGCTCATCTTGCCGTCCTCAATTTTCTTGATGTGCCAGTGGTGGCCGTCGGTCTTGACGCCTTCCGGAACCTGCCCCTCCAGATACAGCGTGGCCGACTGGTCTTCGGGTGCTTCGGTGCGTACGAAGTTGAGCTTGCGTATGTACTGCATGCGCTCCTTGTTCTGCTTTTCCAGACCCTCGGCCTCCAGATTCATCAGATCGATCTGGTAGCTGAGATCGGCCACACCGCGAGCGTCATGGGCCTTTTCCAGCGTGCGCAGTTCGGCCGACTTGGTTGTGGCTTGCGCGCGGATATCGTTGATGCGGCTCTGCGCGTCGGCATAGCTCGCGACTAGTTGGCGCGCGGCGGGGTCGGCGATCGTGTCGGGTGCGCCCTTGGACTTGTGGGCAAAGCCGATCATGACGCTGGCCATGGTTGTAATGACCACTGCGATCAGCACGCTGGGCTTGGATAGCAGCTTGATCTTTTTCAGTACCAGCATTAGCGCCAGTGCGAATGCCGACATCGCCAGAGTGGGCAGATGGGTTTGTGGCAGGTAGGTGATCATCTCCCATATATCCTTGAGGAAGGAGTCACTGCGACCCTTGGGGATGCCCAGCAAAAGATCTAGCTGCGACAGCGCGATGATGATGGCTGCCGCGTTCATGAAACCGAGAATGACCGGGTGGGAAACAAAATTCACGATGGTGCCGAGCTTGAGCGCGCCCAAGCTGAACTGGATGATACCGACCATCAGGGTCAGGAGCAGGGCCAGGCCAATGTATTCCTCGGAGAAAGGCACAGCCAGCGGGGTTAGCGCTGCGGCGGTCATCAGCGAGATGATCGCCACCGGGCCTGTAGAGAGCTGACGCGAGGAGCCCCATAGCGCAGCCAGAATCGCTGGCACGAAGGCAGTGTAAAGCCCGAAATAAACAGGCAGTCCGGATAGCTGCGCATACGCCATAGCCTTGGGCACCAGCACCAGGGCGCCAGTAATTCCTGCGATCACATCACCGCGAAGGATGACTGAATTGATGGGAAACCAGGAAAGAAAAGGAAACAGACGCAGAAGCAGGGGATTCATGTCAAATACTCGGGATGGCCAGGATGTTGAGTTAAGCATCGCTTGTGATGCAATATGCAACATTCTAGCAAGAATTGCCAACTTCCCGGAAGGGCTTTTATCGTTCTTCGCCGGAAAAACGCTTGAGTTTGCGCCAAAGCGAAACCCGGTCGATGCCAAGCATCTGTGCCGCCAAGGTCTGGTTTCCGTGTGCCTCTTCCAGCACCCACAGGATATATTCCCGCTCCTGTTCCTCCAGCGAGGCGATGTGGCCATCGCGTCGGCGAAAGGCCTTGATGGTCAGGTCGCGCAAGTCATCGGGCAAGTGACCGACTTCCAGCGTGTCACCCTGACAGATCGCGACGCCACGTTCGATGATGTTCTCCAATTCGCGGACGTTACCCGGGAAATCGTAGCTTTTCAGGATTTCCAGGGCGGCATCGGAAATGCGCCGCACGGACTTGCCCATGACTGGTGCAGCGCGGTCGAGAAAGTGTTGGGCCAACAACGGAATGTCGTCACGCCGTTCGGACAATGGCGGGATGTGCAGATTGACCACGTTAAGCCGGAAATACAGATCCTGGCGGAAACGCCCTTCCGCCACCCAGTCCTTCATATTGCGGTTGCTGGCGGCGACGAAGCGCACGTCGATCCTGAGTGGCCGAGTGCTGCCGACTGGCAATACCTCGCGTTCCTGAATCACGCGCAGCAGCTTGACCTGCATGGCCGGGGTCATTTCGGTGACCTCGTCGAGGAAGAGCGTGCCGCCGTTGGCCGCGACCAACAGACCGGTCTTGCCGACCGCGCCGGTGAAGGCGCCCTTTTCGTGGCCGAACAATTCGTTTGCCAGCAGTTCTTCGTTGAAGGCGCCGCAGTTGACCGCGACGAACGGGCCGTCCGGTCGGCTGCCGTGCTCGTGCAGGTAGCGCGCGAACAACTCCTTGCCAGTACCGGATTCGCCGGTGATCAGTACGTTGGCGCCGGTGGCGGCGACCTGGCGCGCCATGTCCAGCAGCTTTTGCATGCCGCCGTCGCGGGTGACGATTCGGGTGCGTCCGCTGATGGAATCGAGTTGTGCGCGCAAGGCGCGGTTTTCGCGCTTGAGCCGCACTTTTTCCAGCGCTTCGGACACGGTCTGGCGCACTTCCTCCAGACGGAAGGGTTTGGAAATATAATGGAAGGCACCGATCTTCATGGCTTCCACCGCGCTTTCAAGCGTGGCGTAGCCGGTGATCATGATGACTTCAAGGTCTGGGTAGCGCGCCTTGCAGTGTTGCAGGAGCTGCATGCCGTCGACCTTGTCCATCTTGAGGTCGGTCAACACCAGGTCGAAGGGCTGCGTGTCGACGAGTTCCAGCGCATGGCGACCGCTTTGGGTGGCGACGATGTCGTAGCCTTCCTTGGCCAGCACATGCTCGAGGTTTCTCAGGGCGATGCGTTCGTCGTCGACGATCAATAGACGGGCGTTCATGCGGATTCTTTCAGGCAGGCAGGCAAGCGGATGCGGAAACGGGCACCGCCGTCCGCGCGGTTGTCGGCGACCATGCAGCCGCCATGTTTCTCGACGATTTCGTAGGCAATAAACAACCCCAGGCCACTGCCGTGGCCGATCGCCTTGGTGGTGAAGAAAGGATCAAACACACGCTCCAGAATCTCGGACGGGATGCCGGGTCCGGTGTCGGATACCTCGATTTCCACTGCTTCCCCGCCTGAGCGGCAACCGCCGAGTGGAGAGGGAAAGTCGTCGTCCTTCTCCCCGGTCTTGACTTGGCACGCGGCGATGCGCAATTCACCCGTTCTGCCTGATTTGGGATCGTTCATGGCGTCGTAGGCATTGACGACCAGGTTGATCAACACCTGCTGCAGTCGCGGGCGATCGGCGGCGACGACGAGCCCAGCTGGGATGTCGATGTTGAGTTCGACACCTGGCGGGCGCTTGTTCTTGATGAAGCGCAGGGTCTCTTCCACCAGTTCGGCAATCTCCACCCGGATTGGCCTGAAGTCGCGGTCGCCGGAGTAATCGAGCAAGGCACGCACGATACCGCGCGCGCGCAGGGTTTCTGCATCAATGTCCTCGATCAGCTGGGCTCTGAAATCCGCGTCGACGCCCTGGTTTTCCTTGAGGATTTGCGCGGACGAAGAAATGTTCGAAAGCGGATTGTTCAGTTCGTGCGCCACGCCGGAGAGCAGGGTGCCCAGTGATGCGAGCTTCTCCGAGCGCACCAGGGTGTGCTGGCGGCGTTCCAGTTCGTCGAGCACGTGATTGAAGGCCTCGGTCAAGGAAACGAACTCGCGGTCGCTGCTGTCGGGTGCGAGTCGCGTCAACTGTCCGCTCGCCACGGCTTCCATGTGGGTTTCCATGGCCTTGAGCGGCCGCGTGACCAGACGCGCAAGCAGGAATCCGGTCAGCACCAGAAAAGCCGCGACCGCACCCAGAAAAAACAGAAAATTGCGCTGATGGTTCTGCAGCGCCTGATCCACTGACCGCCGTTCATTTAGAGCGAGACTCTCGCCCAGGGTAACGATACGGTTGCCATGGGCGCGCACGGTGATAGCGAGTGATTCATCAGCAGGCCGGTTAACCAGTGCGGCCATGGCACGGGCATAGTCTGCCAGCTCCCTCTCCAGGCGAGCGGCGGTACCCTGCCCGGCCAACGCGTCGATGACGGCGGTGTCCCGCCTTGACAGTTCCTGCGCACGCGCCACGAAACGCGCATGATCTTCAAGGTCAGTGGTCTGGCCATACAGGAAATAATTTTTCTCGAAGCGGCGCATTTCCAGCGTGGCATCGAACAGCTCGGCCACTTTTCCGCCTTCGCGCACCTTGCCCTCGATGCGCGACAACTCGATCAGTGCTACTGCGGACAGACCGACGACCAACGCGGCGAGCGACAAATAGGCAAAGGCGATCTTGGCTTGCAGGGAATGCATCCCGCGAGTCTAACCTGATGTTGCAATGTGAAACAAACACCAAGCCTGTATTGTGCGCAATATTTCATAACTTGTTGAAATAAAATAACAAATCATCCTGGCACGTAAGCTGCTTTGGTAGCTCCTGACCCTGAAAGGAGCGTTACGAAATGATGAAAATTTTGCGAGTTGTCTTGCCCCAGGAATCCGAAACCGAAAAGGTTTTTCTGGGAGAACTGCTACAGTCGGCGCGCTGGCTCGGTTGGGAAATGCCCGTCCAAGCCAGATCCGATGTTTTGTCCGAGCCGGTTCGCCGGGAACAGGCCGGGCACTTCCCGGCCGTGCATGTGCATGGTGAGCCAGCCTGAAGATGCGTCGCGTGTTGCTGGCTCTGCGCCCTGTTTCGCCGGTAGAACGCCTGTTCGACGCAGGCTCGGCGCTGGCGCGTCGCATGGATGCTGATCTGGAGGTGCTGGCCGACCCGGAACACCCGCGCTGGCAGGACATCGTCATCCGGCTTGGCCAGCTTGCGCGCAGTGATCTCGACTGTCGGTTGACGCCTATGCCGGGGTTGGATATTCGCCAGGTTGTCGATTACGCGCGCAGCCACGAAGGCATCGTTTCCGTCGTCGTCGGCCGTCCGGCCGCCTGGATCAACGGCTCCGGCGTCGATCACTGGGCGCGGCTGGAGTGCCCGCTGGTGGCTGCCTCTGATTCGCCCGGCCAACCACACGAATCCTGAATTCCTTAAACCATCCGATTTATCACTGGGAGTTTTACATGATCAAAGACAAATCCAAACTGGCGCCGGCCCTGCTGTGGGGCAGTCTGACGGCATTGCTCTACCTGGGTCTGTTCCATTTCGCCGATGTTTTCCAGCAACTGGCGCATACCACGCTGGATGCGTGTGTAGTTGGTGATGCCGCACATCCCACCTATTACAGCAAGTCCACACCTGAATCGTGCGGCGCCGAGGGTGGCAACTTCGTTGACGGCGTGTGGTGGTATGTGTTCGCTCCCATCGCGTTGGCCTTCGCGCTGTCTTACACCCACGGCAACTTCACTGGACTGTTCTGGGAAGTGCTGGGGCTTAACGCCAAGAAGAAATAATTACCAACAAATTACGGACCCGCTCACATGGAACTTATCAACTTCATTGAAATTACCCCGCTGACCGCGATCCTCCTGATCCTGGTCGGCTTCGTCGGCGGCATGGTGTCCGGCTTCATCGGTTCGGGCGGCGCCTTCGTGCTCACCCCCGCCATGATGACGCTGGGCGCGCCCGGCATCGTTGCCGTCGCCTCCAACATCTGCCACAAGTTTCCCAAGGCCCTGGTCGGCGCGATCAAGCGCAACAAATACGGTCAGGTCGACGTGAAGCTGGGGCTGGTACTTGGCGTGTTCGCCGAAGCCGGAGTGCTGTTCGGAAAGCACGTGATGACCGACATCAAGAACAGCTTCGGCGCGATCGGCACTGATCTCTATGTATCGGCCATGTTCGTCGTCACCCTGGCCATCGTCGGCGGCTTCGTTTTCAAGGACTACCGCAAGCTCAAGGCGCTTGATGACGCGGGCAACGGTGAGGAACAACTCGCGCCTGTGACCAGGCTGGCGCGCTGGGTGCAGTCGGTGAAAATTCCCGGGACCATGATCTACTCCACAGGTGCACAGGCGGAAATCTCCGTGCTCTTCCTCGTCCCCATCGGCTTCGCCACCGGCTTCCTCGCTTCGGCCATCGCGGTGGGCGGCTTCATCGGCGTTCCCGCGATGATCTACATCCTCGGCGTCCCGGCGATCATGGCTTCGGCGACCGAACTGGTGATCGCATTCATCATGGGTCTGGGTGGCACCATTTTCTATGGTCTGGAAGGTGTGGTCGACATCCGCCTGGCCATGCTGATCTTGCTGGGTTCGCTGTTCGGCGTGCAACTGGGCGCGATTGGCACGACCTACGTGAAAGACTACCAGGTCAAGTTCACCATGGCGGTGATAATGCTGACCGTGCTGTTCTCGCGCTTTTTCTACATCCCGGGCTACCTGAGTAAGCTAGGCATGATTGATCCGCTGCCCGAAGCCACTATCAGTATGCTTAAGGTAACGGGCGATGCCATCCTGGCCATCGCGCTTCTGGTCGGCGCATGGACGGTATTGTCGGCCATCTACAAAGGCTTTCACGAACACCGTCGGCAGCACGCCTCCCATACCGAAACCGTGGGTGTCGCGGAGTAAGCGCTTCCGTCCAGTCAGGACTGGGGTGGTATCATTCAAGGGCCGTTGCGAAAGCATCGGCCCTTTTCCTGTCTGTCGTTGTTAGAGAGTTCATCATGATTCGCAGAAACCCGTCCGGACACTTGCCCGTGGTTCATGACTCTGCCTTTGTCGACCCTACAGCCATCCTGTGTGGCAAGGTGATCGTCGAGGAAAACGTGTTCATCGGCCCCTACGCAGTGATCCGCGCCGACGAAGTGAATGACAAGGGCGACATGGAGCCCATCGTCATTGGCGCCAATTCCAACATCCAGGACGGCGTGGTCATCCATTGCAAGGCAGGGGGGGGTGTAATCATTGGCCGCGGCACATCGATCGCGCATCGTTCGATTGTCCATGGCCCGTGCACGGTTGGCGATAGCGTATTTGTCGGCTTCAACTCGGTCCTGTTCAACTGCACGGTCGGCAGCAATTCCGTAATTCGTCACAATTCGGTAGTGGAAAATTGCGAGGTACCGCACAGTTTTTATATACCCTCCACTGCCAACATCAAGTCCAACAGTGATCTTGACACCATCGAGCGCGTGACCCCCGATGTGGCCAATTT
>JADFDC010000020.1 GCA_018263115.1 Thiobacillus sp.
CGAACACTTCATTTCCCGCTTCAGTTATGTGCAGGGCGAATTTGAGGAGGCGGCAGCCTATTCAAGAATCAAGGATGCCCTGGCAAAGCCTCGAATGGGAACCTGTTCGCATGTGGTGTTCTATCTGGCCATCAAGCCGACCGATTTCCCGTCGGTCATCAGGAACCTGGAAGATGCGGGCCTCAATAAACCGAGAGGGTTTCACCGTATCGTGATCGAGAAACCCTTTGGCGAAGACCTGGAATCGGCGCAGGTACTCAACCAGTTCCTGCATCGCAGCTTCAACGAGGAGCAGATCTTCCGCATCGATCATTACCAGGGCAAGGAAACGGTGCAGAACCTGCTTGTGTTTCGCTTTGCCAATACCCTGATCGAACCGCTATGGAACAGAAATTTCATTGATCACGTACAGATCACGGTGGCGGAATCCATCGGCATTGGCAGCCGCGCCGATTATTACGACAAGGCCGGCGCCCTGCGGGACATGCTGCAAAACCACATGATGCAGTTACTGACGCTGGTGGCGATGGAGCCGCCTCCAGCGCTGGAAGCGGATGCCTTGCGCGACGAGAAAGTGAAGGTGCTGCGTTCGATCCGTCCCATATCAAAACGCGCGGTGCATGCGCACGCATTCAGGGCACAGTATGCGCCGGGTAGCGTGCACGGCCAGCAGGCCATCGGCTACGCTCAGGAAGCCGGGGTTGAAAAGGGATCGGTCACCGAAACATTTGTCGCCGCCAAGTTCTATATCGACAACTGGCGCTGGCGGGGCGTGCCGTTTTATCTGCGTACCGGCAAGCGCCTGAAGGAACAGCAGTCCCTGATTGCATTGCGGCTGCGGCACCCGCCCCAGCAACTGTTTCGCGAAACGCCGATTGAAACGCTGGCGCCCAACTGGATTCTGCTCTCGATCCAACCCAAGGAATCGATGCACATGGAAATACATGTCAAGCAACCCGGGCTGGACTTGAGCACGCGGCTGCTGCAACTTAATGCGAGCTTTCGTACCGGGCACGAGCGAGCGCTCGATGCCTATGAAGCGCTACTGCTGGATTTGATCGAAGGCGACCGCACGCTGTTCATACGATTTGATGAGGTCGAATGGGCCTGGCGCGTGGTGGACCCCATACTCAAATATTGGGCGCAGGAACGGGATTTCATTCATACCTATCCCTCGGGCACATGGGGGCCGGAAGAAGCCAACCGCCTGTTCGACTCGGAAGATCAGACATGGCGAAACGGCTTGTAGCTTTTCTGCTGTTGCTGCCCTCGCTGTGCTTCGCGGCGCCGGCACAGAGCTTGCGCAACCAGCTCATGCAGCATCCCTCTCCCTATCTCGCGTTGCATGGTGCTGATCCGGTTGTCTGGCAGGAGTGGAACGCCGAAACCGTCGCGCGGGCGAAGCGGGAAAACAAGCTGCTGTTCGTATCCGTTGGCTATTTCGCCTGCCACTGGTGCCATGTCATGCAGCGCGAGTCCTACAAGAACAGGGAAATCGCGGCAATGTTGAACCGCGACTTCATCCCGGTGAAAGTGGATCGTGAATTGAATACAGGCCTTGATGATGCGCTCCAGACTTTTTCAGAACGTCTGCTGCGCATCGCCGGCTGGCCACTCAATGCATTCGTGACGCCTGAAGGCTACCCGGTATTTGTGGTGCTGTATGCGCCGCCCGAGGAATTCAGGGGCGTACTGGAAAAACTGTCCGATCGCTGGGAGTCGGATCGCGCTGGAATGACGAAACTTGCGCGTCAGGCGGCTGAGCCGTCGCGCGTGCCGCGCACTCAGCAATTGGACCGCGCCGCGGTTCAGCAATGGGAAGAGCGATTCCTGAAGCAGGCCCGTGCGGAGCGGGATGAGTTTCGCGGCGGATTCGGACAAGTCAGCAAATTTCCGATGAGCCCTCAACTTGCTTTGCTGCTGAGTCGTGTACAGAAAACTCCCGATACTGAACTCAATGCATTTCTGAAACTGACACTCGATCAGATGAGCGCGAAGGGATTGCACGACCAAGTGGGTGGCGGGTTTTTCCGCTATACGGTCGATCCGGGCTGGGAGACGCCGCACTTCGAGAAAATGCTGTATGACAATGCTCAACTGGCGGTGATTTATTTTCGGGCAGCGGACATTTTCAGATCCGAGCGTTATCGGGAAACCGCATTCAGCACGCTCGATTTCATGATTGAGGAAATGCAGGATTCAAAGGGTGGCTTTTATGCCAGCACATCGGCGGTCGACAACCAGGGCAGGGAGGGGGCATTTTATCTATGGGAAAAGGACGTGCTGAAAGGCATGCTTACCCCGGCGGAACTCGAAACGGCAAGACGAATCTGGCGGCTGGACGCAGCACGACCTTTCGAATTTGGCTACCTGCCCGTTGAATGGACGGCACCAACGCAGGCAGAGCGGAAAATTCTCTCTGGCGCGATGAAGAAACTTAAAAAGGTCCGTTCCGATCGAAACCTGCCCAGGGACGACAAGCGCAATGCAGGGCTGAACGGGCTGGCATTGATCGCGCTCAGCGCGGGCATGAAACAGGAACCGCGATATGTCCAGCATGCTGCGTCTCTGGTTGAATTTATTTCAAAGCAGCTGATTGGCGGTGAAGGTCTTTTCAAGTCCGTCGCGAAAGGCAGAAAAATCAAGGGCGCGGAGCTGGAGGATTACGCCTATGTCGTCACAGGGTTGCTGGAATATGCCGAGGCGGCAAATGATCGTGCGGCGAAGCAGCTTGCCTTGAGGCTGGCGCGGCAAGCATGGAAACAGTTTTTCAGCGACAAAGGCTGGCGGCGCGATGACCGTCCCTTGCTTATGACAATTCAGCCCGAAGCCGTTCTGTCCGATGGTTCGACACCGTCGCCATCAGCCATGCTGATCGCTGCCAGCCTGAGGCTGGGAGACGCCTCCCTGAAAGTCAAGGCCCGTGAGGCGCTGCTATGGCAGTCTGCCGACATGGCGAGAGACCCGTTTGTGTTCGCTACACAGATCGCTGCATATCAGATTGGGCTGGAACAGACAAAATAGTTCAGAGATAACCCAGACGCTTCAGGAATCCGGTCACGTCCTGATTCGTCAGCTGGAAATAATGATTTTGTTCATGCCCGTAATTGAAAAAACCATGCCCTGCGCCTTGATAAATCACGACATCACAATTCCCGCCCTGGTTTTTCACGGACTGGCAAAACTCGTTCACCGTTGACACGGAAACCTCGGGATCGTTCGAGCCGGAAAGGATTAGTGTCGGCGGAACCGAGTCATCAACATGATGAAATGGCGAAACCGCTTGCCAGAATTTGCTAACCAATTCGTGATCGGGCATTCCCGGAGCGAGATTCAGCATGGGGTTGTAAAGCACAAGCGCATTGGGACGAACCGGTATCAGCGGATCAAAGCCGGGATCCGGAAAGTCCACCGCCGTACCCAGTGCGGCGGCCAGATGTCCCCCGGCGGAGCCGCCGCACGCGACGACTTTGGCCGGGTTTATTCCCAGAGAGTGCGCATTCCGGCGAATGTATCGAACGGCGTCCCGGGCATCCTGCAATGCTTGCGCGGGTGATGTGCCGTGCACCGATGCTATTCGGTAAGCCGCGCTGATGCATGTAAGGCCAAGGGAACTGAAGTACCGGCATTGTGGAAAGAACTGGCTGGGGCTTCCGTATTGCCAGGCGCCTCCGTGAAAGAACAATAGTACTGGCGTGGTGCCTTTTCTCGATCTGCTGTGTGGCTTGAATACGTGCAGTGCAAGGTCGTGGCCGTCTATGCTTTTGTATACGGCTTCATGATCCGGGCGCTGCTGAAAGAATCCCAATTGCTTGGTGACAAGATAAACGCCTGAAAGCAACAGGACGAGGCCCAGCATCAACAGTGTCAAACGCATACAAATCAACTGTAGGGGTGCAGCCGGTTTATGGTTAGGCGCTGCGATAGCTTTCAGCGCCGGGATGTGGGCCGGCTAATTAGCCTCTTCTTCAGCCTGCCTTGGTTGGGGTGGACGCTTTTCAACCTTTACACTGAACTCCATGGTTTGCTTCTTGCGGGATACGGCAAGCATCGCCTGTTCACCGGGTTTTAGCGCCGCAATCAGGTTGAGCAGGGACGAAGAATCTTCCACGGCTTTGCCGTTGACGTTCAGCAGTACGTCACCCGGCTTTACGCCAGCACGGTCGGCCGGGCCGCCTTTGAGCACGCCGGCAATCAGTGCGCCTTCGGTGGCGCTCAGATCAAACGATTCGGCCAGTTCGGGCGACAGATCCTGCACCTCGATGCCCACCCAGCCACGGGTGACACCGCCGTCGCGGATGATCTGTTCCATGACCTGCTTGGCCAGGCTGACCGGGATGGCGAAACCGATGCCCTGCGAACCGCCGGTGCGCGAGTAAATTGCGCTGTTGATGCCGACCAGATTGCCGGCGCCATCCACCAGCGCGCCGCCCGAGTTGCCGGGATTGATCGCGGCATCGGTCTGGATGAAGTTCTCGAACGTGTTGATGCCCAGATGCGTGCGCCCCAGTGCGCTGACAATCCCTAGCGTGACGGTCTGGCCCACGCCGAAGGGGTTGCCGATGGCAAGCACCCAGTCGCCTACGCGCAGGCCGTCGGATTGTCCGAAAGTAATGGCCGGAAGTTTGTCGGCGCTGATTTTAAGAACCGCCAAATCGGTTTCCGGATCGGCACCCACCACCTGGGCCGGAACGGTGCGGCCATCTGCTAGCGCTACCTGGATTTCCTCGGCACCATCCACTACATGATGATTGGTCAGGATATAACCATTGCTGCTGGCGATCACGCCCGATCCAAGGTTGGAAACCTCTCGTGGACGAGGATCGAAACGGTCGCCAAAGAAATGGCGGAACACCGGATCGTCAGTGAAAGGATTTCGTGGCCCGCGTACCTGTTTCTGGGTAAAAATGTTGACCACGGCGGGGATGGCCTGTTTTGCTGCATCGGCGAACGAGTTGTTCGTCCCTGCCAGCGTATTTCCGTTGACCTGCTGAATGGTCAGCTTGTCGACAGGCTTGGCGGCCTGCCAGCGAAGCAAATCTGGCCGGATCAGTGAAACGACAAACAGCACCCCCAAGGCTATGGTCACAGCCTGGGCGAAAAGCAGCCAGTATTTGCGCATCATGTTTTAATAAACAAACGGTTAAACAATCAATCGGTTATTCAGAATTATACGCGCTCGATAAAGTCTTTTTAGGGGCATTTATAAACAACGTCTTCCGGAGCCATGGCTAAATTGGGTAAAATCGCTGCTTTTTAAACCTAACCAATCGGGTCGAAGTGATGAGCCAGCAAGAAGTGGATCGGGGAAGACGGAAGTTTCTGGTAGCGGCCACTGCCGGTGTCAGCGTGGCGGGCGGAGCGGCCGTGGTTTGGCCCTTTGTCGCCAGCATGCTGCCCAGCGCGCGTGCCAAGGCAGCGGGGGCGCCTGTCGAGGTGGATATCAGCAAGATAGAACCTGGCGCCATTTTGGCAGTTGAGTGGCGCGGCAAGCCGGTGTGGGTAGTGCATCGCACCAAGGAAATGCTGGATTTACTGGCCAAGCACGACAACCAGCTGGCTGACCCGCTATCTGAAGTCCCGATGCAGCCGACTTACTGTAAAAACCGGACTCGTTCAATCAAGCCTGAGTACATGATTGCTGTTGGCATTTGTACCCACTTGGGTTGTTCACCGACCTATCGCAAGGATATCGGCGCTGCTGATCTCGGCGGAGCGGACTGGCACGGGGGCTTCTTCTGCCCGTGTCATGGTTCCCGCTTCGATCTGGCGGCGCGTGTTTACAGTGGCGTGCCGGCCCCGGTCAATCTGGAAGTACCCCCACACAAATACGTCAGCGAAAGCCTGCTGCTGGTTGGCATTGACAGCGGCGTCGATAGCGTAGGAGCCTAATAAATGAATGCCTTGCAAAAACTCCTTGGCTGGGTTGATGACCGTTTCCCGCTGACAGCGACCTGGAAGGCGCATCTTTCCGAGTATTACGCGCCCAAAAACTTCAACTTCTGGTATTTCTTCGGCTCCCTGGCGCTGCTGGTGCTGGTGCTGCAGATCGTTACCGGCATTTTCCTGGTCATGCACTACAAACCGGATGGTTCGTTGAACGCTGCCGGCGTGCCCGTGGCCTTTGCATCTGTCGAGTACATCATGCGCGACGTCGACTGGGGCTGGCTGATCCGTTACTTGCATTCGACGGGCGCATCGGCGTTTTTCGTGGTGGTGTACCTGCACATGTTTCGTGGTCTTATGTATGGCTCCTACCGCAAACCACGCGAACTTATCTGGATCTTTGGCGTCATCATCTTCCTGGCGTTGATGGCCGAGGCCTTCATGGGCTACCTGCTGCCTTGGGGGCAAATGTCCTACTGGGGCGCGCAGGTCATCATCAACCTGTTCGCAGCCGTGCCTTTCATCGGCGAAGACCTTTCGCTGTGGATACGCGGCGACTACGTGGTGGGCGATGCAACGCTCAACCGCTTTTTCTCCTTCCACGTCATTGCCGTGCCGCTGGTGCTGCTGGGCCTGGTGGTGGCGCATCTGGTGGCGCTGCACGAAGTGGGTTCCAACAACCCTGATGGTGTCGAGATCAAGAAGAAGAAAGACCCGGTCACCCATATTCCACTTGATGGCATCCCCTTCCATCCCTACTACACGGTGAAGGATATTCTGGGCGTGGTGGTGTTCCTGATGGTGTTCTCCGCCGTGGTGTTCTTTGCCCCGGAGATGGGTGGCTATTTCCTTGAAGCCAACAACTTCATTCCGGCCGATCCGCTGAAGACGCCTGAACACATTGCTCCGGTATGGTACTTCACGCCTTATTACGCCATCCTGCGCGCGGTGCCGCCCATGTTCGGCTCACAATTCCCGGGCGTGCTGCTCATGGGTGTGTCGGTCGTGATCTTTTTCGCGCTGCCCTGGCTGGACAAGAGCCCTGTCAAGTCAATCCGTTATCGCGGCGTGATTTATAAATCATTCCTGGCGGCTTTCGTGGTGGCGTTTATTGGCCTGGGCTGGTTGGGCATCCTGCCGGCGACGCCGTTGTATACCTGGATCGCGCGTGGTCTCTCCGTGGTGTATTTTGCGTTCTTCTTCCTCATGCCCTGGTACACAAAGATCGATAAAACCAAACCCGAACCGGAAAGGGTGACTGGCTAATGAAACTCATCAAACAACTATTTGCAGTTCTGGCCTTAGCGCCGCTTGCCGCTGTTGCATCGGGTCCCAGCGTTCATCTGGACAAGGCGCCGGTCAACCTGTCGAACAACGCGTCGCTCCAGCGTGGCGCGAAAATGTTCGTCAACTACTGTCTCAACTGCCATTCGGCCAGCTACATGCGCTACTCGCGCCTGCAGGATATTGGCCTGACCGAAGACCAGATCAAGAACAACCTGCTGTTCACCACGGAAAAACCGGGCGACACCATGACGGTGGCGATGAAATACGCCGATGCCAAGGTGTGGTTTGGCGCGGCGCCGCCCGACCTGTCGGTGATTGCACGTTCGCGCGGCGCGGACTGGCTCTATACCTATCTGCGCAGTTTCTATCGTGATGACTCCCGTCCCACCGGCTGGAACAACATTGCCTTCGACAAGGTGGGCATGCCGCATGTGATGGCATCGCTGCAGGGTGAGCAGATCGCCCACTTCAAGAAGGAAACCGATCACGATGGCAATCAGATAGACGTATTCGAGCGCTTCGAACTGGTCAAGCCGGGCAGTGTTTCGCTGGCCGAGTACGATTCCATGGCCGGTGACCTGGTGAACTACCTTGCCTGGATGGCTGAGCCGGTGAAGCAGAAGCGTTTAAGCACCGGCCTGCTGGTGCTGGCTTTTCTGGGCGTCTTTTTCATCGTGGCCTATTATCTGAAAAAGGAATTCTGGAAAGACATTCACTGATTACCGGCAGTTTTTGTAATTAAAGATAGCCGGACCCCGTTCCGGCTATCGATTTTGTGAAGCATCACTAAACAGGAACCAAACACATCATGATGAGGCTTTATTCCGGGACGATATGTCCATACAGCCATCGCTGCCGCATTGTGCTTTTCGAGAAAGGCATGGATTTCGAGGTCATCGATGTGGATTTGCAAAACAAGTCGGAGGACCTTGCAGTCATCAGTCCTGGCAACAAGACGCCCGTACTGGTCGAACGCGACCTCGTGCTATACGAGGCCAACATCATTAACGAGTACATCGATGAACGGTTTCCTCATCCGCAATTGATGCCACCGGACCCGGTGATGCGCGCCCGCGCACGTCTGGTGCTTCACAATTTCGAGAATGACCTGTTCACGCATGTCAATGCCATCGAGCATGGTGGCCAGAAGGCTGCGGAAGGTTCGCGAATTGCCATCCGCGATAGCCTGACCCAGCTTGCGCCCATTCTGGAAAAGCAGAAATTCCTGATGAACGACGAATTCTCCATGCTGGATGTCGCGCTGGCACCGCTGCTGTGGCGCCTGGAGCATTACGACATCCAGCTACCCAAGCAGGCAGCGCCGGTATTGAAATACCGCGAACGCCTGTTCTCGCGCCCTGCTTTCTATGATGCGATGACGCCGACTGAAAAGGCCATGCGCAAGTAAGGCGTCGGCCATGCTTTCTACGCGCCCCTACCTGATTCGCGCCATTTACGAGTGGTGCACGGATGCCGGCTTTACGCCGCATCTGCTGGTTCATGTGGACGAACATACGCGGGTACCAAGAGGGTATGTCAAGGACGGCCAGATTGTGCTGAATGTTGGCGCTGGAGCCGTCCGCGATCTGGCCATCGACAACGACTGGGTGTTGTTTTCGGCACGATTCTCCGGCGCCTCTCACGAGATCGCCGTCCCCGTCAATCGCGTGGCGGCCATCTTTGCACGCGAAAACGGTCAGGGTATGCATTTCGATGTTCAGGAAACCGCTGGCGAACTTGCTGCCAACACGGCAGTCGAAACCGGCGGCGAGCTGCCGCCCGAACCGCCGAAAGGACGACCGCAACTCAAGGTCATCAAGTAGCGCGCAACTGATCGCCAGATCATTTAAAATGCGCACCCAACGTGCCGCTTTAGCTCAGGGGTAGAGCAACCGCCTTGTAAGCGGTAGGTCGTCAGTTCGAATCCGACAAGCGGCACCATCAGTCATTCCAGAGCGGATACAGGAAAATTTCCGCTTGCCAGGCACAACGATCCAGAAAGTCACCATGGCCGGTTCCAGCTTGCTGCTTTTAATCGACGACATCGCCACGCTGCTGGACGATGTCTCAGTCATGACCAAGGTGGCGGCCAAGAAAACCGCGGGCGTGCTGGGTGATGACCTGGCGCTCAATGCGCAGCAGGTCAGCGGCATCAAGGCAGACCGCGAATTGCCGGTAGTGTGGGCGGTGGCCAAGGGCTCGCTGCTCAACAAGGCGATTCTGGTGCCGGCCGCGCTTCTCATCAGCGCGGTGGCAAACTGGGCCATCATGCCGCTGCTCATGCTGGGCGGCTTGTATTTGTGCTTTGAAGGCGCGGAAAAGCTGACGCATTCCTTGTTCCATCTCAAGGCCGAAGATGACGAACACCATGCGAGCCTGATCGAAGCGGTCAAGGACGAGCACGTCGATATCGTGGCCTACGAGAAGGAAAAAATCAAAGGCGCCGTACGCACGGACTTCATCCTGTCAGCCGAGATCATCGTTATCACCCTGGGCACGGTGGCCACCGCCAGTTTTGGCAAGCAGGTCGCCGTACTGGTCGGCATTTCTCTCCTCATGACCGCGGGTGTGTACGGTCTCGTTGCCGGCATCGTCAAGCTGGATGATCTGGGGCTTTATCTCAGCAACACAGCATCAAGGCTCAAGCAGGCCCTGGGCAAAGGTCTCCTCGCTGCCGCGCCCTGGCTGATGAAAACGCTGTCTGTGCTGGGAACGCTGGCCATGTTTCTCGTGGGTGGCGGCATCCTCGTTCATGGCATACCACTCCTGCATCATGTAATCGAGCATCTGGCGGGGCAACTGGGCTGGGGGCAAACGATTGCCGCTGCCGTGCTGAATGCGCTAGCCGGCCTTGTTGCAGGCGGCATCGTGCTGGTTGTGGCAAGCATTGTTTCGCGTTTGCGTAACAACTTCAAACGAGCAGGTCCGTGAAGCGGATCAAAGCCTATTTGATTATTAAGGTTCCGGTTTGATCAACTGCACCAGCCTGTAAATTTCTTCCAAGGCCTCTTTCGGACTGAGTTCATCAGGGTTGATCGCTGCCAGCGCTTCCAGCAGTTCGTCACGTTTGTTTTCAGAAATGACTTCTTCCGGCTCCACGAACAGATCGGCCTGCGGGCCGCGATGAATCTGCGCGTCTTCCAGTTCCTTAAGCCGGCGTTTGGCTGCGGCGATGACCTTGCTGGGTACGCCAGCCAGCCGCGCAACCTGGATGCCGTAGCTTTGCGAAGCGGGGCCGTCCTCGACGGCGTGCAGGAACACCAGATCGTCGCCATGTTCCTTGGCATCGAGATGCACGTTGGCAAGTTGCTTGTATTGCTGGGCGAGCTGGGTCAGTTCGAAGTAATGCGTGGCGAACAAGGTGAGCGCGCCGGACTCGGAAAGAATATATTTTGCGACAGCCCATGCAAGTGCGAGGCCATCGAAGGTGGAGGTGCCGCGTCCGATTTCATCCAGCAGCACCAGGCTTTCGCGCGTGGCGTGGTGGAGAATGTGCGCGGTTTCGGTCATTTCCACCATGAAAGTAGAGCGCCCGCCTGCGAGGTCGTCCGATGCGCCGATGCGAGTGAATATCTGATCGATCGGGCCAATCCTGGCGGCATCTGCCGGAACAGGGAGTCCGCAACATGCCAATAGGGTGATCAACGCGGTCTGGCGCATGTAGGTCGACTTGCCGCCCATGTTGGGGCCGGTGATGAGCAGCATCTGTCGGGCAGGTAAGAGCAGGGTGTCGTTGGGGATGAACTGCGCGGTCTGGCTTTCCACAACGGGATGGCGGCCGGCGCGGATGTCGATGCCGATGGTGTCAACATACTCTGGCAGCACCCAGTTCTGTTCTCTGAAACGGATGGACTGCGAGGTCAATACGTCCAGCTCCGCCAGTGCGGCGGCGGTTCTCAGCAAGCCGGGCACATGCGGTAGAAGGGATTCCAGGATGGTCTCGTAAAGGAATTTTTCTCTGGCCAGCGCGCGTTCCTGGGCAGAAAGCGCCTTGTCTTCGAAGGCTTTTAGCTCCGGTGTGATATAGCGCTCGGCATTTTTCAGCGTCTGGCGGCGGCGATAGTCGCCAGGAATTTTCTCGGCATGTGCGTGAGTGACTTCGATATAAAAGCCATGCACACGGTTATATTCGACTTTCAAACTTGGAATGCCGGTGCGTTCGCGCTCGCGCGTTTCCAGTTCGATGAGGAAAGCACCAGCGTTATCAGTCAGCGCACGCAGCTCGTCAAGTTCAGCGTCGTATCCCGATGCAATCACGCCGCCTTCGCGGATGACGGCGGCGGGTTCTTCCAGAATGGCACGGGTGAGCAGTTCATGAGTTTCCGGTTGCGGGGCAAGCGAGACGCCGAGGCTATTTAATAACGAGCTGGTCAGGGAATGAATTTCCGGCAGCCGGGCCAGGGTTTCACGCAACGCGGACAGGTCACGCGGCCGAGCGGTCCTCAGTGCGCAGCGTCCGGCAATGCGTTCCATATCGGCGCATTCCTTCAGCAATGCTACGAGTTTGCGTACCAGTGGCGCGTCGTTGGCAAGCGTGTTGATGACATCCACCCGAGCGCGCAAGGACCTACGGTCGCGCAAGGGATGATGCAGCCAGTGGCGCAATAGCCGCGAGCCCATGGCCGTGACCGTGGTGTTGATGGTGGAAAGCAGAGTGGGTGCAGGTTCACCACGCAATGTTTCCGTCAGTTCCAGATTACGTCGGGTGGCTGCATCCAGCCGCACAAACGCAGACTCGCGTTCGACCGTCAATCTTTGCAGATGGGGCAGGGCGTTCTTCTGGGTTTGCCTGGCGTAGTCAAGTAGTGCACCCGCAGCAGCGATGGCTTCAGGCAAGTCAGCAACATCGTAGGCCCCCAGATCCTGCATGTTGAACTGCCTTGCCAGATCGCGCGTGGCGCGTGCCGGGTCAAACTGCCATTCCGCCAGGCGTCTGACCGGCCCGTAAAATTCAGTCGGAAAGCCTTCCGGCAGCAGGCATTCGGCGGGTCTTAGACGTGCAAGCAAGCTGGGAATTTCTGTCTGAGGAATTTGCGTGACGGTGAAACGTCCTGCGGCAAGATTCAGCCATGCACAGCCGATGCCCTCCTTTCCAGGACAGAGAGCCAGAAGTAGCGTGTCGCGATGCTCGTCCATGAGTGAGGCATCGGTCAGCGTACCGGGCGTAATGATGCGCGAGACCTGCCGTTCCACCGGTCCTTTTGAAGTTGCCGGGTCTCCGATCTGTTCGCACACCACCACTGATTCACCCAGCTTCAGCAGCTTGGCCAGATATTGTTCAGCGGCGTGATACGGCACGCCCGCCATGTTGATCGGCTCGCCCGCCGATTGCCCGCGCGTGGTCAGCGTAATGCCCAGCAACCGCGAAACTTTCACCGCATCGTCGAAAAACAGCTCGTAAAAATCCCCCATGCGGTAAAACACCAGCATGTCGGGATGCTGGTTCTTGATGCCCAGGTACTGGGCCATCATGGGGGTGTGCTTGGCGGGTTCCACGTAATTTTGATGGGCGTCTGCGCGCCATTATGACCTGTGGATTTTACTACGGGGCTGGGAGGTCTCCAGACGTTAATGCCCCAATAGCTTGAGCAAAGCATCTATCGCCGGTTCCTGCGCTCGCCCCGCTTCCAGACATTCCGGCCCGAAGTGTGCTGCATAGCTCTGAGCCAGTGTAGGGTCACCATTGACGAAAGGTGCCAGCAGTTTCTTCAGTGCCTTGCCATCCCCAACAGGGTTCTTGCCCAGCAAGCGGAGCATGACCGCGTCAAAACAAGGTTCGGAGGCCAGTACCTGAATTTTCTTTGCCTTGGCCTGTTTTTCGACGGTGGCATTCCAGTCCTGGTCGGTATCCAGCATGGCTGCGACGGTATCGTAGTCTGCATTCGCAATCTGGCGGATGGTCCAGTCGATCACATGCTTGGCACCATTGCCGCGCGCGTTTTTGATGGTCACGGCTAGGCCGCAACCCCGTGGCGCGTATCTCAGCTTTACATGGTTGAGAAACGCTTCCTCATGACGCCCTTCGCCGACAATCAGCAAGGTTTTCTGCGCCTTCCAGATCGCCATGCAGATCAGTTGAATACCGGCACAGCGCCATAGGCGCCAGCCATGTATTTGGCGTAGAAATTGTCGTCATTTCGGATGCCTTCCACTGCATCCATGCGGCTGGCCGTGCTCTCGCAGTCTTGATTCTTCTGCACCAGCATGACCTGCGACTTGTGGATCAGGTTGAGTACCTCGATTGCATGGCAGGTGAACAGCAGTTGCGCCCGGTATGGGTTGGTCGCGGGGTTGGCGAACAGTTCTAGAATCGGCTCCAGCATGTGTGGGTGCAGATCATTTTCAAACTCGTCGATGACCGCAAGGCCGCCAATCTCTAGGGTTTCCAGTAAACGTGAGAGCAGGACGAAAGCACCTTGAGTACCGCTCGACTCCAAGGCAAAGGGGAGCTGGAACTCCTTGCCATGGCTGAGATGCTTGCCCAGTGGCAGCCATATTTTCTGGGGAGAAGCTTCGGGCTGCCGGGGGTCGTTGATAATGATTTCCTGCAAGTCGACTCCGCTCAATCCCAAATCCCACGAAGACAGCAGCGTGTTCATCCGCTTGTGCTGTTCGGGATGCGTCTGGAAGTGCTGTGCGGCCATTTGCACCGCCAGGTCGCCCATCGGCATGCGACCAAATACGTTCACGTTCGTGATGATATAGGTCGCAGCTATCCTTTGCGCCAACGGCACGCCAAACTGCGCCGCCCAGGCAATCAGCGATACATTGGGCCGCACTTTGCGGGCTTCCGGCGCGGGCAAGCCAAAATCCTGCTGCTTGACCACATAGGATTTGGATTCGTCATCCCAATCACGAATAAATACATAACCGAAGCGTTCGCGCTTTTGATACAACGCCTCATGCAGCACCCGTTCAGGCGTGCAACGCAGCACGTAGCGCCACAGCTTGCCGTCGAAATCCACCACTGCCTCGAACTCGCTTGGCTCGTTCGGAGAACTGAAATGCGGCGTCACCGGAATACCCGCTTCTGGCGGCTGCTGGAAAGACTGGCTGATGAACCAGGCAATAAAGGCCACCGGTTTCAGCAAGGCTGTTTTGCCGCTGCCGTTTGGGCCAATGACAGCCATTAGCTTGGAAACACGCTCGCCCGTCTCGGCCTCGGCCATCCAGTCGGTCAGAGCGGTTTTTCGGCTGATGGACAGGTCAACCTCAGTTCGCTCTCGGAACGATTGGAAGTTGGAGAAAGCATAGCTGTGGAGCACGAAATACGCCTGTTAAATATACAGATCAACAAATATTTGTTGATTATATAGATTATGCTTGATAAAGCAAGCCAGGAGTCTTGAATTGGCGGCTAGAACAGAATTGGGCTTAATGCAGCGTCCCATCCCCGTAATCATCGTCACTTTCCCAATCCTTGATAGCCAGCGGCTCGTTCGCCATATCCCACACCATCGAACGATATTCGATGGAAAACCACTCCCGGAACATTTTCAGCGTGCGTTTATGAGGCCAGAGTGATTCGTCAGTCAGCCAGTCGTTCAGATAATGCTCGAAAAACATCCGCCAGTGTTTTTCCACCCATTTGATAGCGTCCTGCTCCCCGTCCACCGGATCGCTGCTTTCATAGGTGGGAATAAGAAAGGCGTCGCCGTCCTGTTCCATTTCCACCAGCGTAAGCTGCTCCAACGGCTGCGGGTCAACGGATTTCAGCCAGTCAAGAAACGGCTGTTTGTAATGCAGGATCACCACGCCGCGGTTGAGGGTGTAGCGGGGGAAGTCGGTCATTCAAATTGCCCCTGAGAAGATATTGCGCTATCAATCCATCTACTTATTCGACTGCGCGAATTGCCTGCGTCAAATGCGGCGCGAACACCGGCAGCATCTGGCCGAAGATTTTTGGATTGCCGGCGACGATGTGGCCGGATTTTAGATAAGTGTCGTTGCCCTGAAAGTCGCCGACGAGGCCGCCGGCCTCCAGCACCAGCAGCGCGCCGGCAGCCAGGTCCCAGGTGTTGAGTCCAAGTTCAAAGAAGCCGTCGTAGCGACCGCAAGCCACCCAGGCGAGATCGAGCGCGGCAGAACCTGGGCGGCGCAAACCGGCAGTTTTCAGCATCATGTCCTTGAACATGCCAAGGTAGGCATCGGCATGATGGAATTCTCGGAATGGGAAGCCGGTGCCGATCAGGGCGTCGTCCATCTTGTGCTGTTTGGAAACACGGATGCGGCGTTCGTTGAGATAGGCGCCCGCGCCGCGGCTGGCGGTAAACAGTTCATTCTTGACGGGATCGTATACCACTGCGTGGGTGGGCACGCCCTTGTGCAGCATGGCGATTGATACGGCATATTGCGGCAGGCCGTGGAGGAAATTGGTGGTGCCGTCGAGGGGGTCGATCACCCACACATGGTCGCTGTTACCGGACTGGCCGGACTCCTCTGCTAGAATCGCGTGGCTTGGATAAGCTTCCAGCAGGGTTTCAATGATGGTTTCTTCTGCAAAGCGATCTACCTCGCTCACATAGTCACGTGGTTTCTTGGCTTGGACAGTCAGGCGGTCCAGATCGTTGGCGGCGCGATTGATGATCGCCCCGGCTTTGCGGGCAGCTTTCACCGCCGTATTGAGCATGGGATGCATGGGATTATTGAGACAACATTAAAGAGCGAAAGCATATTTTAATTCATGCATGCCCAATCCCAGAATCTTCTTTCGAACATCCGCATCGTGCTCGCGCGCCCAAGCCATCCCGGCAATATCGGCGCGGCGGCTCGGGCGATGAAGACCATGGGGCTTTCGGATTTGTGGCTGGTTTCGCCAAAGAAATTCCCCCATCCCGACGCCGAGGCCATGGCATCCGGCGCTGTTGATCTGCTGGATTGTGCCACCGTCAGCGACACCCTGGAAGCGGCACTGACCGGCTGCGTGCTGGCGATCGGCACGTCTACCAGGCTACGGGATCTGCAGGCCGCGCTACTTGCGCCGGAAGACGCAGCGGGAAAAGCCCTGACTGAAGCGCAGGCTGGCAAGGTGGCCATTGTGTTTGGCAACGAGACGTTTGGCTTATCGAAGGAAGAACTTGCCTGTTGTCAGGCCTTGATGACCATCCCGGCCAATCCCGATTACAGCTCGCTCAATCTTGGAGCGGCGGTGCAGGTGGCGGCGTATGTGCTTCGCCGGATGGCGCTGGAAGAAAACTTTGCCGAGCCCGAACTTGATGCAGCCGATCTGGAAGAAGTGGAGCGTTTTTACGCGCATCTGGAACAGACACTGATCCGGATCGGGTTTCTCAATCCGGCATCGCCCAAACGGCTCATGCCAAAACTGCGGCGGCTGTTTTCCCGGACCCGGCTGCAAAAGGAAGAAATCAACATCTTGCGCGGCATGCTTTCGGCTATGGAGAGCACTAAAACATTGCGGTAAAATAGCTGACTGAAATACTCGGAAAACAGTCCAGCTCTATGTTTGCATGGCTTAAAGAGGAAGTCTCTGTCGTATTTGACCGCGATCCGGCTGCGCGATCGGTGTTCGAGGTCGTCACGACTTATCCCGGTTTCCACGCCATTGTTATTCACCGGCTGTCACATCGGCTTTGGGGCATGGGGCTGAAGTGGCTGGCGCGCTTTGTTTCGCATCTCGCGCGCTGGCTGACGGGTGTCGAAATCCATCCCGGCGCGACCATCGGCAGGCGGTTTTTCATTGACCATGGCATGGGCGTGGTGATCGGCGAAACAGCGGAGATTGGCGACGACTGCACGCTATATCACGGCGTGACGCTGGGCGGCACGTCGTGGAACAAGGGCAAGCGTCATCCCACCCTGATGCCGGGGGTGGTCGTGGGCGCGGGGGCGAAGATTTTGGGGCCGATCACGATCGGCCGGGACGCCAAGGTGGGTTCCAACGCCGTGGTGGTCAAAGATGTGCCGGATGGTGCGACGGCGGTTGGCATTCCCGCGCGCATTCTGGATGAGCAGAGCAAGGCGCTGGACGATCAGGCGAAGAAAATGGGCTTTTCGGCTTACGCCATTTCGGCTGACATGAACGATCCGATGGTCAAAGCGGTACACGGCCTCATCGACCATACCGCGCATATTGACCAGAAGCTGGCCGAGGTCTTGGCCCAACTGGAACAGATGGGCGTGAAGCTGTCCGAGGCGCAAAAGTCCAAGGATGACTTTGACCCGGAACATCTGAATAAAATAGTTGACTAATTTACTCGGACAACTACAATAGTTGACTGAAATGATCGGGTATTTTATATTTTAGTCACTAATTGAATAGGTGGTAAATCATGAGACTCACCACAAAAGGCCGTTTTGCAGTAACCGCGATGGTTGACTTGGCGCTGCGCCATGGCAAAGGCCCCGTCACGCTGGCAGGCATCAGCGAGCGGCAGGATATTTCCCTGTCGTATCTGGAACAACTGTTTGGCAAGCTGCGCCGCCATAGCCTGGTGGACAGCGTGCGCGGGCCGGGCGGCGGCTATACGCTTGCCAAGCCGCTGGAAACCGTTTCGGTGGCGGACATCATTCGCGCCGTTGACGAGCCCATCGATGCGACCCAGTGCGGCGGCAAGGAAAACTGCCACGAAGATCACCGCTGCATGACGCATGACCTGTGGGTCAGCCTGAACCAGAAGATTTATGAATATCTTGATTCCGTGACCCTTGCCGAACTTGTTGCCAAGCAGCAAGGTTGCGGCAACGTCACAGTGTTGCCGGATGGCCGTCGCGGAACCAAAGTCGCAGCCTCGTTTTGAATGAAGTGTGAGCATCATGAAATTTCCCATCTACCTCGACTACTCCGCCACTACACCGGTTGATCCGCGCGTGGCAGCCAAAATGATTCCTTATCTGACCGAGCATTTCGGCAATCCGGCGTCTCGCTCGCATGCTTACGGATGGGAAACCGAGAAAGCAGTGGAAGAGGCACGTGAACAGGTTGCGAAACTGGTGAATGCCGATCCCAAGGAAATTGTCTGGACATCCGGCGCCACCGAATCAAACAATCTCGCCATCAAGGGTGCCGCGCACTTTTATTCCGGCACCAAGGGCAAGCACCTGATTACCGTGATGACCGAGCACAAGGCCGTGCTCGACACCATGCGCGAACTGGAGCGCGAGGGCTACGAAGTTACCTATCTGCAGCTCGAGCCTAGTGGCCTGCTCGACCTGGAAAAATTCAAGGCCGCCATCCGGCCCGATACCGTGCTGGCTTCGGTCATGTTCGTCAACAACGAAATCGGCGTCATTCAAGATATTCCCGCCATCGGCGAAATTTGCCGCTCCAAAGGCGTGATTTTCCATGTCGATGCCGCGCAGGCGACCGGCAAGGTCGAGATCGACCTGCAAAAGCTGAAAGTGGATCTGATGTCCTTCTCCGCGCACAAGACCTACGGACCCAAAGGCGTGGGCGCGCTCTATGTGCGCCGCAAGCCACGCATGCGCCTGGAAGCGCAAATGCACGGTGGTGGTCACGAACGCGGCATGCGCTCTGGCACGCTGGCCACGCACCAGATCGTCGGCATGGGCGAAGCCTTCCGCATCGCCCGCGAGGAAATGGCGACTGAAAACGAACGCATCCGCATGTTGCGCGACCGGCTGTACAAAGGCTTGTCGGAAATGGAAGAAACCGTTGTCAACGGTGACATGGAACGCCGCATACCCGGCAACCTCAACATCAGTTTTGCCTATGTGGAAGGTGAGTCTCTGATGATGGCAATCAAAGACGTGGCGGTATCGTCAGGTTCCGCATGCACCTCGGCCAGCCTGGAGCCTTCCTATGTGCTGAAGGCGCTGGGACGCAACGATGAGCTGGCGCATTCCTCCATCCGTTTCACCATCGGCCGTTTCACCACCGAGGAAGAAATCGATTACACCATCGATCTTGTGAAGAAACAGGTCGCCAAGCTGCGCGAAATGTCGCCGCTTTGGGAAATGGTCAAGTCAGGCATCGATTTGAATTCGGTGCAGTGGGCCGCACATTAAATATTGTTCTCAAGGAGTATCGATCATGGCATACAGCGACAAGGTTCTCGATCACTACGAAAATCCGCGCAACGTCGGTTCGTTCGACAACGCTGACGATGTTGGCACCGGCATGGTTGGCGCGCCCGCGTGCGGCGACGTGATGAAATTGCAGATCAAGGTGAATGAGCAGGGCGTTATCGAAGACGCAAAATTCAAGACCTATGGCTGCGGTTCCGCGATCGCTTCATCCTCTCTCGTTACCGAATGGGTGAAGGGCAAGACCCTGGAGCAGGCCATGGAAATCAAGAACACAACCATTGCCGAAGAACTGGCGTTGCCGCCGGTAAAGATTCACTGCTCCATTCTGGCGGAAGATGCCATCAAGGCCGCTGTGGCGGATTACAAGGCCAAGCATAGGGTTGCGGAAGACCAGCCCAAAGCTGCCCAGGGCTGAGGTTGACCATGGCAATTACCGTAACCGAACGCGCCGCCAAACACGTCAGCAATTTTCTCGCCAAGCGCGGCAAGGGCATTGGTTTGAGACTCGGCGTGCGCACGACCGGCTGTTCCGGCATGGCCTACAAGCTTGAGTTTGTCGATGAAGTGCAGGCAGACGACGTGCGTTTCGAGAGTGGCGGCGTAGTCGTTTTCGTCGACCCGAAAAGCCTTCCCTATCTGGATGGCATGGAACTGGACTTCGCGCGCGAAGGCCTGAACGAGGGTTTCAAGTTTAACAACCCCAACGTCAAGAACACGTGCGGCTGCGGAGAATCCTTTAACGTCTGACTTGAGTAGAGAGCCGAGAGTGGAGAGTCGAGAGTCGAGAGTCGAGAGTACAACCTGTCTCTCGACTCTCCACTCTTGACTGCCTTTTGATGAACTTCAACGCCAACCATTTCCAGCTCTTCAATCTTCCCTTGGCTTTTCGGCTGAATGTGGAGGAACTGGAAAGCGCTTACCGCAAGCTCCAGAATGAGGTCCACCCCGACCGCTTTGCCTCTTCCGGCGAATCCGAGAAACGCCTTTCCATGCAATGGGCCACAAAGGTTAATGAAGCCTATCAGACGCTCAAGAAACCGCTGAACCGCGCGGCCTATCTGTTGCATCTCCGGGGGCATGAAGTTTTTTCTGAGAAGCACACCGCTTTCCCGCCCGCCTTTCTGATGCAGCAAATGGAATGGCGCGAATCCATTGCCGAAGCAAGGAAAAGCCGCAATGGCAGCGAACTGGATAAACTCTGGAACGAATTGAAAGGCGAAACCAGACGCCTGGAAATTCAGCTGGCATCCGAGCTGGATGACGCAAAGGACGATGCTGCCGCCTCCATAACCACGCGCAAGCTCAAATTCATGCTGAAGCTCATCGAGGAAGTGGGCGACGCGCAAGAAGAGTTAGACGCGGCTTAGATTTGAACACAGATTAATCTCATGGCCCTGCTGCAAATCTCCGAACCCGGCATGTCCACCGCGCCGCACCAGCACAGGCTGGCGGTTGGCATCGATCTGGGCACGACAAACTCACTGGTTGCCTCGGTTCAGTCCGGCATTGCGCGTGTGCTGGATGACGAGCACGGCAGGACGCTGGTGCCGTCTGTTGTCCGCTATCACGCGGACGGCAGGGTGGATGTGGGTTATGACGCGCAGGCGAAGCAGAGCGAAGATCCGCATAACACGATTGTCTCGGTCAAGCGTTTCATGGGCCGCGGACTGGCCGATCTGGGCGACCCGGGACGTTTTCCCTATAAATTCATCGACGCACCCGGCATGGTGCAACTGGTTACCGTGGCGGGCAACAAGAGCCCGGTTGAAGTTTCCGCTGACATTCTCAAGACACTGAAGGAACGTGCCGAACGATCGCTGGGAGGAGAACTGGTCGGTGCAGTGATTACCGTGCCTGCCTACTTCGACGATTCGCAGCGCCAGGCCACCAAGGATGCGGCCAAACTTGCCGGCCTCAATGTGCTGCGCCTGCTGAATGAACCCACCGCCGCGGCCATCGCCTACGGACTCGATAACGCTGCAGAGGGCGTCTATGCCGTGTATGACCTGGGCGGCGGCACCTTTGATATATCCATTCTCAAGCTTACCAAGGGTGTATTCGAAGTCCTGTCGACCAATGGCGATTCCGCGCTGGGGGGGGATGACTTCGACCAGCGCGTGTTTTGCTGGATTGTCGAGCAGTCGCATCTGACACCATTGAATGCTAAAGACACGCGCCTGCTGCTTACCCGCGCACGCGAGGCCAAGGAGCAGCTTACCGACCACGACGAAGCGCGCATTACCGCGCTGCTGTCCACCGGCGAACTCGTTGACCTCAACCTGACGACCGCCATCTTCAACCAGATCACCGGCACCCTGGTCAACAAGACGCTGGCGCCGACGCGCAAGGCCTTGCGCGATGCCGGCCTCACGCCGGAAGAGGTGAAAGGCGTCGTCATGGTCGGCGGCTCGACCCGCATGCCCTGCATTCGACAGTCAGTCGGTGAATTTTTCGGCCAGACGCCACTCACCAATCTGGACCCCGACAAAGTGGTGGCGCTGGGTGCCGCCATGCAGGCCGATGTGCTGGCGGGCAACCGCATGCAGGAAGACGACTGGTTGCTGCTCGACGTGATTCCGTTGTCGCTGGGTCTTGAAACCATGGGTGGGCTTACCGAAAAAGTCATTCCGCGAAACACCACCATCCCCGTCGCGCGCGCGCAGGAATTCACCACCTTCAAGGACGGCCAGACTGCCATGAGCTTTCATGTGGTGCAGGGCGAGCGCGAACTGGTGTCCGATTGCCGCTCGCTGGCCAAGTTCGAGCTGCGCGGCATTCCGCCCATGGTGGCTGGCGCGGCGCGTATCCGCGTCACCTTCCAGGTCGATGCCGACGGCCTGCTGTCCGTGTCCGCGCGTGAGCAGGGCACGGGCATCGAGGCGGCGATCACGGTCAAGCCTTCCTACGGACTGTCGGATGACGAAATCGCCGGTATGCTGAAGGAAGCCTACACACATGCCGAGGACGACATGAAGGCGCGTGCACTCAACGAGCAGCGCGTGGACAGCAACAGCCTGGTGCTGGCCACCCGCGCCGCGCTGGAACAGGATGGCGATACGCTGCTGGATGCGGATGAACGCGCCGCCATCGAGTCGGCCATCAGCGAGCTGGAACAACGCATGGCGGGTAATGAGCCTCAGGCCATCAAGCGGGCCATCGAAGCCTTGAATGAAGCAACCGCCGAATTCGCCGCGCGCCGCATGGACGCCAGCGTGAAAAAGGCGCTGCGCGGCCACAAGCTGGACGAGCTTTCGCTATGAGCCGGCTCGACAACCAGCTGATCAGCCAGCTTCAGCAACGTCTGGACAACCATCCCATCTACGCCGCGCTCCAGACCGTGGAGGATTTGCGCGTCTTCATGGCGCACCATGTCTACTCGGTATGGGATTTCATGTCGCTCATCAAGTACCTTCAGCATGAGGTCGCTCCTGCGCGCTGGCCGTGGAGGCCGGGCCAGGATGCCAGCATCCAGCGCTTTATCAACGAACTGGTGCTGGAAGAGGAGACCGATCAGGCTGCCCCAGGCCAGGAAAGAGAGTTTTCCAGCCACTTCATGCTCTACATCGGCGCCATGCGCGAAATCGGTGCCGATGTACAATCGCCGCTGCAATTCATCCGCACCATCGAGCAGGAAGGATTGCCACATGCACTGAACTCCGGACTGGTTCCCAAGCCCTCGCTACGCTTTACGCGGACCACTTTTGGATTCATCGAAAGCGGCAAGCCGCATGCTGTTGCCGCGGCCCTGGCACTGGGACGAGAGCATGTCATTCCCGCCATGTTCCGGGCTTTTCTTTCTCGCATGCACATCAGCGCGGACGAGGCGCCAACTTTCCATTACTATCTGAACCGGCACATCCATCTGGACGAGGATTTCCACGCGCCACTGTCACTCCGGCTGCTGCATGCCTTGTGCAACGGCGAGGCTGTCAAATGCCGTGAGGCCGAAGAGGCTGCCATCCAGGCGGTCGATGCCCGAATAAACCTCTGGGATGGTGTGCTGCAAGCGCTGCCCGGCAATAAACAGCAAGCCGCCTGATCAACTACTCATTTCCCCATGCCACAACTGATTGTTCTTCCCCACGTCGAACTGTGCCCCGAAGGCGCCGTCATCGAAGCCAAATCCGGCGATACCATCTGTGACACTCTGCTCAACAACGGCATTGAAATCGAGCACGCCTGCGAAAAATCCTGCGCCTGCACCACCTGTCACGTCGTCATCCGCGAAGGCTTCGACAAGCTCGAACCGTCAGAAGAAAAGGAAGACGACCTGCTCGATAAGGCCTGGGGGCTGGAGCCCACCTCGCGTCTTTCCTGCCAGGCCAAAGTGGCCGGCACTGATCTGGTGATCGAGATTCCAAAATACACCATCAACATGATCAAGGAGGGGCATTGAGATGAAATGGACTGACGTTCAGGAAATAGCCATCGAACTCTACGAAACCCATCCAGACGTGGATCCCCAATATGTCCGCTTCACCGACCTGCATGCCTGGGTGATGGCGCTGCCGGGTTTTGATGACGACCCCAATCACTCCAACGAGAAAATTCTCGAGGCTATCCAGATGGCGTGGATAGACGAGGCGAGCTGAATACCAAAGGGCGAGCCCAATCTTCAAAGAAATTGACGATCAACCTGAAACGGGTCACGACGGGGAGGTGGACAGGCGAATGCTAAAATGACAAGCTGTTCAATCCCGGGCCGCGCGTTTGAAAAGCGATGGGCGGCTTCGCAATGGATATAGCGTTACTCCTGTTTTTGATCCTGCTCAACGGCGTTTTCGCCATGTCCGAAATCGCCGTAGTCTCCTCCCGCAAGGCCAGGCTACAGCGCCTGGCCGAAGACGGCAGTCCGGGTGCCCATTCCGCCCTGGCGCTGCATAACGACCCTTCAAAATTCCTCTCCACGATCCAGGTTGGCATCACCTCGATCGGCATCCTGAGCGGCGCCATCGGTGAAACCGCGCTGGCCGACCCGCTCACCGCCTGGTTGAGCAGTTTTCCTTTCATTGAAGCCTATGCCAGGATTATTGCCCTGACCATGGTGGTGATTGCCCTGACTTATTTTTCTGTTGTAGTCGGCGAGCTCGTTCCCAAGCGCCTGGGTCTGCTGGCGCCGGAGGGCACGGCCTCGCTCATCGCGCGGCCCATGAATGCCTTGTCCGCCTTCGCGCGCCCACTGGTCTGGCTGTTGTCCTCGTCCTCCAACCTGCTGTTGCGCCTGATAGGTGCGCGACGCAAGGATGAACCGCCGGTCACCGATGAAGAGATCAATGTACTGATGGAGCAAGGCGCCGAAGCCGGGGTTTTCCATGAAAGCGAGCAGGAGCTTGTCTCAAATGTGCTGCGCCTGGACGAGCAACGCATTGTCTCTATCATGACCCATCGCAGCGATATCTACATGATCGACCTGTCTGGCCCGGAAGACGAAATCCGCCGTCGGCTCGCGGACAGCCCGTACGAACGCATCGTTGTTTGCCGCGACGGACTGGAACATATCGCAGGCATTCTGTTGACCTCCGATCTGCTGAAGCCCGCCTTGGAAGGCGCACCTCTTGATATCGAGAAAGTCTTGCGTCCGCCACTGTATGTTCCGGAAAGCGTGACCACCACCCAGCTGCTGGAGAATTTCCGCACATCACGCATGCAGTATGCCCTGATCGTTGACGAATACGGCGAACTGGAAGGGTTGGTGACGATCACCGATGTCCTGACCGCCATCGTCGGAGAAATGCCATCGCTGGGCGAACAGAGTCTGGTCAAGCGTGAGGACGGCACCTGGCTGATCGATGGCGATGTGGCGATTGAGCGGCTTAAATCCGAACTGGATATCGACACATACCTGGCCGGCGAAGAGGAAAATGCCTACAACACACTGGGTGGATTCGTCATGCACATGCTGGGCCGTATTCCAGCCGCAGCCGAACATTTCGAATGGGGGGGCTTGCGCTTCGAAGTCATCGACATGGACAGGAACCGCATTGACAAGGTACTGGTTGCGCGTATCGCGACGCCTGAGCAGGATACGTCGTAAATCCAGCCATGAACCGGTGCGCTCTTCATGCGAGGTATGAATGAGCGACACCACCCAGCATGATTCCCCTGCCTTCATGCTAAACTCGTCTCAATATAGAGGACGAGGATGGCTGAGGAGAGCAACACTTCCCGTACCGAGCCGGCCAGCGAGCGGCGATTAGCCCAGGCGAGGGCAGAGGGGCACGTTCCCCGCTCGGCCGAGCTGTCTTCCCTGCTGGTGCTGGCTGCAATGGCAGGCGGTCTCGCGCTTTGGGGCGCGAGGCTGTTTACCCGCCTGCAGGATCTGATAGCCGCACATTTTCGCGGTGTGGCCCAGTTTTCTCCCGAATCGGTTTTATCCCTGATGCAGCAGATGGCACTGGAAGCATTTTCGTTTTTGGCTGTGCTGTTTCTGGCCGGGCTGATCGCGCCGATGCTGTTGTCCGGCTGGGTGTTCGCGCCGCGCGTGATCCAGTTTAACGGCGAGCGGTTGAATCCCTTGTCGCGTCTCATTCGATTTTTTTCTCCCAACGGTTTGTTCGACGGCCTGAAAGCCTTGCTGTCGTTTCTGGTGGCGGGCACTCTCCTGGCGTGGTTTTTTCAGGCGCACCTGATAGACCTGGCAAAACTGTCAGCCTTGCCGTTTGCCGAGGCGGTGGCGCTGGCGGGGGAACTTCTGCTCAAGGGCCTGCTGATGCTGCTGGGCGTGGTGTTTCTGGCCACGCTGCTGGATGCGCCATGGCAGTGGTGGCGTTATCTGAAGGGCCTGGCCATGACGCGTGCCGAGGTGCTGGCCGAGGCGCGTGAAGCTGAAGGCAGCCCTGAACTCAAGGCCCGCATCCGCGCGCGTCAGCGCCGGACGCAGCAGGAGACAACTGAATGAGCACGCAGCAGGGGGTGCTGACACTGGGCGCGAATCCGCTGACGAGGCTGGCGGGGCCGGTGCTGGTGCTGCTGATTCTGGCCATGATGGTGCTGCCGCTGCCCACCTTCATGCTGGATGTACTGTTCACTTTCAACATCGCGCTGGCGATGATCGTGCTGCTGGTGAGCCTGAATGCCGGCCGGCCGCTGGATTTCTCGGTGTTCCCGACCGTGCTGCTGGTGACAACTTTGATGCGTCTGTCGCTCAATGTCGCTTCCACCCGCATCATTCTCATCCAGGGACATACCGGTACCGATTCGGCGGGCAAGGTGATCGAGTCCTTCGGCAATTTCCTGGTTGGCGGCAATTACACCGTCGGCCTGGTGGTGTTCGTGATTCTGGTCATCATCAACTTTGTCGTCATCACGCGCGGCGCGGGACGTATCGCCGAGGTGGCGGCGCGCTTCACGCTGGATGCCATGCCGGGCAAGCAGCTCGCCATTGATGCAGACCTGAATGCCGGTTTCATCAACGAGCAGGAAGCGCGCAAACAGCGGGCCGATATTTCGCGCGAGGCGGATTTCTACGGCGCCATGGACGGCGCATCCAAGTTCGTGCGTGGCGATGCCATCGCCGGCATCATCATTCTGGTGATCAATCTGGTCGGCGGCATCGCGGTCGGCATATTCCAGCATGACCTGGGCCTGACCGAGGCGCTCAACCGCTACGCGCTGCTGACCGTGGGCGACGGCCTGGTGGCGCAGATTCCCGCGCTGGTGATTTCCACCGCGGCGGGTATCGTCGTCTCGCGCACCTCAAACGAGCAGGACCTCAATCAGGAATTTGTCAGCCAGTTGTTCGGCCGGCCACAAATACTGTATGTGGCAGCGTCTGTCCTGGCAGTAATGGGCGTCATTCCCGGTACGCCGCATGTGGCTTTTCTTCTGCTGGCGGCACTGTTGGCGGGCGCGGCCTTCGTTGTTGAGCGGCGTGGCCGACGCCGTGAAGTGTATGAGCCTGAACATGAAGAAATTGTAGCCGAACCCCCGGCTGAACTGACTTGGGCCGACCTGCCGCCTGTAGATGTGCTGGCGCTGGAAGCCGGTTACCGGCTGGTACCGCTGCTGGACCGCAACCAGGGGGGCAAGGTACTGAACAACATCACGGAAAACCGCCGACGCTACGCGCTGGAAATGGGTCTGGTCATTCCACCGGTACGGGTGCGAGACAACCTGGACCTTGGGCCGTCCACCTATCGCATCACGCTGAAGGGTGTGGAAATGGGGCGTGGCGAAGTTACAACTGGCCGAATTCTGGCGGTGGAAACCGCCGACATGATGGGCAGGCTGAATGGCGAGGCCAGTTTCGATCCGCTGACTGGCGCACCGGCTGTCTGGCTGGAGGCGGAGGATGCCGAACGCGCCGGAATGCGCGGCTATCTGGTGCTGGAAGCGGATGAAGTGATCGCGCGCCACGTTGAAGCCGTCTATCGCGCCCACGCCAGCGAACTGATTGGCCGTGCGGAAGTGCAGCAGTTGCTGGAAGGGCTGGCATCAACTTCCCCTGGGCTGGCTGAAGAAGTGACACCACGCCTCTTGCCGCTGACTTCCGTGCAGACCATCCTGCAAAATCTGGTTGCCGAAGGCGTGTCGATCCGTGACGCCCACACCATTTTTGAAACCCTGGCTGCGCGGGCCGGCAAGACCCAGGATCTGGATGAACTGACTGAATCTGTGCGCGCGTCGCTGGGACGTGGAATTACGGACAAGCTTTTTGAAGGCGCGGAAAGCCTGCATGTGATCGGCCTGTCGCCTGAAATTGAAAACCGGCTGATCGCTGAAATGGGCGAGGAGGGCGAGGCATTGATTTCACCGGAGTTACTGGAATCCTTGCCGCAATTGGCCGCGCAGGCCATGGCAAGGCAGCAGGACGAGGGTTATCCTTCCGTGCTGCTGGTCGCGCCTGCCCTGCGGCAACCACTGTCGCGCATTTTGCGCAGGAACGGGCTGGCAGTTTTGTCCTACGCGGAAATCCCGGCCGACAAATCCCTGCAAGTATCGACGCTGATAACTGAAGAGACTGAAGCATGAAGCTGCGCAAATTTCTGGCGCGTGACGCCCGGTCCGGACTGGAACAGATTCGGAAAGAATTGGGTCCGGATGCCGTGGTAGTTGCTTCGCGTAAAACCGCCAACGGGGTGGAGTTCATGGCGGGAAGATACGACGAACTTGAAGACAGGATGGAGGTGCATTCCCGTTCAGACAGTACCGCGGGCGTGGAAGAGAGCGGAAGCATCAAGCGCGAGCTGATGAGGCTGCGTGCACTCGTGCAGAACCAGCTGGCGGGATTTGCATGGGGCATGGAGAGGCGGCGTCATCCTGTTCGCGTGCATGTCATGCAGAAAATGCTGGCGGCGGGGTTCAGCCCCAGGCTTGCGCGCCTGCTGGCTGCGCGCATGCCAAGGCAGTTTTCCGTCTCGCAGGCCGATGCCTGGCTGCGACAGGTGCTGATACGCAATCTGCTCACGCAGGATAAATCTTCCTTGCCCGGCATCAGGCCCGGCGTTTGGACGCTGGTGGGGCCGACGGGACATGGCAAGACGACGACGCTGGCCAAGCTGGCCGCCGAGGCGGTGATGAGGCATGGACGAGCCAACGTGGCGCTGGTGTCCATCGACACCTATCGCATCGGCGCGCAGCAGCAACTGGGCGCCTATGCTGAAATGATGGGCGTGGACAGCGTGATGGCGAAGGATGCTGCCGAGCTGCCACGCATTCTCGCCTCGTTAGCAGACAGGTCCTGCGTGCTGATCGACACCGCGGGATTTGCGCATGACGACACCCGGCTTCACAGGCAAATGGAAATCCTGTCTGCTGTCGGCGCATCCTGTGTGCTGACGCTGGCCGCTTCCGCGCAGGGTGCGTTGGCCAGTCGCATTGTTCAGCGTTATGGTGCCACGCCTTTGTCAGGTGTCGCGCTGACCAAGCTGGATGAGGGTGGGCAGTGGGCGCCGGTGCTGGATTGTGTCATGCGCATGAAGCTGCCAGTGGCCTGCCTGGCATCCGGCCAGCGCGTGCCCGAGGATTTGCATACCGCCAATGCCGCCTACCTTGTCGACCGAGCCTTGCGTGCCGCTGGTGAAGGCGAATTCACCATGCGCGCGGAAGACTGGCCGATGGTGGCAGGATCGGCAGCGGAGAACGAAACGCTTCGGGAAGCGTCCTGAGGTGAACGATCATCAGGCACAGGGGCTTCGACGGCTGTTCTCGCGCGGCATGAAACCGGCCGTCGTCAGCGTGTTTGTTCCCTCGGTTACAAAGGCGTTCAATGATTTTTCTGAAAGTCTCGCGCAGGTTTCTAGCCGGTATGGCTGGCACGTGCTTCAGGTGAATCCACTAGCGGCATCGCTGGGTATTCGTTCGCTGTTTCAATGGGATCGCACGAAGGCGCTGATACAGCAGACATCTGAGATCGACGGCCGAACGATGCTGTACGCTCCCGGCAGCATTGGTGGAGAGGGCGCGATCGTTCAGGCAGCTATGGATTCTGGCAAGGGCTTTGATCTGATGTTGTTCGGAGGTTTCTGTTATTCGCTCGAAGAAGCCGCGCTGGATGGGACAACATCGCAAACCCTGGTTCTCCTGGTGGATGAAGATAGCTGCGAAGCTTGCTATGCCTTCGTCAAGACAGTGAATGAATTGCCAACGACGATGGAAATCTTGCTGGCGGGCGCGGGCGCAAGCCACGTAGCACAAGCCGCGCAGCGATTCCTGAAATTGCCGATTTCCCTGGCAGATGATGCGGGCCGAGTGTGGCATATACGCCACGCAGCGACACGAACTTCAAGTAATACTTTAAGTGGATGCCCGGATTTGCCTCGATATGTGGCTAGAATCCTGAACAGGAGAGGCCCGGAGGCGAAATCAATTACAAGTTATGCCAGCTAATAACCTCAGCAGCGGCAACGAGTTGGTCAAGCAGTACCTGCCGCTAGTCAAACGAATTGCCTATCATCTGATGGCAAGATTGCCCGCCAGCGTCGAGGTGGATGATCTGATTCAGGTCGGCCTGATCGGCCTGATGGATGCCGTCGAACGCTTCGACGGCAGTCAGGGCGCCCAGTTTGAATCCTATGCTACCCAGCGTATCCGCGGTTCCATGCTTGACGATTTGCGAGAAGCCGACTGGTTGCCGCGCCATATTCGCCAGAAATCCCGTCAGATCGAATCCGCCATTCACCGGCTGGAGCAACGTAAGGGCCGTCCGCCATCAGAGCAGGAGATTTCAAAGGAGATGGGCATCGAACTTGATGAATATCAAAGCATGCTGGGTGACGTCAAAGGCAACCAGCTGCTTTATTACGAAGATTTTTCTGATGACGAAAGCAGCAATTTCCTGGAGCGCTATCTGATCGATGATGCATCGGACCCGCTTTCTCTTCTGGAAGACGACGGCTTTCGCCAGGGCCTGATCGAAGCGATCGAGGATCTGCCCGAGCGTGAAAAAAACCTGATGGGCATGTACTACGAACAGGACATGAATCTGAAGGAAATCGGCGCCGTGATGGGTGTTTCCGAGTCGCGCGTCTGCCAGCTTCATTCACAGGCGGTTGCCCGGCTAAGGGCAAAAATGAAGCCCTGGAAAGCATAATCGGCAACTCAATATTGCCAGCAACCATGCCAAACGTGAATGCGTGAAGGCTATCGAGAATCTTCCGGGACTGTGTAAAAAGAAAGCTCAATACACACATGCAGCCCGGCAGCGATCTTCGACCCACTTCAAACCGTCAGGAAGATATCCAGAAATTGTCCGGCAAGGGTGAAGCCCGCCGGATCGTTCTGATCTATGCCGCCTTTTCCGTTCTCTGGATCCTACTGTCCGACAAGGCGGTCGAACTGATCTTCAAGGATCCGCATAGCATCTTTCTTGCAAGTATCCTGAAAGGCTGGCTGTTTGTCGCCGTGACATCCGTTTTGTTGTATGTACTGCTGCGTCGCTATTCACAGCGTCTGCTAAGGCAACAAAGGGAAAGACTTCAGGTGTTGCAACTGCTGGATGCCATCGCCGAGGGTTCCACGGACGCCATTTTCGCAAAGGATGTGAGTGGCCGATATCTGCTGTTCAATCGCGAGGCGGCCCGCATTGTCGGTAAATTGAAGGAAGAAGTCATTGGCCAGGAAGACTCCGCCATCTTTCCGACTGATCAAGCTGCTCTCATCAAGGTAAACGATGAAAAAGTGATGACAGATAATCGATTGGTTACTTTCGAGGAGGTATTGAGCACGTCGGATGGTGAGCGGAACTTTCTCGCTATCAAGGGTCCATTGCATGACGAAGAAGGCAGGGTCAACGGCATATTTGGCATTTCACGGGACATTACTGTCAGCAAGCTTGAAGAAGAGGCATTGCGACAGGAGCGAGACCGCAATCAGCGCTATCTGGATACTGTCCAGACCTTGATGGTGGCGCTGGACATACAGGGCCATGTCACCATGATCAACCGGTCTGGTTGCAAACTGCTTGGCTATGATGAAGATGAGTTGATAGGCAAAAACTGGTTTGAAACCTGTCTGCCCCAACCAGAAGGCCGGGAGGAGATTTATCCGTTGTTTAGGCGGATTATCTCGGGGGGATGGATGGGTGAGGAATATTACGAGAACCCGGTCATTGATCGAAATGGCAAGCAGCATCTGATTGCTTGGCACAACACCTTTCTGCTTGACGACAACGGCGGCATAGCCGGTACCCTGAGTTCGGGCGAGGACGTTACCGAGAGAAAGCACCAGCAGGAACAGTTGCGCAAATTTTTCATGGTGGTGGAGCAAAGTCCCAATACCATCCTGATTACCGACCTTGAAGGCCGGATTGAATATGTCAACGAGGCTTTTACCCGGGAAACCGGTTACACGCGTGAAGAAGCCATTGGCATGAAGGCGAATGATCTTGGAACGGAACTGACGCCCAAGAACACCTTTGATGATCTTCTGAAAACCCTTCAGGCAGGAAGAATCTGGGAAGGCGAGTTCTTCAACCGTCACAAGGATGACGGCATTTATGTGCATCGTGCGCATGTTTCGCCGCTCAGGGAACCGGACGGGCGAATCACGCATTATTTGTCGATTCAGGAAGACATCACCGAGAAAAAACGCAATATCGAGGAACTGGAGCATTATCGCCAGCATCTCGAAGAACTGGTGATAGAAAGAACATCTGCGCTGGCCGCGGCAAAGGAAGCGGCAGAAGTGGCAAACCGCACCAAGAGCGCATTTTTGGCCAACATGAGCCACGAAATCCGCACGCCGATGAACGCCATTCTCGGTTTGACCCATTTGCTGCGGCGCGATGAACGGGATGCGGGACAAGTTGACAAGCTGTCCAGGCTGGACGAGGCGGCCAGGCATTTGCTCGCGATCATCAACGACATTCTGGATATCTCCAAAATTGAAGCCGGAAAACTGCGGCTGGAACACATTGAGCTGGACCTGGACCAGTTGCTGCGCAACGTCTGCTCGCTTACCGCCGAGCGCCTGCATGCGAAGGGACTGGAGCTCGTTGTGGACATGGCGCCGGCATTGTCGGAAAGGTTTGTCGGCGATCCAACCAGGCTTTCGCAGCTTCTCTTGAACTACGTCAGCAACGCCATCAAATTCACGGATCAGGGCTCGATCGTCATTCGCGCCAGGCTGGAGGATCAAACCAGCGAGGATATCCTGATGGTGTTCGAAGTTTTGGATACCGGCATTGGCATTTCCCGGCAGAATCAGTCGCGCCTGTTCCAGGCCTTCGAGCAGGCGGACAGTTCCACTACGCGTCAATATGGTGGCACGGGGCTCGGGCTGGCCATCAACCGTCGCCTGGCGGAGATGATGGGCGGGCAAGTGGGGGTGTCGAGCGAGCTCGGAAAAGGCAGCACATTCTGGTTCAGTGCGCGTCTGGGCAGGGTTTCCGGCAGGGCATATCCGGCGGTGGATGGCGCGCTGACAGGCCGGCGCATTTTGCTGGCTGACGATCTTGATACATCCAGGGAAGCGCTTGCAGGCATGCTGCAAGCGATGGGCGCGCAAGTGGACGCTGTGGGTTCTGGCGAGAAAGCGATTGATTTGATTTTCAACCCCGGCCAGAGCAGTCCATACGACCTGATTCTGCTGGACTGGAAAATGCCTGAACCTGATGGATTGGCGGTCGCGGAAAAGCTGGCTTTATCCGGCAAACCTGACATGCCTGTTGTCCTGATGGCTGCGGTATTCGATGAGCAGCAGTTGCAACAATCCGGAATGTCCCTGCCAATTGCGGGCAGACTGGTCAAGCCGGCAACACCATCCATGCTGCGCGGCGTATTTTCACCAAGCGGGCAGGGGGCGGAGGTCCGTTCAATAGCGTTGAACGATTCTAATCTGGTTGATGCGGTATCTGGCCGACATGGAGGCGCCAGATTACTGCTTGTCGAAGACAATCCCATCAATCAGGAAGTGGCCAGGGAACTGCTGACTTCGGCCGGCATGCAAGTGGAGCTGGCCAACAACGGGCTGGAAGCGGTGGATATGGCCGGTAAACAACACTACGACCTGGTGCTGATGGATGTGCAAATGCCCGAAATGGATGGTCTGGAAGCCACGCGCAGGATTCGTGCATTGCCCGGCCGGGAGGACATCCCCATCGTGGCCATGACCGCCAATGCCTACGAAGAGGACCGCAAGCGATGCCTGGAAGCGGGCATGAACGATCACGTGGCCAAGCCGGTTGATCCCGAGACTCTCTATGCCACCTTGCGTAAATGGTTGCCAGCGAACATGGCACCCGATGAAAAGGCGTCAGACAAGGTGCTGGCAGAGGATGAAAGTGGTGCGGCACTGCGCATTCAGCTTGCTGCGATTCCAGGACTGAACTCGGATGCCTGGCTGGGCGTTCAGCCGGGCATGGCACATTATTACTTGAGCTTGCTGCAAAAATACGCGGATGGCCAGGCGGATGACATGGACCGGTTGCGCAAGAGGCTGGGTGAAAAAAAATTCAATGATGCGCAGATTTTGGTTCATTCACTCAAGGGCGTAGCCGGCATACTGGGTATTTTTGGTGTGCTCGACCTGGCGGGCGAACTCGAATCGGCGATTCGTGACGAGGATGAATCACAAATTGGCCAGGTGCTGGAAGCGCTTGAGGATGAACAGCAATCAATATGTTCAGCCATCGCGCATTTGTCTGAATTGGCCACAATGGGAAATGAAGGGCCGTCTAATCCGGTTTGACAGGAAAAGCTGATCGAAACAGTTTTATTCAAAAAGGGACTGTAACTTTTGAAAACACTGCCGATTCACCACCCAAGGAGGTGAAATCCATCATGGGCGCAGCTTTAAAACTGGTTTACCAGCGCGACGAGACTATTGTCTCAGGCATTGAGACCGGATTTCCCCATATTGCCAAGCAGTTATGTGCGCGATGGGGGAAGCCGGAGTGCGTGGCGTATCTGGACAATTTACTGACATATTCAGGCGGTGGAAACAGCAAGGGATTTCCGGGCGAAGTCATCGAAGAGCTTTTTTCGCTCTATACGATGCTGCAAAGCGATTTAAGCGGCACGGACATGTGGGCAAAATCCGACACAAGGCTCTGAACAGCAAAAGGATTTTCGGCGCCATGGTCTAGACTTGTGACATGGGAGCAGAAAATAAGTCAGCCATTGAGTCCAGTTATCCGCATGTAGCGGAAGGACTATGCAAATTCTGGGGGTCCGAACAGTGTCAGGATTACCTGGAAGGCTTGGTTTTCGACCAGCGTGGCGGACGTCAGGGATTTCCGCCGGACGTGTCAGCCGAGTTGCTGTTTCTCTACAATCTTCTGGATCGCAAGCCGGGCAAGTACGACATCTGGCACGAGGCGGACAGCCACACCTGAATCAACTCCCCGGTTTCCAGCGCTTGAGCAGCAGCGCGTTGGTCACGACCGAAACCGAACTCATCGCCATGGCGGCGCCGGCAAAAACCGGATTCAATATCCCGAATGCCGCCAGCGGGATTCCCAGCACGTTGTAGACAAACGCAAAAAACAGGTTCTGACGAATCTTGCGCAAGGTAGCGCGCGATAGCGCTATGGTGTCCGCCAGCGCAACCAGATCATGCCGGGCAAGGGTGATGTCGGCCGTTTCCTTGGCGATGTCCGTGCCCATGCCCATGGCAAAACTTACATCGGCCTGCGCCAGGGCTGGCGCATCGTTAATGCCATCGCCTGCCATGCCGGTTTTTTTGCCTACCTGCTGCAGTGCCGCGATGGCCACCGCCTTGTCCTGCGGCGTTTGCCGCGCGCGGAAATCCCGTATGCCCAGTTCATCCGCCACGGCGCGCGCGGGGGCTTCCTGATCGCCGGTGAGCATGACGACTTCCACGTTCATGTCGGCCAGCTTTTTTAGCGCATCGGGTGTGCCCTGACGAGGTGAATCAGCAAGCATAAGTGAACCAATGAAACGGCCATCCAGTGCGAGATGAATGGGGGTGGTGTGAAGGGGGAGGGAGGAAGGGGGAAGGGATGGCGTGATGCCCTTCTCGGCAAGAAACATTTCTGTTCCAGCCAGGGCGGTTTGCCCATTGACCAGCGCAGCAATGCCTTTGCCCGGTAATGCGGTGAATTGCTCAATCTGACCAGTTTGCAGATTCCGTTCACGGGCCGCCTTGACGATGGCTTTCGCCAGCGGGTGTTCGGAAGCCTGTTCCAGCGCGGCGGCAGTGGCAAGGAGGGTTTCATCCGAAATGCCAGACGCCGGAGAAAGCCCGGCCAGTCTGAATTCGCCCGTGGTCAGTGTGCCGGTTTTATCCACGGCGAGAACATTCAGGTTGCCGGCGGTTTCCAGCGCCTGGGCGTTGCGGAACAGGATGCCGAACTGCGCGCCGCGTCCGGTGCCGGCCATGATGGCTGTGGGCGTGGCGAGCCCCAGTGCGCAGGGACAGGCGATGACCAGCACGGTAACGGCACGGATCAGGGCCTCGCTCCAGTCGGCCAGCACGATTCCTGTCCCCAGCAAGGTCAGCAGGGCAATGCTGATGACTACGGGAACGAAAATGCCGGACACCTGATCGGCGAGTTTCTGGATGGGTGCCTTCGAGCCCTGCGCGGCTTCCGTCAGGCGGATGATTTCAGCGATCCGGGTATGCTCGCCAACGCCTGTGGCGCGAATGATCAATGTGCCCAGCGTGTTTTGTGTGGCCGCGTAAACCTTGTCGTTCAGGCGTTTCAGGACAGGCATCGATTCACCCGTCAGCGTGGCTTCCTCGACTTCCGACTCGCCGCTTTCCACCACGCCATCGATGGGCAGGCGTTCTCCGGGTCTGACGCGAACTCGTTCTCCTGTAACAATGTTTTGAATGGCGGTTTCAATGAAGTTTCCGTCTCTCTCAACCCACGCCGTTTGCGGGGTGAGCGCAAGCAGTTTCTCGATGGCCTCAAGCGTGCGCCGCTTGGCCCGTGTTTCCAGCAGTTTGCCCAGCCTCACCAGCGTGATGACGGCCGCGCCTGCTTCGAAATAAACAGGTTGTGAATCAAGGCCGAGTACGGTAATGGCGGTGCTCAAGCCCCAGGCCATGCTTGTTCCCAACGCCACCAGCACGTCCATGTTGGCACCTCCGCCGCGCAGAGCATTGAAGCCGCCGCGATAAAACCGCCAGCCGGCAATGAACTGGACGGGCGTGGCCAGCGCGAATTGCAGCCAGCGTGGCAGCCATTCGTGATGGAAGCCAGCCACCATGCCAAGCATGGGCAAAACAAGCGGCAATGTGAACAGGACGGCTATCCAGAACACGCCCCATTCCTTCTTCGCGGCACGAGCCTCGCGTTCCCGGGCCTCAGCCCGATTCTGCTCGTCCCAGACCTCGGCGTCATACCCGGTTTTTCTGATGACGGAAAGCGCCTGATCCAGTTCCGCACCGGCTTCCAGCGTAAGCCGCGCGGTTTCCGAGGCGAGGTTCACGCCGATCTGCGTGCCAGGCAGCTTGTTCACCGATGTTTCGATGCGGGCGGCGCAGCTTGCGCAGGTCATGCCGGAAATTTTCAGCATGATGTGCCGGGGGGGCACGTCAAAGCCGGCCTTGCGGATGGCATCGAGGATTTTATCTGCGGTTGTCTCGGCTGTCCGGAATTGGATGCTTGCCGTCTCGTTCGCCAGGTTCACGGCTGCCTCCACGCCTGGCAGCTTGTTGAGCTGCTTCTCCAGCCGCGTGGAGCAGGACGCGCAGGTCATGCCAGAGATGGGGAGGGAAATCTTGTCGCTCATGAGTTTCCAGATGATGATCTTTTTCTGACATCGCGCAAGACAAAACGTGCGGGATCAATGGTATTCCACAAATTACTCGGCAGCCACCAGGGTTCATCGTCCAGTTTGGCGGCAAGCGCCTGGGCCAGAAAGGGGCCCCACACCAGACCGCGCGCGCCAAGGCCGGTCAGGGCATACAGTCCGGGCTGGCGGGACAGATGTTGCAGTGGCGTTTCGGGCGGGTAGTTGGCTTCTTCATTTGCAAGGGCGCCAACCAGCGGCAGGCGATCCGGCGTGGCAGCGCGAAAGCTGACGCGGGCGCCAAGGCCATTGGCGTTGATTGCGGGTGGATTTTTCAGCAGCCTGCCAAGTCGTTCAAGGTTACTGATCTGATCCGCATCCCGTTGCATGGGGTCGTCATCAAATGCAAAGCTCGCGCCGATATTGCCGATGCCGTTGCGTGTGGGCAGCACATAACCTTCTCGCGTGACGGGAATTTTCAGGTCCGGCAGGTTGCCATCAGGCAGCATGGTGATCTGGCCGCGAACCGGTGTGAGCGGCAGGTTGGCGAACTGCGCGGCTTCGTGCGCGCCGGTCAAAATGACAACAGGGCTTTCAGCCAGCAGGGAATCTTTCTCCCACACTCTCCAGCCATCGGGTGTCTGCTCCAGCCGTGTCGCGGTATGGGTGAAATGATGGGACAGGCGCTCACCGCTTTGAGTCAGAAGCAAACTGGCAATACGCGGCCCCGTCATCCAGCCTCCTTGCGGAAAGTAGAGTCCGGGCGATGTGACAGGCATGCCGGCCAATTCGCCTGCTTCATCCTGGCTGAGCCAGCGAGAGAAGTTTTCCGGATACTTGTGTGCGGCCAGCATGGCAGGCATGTGCACGGCCTGTTCCTCGTTTCTGGCCAGATGCAGTACGCCTTCGAAGGCGTGTGAGGCGCCGGGGGATTCATGGGTAAGTTCGGAAACCAGCTTCACCGTATGCAGGAACGCTTGGCGTGACAGACGACCGTTGAAACTTTCGTCCAGCGTCAATTGCGGCCGAACGACACCCGCGGGATTTCCCGACGCACCCATCGCGGGGCCGGGATGTTTTTCAATCAGCGTCACTTGCCAGCCGCGTTGAACAAGTGCGTGCGCGAGGCAAACACCAGCGATGCCCGCGCCGATGAGGGTGGCCTTCTGGAGTGAGGAGTGAGGCGTGAAACGTGAGGCGTGTGCAAAACGAGCTTCCAGCCTTTCCTTCTTGCTGCCAAAACCCGGTTTGCGTTCGACCTTGAATCCGGCTTCCTGCAAGTTCTGCCTCACGGTGCCGGCCACGCACCAGGTGGCTAGCCGTGCGTCTGATGCAGACAGCTTGCCCAGTAGTCTCAGTACGTCAGCAGACCAGATGGCAGGGTTTTTGGCAGGCGAAAATCCATCGAGATACAGGGCATCCGCTTTTACATCAAGATACTTGAGCGCGGATTCTGCCTCATCAAAAATGAGCGTGAGCTGTACGCGTCCCTCATCGAAGCTGAGCCGGTGATAACCCGCAACCAGAACCGGCCATTGCGACTGAAGTTCATCAGCGAAAACTGCCAGATCGGGCCAGGCGGCATGACAGCGTTTCAACGAATCAAGTGAAAGCGGATGCTTCTCGATGGAAATGAAATGCAGGGTCCGGCACTGGCCGGGATGATTTCTGAATGCCTCCCAGGTCGCAAGAAAATTCAGCCCCAGACCAAAGCCGGTTTCCAGAATGACAAACCGGCTCTTGTCCTGCCATGCCGCAGGCAAATCGCAGCCTTGAATGAAAACATTGCGTGATTGCCCCAGCCCGCCATCGGCGCTGTGATACACATCGCCGTATTCGGGACTGAGCGGTATGCCGTTTTCACCGAATGCAATTTCGGCAGGTGTGATGGGCATGATGGCGCTAACAGGATTTGGTCATTGCGAGGAACGAAGTAGCGAAGCAATCCAGTTTGTTCATGCTGCATTCTGGATTGCTGCGCTTGTTCGATCGCAATATCGTGCTGAGGCGAGTCAGGCTTCCGGCCGCATGTGCGGGAACAGGATGACGTCCCTGATTGAGGGTGAATCCGTCAGCAGCATGACCAGCCGGTCGATGCCGATGCCGCAGCCGCCGGTGGGCGGCAGGCCATACTCCAGCGCGCGGATGTAATCGGCGTCGTAGTACATGGCTTCTTCGTCGCCGGCCTCCTTGGCCTTGACCTGATCCAGGAAACGCGCGGCCTGGTCTTCCGGATCGTTCAGCTCCGAGAAACCGTTGGCCATTTCGCGCCCGGTAATGAAAAGTTCGAAGCGCTCGGTAATGTCCGGGTGTTTGTCGGAGCGGCGCGCCAGCGGCGACACTTCCGCCGGGTAGTCGATGATGAAGGT
>JADFDC010000021.1 GCA_018263115.1 Thiobacillus sp.
TGGATGCGCAAGCCCTCGGTCGTGATGTCGATCAGCAACTGCCGCTTGAACTGCTTGAGATTGGGGCTGGCGTCGATGGCCTGTTCCAGTCGCGCCTTGAGATTCTTCAGCTTGTCGGTTTCCAGCCGCTCAAGCTCGGCCTTGGCGGCTTCGAGATTGATGGTTTTCTTGTCCTGCGGCGTATCTGCCTTCTTGACCTGTCCAGACTTGCGGGTGAGGTCCTGCCCGCCGCCCTTGATGATGCTGGAACTGTCGCCGCTGCCCGAGCCGCCCTGCAAAGCAACCTTGAGCGGCGTCTTGAAGTATTCGGCGATGCCTTCCAGGTCACCCTTGGCTGTCGACCCCAGCAGCCACATCAGCAGGAAGAAGGCCATCATCGCCGTAACAAAGTCGGCATAGGCAATCTTCCAGGCGCCGCCATGATGGCCGCCCGCGACCTTCTTGATGCGCTTGATTACAATTGGTTTCTTGTCTTTGTCAGACATGATGACTCAGGCCGTATTGATTTTCTGTTGCGGTGCTTATTTCTTCGCCGCGCCTTTTACGTGTTCTTCCAGCTCGCTGAAGGTCGGACGCTCGGTCGAATACAGCACCTTGCGGCCGAACTCCACCGCCAGCGCCGGCGCATAGCCATTGAGGCTGGCCAGCAGCGTGACCTTGATGGTCTGAAGCATCTTGGTGCCTTCGTTGAGTTTCTGTTCCAGCAATGAAGCCAGCGGACCGACAAATCCATACGCCAGCAGAATGCCGAGGAAGGTACCTACCAGCGCCTTGGCAATCAGGATGCCCAGCTCGGCCGGCGGAATGCCAACCGATTCCATGGTGTGCACCACGCCCATCACCGCCGCCACGATGCCGAATGCCGGCAGTCCGTCGCCCAGCTTGGCGATGCAATGCGCGGGCACTTCGCCCTCGTGATGGTGGGTTTCAATTTCGTTGTCCATCAGGTTTTCAATTTCCATCGCGTTCATGTTGCCGCTGACCATGATGCGCAGGTAGTCCGTCATGAATTCGATGACGTGATGGTCGGCCAGGATGGAGGGATATTTCGAAAACAGCGGGCTTTCTTCAGGCTTCTCGATGTCGCCTTCAACCGACATCAGTCCTTCCTTGCGAATCTTGGTCAGCAACTCGTACATCAGCGCCATCAGTTCCATGTACATCGCGCGGGTGTACTTGGAACCCTTGAACAGGGTAGGAAAAGCCTTGAGCGTTGCCTTGATCGCCTTGCCGGAGTTGCCGACAAAGAACGCACCGGCCGCGCCACCGCCAATCATCAGCAGTTCGATAGGCTGCCATAACGAAGCCATATGTCCGCCAGCGAGCGCGAAGCCGCCAAACACGCATCCCAGCACCACGATGTATCCAACAATGACCAGCACTTTTTATTCTCCAGATAACGACCTTTTGTGAGTAATCGGCCGCATGCTGGATTTATAAAGGCTGCGCGGGACAAACAATCTTTTTATAAATGGGGAAAAAGCATCCCTATTCGGGAGATGGTGCCTGATAGCCTGTTAATGCGCCAAGTTGGCGATATCGAGAGAAAGGTGCTCGGGATAGTCGATTGAAATGTCTGGACGTACGCGCCATCCGTACAGTTTTTGTCTGTCACCCTCACCTGCCTGGATGACAAAATCATGATTGATGCCCGGCAGCGGAAATGCGAGGCTCAGCAACAGAGTGCCGGGACGCATTTCCTGACTGGCCTTCACCAGCAAATCCTGCATGACGAGCGGCGACAGGAAGGCAAAGACGATGTCGTAGCCGGACAAGTCAAGCTGGCGGTAGTCATTGCGTGTGAAGGTGGCGCGCGCGCCTTGCATGAAGGCCAGAATTCTGCTGATCAGCCAGGGCGCGGGCGAAATCTCAACGCCTTCATGCACGCCCATGGGCCGGACCCTGTCCAGATGCAGCAGCATGCCACCCAGTCCACTGCCGATATCAATCAGGGAATACGGCTCGTCCGCCGGCAACAGGGATTCGACCTGTTTCCATACTTCACGACGCGACAGATAAAGTGGAACACGGGTATGAATAACGCCCCAGTTGAATGCCAGCAGCATCAGAAACCCGGCTAGATAAATCACGGCGGGTAACTGCACTTGCTGGACGAGCAATACCGCGGGCAGAAAAAGCAGATTGATAGGAAACCACCACCACGCCATGCCCAGCATGTAGCCGGCCATGGCGGCCAGCATGCCCTGCATGCCGGCAATCTGCCACATGCTGAAACCGCCTTCATCCATGCCTGCATGGCTGAAAAATACGATACTGGCCACCACCACCGCCGCGCCAAGCTGCGCGAACAACGCCAGAATGGCGGCATGGAGTTTCATGTCAGGCTGCGACGCCGTGCTGTTCCGCCTCCAAAGCCTCCCTGGCTTTTTTGGTCTTGCCGGCGCGCGAAGGCATGTGGCACAAGCCGCACAGATAGTCGTCGTGAAGATCGTCCGGATGCACTACGAAATGTCCGCCGCACTTGGAGCACTGCGTGGTTTCCAGCATCTTGCTGTCGAAGAAGCGCACCAGCGTCCAGGCGCGGGTAAAGCTCAGCACTTCTTCGATTTCGTTGGTTTTCAGATATTCCTGATACAGCTTGTAGGCCTTGAGGACGCCCTCGATGCCTTCGCAATTTCCGTTTTTGATCAGATAGCGGTAGATATTGATGAACAGGGAGGAATGCACATTCGGCAGCCAGGTCAGGAACCAGTCGGTGGAAAACGGCAGCATGCCCTTGGGTGGCGATTCGCCGCGGACTTCCTTGTAGAGCTTGAGCAGGCGCTCGCGTGACAACGCGGTTTCCGATTCCAGCACCTGTAGACGCGCGCCGGCTTCAATCAGCTCGATGGCAAGCTGGGTTTCCTTGACTTCAGACAGCAGGCTTTTTCTGGCCATGATCATTCCCCCTGAGTGTTTTGTTGTTTAAGCAGCCAGCTGCTCGGCGGGCTGCCCGGCCATCAGAATGGCGGCGTGAGAATGAGCCAGCGAGCGATCCTTGGTGTAGTTGGCCAGCATGTCCAGAATGGTGCTGTCATCAAAGCGGAAACGGGAAAGCAGCATGCCGGAGCGGGCCAGCTTGATGATTTGCGCGGGCGACAGGGATTCCAGCACTTCGGCCACGTCCATGCTCAGGCCCAGGCGGAAACTTGCCATGGCCTTGTCTTCGCGCAGCATTTGCTGGGCCAGCATCAGGTAGCTGAGATTGACTTCGCGGATTTCGCCCATCATTTCATCGATATTCATTTTTTATCCCCTGGTTTAGGTTGATGACACAGTCCTTGCCGGACATGTACCTATTTCGGGCGAGTATTAATAATGATGAAGTCGGAAGCTGTCCGTATTTTTTGTAAGAGAGTATTAACCCTGATGTGTAGGTGTTTGTCCTACAACCAAAGCAATAGTCCCCGGGACCCTTTGATAAACAAAGGCTCCCGGGCATGTTGCTGTCTAATTTTTAAGCAGACCTTTCTGCATCCAATTGTGAATCGGCAGGAAACCGGAATGTTTCAGTCCCTGTTCGATCAAATGTGAATCGGTAGCCTGTCAGATTGTTTCAGTCAGTTTGATCAATATTTCACGAAAATCTGCCGGAGGGTCGGTTTTCCCCAGCCGCTGGATACGCCCAACCTCATTTTCGTACCAGCCTGTGTCCTGCAAATTCGGCTCCGCCTCATAAGCCCACCAGGTTCCGTCCGCATCCTGGGCGATAAATTGTGCCCAATCGGGAAGGGGTACGGATGGAATAGCGCAATTTGATTGCAGGTTAGTCGGCACAGGTACAATTTCTCCAATCAGTATCCTAAATAATGACTGTTCATAACCTTAACAGTTAGCTGGAAAGGAGGCATTCATGAAAAAGCCCTTTATTCCCTTGTTGTTCATGTTATTGCCCTTCAGCGGATTCGCGGCGGACATCGTGCCCGTCAAGCAGATCAGCCTTGAACTGGCGCAAACCATTGCCATGAAGTCGGTCGAAGCCTGCCGCAAGGATGGATACAACGTATCCGCCGTGGTGCTGGATCGCAGCGGCAGTTTGCAGGTCGCCCTGCGCGACACGCTGGCAGCCCCACATACGCTTGAAATCGCCGAGCGCAAGGCCGGCATGTCCATCATGTCCGGCATTGCCAGCAGCGAATTCCGCAAGGCGCGCGGCGATATCCGGCCCGAGTTGAACCACATGCGCGGCCTGATCGTGATGGAAGGCGCGCTTCCCATCCGCGCCGCCGGTAGTCTGATTGGCGCGGTGGGCGTTTCAGGCGCGCCCGGCGGCGACAAGGATGAGGCCTGCGCGGCCGAGGCCGTGAAAGCGGTGGAAGAAAGGCTGGAATTCGCCAATTGACATTGATTAACAGGGTTGCAAGCCGCTTGTTGCTTTTACCAACTGTGATGCCTGTCATCCTGGCAAACCTGCGATTGCCCGTGCCAGCATCATGAGCGGGCAGACATCTCCCTGCCTGCTGCTGTATTGCCGGACTGGATTTGAAAAGGAATGCGCGCAGGACATCACCTTGGCTGCGGAAGACATGGGCGTGGCCGGCTGGTGCAAGGCCAGCCCTGATTCCGGATTTGTCATGTTTTACCCTGCCCAGTCGGGAGACATGACTACCCTGAGAAAAAAACTGCGTTTCAAAGACCTGACATTTGCCCGGCAACTGATTTTTGCCCTGGGCCCTTTACCGCTCGAGCCGGAAAACCGCCTGCCTCCATTGATTGATGCCGCAAAAAGCCTGCATGGGCCATTTGGCCAGATTTGGCTGGAAACCGCCGATACCAACGAAGCCAAGGAACTGTCTAAATTTTGCAGAAAGTTCGAGCCACATTTGAACAAGGCCCTGAACCAGGCTGGTCTGCTCAAGCCGGATGCCTTCAAACTACCGAGGCTGCACGTGTTTTTCCTCGATTCGTCCACTGCCTGGGCCGGAACCAGCCAGCCCGGCAATTCCAGCAACTGGCCCATGGGCATCCCCCGGCTGAAAATGCCTCGCGAGGCGCCTTCGCGTTCGACCTTGAAACTGGCGGAAGCCCTGCAGGAAATGCTTTCCGGGCAGGAACGCGAGCGGCTCAGGCCGGGGAGGCGCGCGGTTGACCTTGGCGCCTCACCCGGCGGCTGGACCTGGCAACTGACCCAGCGGGGCATGAAGGTCACGGCAGTAGACAACGGCCCGATGGATCCCGCCCTGATGGAAGCCGGCCTGGTCGAACACCTGCGCGCCGATGGCTTTACTTTCCGTCCGCGCCATCCGGTGGAATGGCTGGTCTGCGACATGGTCGACAAGCCCGCAAGGGTAGTTGATTTGGTTGCTCGCTGGTTTGAGCGTGGCGACTGTCGTGCAGCCCTGTTCAACCTTAAATTGCCGATGAAACGCCGGTTTGAAGAAGTGCAACTCGCGCGAAGCGTGCTGGAAGGCCGGATTGCCCAGGTGGGCGGCAACTGGCGAATACAAATGCGACAGCTTTACCATGACCGGGAAGAAATTACCTGCCTGATCGTGCGGGAAAACAGCTGATTAGCCTTGTTGCGGCCCCGCAACAAAATGCAAGAAATCCTGCAAAATCAGCCCCCCTACTGGTTTTCTTTTACGGATTTGCTAGAATCCCGCGCGTCGGTTGGATTTAAGGAAACACTAATTTTTAAGTCCCTGACCGATTTCTTGGTGTGGGTTATCCATTTTTGTTTAAGGGAATATGATGAAATACTCCGTTCTGTTGGCCGCTCTGCTGGCCGTTTCTGTAACTGCTTGTGGCAAAAAAGAAGAAGCTGCTGCGCCTGCTGAAGCTCCGGCTCCTGAAGCTGCTGCTCCCGCTCCTGCTGAAGCACCTGCTGCTGACGCCGCCGCCATGCCTGCCGACGCTGCTGCGCCTGCTGCTGACGCCGCTGCCGCACCTGCTGCTGACGCTGCTGCGCCGACTCAAGGCCACACCGACACCCCCGCCAAGTAATTGGGGATTGTTGGAATCAAGCCGGTCGCAAGACCGGCTTTTTTTATGCCTGCACTCAGGAAACAAACCGCCGGATGCGGCTGACTGCCTCCCCAAGTACCGGCAGTGGCCGGGTATAGGCGAAACGGACATATCGCTCCGGCGTTACAACGCCGAAATCCAGCCCCGGCGTAATCGCCACGCCCGCTTCTTCCAGCAATTGGCGTGCAAATTCAAAGCTGTCAGTCGTAAACCGGCTGACATCCGCATAAAGATAAAAAGCGCCTTCTGGCTTGACCGGCAGGCCGAAACCTGTTTCTTTCAACGCGGGCGCCAGAAAATCCCGCCGCGCCTGCAATTCGAGCCGCCTTGATTCCAGGATGGCCAGATTATCATCGACAAATGCCGCCAGCGCGCCATACTGCGCGGGCGTGGGCGCGGCCAGATACAGATTTTGCGCAAGCCGTTCGATGTCGTTCATGGCCCAATCCGGTGCCGCCAGCCAACCCAACCGCCAGCCTGTCATATGAAAGTATTTGGAAAAACTGTTGACCACGAAGACCTGGTCCGAATGGGCAAGAGCAGTTTGCGGCGCGGCGCCATACACGAGGCCGTGGTAAATTTCGTCCACGATCAGCACAGCGTTTCTCTCCAGACACAAACGGGCAATGTCCCGAATATCCTCATTACGCGCGAGTGTGCCGGTCGGATTGGAAGGCGAGGCCAGCAACACGGCCCTGGTCTTTGGCGTCCAGTGTTGATCCACCAGATCAGGGGTCAATTGAAATGAAGTGTCCGGCCCAACCGGCACTGCCACGGGCAAGGCATCAATGAAATGCGCGAAGTGGCGATTGCAGGGATAGCCGGGATCGGCCATCAGTACCTCGTCACCGGCATCAAGCACAACACCCAGCGCCAGCATCAAGGCACCCGACGCGCCGGGCGTAACGGCGATTCGCGAAGCTGGCATTTCAACCGTGTACCGGGTCCGGTAGAACCCGGCAATCGCCTGCCTCAATTCAGGCAAACCCAGGGATGGCGTGTAATGCATGTCGATGGATTGAATGGCTTGCATGGCTGCCTGAATCACAGGCTCCGGCGTAGGGAAATCGGGCTCGCCGATTTCCAGGTGGATGATGTCGCGGCCCTGTGTTTCCAGCGCCTTGGCGCGCGCCAGGATGTCCATCACATGGAAAGGCGCGATGCCTTCCGAGCGTTTTGAACTATTCATTGACGCCGTGTTCGGCAAGAAAATGTTTGATCCAGTGCTCCGGCTTGGAACTGTGCCAGCGGCCTTTCATCTCGCCATCGATGAACAGCAAAACCGTGGGAAACCCGCGCATGCCATAGTGCCCGGCCAGTTTCATGTTGTGTCCGTCATCCACTTCCACCTTGGCCAGCAGGAACTTGCCATTGTAGGCATGAACAACCCTTTCAAGTATCGGTGTCAACATGGTACAGGGGGGACACCAGTCGGCCCAGAAATCGACCAGGATGGGCGTTGTTCTGGAGGCTTCGATCACCGCCTTGTCGAACTGTTCGTAGCTGGTATTGAAAATCAGGTTGTCGAGTTTCTTGATGGTCATGTCGTTTGCTGCAAAAAGTCATTCATTGTCCGGCAGCAGAGGGTGTGCCGTCTGCAAGTGTTCCAGATCAACCGACTCGATCTGTCGGAAGCGCTTGCTGATCTTGTCGGAACTGACGCTGACTTCCTGCACGTCGTCATTCGCCTGCCGGATATGCGTAGCAAGCTTCTTCATGCGCTCTTCAAAACGGCCAAAGTCCTTGCCCAACTTGCCCAACTCATCCTTGATGATGTGTATCTGCTTGCGCGTTTCCACATCCTTGATGACGGCGCGCGCGGTATTCAAAACCGCCATCAGCGTGGTCGGGGACACGGGCCACACCCGGCGGTGCATGGCGTATTCCACCAGATCGGGATGATGGGCATGAATCTCGGCGAAAATTGCCTCGGCCGGCAGGAACATCACCGCCCCATCGGAGGTTTCATGTTCGATGATGTATTTATTCGCGATGTCATCGACATGCTTCCTTACATCCGCCTTGAACTGGCGCATGGCCGCCGCGCGTTCCATTTCCACCAGCGCCGGATCGAACATGCGGTTGAAATTCTCCAGCGGAAACTTGGAATCCACCGGCACTCTGCCAGTGGGCTCGGGCAGAATAAGCAGGCAGTCGACACGATTTTTGTTTGACAGCGTCGCCTGGAATTCATAGGCATCCGGCGGTAGCGCATTCCGCACCAGTGCCTCCAGCTGGACCTCGCCAAACGCGCCGCGTGAGCGCTTGTCGCCAAGAATTTCCTGAAGTGTGACGACATTGCTGGTCAGGCCGTCGATTTTTTTCTGTGCTTCGTCAATGGTGGCCAGCCGCGCCATGACATTGGCAAAGGTTTCGTTGGTTTTCTTGAAACCCTCATCCAGCCGCTCCGTGACCTTGCCGGAAATTTCGGCCAGCCGATTGTCCACCACGCCACCCAGCCGGGTAATGGTCTCCTGAATCAGTTTCTGCTGCTCGCGTCCCTGATCGGCAAACGTCGTCAGGGTCTGTTGCAGAAACTGTTGTTGGCCATTCTTGAGTGCGTCGCTGCTCTGTACCAGCGTTTGGGTCTGCTCCATGCGCAAGGCGTCAAGCGATTGTCGCAGACGTTCGGAAGATTCACCCAGCGCGCTTTGCATGCGGTCGCTTTGCTGCGTAAGTCCCTGATGCAAATCCTTCAGCATGGCCTGATGTCTTTCACCCAGCTCGCGCTGCTGAATGGCAGTAAAATCCTGTTGCACGCGCTGAAGAGTACTCAACCTGTACCAAAGCACAAGCATCAGCAGCGCCAGGATGACAACCCCTGCCAGCACAAGAATCAGTTCAATATCCATACGGGCAATTATACTTCCCCGCCATGCGCACTCTTTTTCTGATTCTGCTTTTCCTTGGCGTGACCTGCGCCCAAGCGAAAACGTTGCCTGGCACTGTCACCGGCGTAGCAGACGGCGATACGCTTTACATCACTGACCAAAACAGCCGCACACACAAAATTCGCATGCTGGGCATCGATGCGCCGGAACACGGCCAGGCCTGGGGCAATGCTTCCAGACAATCGCTGCGAAAGCTGGTTTATCGCCAGCCGGTTCAGGTCGAATGGCATCACCGGGATCAATATGGCCGCCTCCTCGGCAAAATCGTGCTTGCCGGCAACCGCGATGCAAACTTGCTTCAGCTTGAAGCCGGCATGGCCTGGTGGAACCAGAAGTACGCTTACGAACAAACGAATGCAGACGCTATCCGTTATCGCGAGGCCGAATATGTGGCGCGAAAAAAACGCCTGGGATTGTGGTCGCAGAAAAGTCCCATGCCGCCCTGGCGCTGGCGCTATGCAAACCCGAGAGAACCCGATAAAGTCAGGCCATGAGACCCGTTGCAATTTCCCTGCCCGATGTATGCCGCCATCTGCCAATTGTGCAGTGGCGAGCACGCCGCAGGCTGGCCCTGGATGCGATGTTGAGTTAGAAGACTTTTATTCATCCCATCGAGGCCACGCCGCCACAAGCGCCGTGGCCTTTGTTTTTCCTCACAAGGGAATGCCTTCATGCAAGAAGAACACACCAATCAGAAATCCATTACCACCGCCTACCTCGGCGTCATTGCCATCTGGTCCACGACGCCTTTGGGCATAGTCTGGAGTAGTCAGGGACTGGATTACCGTCACGCCCTGTTCGGCCGCACCATCATCGGCCTGCTGGTCGCCGGCATGATGCTGGCCGCGCTGGGCCGCACCTTGCCCATGCATCGCGCAGCCCTGCTCACTTATCTGGTTTCCGCGCTGAGCCTGATGGGCGGACTGATGCTGACCTACTGGGGCGCGCAATTTGTTCCTTCGGGATTGATTTCTGTATTGTTCGGACTTTCGCCTCTGATGACTGGCCTGCTGGCTGCGCTCTGGCTCAAGGAAGACAGTCTGGGCATGCGCAAGATTCTGGGGCTCGCGCTCGCAGTAGCGGGACTTTTCGCCGTTTTCAGCGGTAGCCTGAATCTCGGTTCCGCTGCCCTGCCCGGCGTTGCCGCAGTGCTCGGCGCAGTGTTCATTCAGTCCTTCACGCTCGTCTGGATCAAGCGTTATGGTACGCAACTGGATACCGTGTCCTACACCTTTGGCATGCTGGGGCTGGCAGCCATCATGCTGCTCCCGCCCGCCATTGCGGCAGGACCCTTGCCGGAAGCCATTCCAATGAAAGCCGGACTTGCCGTCTTGTATCTGGGTGTGTTCGGTTCAGTTGCCGGATTTGCGTTGTACTACTACGTCACCAAGCACCTGACCGCAGGAACCGTCTCGCTCATCACCCTCGTCACACCCGTAACCGCACTGGTTCTCGGCCATGTTCTGAATGCAGAACGCATTCCGGAGATTGTCTGGCTGGGTATTGCCCTGATTGGAATCGGGCTGGCGCTTAACCAGTGGCATGCACTCAAATTACTCGGTGCGCCGGCAGTGGGTTGGCTGGTTGATCTGTCTGGCCAGAACAGGAAGCAGTAAAGGCCAATACAACCCGGCCAGGACAAGTGGAGAGCGCCTAGAATTGCGCGGTACGCAACAGCACCAGAGTACAGGCGTGTTCGAAAGGGATGTCCGCCGAATTCAGCCGCCTTTCAAGTTCGGCATTCTCGCTGCCAGGATTGAAAATGACACGACCCGGCTTTAACCGAAGAATGGTTTCCGTCAATTCACTGGAGCGTTCGGCGCCCACATACAGGGTAAGAGTGTCGACGTTACCTTCAATGACATTCAGGCTGCTTGCCACCTTGATCCCTTCCACCTCCTCAAGTTTGGGATGAACCGGGATGACTTCATGGCCAAATTCTTGCAGCAGGCGCACTGCCTGGTTTGAATAGCGCTCTGGCTTGTGACTTGCGCCAAGGACAACAACGCGCTGATATTGCTTGCTCATGCTCGTAATTGCAGAAGGTGATGACCGATTCTACGATAGAAAACAGCCATCGCTAGTACACGCTAGAATGCTGGAATCCAGCAGTAAAAACCCAAAACAAGGAGTCCTCATGTCTCTCTCGGAATTTCTGCTTGTCAACGGCGTTATGTCTCTCTCGCTATTTCTGCATGTCATCGGCGTTGTCGTCTGGGTTGGCGGCATGTTCTTCGCTTACATGGCGTTGCGCCCCATCGCGGCCACTGTTCTTGAACCGCCACAGCGCCTGACGCTGTGGGCCGGCGTATTCGGCAAATTCTTTCCCTGGGTGTGGGTTTCAGTCGTGCTGGTTCTGTCTTCCGGTCTGCACATGTTGAGTTTCCTGGGCGGCCTCGGCGCGCCGCTTTATGTGCTGGCCATGTTCGTCATCGGTGTGGTGATGATGATGATATTCTTTGTTGTCTACTTTTCGCCTTACAGAAGGCTCAAGCAGGCTGTCGCTGAACAGAACTGGAAATCCGGTGGCGCGGCACTGGGACAGATTCGCCAGCTTATTGGCATCAATCTCTCGCTTGGACTGATAACGATCGTGCTGGCCTTTCTGGGGCGTGCGCTGTAGAAGGTACATTCCCTGCCCTGTAGGGGCACGGGCTGTGCCAGCTAGTTCTTTGCGGATGGTTTTCTGCCTGGCGTAGGTGGCGGAACATACCCGGCCACCCGGCAGAGAAATCCCTCAATAGCCTTGCCATTATTAAACCGGGTAACGCTGCACCGGGATATTTCCCCTCGTTCCGACAGGTCAGTCAGGGACGACCTGACATTTGCCAGCGAAATGCCGGTTGCTTGAGCGATTTCCGAGTCAAGCAATTGGCCGTGCTTTTTCAGACACTGAAGGATGGTGGCGGTATGCATTTCGATTACCTCGGCAAAAATGAAAGCAGAAAGTCCACTGCCAGGATTGAGGCAATATCTGCGATATCGCCACATGAAAGCTGACAAAGCAAAAGGCCACCTTGAGAAAAGTGGCCTAATTTGTGAACAGATTATATGTGTTTTCCTGAAACAGCGCCAGCCCCGCATTACAATGACGGCAACAAGTCTTGAATAATCAGTATGTTACCAAGAAAGCAAAACCTGCCGGCCAGCGAATCAAGCCTGTCATACCCACTTCACTACCTCATCCATCGGCTGTCGCTTTTTCTCCGTCTGGGGGTTGATCCGGTAGCCAAAAGCGACCATCACGGCGAGCCCGAATTTTCCATCCTCCAGCAAGCCAGCCGCCGTCAGCACGTTTTCCGCCCCTGCCTGGTTGAAGCCTTCAATAGGGCAGGAATCAATACCGATCATGGCGGCGGCGGTCATCATGTTGGCCAGGGCGATGTAGGCTTGCCGGCAGTTCCAGTCGAACAGGGCGCGCGGCTCCTGAAGATTGAAATCGGTTTCATGGAATTGTTTATAGAAAGCAGTCCGGCGGGCGATGCCTTCTTCGGGCAATTTCTGCACATCGCGCATGAACCGTTCGGTGTAATCGGAGCCGGGGCGCATATCATCCTTGCGCGCCAGAATGGCAATGACGTGACTGGCGGTAGGAAACTGGCCTTTGGCGCCCCAGGTGGCGTCAAGCAGATTCTCGCGCAACGTCATATCCTGGATGACCAGAAAACGCCACGGCTCATAGCCGAAGGAACTGGGCGACAGCCGCCCGGTTTCAAGTATGAAGCGAAAATCCTCGTCGGTAATATTGCGCGACGGGTCAAAAGACTTGCAGGCATGGCGGAAGTTAAATGCATCGAGAATGTCTTGCTTGCTGATCATGATTCACCAGTTGATGATGTTTGATGGTTGTTCACACTGCGAATCTTGAGTTCAAACCCGCAACGAACGATTCTTTAAATTCATGCAAAAGCCAGCGGAAATTATCGCAAAAACTGCCCGTGCCTGATTTTCAGCCAAACAGCCGGGGCAAGGGTAAAATACGTCAAACACAAGAATATCCAGTAGTTCCGGGATCCTTCGCGCAGTCGGGAATCTTGCAAATGGATGTTGAACATCCGGCCTGTATGCAGCGAAGTGGCCCAGTTCGTGGGGAAGAAATCGTTTCATCAATGAATTGATATCGTTAACAATTGCTATGAGGAGATAGCCATGCAAGAAAAAGAATACGCCCGGCTCGTGGCAGCCGCCGTTAGCCTGATCGCAGCAGGAAGCGCTAATGCTGCTGGATTTGCGCTCATTGAACAAAATGCCAGCGGACTGGGCAATGCGTACGCTGGACAAGCTGCAAGCGCACAGGATGCCAGCACGATTTTTTTCAATCCCGCTGGCATGACATTGCTACCCGAGAAGCAATTGGTTGTGGCAGGCCATTTGATTAAGCCCTCTGCGGAATTTACCGGAACTGGCGGTATTCCTGGCGGCAATCAAGGGGGCGATATCGGTGATCTCGCCCTGGTTCCCAATGCATACTTTGCATACAAGCTAACACCAGATATCAGCTTAGGTGTGGGCCTGAACAGCCCATTTGGTTTGAAGACAGAGTATGACTCCGGATGGCTCGGTCGCCATCTAGCTATTCTTTCCGATCTCAGAACTGTAAACGTTAACCCATCTATTGCCTGGAAAGCCAGCGAACAATTTTCAATTGGCGTCGGCTTGAGCATCCAACGCGCTGATGCCGAACTTTCAAGCCTTGCTGGTGCAGCTGGCATCGCCACTGTAAAGGGAGATGATTATGGATGGGGGTTCAATTTAGGAGCGCTTTGGCAAATCAGCAACCAAACTCGTATTGGCGCATCGTATCGATCAGAAGTGGATTACACATTGGAAGGGACTGTAAGTTTCTCTCTCGCCCCTGCTGGTAATGGCCCTGTGACAGCAGATGCCACATTGCCCGACTCTGCTTCCTTGAGCTTGTTTCACAAACATAATTCGAATATCGATATTCTGGCTGATATCACTTGGACAGGCTGGAGTGATTTTGATGAGCTTAGAATACTCCGTACAAGCGGAGCATTAGTATCCCTTACACCTGAGAATTGGGACGATAGTTACCGATATTCCCTGGGTGCCAACTACCACATGAACGACAAGCTTACTTTGAGAGTTGGCATTGCTTTTGATGAAACACCTGTGCCTGATGCATTCCGCACCCCTCGCATTCCTGACGAAGACCGCACATGGATTGCAATCGGGGGGCAGTATCGTCTCTCAAAACAAGGCGCAATCGATTTTGGCTACGCGCATCTATTTGTGCGGGATGCCAGTTTAACCAGCACAGCCCCAGCTCCAGCAGTAACGGGTGAGTACGAGTCCAGCGTCGACATCCTCAGTATTCAATACACTCATACTTTCTAGTTTCTGTCATCCATGCTTAAAAAGGCCATCCTCAGATGGCCTTTTTTATCGAAACACTTACTCTACGTCAGATTACTCAACGGTCAATACAGGTCAGTATTACCTGGGATTAAGGCATACGGCTAACTCTTTTCTTTTATTACCATTCGGACTATAAAAGACCTTGCTGGCGCCTAACACAATCAATCAAATAGCCACATCCATCAATTTAAGAGGAGGGAGTTGCATGTCTACATTGCCTGTTTCCGATACGCCCCCGTCACCCGAAAACATGCCCTTCGTGGCACCCTGCCGCACCCTGGATATGTCCGCGCCATTGCGCTGGATGCGCCTGGGCTGGGCAGACATGAAACGCGCACCGCGTCTGAGCCTGACTTACGGTCTGGCGCTGATGGCGCTGAGCGTGGCAATTGCCGCCCTTACCTGGAAATTTGGCACCATGGCTCTCTACATTGGCATGGCGACCGGTTTTATTTTCGTGGGACCGGTACTTGCGGTGGGCCTGTATTCAATCAGTCGGCAACTTGGCAAGGGGCTGGATCCGGTAATGGGTTACTGCCTGCGCGAAGGCAAGTATCACATCAAGGAATTACTGGTGTTGGGCATCATCCTGATGGTCGTGCTGTTGGTGTGGGCACGCGCAGCGGCCATGGTGCATGTGTTTTTCCCGACTGAAGGCACGCCCAGCCTGCGGCAACTGCTTCCCTTTCTTGGCATAGGCAGCGTGGTGGGGTCCGTATTTGCCGCGATTGTGTTCGCCACCAGTGCCTTTTCCCTGCCCATGATACTTGACAGGAAAGTGGACGCCATCACGGCTTCGGTGACCAGCATAAATGCAGTCTTGCGCAACAAGAAGCCAATGATCCTGTGGGGAAGCCTGATTACGTTGTCCGTTGTATTGGGGTTTGCCACGGCCTTCATCGGATTCATCGTGTTGCTGCCCTTGATCGGCCATGCCACGTGGCATGCGTATCAGGAAACGATCGATGCAGCAGACTGGCCGCTTGATAGTGCGGATAACGTTTAATCAGGAAGGCGTTAAAAGATAGTCTGCATTTTCAATTCTGTTGCGCTGTCTTGAGCAACTTGAGTTCTATCTGAATGCGCGTCGCATCGGTGCTTATCCATACTTCACTGTCCTGCACCAGGCATTGCAACTGCATGGTGCGCTCGGCTAGGGCTGCAAGTGCCTGGCTGGTTTCGGCGGCAAGTTGCAGCACAACCAGATTGCTCAGTTTCGCCAACTTGTTTTCAATCTGCTTCCACCACACCTCGCAACTGCCGCTGTGGCAAACCACAACAACCTGCTTGGCACGGCCACAGGCCTTTCGCAGGCGCGTTTCGTCGGGCAGGCCAACATCGATCCACAGCCTGATCTCACCCGTCAGGTCTTTTACCCACACTTCGGGCTCATCCGCGTCGAACAAGCCTTTGGTGAATGCGATTCCTTCTTGCGCATGGAGGGCGTACATCAACAGGCGCACCATCATGCGTTCGTCGGTTTCGGAAGGATGTCGGGCAATGGTCAGCGCATGGTCAGCATAGTAATGGCGATCCATGTCGGAGATTTGCAGATCGGCTTTGTAGATAGTGGCTTTAAGCGCCATGTACGAAACCTGTAGATGAAAAGACATGGAATTTTACGCTGTGTGGCGGTATCGCTTATGCTGTCGACAGTATTCGCATAAACGATGTCGCCCCAAAGCATTAAGGAAAGCCCCATGAAGAAAACGGACCTGTACAAGAACGAAGGCCTGAAAATCGCCAGCCAGATGAAACAGGCAGGCACACCCAATCGCTTTGGCAATGCAGCCGGCACTGAATTGTCGCGGCGCGAACAGCGCAAACTGGATCAGGAAAAAGGTCTGGTCGCGTTTGCAGTCAAGCTCGATGGCGATCTGGTGAAGAAAATTCATGCCCTGGCTCAGTCGCGCCAGGAAGGCATCAACGAAACCGTCGCCGCCTTGTTGGTCAGGGGGATGGCTGACTAAAGGGAATAGATGTTAAAAGGCGATGGTGCGCCCGTCTGGGACAGGCTCCATCTTTCCAGTAATCTTGCAAATACGGAGGTAACCATGAAATCCGTCCTGCTTGCCCTGTTCATGCTTTTCACTTTTACGACTGCCATGGCTAAAGACACTACAGGTATTGTTACCCTGCCCAGCAATCATGGGGTTACGACCACAATCGACCGGCTTGCCGCCCTGGCCGAGTCAAAGGGACTGAAAGTGTTTATCCGCATCGACCATGCGGCGGAAGCCAAAACAGCAGGCCTCGCCATGCGCCCGGCTCAACTACTGATTTTTGGCAACCCGAAAGGCGGAACGCCGCTGATGAATGCAGTACCTACTGTTGCACTGGATTTACCGCTAAAAGCGCTGGCATGGGAAGACGCCAACGGCAAGGTCTGGGTAAGCTACAACCAGCCCGGCTGGCTAATCGAGCGCCACGGGCTGAATCAGGACTTTCTGAAAAACCTTGCAGGCATTACTGCACTGGTTGACGAAGCCGTCAACTAACCATACGGAATGCTATACATTCGAGGTAATTCCCATGCGCATTCCTAAAGTCGCTCTGCTTTGTTCTCTCGCGCTTTCCCTGCCCGTATCGGCCAATCCTCGCATCGAAGCTTCCCCCTCTCCGCAGGTGGTTGAATCACAATCCACCAAGGACAAGCCTGCCCAGAAACCGCCGGCCTTCCCAACACCATCACGTGGCCAGTTGCTGTATGACAACCATTGCACTACCTGCCACGAAAGCATGGTTCACATCCGTACCCGGCAGCAGGCCGCATCGATGCAGGAACTGCGCAATCAGGTTGCGCGATGGGCCGCATATGCAAAGCTGCGCTGGAACAAGGACGAGATTGAAGAGGTTGCTCAACATCTCAACACACGGTTCTATAAATTCGACAAGTAATGCCCTGACTTGCACCCGGTGAAGGCCCTTCGGTTCAGTTCCCTTCTGCCTTGATTACATCTCCCGAAATCGGGAATAGCGTTTCAATGTCTATGTAACCCCCATCACAGACCCGTATGTCTGCTTTCAATATATTCACCCTGAAGCTTCTTCCCCCAACTTCAGGAGATACCCATGAAAGCTGCTCTGATTATTGTTTCTGCCCTTTCCCTGCTGGCTGGCCAGGCTTATGCTGATGGCAAGGCTGTTTATGACGCAAGTTGCGCCACCTGCCATAAGGATGGCGTGGCGGGTGCGCCAAAATTTGGTGACAAGGACGGATGGGCTGTCCGTATCAAGACTGGCAATGCAGCGTTGGTCGGAAGTGTCCTGAAAGGCAAAGGCGCCATGCCCGCAAAAGGTGGCAATGCGTCACTCTCCGATGCCGATGTAAAGGCGGCAGTGGAGTACATGGTAAAGGCCTCAAAATAAACGGCTTCTTTCCTGAAAGAAACGCGCTGTGATCCAGCGCGTTTTTATTTATGCCTCATAGGGCGGATAGGGCAATCCAAATTTCGATTTCCTATTGCGACAGAGTTACCATTCACCCCGCGTTGCATTCGCCATCGGCACACCGCCAAGCCATAAATTTCACATTGAGCCTAAAAACTTGTTCACGATATTTATTTGCTCTTGAACAATTAGGTTGTATGCCTCTTCCGCCTTATCAAAGTCGGGCGCATCTTCACCATGACTCATTCCCACACATGTCTGTGCCATGCGGCAATAATTGGCAACCTTGTTTGCCACCTGCTGATTGGAACTACCTTGGTCAAATGACGCTGTGCATGCAAGAACGGCCTGTGCAATAAAATGCGTTGCCTGACAATCAAATTTGACTTCTGAAATATCCGATCCTGGACTTGTTGAAACATATACTGACTGAGCAATCGAGCGGGCGTTTTTAATGTCTTCCACCGAACAATCCGGTTTCCTTAATAGCTCAACCAATTGCCCCAACCGGGAATTATCCGACAAGTGGATAACACTGGAAATAAACTGCTTCGCCAGATGATGCTGATGCTCCAAAGGAAGAGACTTTAACCTGCTGATGAACTCTGTATTGCTTTGAATGGCTGCCATGATTACTCCTCCTCAATGATCATTAGAATTTCTATTATTTATATAGGATAAAGACATCCTTTTAAAAGGAGAAAACGCTAATATTCCCGACTTATGCCGTTCTGGCGAACAACATCAGCAGCAATCCGGCAAGCATGAGAATGACCGCCAGTAAATTAAAGGCAAATCCATATCCCAATACACCCACAAGCCAACCCGTCAGCACCGGACCAATCGACTGCCCCACATCCATGACTGTGCGCAGTACTCCCATGGACGTGCCAAAGCGGCCATCGCGAGTGAGGTCGGCTACCATTGCCGAGGTGGACGAGGTGACCGTGGCAAACCCCAGTCCAAAGACCAGACTCAGGATTGATAGACCAACAAAGTTAGGCAGGTAAGGTAACAGGACGATACTGACTGCGCCGGTGATCAGACCCGGAATGATGACCTGCTTTCTTCCCACCCGGTCCGACACTTTTCCCATCAATGGCTTCATGAACACAATGCTGACCAGTTGCACACCGAGGATGATGCCGATCTGCCAAGCGGGAATTCCAATCGACGCAGCAAACAGCGCCAGAAAAGCCTCGATGGCGCCAAACACGAGGTACTGCGCTGCTTCAACCAGACTCACCACCATGATGCCGCGATTACGCAAGACGATTTGCAAGCTTTGCCGGAAATGCGGCAGTTCCAGTTTCCCCCTTGGCGATGCATCATGATCCTTTATTAACAAACCCGCCGCCAGCGCCAACACGCCGCTGATGGCACATGCAATATAAACGGCGCCAAAACTTGCCATTGAAATCATGAATCCGCCCAGGAACGGCGCAGCAGAACGTCCGACAACCGTCACCGAAGAAAAGGTCGATAGCCGGGCAGCGCGATCCGTCGTATAACGCTCGGCAATAGCCGCGCTTGCAACCGTTCCAAAAATGGCGGTCGCAAAGCCATGATAAAAGCGCACTGCCATCAATTGCCAGGCATCGGTTACAAACAGATAAAGAAAAGGCGCTGTTGCAAACACCACCAGCGAAGCCAGCAACACACGCCGTTTGCCCAGGTAATCGGACAGTGCACCCGCCGGAAAGCTGACCAGAATGCCGGGAATGGTTGAGGCGATGACGATCCAACCGATTTCCGCCGGACTGGCACCAAGCGAACCGGCAAACAATGGCAGGACGGGGGTCTTGGACATGGTCGAACTGAGGATGGCCAGTCCACCTGTCAGGGCAACCAATACAAAGAAGGAAGTTTTTTCGAGTTTCATTCACTGTTTATTGTTCTGAAATGATTTCTGCGATTATTTCATGAGTGCGGGTCGCAACCGATACTGCCTTGGCTCTACAATGTCGGCCGAACCAATCCTGCCAACTTGCAACATGAAATCGATCAAACACGCTGCCTTGACCGCACTGAGCGTAGTCTGCCTTTGCATGCCCGCCCTGGCCGACGACCAGTCCGACTTACCGATGTCATTCATAGACAGACAGATCAATTCACATGCCGGCGAGACCGGTGCGTATGTATTGGACCGAGGCGAGGCTGCCTTGCAGGCACGCGCCTGGCTGGTCGACCATGCCCAACAGTCCATCGAGGTTCAATACTTTATCTGGAGCACCGACAACATTGGCAGGCTTGCCGCCGAAGCCCTGCTGCGCGCGGCGGAGCGCGGCGTCAAGGTTCGCGTGATTGTCGATGACCTGCTGATCGATGCGCCGGACAAAACCCTGCTGGCGCTAGCCAAGCACCCCAGTATCGACATTCGCATTTACAACCCTCAGCACAAGGTTGGCACGCCTTTCTATAAACGCGCGCTGAACACAGTAACCAACTTTCGCGGCGTCAATCAGCGCATGCACGACAAGACATTCATCGTGGACGGCAAACTGGCCATTACCGGCGGGCGCAACATGGCGGATGAATATTTCGATTACGATCAGGAGTACAACTTTCGCGACCGCGACGCCTTGTTGCTTGGTGAAGCCGTCAAACAGATGCGGGCCAGCTTCGAGAATTTCTGGAGCAGCGAATCAAGCGCGCCCGTCGAAACCCTGTATGACGGCTTTGGCCTGATGCAGAAGAATGTGCGCGTGGATGACAGCGAAGTTCAACAGATTTACAAGGGTCTGCACGAGTACGCAAAATCTCCGGAAAACTTCGCGCCTGAAGTTAGAAAGGCCATAGCAGAGATGCCAACCGCTTTCCCGAAAGTAGCCAAGGAGGTCATTTGGGGAAAGGTGGAATTCATTCATGACATTCCAGGCAAAAACCAGAACCGCATTCGGCTCGATGGCGGCGGCATGACCACCGCAGCGCTGGCGAAACTGGTTGAGGGCGCCCACAGCAGCATAGTCATCCAGTCGCCCTACCTGGTTTTGTCTGACAAGGCGATCGACCTGTTCAGAAAAACCGTTGCCCGAGGCGTGCGGGTTCGCATAAATACCAATTCACTTGCCTCCACAGATAATCTGCAGGCATTCAGCGGCTATCGTAACCAGCGGAAAAAACTGCTGAAAATGGGCCTGGAAATTTTCGAGTACAAACCCGACCCGGCAGTGCAGAAAAAGCTGATGCCCCGCGCCGTGGCAAAAGACAAACCTCCGGTATTCGCCATCCATGCCAAGTCGATGGTGGTCGATTCCAGGGTTGTCTACATTGGCACCTATAACTTTGACCCCCGATCGGAAAACCTGAACACCGAAGTCGGTGTCGTCATCCACAACGAGGCGCTGGCACAAGCGGTCGAACAGGCCATCGAAACAGACATGCTGCCAGGCAACAGCTGGGATGCGGCCAAGGACAACCCCGATCGGCACGCTTCGCTCACAAAACGCAGCCGCGCTCGTCTCTGGCAACAAACGCCAATCAAGCCCTTGCTGTAGTCAGGATTGAGAATTGCTGGAACACGGTTTGTGCTGAGCTATATTGAAAGTCACCTACAGGTCACGCAAGGAGATGATCATGAATGCACTGCACAAAATCGAGCGGTATCTCGACGAACACCTGATTCCTTTCGACATCGTTGCCCACCCTCACACCCAGACCAGTGCGGAAACTGCGCGCGCAGCCGGCATTGATGCCAGCCGCCTTGCAAAGGGCGTGCTGCTCGAAGGCCATGATTGCCAGATGGTTGCCATGATCCCGGCCGATCAGGAAATCCATCTGGGAAAACTGGGCCTGGACCACGGAGTTGAGTTCAGCCTGGCTGACGAAAAAAGTGTGGGCGCGCTGTTCTCGGACTGCGAACCCGGCGTAATACCCGGACTGCCCAATGCCTGGGGCGTGGAAATCGTATGGGACGACGCACTGATGGCGAAACCGGACATCTATCTGGAAGCCGGTGATCATGAGCGACTGGTGCATGTTGAGACTCGCTATCTGCGGGAGATGTTTGACGATGCGCCGCACTGCCACTTTACCCAGCCGCGCATGAGCTAACGCCTGTTCTTCAGGTTCTTATTGCTTTTCCTGCATCACTTTCACGGAAGGGGTCATACAGGGCGTCAGAATTCCAGCTTGAAGCTGACGCCAAACCGCTTGTCCCGGCCTTGCAGGGGAGAGTCCGCGTCAGCCTGATCAAGCCTGGGAGGCGAGAACTCCATTTTCCAGTTACTGTCGGCATTTCTCGCGACAGCGGCGGACAAATGATCCATCAGGGGATGTGCGGCGCCCTCTTTCCCATAATGCGGCGAATAGGGCGTATTCCATGAAGCGTAAGACAGGGCTTTTTCTTCCTTGCCAAAACCCTTTGCGCAAACAGCATGGGGCAAGCCGGTAAGCATGGCAAAACCCAGCATCATGAATTTTCGCTTCATGCCACCCCCTAGAAAGTTCTTCCTGCTTTATCTATAGCTCTGGTTAAGCGCGGGTCAAGCCAATAAATTGAGTGCTGCCAGTTTTATTACTCGATCAATTCAATCTTTATCCAGACCTGGCTGGCCCTGTGCTGGCTTCCTGTGTTTTTGCCCAGCAATCGACTGCTTTCCTGACGGCTGGATTCCTCGTCGCCCCCCAGGACAATCCACTCTCCCAATCGGCCACTGAGGCTTGTACGCAATTCCTGGCCCACGATCACATACGGATTGCGGGCTGACAGGGTTTGCTGAACCGGGTTGATTTCCAGGCTGACGCGTTCGCCGACAACCTGGGGCCGGACATAAAAGCCGCTGTCCACATCACGATAGACCGTGCTCTCCCTTACCGTTTGTCCGTAAGGCCCCCAGATGACATCGCGCTGGGTCATGGGCAGGCTGGTGCCCGCCCGGATAAATGCCTGGCCGCCATCCGCCACGCGGATTTCCTGGCTGACGCGACTGAACTGGTTCATGTCGCGGTCGTCCAGACGTGCGCCAATGCGCACCTTGCCTGTGTCCACTTCAACCCGCGCACCGCTCCCTCCTGATGGCGGGACGGCCACGCTGACATTGCCTGCCTCCACCCTGCCATAAAGCCCGGCCTCGTGTTTTTCCAGTCCGGCCATCAGGCTTTGCCTGACCGTAATGCGCAACTGGCGTAACGGACTATCCAGCGCGGCCAGCGCCTGTTTGATCTGATCGCGGTTGGATACCGAGGCGCGCAGGATCAGCTGTCCATGCATGCCCGTCAGCACACCGCCGGGCTCCAGCAAGGGCCGAAGGCTGGGCAAAACCTCCTCGACGGTTCGATGCTTGAGGCTGATGACTTCAAGTTCGCCATCCGCCCCGGCTGGCAGAACCAGGCATGCCAGGCAGAGAGACACATACATTAATCGCACGATCATTTATGCAATCCTCATAAACGCTTTTTTGCCAGTGTAGTCCAGCATGGAAAGAAGTCATCTTCAGCTTCGCTATAAATAAATCAGGGAAGAAAGAAATTATGGTGTGGGTGGTGTTGATGGCGGGAGAGTAAAGGAGGTTGCCATGAACAAATTCCTCAAGCCAGTGCTGGCTGCTTTTCTCATTTCCGTGACAGCTTATTTTGTATGGACCGGCACGCCCGCCGGTGTGCCCGATGGCTATTTGCATCAGGCCAGCACAAACCACGCAGGCGGGATGCTGATCGCCAAGGTCTCCGGGAAATCAGCCACGCGGCTTCTGGTCAATGGACTTGAATCCTTGAACGGCTTTTTCGATGCCGCCCCAATACCCGCCAGCGCCATCCGTGACCAGCAGGATCAAGTTGCACAGGTTATTTTCCACGCAACCATGGACGGCAAAAATATCGCAGGAGTTGGGCTCGCCACCGTTTCTGGAAACGAAGGCATAGTGAGATTCGACTATGGCCCGCCCGGATTGCTTTCGAACATGCTGGCTGGCATGACTGAAGCGGGCCCCTCATCCGAACCTGCGAAACCCGCTGTGGCTTCTGCACAGAACTGGCGCCGTGTTCCCTACGCGGATGGAAGCGGTCAGATCAGCCTGCCCGAAGGCTGGCAGATTGTTTTCTCCAACAAGGGGCATGTCATTGCTCAAGGGCTGCACGGATTTGTCGACAAGGGGCTTGAACTGGCCGTTCAAACGCGCGCTTCGATAGCCGCATTGGCGGGCATGGGCGTGCCCATCTCCCCAAGGCAGTTTGTGGGTGACCCGGTTGACCCCGTGTCGGCGATGAATGACATCCTCAATCACGCCACCGCCTTGAATCAAACGCCATGGCAAGTCATAAAAGTGAATGATGTATCACCCTATCAGACCGAATACCCTCTGGCCCAGGCCGCCTTCATCGATAACGAGCAGATTGAAGGCAGCCAGCATTTTCGCTGTATCAGCCACGTGATACTGTCAACAACGCTTTCGTCAGGCGCGTGGACTTATTTCCAGTCTCGAATCTGCTCTGCGCCTGAAACTTTTCCAGCCAATCTGCCGGTGCTGATGCAAATCTGGAAATCAGCCGAAACTTCCCCGCAGGAAATCCAGTCCCGCTGGGACAATGCGCTGGCCAACATGCGCGAAGTCGGCAACATTCTTGAGGCCGGACAAACCTCTCGTGCAGCAGGTATGGAACGCGCGCATGCCGCTACACTTGAAGCCCTGCAGGGCAACCGCATTATTGAAGAGATCGCGACTGGCCGGCAGGCCAATGCCGAGCTGGCTTACAGTTCAGAAATCGTAAACGCAATGAATGCGCAGAGGGGTTATCAGGCTTATCGGGAAATCCCGAGAAGCGAGTGGGTTAGCCGATAAGGAGACGGCAAATGGCCAAGCGCACCTATCCACTCTCAAAGGTTTATGGCCTATTGGAACCTGGGCCTGTCGTGCTGATTACGACAGCACACAAGGGTCAGACGGACATCATGACGCAGTCGTGGCATACGATGATGGAATTCGATCCTCCACTAGTGGGGTGTGTTATCAGTGGTATCAATCATTCGTTTGACCTGCTTAAAGCCAGCCGTGAATGCGTGATCAACATTCCAACACTTGACATCGCAGATAAAGTAGTGGGGTGTGGTAACACCTCCGGCCGCAAGATCGACAAGTTCAAACGCTTTAGCCTCACTCCCTCACCCGCTGCCCTGGTCCAGGCGCCGCTGATTAAGGAATGCTATGCGAGCCTGGAATGTGTCGTCGCCGACACTCGCATGGTCAACAAGTACAATTTCTTCGTGCTGGAAGTCGTCAAGGCCTGGATTGATCCTGCGATGAAAAATCCCAATACCCTGCATCATTTTGGAAAGGGGAACTTCATGATTGCAGGCGAAACCATCAGGCTGGCTTCGCGAATGAAATGAGTCCAGCGCGCACCAACAAGGGTAGAATTCAGCCTACTCTTGAATCAGGATTTTCTTGGAAGCGCTTTTCTTCTCCACGCTGATCGTCACCCTGGCAGAAATGGGTGACAAGACTCAGTTGCTCTCATTTGTTCTCGCCGCAAAACTCAAACGCAGAACACCCATCATTCTTGGCATTCTTGTGGCGACTCTGGCCAATCATTTTCTTGCCGCCCACGCTGGAGCCTGGCTGGCCAGCCTTGTCTCGCCAAACACTCTGAAATGGATAATTGCGCTGTCTTTCTTTGTCTTTGGCATCTGGGCACTAAAACCGGACACGCTGGATGAAAACAAATCCTTGCCTGATTCCAGCATATTCCTGACGACGCTGATCGCATTTTTCATGGTGGAAATGGGCGACAAGACCCAGCTTGCCACCGTTGCCCTGGCTGCCCAATACGATTCTCTGACGGCCGTTGTGGCTGGCACTACTCTTGGCATGATGCTTGCGAACATTCCGGCCGTGTGGCTGGGTGAAGTTCTAGCGCAGCGCATCAACATGAAGGTCATGCGCCGGGTTGCCGCAGGTTTGTTTGTCCTGATGGGAATGCTGGCGCTGCTGAGCTGAGCCCCGCCTTAAATAAATTCAGGCCCACTGGAATCATCTATCAGGAATGTTGAAACTGAATATGTCAAAGTCACGTCCATTTCGATGGGCAACCGCCATGCTCATCAGTCTTGCCGGGCAGGCGGCATTTGCGGGCCATGAGCTGCTGGATACGCCCTTGAACTGTCTGGGCATCCAACCCTGCACTATCGTTCAGACCAGTGATGACGTTCGCGAAAAACCGGATGTCCTGTGCAGGCCGGCCGCCCCGTTCGAAAATGGAAACCGGCTTTCCGCGGGGAAAGCAGCCGAGCAGGTTCTGGAAAAGATCTACGCCATTCCGGCATCGGAAAAGAAATTCATTCTGGGCAAACTCGGCAACGCCAAGGGCTTTGCCATTTTCCCGGATGTCAGGAAGGATGGGGTCATGGCCGCCACGGTTTATGGCAAGGGAATCATTCTGTATCGGGATGAAAAGGCTGAATGGAGCCCTCCGATCCTGCTGACGATGCAGGGCCAGAGCCTTGGTCCGCAGGTATGCGCGCAATGCAGCAGAATCGTCTTCATTTTCGATACGGCCGGGGGGGTCAGGGACTTTCTGACCGGCCATCACCATTTTGTGACCAGCTCTGTTGGCACTTCGATCGAGCATGTCGATCATCCGCAACCGGGCGAGCCGTTGAACATCACCATTTACACCATTTATGACGGCATGGCCATCGGTCAATCGCTTGACAACTATGCCATCCACATCGATGACGAAGCCAATGCCGCGCTCTACGGCATCGAGATCAAGCCTGGCTGCATTGTCGAGGGTGTACGAATCGGCCCCAGGCCGCCCTGGTTCCAGCAATTCTACGAACGCATGATGCTGCCGCCGGGGCAGCCGCACGGCACAACGCAAATCAAATAAAAAAACCGGGCATTTTTTGCCCGGCCAAAAAGGAGAGTTCACCTTGGGATCAAGGATCCCGTCACGGTCTTAACGACGGCCGCCGCCTCCACGCTGGGTCTGGACGCGATCACCCATACCACGTGAAGTAACGGTATCCGTATCCAAGTAACGGTTGACGGTATCCGCCCCCGCGCCCTTCGATACGAAGTCACGCCATTCATCGCTGCTCAAATTGTCTTCGATTCGGGCATTGTGAATGTCATTCGGCATATTGGCCCAGCCCGCGCCATGGACGCTGTTGTGGTCCGCCATCGCAGCACCGGAAAGGAGAGTGGTTGCGACTGCGCCTGCCATGATGGATAGAGAAAAGAATTTCATAATTGACTCCTGTGTCTGTTTGGAAAGCCGACATACATTTCACTGCAATCGGTACATTCATACTAAGAATGTGCTGTATCCCTTATTTATCCTGAGCCGTGAAAATGGTTACAAAATGTATCCATATGTAACGAGAGCATGACTTGCGTTGATTAATATCAATGCAAGGTTGCTGACGACCTGCCTGTGTGCAGGCTCAAAAGTTCGGGGTAGGATATTCGTTCATAAAAACACTGCGAGGAGACAACTATGTCTGACACCAAAATCCTGCTGGAAGAAAAAGACATTCCCACCCACTGGTACAACGTGGTGGCGGACATGCCCAACCGCCCGGCTCCGCCGCTGGGCCCGGACGGCAAACCCATCGGTCCCGAGGCGCTGACCGCCATTTTCCCCATGGCACTGATCGAACAGGAGGTTTCGGCCGAACGCTGGATACCGATTCCGGAAGAAGTGCGCGAGGCCTACCGCATGTGGCGGCCATCGCCCATGTTCCGCGCCCATCGGCTGGAGCAGGCATTGGGCACGCCGGCGAAGATCTACTACAAATACGAGGGCGTCTCGCCCGCCGGCTCGCACAAACCCAACACTGCCCTGCCGCAGGCCTGGTACAACAAGCAGGCCGGCATCAAGCGCCTGTCTACCGAAACCGGCGCGGGCCAGTGGGGTTCGTCGCTGGCGCTGGTCGGCCAGATGTTCGGCATCGAGGTGCGGGTATACATGGTCAAGGTTTCCTACCAGCAGAAACCTTTCCGCCGCTCGATGATGCAGACCTGGGGCGCCGAGGTGTTCGCCTCACCCACCAGCATGACCGAATCCGGCCGCAGGATTCTTGCCGAACACCCGGACTCACCCGGCAGCCTGGGCATTGCCATTTCCGAGGCAGTGGAAGAGGCAGCCTCCCGCCCCGATACCAATTATTCGCTGGGATCAGTGCTAAACCACGTGTGCCTGCATCAGACGGTTATAGGTCTGGAAGCCAAAAAACAGTTCGAGAAAATCGGTGAATATCCCGACATGGTGTTTGCCTGCTGCGGCGGCGGCTCCAATTTCGCCGGCACGGCTTTCCCCTTTCTGGCCGACAAGGCCGCAGGAGACCCCAAGGCGAAAAACCTGCGGCTGGTTGCGGCCGAGCCCACTTCCTGCCCGACGCTGACCAAGGGCCATTACGCCTATGATTTTGGCGACGCCGTCGGCCTCACGCCGCTGATGCTGATGTACACGCTGGGCCACGATTTCGTTCCGCCCGGCATCCATGCCGGCGGTCTGCGCTATCACGGCGATTCGCCGCTGGTGTCGCAGTTGTATCACGAGAAATTGATCGAGGCCGTCGCGGTGCCGCAACTGGCGACCTTTGAAGCCGGCGTGCAGTTTGCCCGCACCGAAGGCATCATCCCCGCGCCGCAAGATGACAACGCCATCCGCGCCTGCATCGACGAAGCGCTTCAATGCAAGCAGACAGGCGAAGCGAAAGTACTGTTCTTCAACCTGTCCGGTCACGGCCATTTCGACATGGCGTCCTACGACAAGTACTTCGCCGGCGAACTGGAAGATTTCGCCTATCCCGAGGAAGCCATCCAGGCAGCCCTGGATCATCTGCCCAAGATGGCGACCGCCTAATAAATAAAGCGCGGCGCGAGTTCTTCCAGATTCAGCGCCTGCAATATTTGCCCCGCCCGCTCGCGCGCATTGCCCCGTGGCGCGACTGTGTGGCTGGCAATGATCAGTTCGTTCTTCATCGAATGTTCCCAACCGACCAGTTCGGTCACGGTCATCTGATATCCGTGCGACTCCAGCAGCAGGCAGCGCAACACATTGGTGAGGTGACTGCCGAATTCGCGGCTATGAATGGGATGCCGCCAGATTTCCGACAGCGGTGTCTTGCCGAATGATTCGTTCTTGCGCTTGCGCAATACTGCCGCCACTTCGGCCTGGCAACAGGGCACCAGAACAATATGCCGGGCGTGTTTGGCCAGTGCAAATCTGATCGCATCGTCCGTTGCCGTATTGCAGGCATGCAACGCAGTCACAATATCAATGCGTTCGGGCAGGTCTTTGGACTGGATAGAATCCTCCACCGTCAGGTTAAGAAACCGCATCCGCTCGAACCCTAATCTTGCCGCAAGCGCGCGCGACTTCTCCACCAGTTCCTGTCGGGTTTCGATGCCATAAAGCTGGCCTGCCGATTTATCCTTCAGGAACAAGTCATAGAGAGTGAAGCCGAGATAGGATTTACCCGCCCCGTGGTCGGCAATAGTCAGACTCTCCTGCCGTTCCAGTACTTCCTTCAGCAGCGGCTCGATGAAGTTGTAAAGGTGATAAACCTGCTTGAGCTTGCGCCGGCTGTCCTGGTTGAGCTTGCCATCGCGCGTCAGGATATGCAGTCCCTTCAGCAGTTCGACCGACTGTCCCGGACGAATATCATCGGTCAGCGCATTTGGCTGAGCTTTTATTGGCAGCAGACTTGACTTGATGTTTCGTGGCATGGTCTTCCTGATGAATTTCCTGAATACGCTATTTTCGTATCAATCCGATACAAGGCAAAATGCATGCTGCCCAATCACTCTACACGGAAGTAACTGTTGAACGATAAGTCGCAACCGCCTCACCCGCCCATCCCCGCCACGCCGGAAGGCGAATCCTGCCCGGTCACTCCCTGGTGGCGCAACTGGAAAATCATGGTGCCGCTTTGGCTTGGAATCGGCGCACTTGTATGGCTCGGCTTGTACTTGAATGTGGACAAAAGCGTCATCGCGGGCAGCGTGGTGGTAATCGGTATCCTGTCCAATGCCTTTGCCTGGCTGGTGGGCATGGTTGCGCTTGTTCCCATCATCGGACCACTGATCGTGAAAATCCTGTCAATCGGCTTCATCTGGCTGCTGAATGCGGTGGGCTATCTGGTCGCCTTCGTCGCCATTAGAAGAGGTTATTCCAAGGACGTCATCACCTATCGCGGCCTGACCATCGCACTGATTGTCGGCATCGTCATCGGCTTCATCATCGGCAAGGTGATATAAGCATCTTCCAATATTCGGGCATTAAAAATACTTGAGACCAACCAGGTTGTTTTGAATGGAATAACCCGCGTGATATTTACTATCCTTGCGTTGAACAAAAAGCCGCCCAAGCGGACCAAGTAACAACAAAAGGATGGAGACAAGAAGCATGACATGCCGCATAGTGGTGAAGGCCCTGTTTGCCATGGCCTGCATGATGGCACTGGCATCTGCCAAGGCAGAGACACAATGGGGAATGAATGACGTAACGCTCATCTATCCGCTTCCCTACTACCCTCAGGAAACCAGCCAACTCGTTTCACCACAGCTTTCAGGCGCAGGTGGAGCGCTTCTCCCGGAGAAGCATTTCCTGAAACTTCCCGCCATCAATCAGGGCGAAGCCAAACACATTACCTACCAGAATCTGCGTGTCGTCGCTGTCCGCATCGACCCATGCTTCCTGTTCAATGGGGAATGTCTGCATCAGGTGAGGCTGGTCTGGCAACCGCTCGGAAAATCTTCCTATGGTTCCTCCACGCGCTTTGGCCTCCTGGAAGCCAAGGATGCAGCCGTGCACAGCCTGCACACACTGGATGCGGCGGCGTTCAATGCCCTGCTTGAAGATTATTCCACGTTGCGGGAAAACGAAGGCATGGACTTGTCGGACGAGCCTTTGCAGGTTCATCCCGCACTGTCCGAACAGGGCCTGGGTGGAAGTTTCGCGCAAGGGCTCAGGGAACTGCTGACAAAACACATTGGCGAGCGCAACCTGTGGCGGGTCACTGCCATGAGCACCTTCGTCGGTGGCGACCAGTGGACGTTCCAGGGATTCAACATCCGGGAAGATGGCACGCAAGACATCGTAATCCCTCGCACTCATGGCGCCAGTCAACAGCGGTTTTCCACTTCTTCACTGACACAGAGCGATTTCAGCAACGGTCAGCTCACGCCCGTTCCACTGGGAAACGACAACCTGCAGGCTTTGCTGAGGAACTCAAGAGCCCTTCAATCGCAAAGCTCGCCGCTTCTGAGGGAGCTTGCCACTTCAGTTGCGAGGATTGAGAACCCAAACATCCACACGCCGGAAACCATGGATTGCGTCAGCTGCCATACAGCACAAGCTGCGGGATCAGTTCTGTTCAGCCGCGTGCCTTCACTGAAAAATGACCCTCAGCATATCGAGGAAGCTTTCAGCAGTTCGTCTCCTCTGCTTAACCTGAGTACTCGTCAGGGCAGTACGCAAATCCTGCGTGCACTGGGCTATTTCGAACGCTATTTGATTCTGAGCCGCCGGGTCATCAATGAAACCGCGCGCGTGGTTGAGCGTTTGAACGCTAGTGCCACAAATGAAAAAAACCCCGGCATGGCCGGGGCGAAGTCGCGAAAGGAGGTTGTCGCGAACGCTTTCTCTATTTCTCCACAATAAGCTGATTGCCTAGAAGAACCACGTCAGCTGCAAACTGATCCTGTCGCCAAGATTGTTGGCGATGGCCAGCGCGTTATCCCGCGCGGCGCCCGCTGCAATCGCAGCAGGATTAACCACCTCCAGGTCGCGCCATTCGTAGTTCAACGTCAGCCGGGTATTCTTGTAGAAAAACCATTGCAGACCCAGTGTCGTGCTGGAAAACTCGCGTTCATTCAGCGCGTATTTCGTCATGCGGTTGTACTGGTCATAGCGCAGATCGATCTCCCAGTCTTTCAGGAATCGCCAGCCACCTTCGAGATACCAGCCATTGGCTTCTTCAGTGACACCAACCTGTGTGGGCTGGCCAACAAAGGGGGGATTGGGTCCTGCCACGATCATGCCTTCGCCCTGCATGTATTCGCCGGATACACGGTATGGCCCTTTCAGGAACTTGAAACCCACACCTTCACGAATGCGATCGTAATCGGTGTTGCCAAATTCGCGCTCGCCATTCTGGTGCCAGGCATAGACCGAGACATCCTCGCGGTTGGGCCCCTTGCTCTTGTTGAATACATAAGAAACCTGCAAACGGCCGGTGATATCGAGATTACCGTCGTCATCACCCATTTCCTCGATCTCGTTGCCGTTGGAAACCATCAGGGCATAGGAAAATTCCCACTGATCCTTGTTGAACCAGTCATACACCTGCATGCCCCAGTCGCGAAAACCCGAGCCGCCACTGACGACGCTGGCGCTGGCCGTCCCCGTTCCGCTCACCGCAGTGGTAGAGCGTACTGGCTGTTCTATCAGCAAAGAGGTGGATGCGTTACTGAAATACACATAAGGATAGGACGTATGCACCGCCACCAGCGCTTCCTCGCCAGTCGGTACCTTGAAAAGCCCCGCACGAATTCGCGCACCTGGAATGTAATGGAATGATATCGAGGCATCCGTCATCATCACATCGCGCTGTGCCGTAATGGCGTTGCGCCCAGCTTCCGCCAGCAGGAAATAATTGATCTTGCCGGGGATGATGTTTCCGCGCATTCCAATCCTTGCACGGTTGAACTGAAAACGATCCGTATCGTTCTTGTCGACATCTGGACCCACCAGATTGGGGACGATGAATTTTCCGTTATGAATGGCTGCGCCACCCGCCAGGCCCGCTATCGAGTCAGCATAGATATAGGTGTAAGTCGGCTGCAAGAATCCAAACGGCTTGAAATAACCGGAGTCTGGCGCCTCGCTCCCCTGAACTTGCAGCCAGTTGGTGGCATGCGCTGGCAGTGGCAGGCACGCTGCCAGCGCAGCAAGCAATAACTTGATATTCATGTATCCCCCCTTTTGATATTTGCTCTTTGGATAAAAAGCTCCGGCTCTTTGGCCGGAGGTCCGCAATGAGACGACTCGTCAAATATTTGTACTCAAGGCTTTAAGTAAACAAATCCCTCTCTCGCCTGTAGTTTGCCGATTTCGGCCACACCTGATGGCACGACTGTGCCCTCCAGAATCACCGCATCGTCAGTCAGATTTCTTCCCTTGAGCGTATTCCGGCAGACGCGAAAATCCACGCCCTGGCTTTTAAGGCCTGCAACCTGCCCCTGAAAGGCGCCCTTGTCATCCTTGGCGTCATTGAGCAAGAAATCGATGCCCTTGCCGTGAGTCACCACGACGATTTTTGCGCCAGGACTGGCACTCAGGTGGTTTTCGATATTGCGCATGGCGATGCGGGCATTGGAGGCATCATTGATGTGATAGACCACTTTCTCCTGAACCTGCTCGGTCTGGGCCGCGGCGGCAGTGCCCCCCTTTCCAGGCTTGTCGGACATGGGAACCGCCAGTGCCGCCGCAAGCAAGGCAACCAACATGACTGCGTGCATACTTTCCTCCTTTAAAAATAATCAGAATTGTGATGACACATCTTTGTGCCATTCCTGAGTAAGACGAAATCTGAAAAAATTTATTCCGGAAATTTTTCTGGTTTCCAGTGGAATAAATTCATAGCCTGATTCGTCTAGAAGTAACCCAGGCCCCAAATCAAGGAACCCGTTTTGTCCGATACCCTGCCACTGTTCGGTTTTTTCGCACGCAAGCGCGTGGAAGGCATGCGGCCCAGGCTGTTGCGGCTGGCTTACGCCTGGTGCCACGACATCGACCTGTCCAACGACCTTGTCCAGGAAGCTCTGACCAAGGGTCTGACACGCAGCAGTCAGCTGCGGGATGCGGGCGCCATGGAATCCTGGCTGTTTTCCATCCTCAACAACTGCTGGCGCGATCACCTGCGCACCAGGCGCGAATTCACTGATATTTCAGAGCTGGATGAAGTGATTTTTGATCCGGCCCCTGGACCGGAAAAGCAGTACGCCAGCCGACAGACCGCTGCCCGAGTCAGAACCGCCATCGCCACTTTGCCAATGGCCCAACGACAAGTCATCACTCTGGTGGACATCGAAGAATTGAGCTATGCAGAGGTGGCGCGGATTCTTGAGGTGCCGGTCGGCACCATCATGAGCCGGTTATCCCGCGCCCGCCAGGCGCTAAAAACCAGTTTGCAGACCGAGGAGCTAGACCGCGCGCCCCTCAGGAGAGTGAAATGAACAAACCCGTATCACCCGAGTACCTCAATGCCTTTGCCGATGGCGAACTTGCTGCCGACGAGCGCGAACGCGCCATGGCGCAGCTTGAAACCGACCCTGATTTCAAGGCCCGCGCCTGTGAAGCCAGAATGCTCAAGGAACAGGTCAAGGCAGCCTATGCCGACATTCCCGGCATGATTCAATCCAGTTCTCGTACCCGCCTCAACCCTGTCTGGCCCAAGGCGGTTGCAGCAGGCCTGTTGTTGATAACAGGCCTGGGTAGCGGATGGCTGATGCGCGGTGCAATTAATGTCGCTCCGGAAGTCGATCGCTTGGCGGGACTACCCGGCGGCTATCAACCCATTTCCCTGTCGGCGCAGGTTGATCCCAACAAGGTCCTGCTGCATCTTGATTCCAGCGATCCACACAGGCTATCCACCACACTGGATCTGGCGGAAAAAATGCTGAATGAACGCAAGGGCCAGCGGCAGCTTGCCATTGTCGTCAACACCTATGGCCTCAATCTTCTGCGCCAGGACACCTCGACCGAACAGGCACGCATCCACCGTCTGGCGGAAGAACATCCCAGTCTGTCCTTCATTGCCTGCGGCCAGACCATAGCCCGGCTCAAACGCGAAGGGGTGGATGTGGTTCTGTTGCCTGAAACCAGCGTCGCCTCCTCTGCCATCAATGAAATCCTGAACCGCATGCAAAAGGGCTGGGTATACGTCAGGGTTTGAAAGGCTTCAAATCGGCAAACCGAAAAGGGAGAAGATTGCTTCTCCCCTTTTAATGATTATTTGTCCTTCGCGGCTCCGGCATACCCGCAGTTCTTGATGCAGACAGTCTCAGGAATTCGCTTGCCGCCGCAACTGACATGGCAGGTATCGAAGGCGGACAGGCAGCCGCAGTCAGCCTGGCATTTCTCTTTTTCAAGCGCAGCTTTCACACTTTCACGCGTGGGCATCAAGGGCGCCAGGTAAGGCGGCGGGAAATAAGGGCCCGGCCATGGGTATGAATAATAACCACGATGGTATGGCCAGTAATCGTGCGGCCAGTAGAGCCATTGCTGGATTTCATATTGCCTGAGCGCCAGCGCGTAATGCCGCAGATCGTTTTCATAATTCTTGAGTGCTTGCAGGTAACGCTCCTCAACCAGCGGCTCGATGTCTTTCTGGCATGCCTGAAAACGCGCCTTGCAATCTGCCTGGCAGGCTTCCTTTTTCTGTTCGCAACCTTTAAGGCACGCCAGACCTTCTGCATCGGGCGGCGGCTCGTAGCGGTATACCGTCTGATACTGGGGTGTCGCGCAACCTGACAACCCGCCAGCCAGAATCAGCGCAGCAAAGAAAAGATATTTCCACATACCTGTCATCTCATTTATGCGTTTGCCCTTCCCTTCATAATAGATCGAAGCTCTGTAACGGGGTTCCGGCGTACTCTGCCTTAAAGGTAAAGAAATCAAAACAAAATTGTGATCCCCGGCAAATAAAGCCGAAAAAGGCCACTCAGGCTTGATCATCGTCAATGAAATTTATCCATTTCTTGATTATGGTTTTGCACGCCATCACTCGACAAGGACAAGCCATGAACATCGTGCGCCTGGTTGCTCTTGCTGTATCCCTCATTTTCTCCAGTGTCTGGGCCGACGAATGCGTCGAATGCCATCATAAAACCTCGCCGGGGGTCGTCGCCGACTGGCAGGCCAGCAAGCACGCCTCGGTAAAGGGCGGGCCCAAGTGTGCCAGCTGCCATGGCATGCAGCACAAAAACGCGGGTGATGCCAAACTGGCGAAAATGCCCACGGCGGAAACCTGCGGCAATTGCCACATCGACCAGAAAGATCAGTTCAGCAAGGGCAAGCACGCCCACGCATGGACCGCGATGAAGGCCATGCCCACCACGCACATGCTGCCGGCACAGATGTCCTCTGGCATGAAAGGCTGCGGCGGCTGCCACAAGATGGGCCTGAAATCGGCTGAGGAAGTCGAGAAACTGAAGAAGGAAGGCGGCAAGTATGGCAATGCCTCCTGCGATGCCTGCCATACCCGGCACACCTTCAGCAAGAAGGAAGCCCAGCAGCCCCAGGCCTGCCAGACCTGCCACATGGGCTTCGACCATCCTCAATGGGAAATGTACTCCGCCTCCAAGCATGGCGTGCGCTACCTTCTGAAACAGAACGGTACCCTGTCAGACAAGGTTGCGGCGCCCACCTGCCAGACCTGCCACATGCAGGATGGCAACCATGAAGTCCGCACCGCCTGGGGCTTCCTGGCCGTGCGCCTGCCCTTGTCGGATGACCCGCAATGGAAAGCCGACCAGATCACCATCCTGCAAGCCCTGGGCGTGCTCGACCTGAAGGGCAACACCACCGGCCGGCTCGATGCCGTCAAGGCAGCGGATGTCGCCCGGCTGGATGCCGCGTCCTTCAAGAAAGAGCGCGACAAGATGATCAAGACCTGCACCCAGTGCCATGCCGAAAGTTTTGCCAAGGGCGAACTTGAGAAAGGCGACGAGATCATCCGCCAGGCCGACCATCTGCTGGCTGAAGCCATCCGCGTCATCGCCGATCTCTACAAGGACGGCATCATCGACAAGCCGGCCAGCTATGCCCAGCCCTTCCCCGATCTGCTGACCTTCCACGATGCGCCCCTGCCCATCGAACACAGGCTGTTCGTCATGCATCTGGAACACCGCATGCGCACCTTCCAGGGCACCTTCCACGCCAACCCCGACTATGCGCTGTGGTATGGCTGGAGCGAGTTGGTCAGGGATCTGGCCGAGATCAAGGAAATGGCCGCCGACCTGCGCGAGAAACACGCCGCCGCCAAACCAAAAAGGACATCGCGAAAATAGTTCTCTTACGCTTCCTCCGAATCCCGCCCGGCTGTGAATTTTTGGGCGGGATTTTTTATTTGCTTAAAGCTTAAGCAGCCAACATGACTAATATCATGTTGCAAAACACTGCAACTCAGAACTAATGCCTGCTGCATTTTTCTTCTTGGCATCACAACCTGCCACAAACAGCCCTCCTTAGCCGGATATCACTATAGATATCCATCGTTACCCATCTCAAGTTAACGCTGTTCGAGTTTAAACAGTATCCATAATGTGATCCTTGGTTGTTGCATGCATGTAAAAACAACAATTCGTCTCAAGAGTTGGAATGCAGCTATTACCACACCCAATAGACCATGGCACTTGGTCCATCGCTACCATTTACCGTTGTAAGCGACAACACAACAATGTGTAACCTTCAGCCAGGCCAGGGAGAAAAACATGTCCATGTCACGTCGTGAATTCCTTCAGGTCCTTGCCGCTGCCAGCGCAGCGGGTTTTGCTCTAAATAGCCGCAAAGCACTGGCCGGCAACGTCCCTGCCAATTACTACGACCTCCCTTGCTTCGGCAATGTGTCACTCATGCACATGACGGACTGTCATGCCCAATTACTGCCCATATATTTCCGCGAGCCCAATGTGAATCTGGGCGTGGGTAGGGCAGTGGGCAAGGTTCCTCATCTGGTCGGCGAGCATCTCCTTAAAGCCTACAAAATACAGTCAGGGTCCATCGATGCCCATGCTTTTACCTACATGGACTTCTCGGCTGCTGCGCAGACATACGGCAAGGTGGGGGGCTTTGCCCACTTGAAGACTCTGGTGGACAAGGTCCGAGCTTCCCGGCCTGGTTCCCTGCTGCTGGATGGCGGTGACACCTGGCAGGGTTCCGCCACCGCCCTGTGGACTAACGCCCAGGACATGGTGGATGCCTGTATCGCCCTCGGGGTGGACGTCATGACTCCACACTGGGAGATGACCTATGGTGCCGAGCGGGTAATGGAGATCGTCAATGGCGACTTCAAGAAGGCCGGTGTGGAGTTTGTAGCCCAGAACGTCGTCACGAATGAATTCGGTGACCAGGTATTCAAGCCCTATGTCATGAAGGAAATCAATGGTGTGCAGGTGGCCATCGTCGGCCAGGCCTTCCCCTACACCCCCATCGCCAATCCGCGTTGGATGGTTCCCGACTGGAGCTTCGGGATCCGCGACGACAGCATGCAGAAGTGGGTGGATGAAGCCCGCGCGAAAGGCGCCAAGGTAGTAGTCGTGCTGTCCCACAATGGCATGGATGTGGACTTGAAGATGGCCAGCCGCGTGACCGGCATTGATGTTATTTTCGGTGGCCATACCCACGATGGCGTACCCCAGCCGATCCAGGTCAGGAATGCCAACGGCATTACTCTGGTTACCAACGCCGGGTCCAATGGCAAATTCCTGGGCGTCATGGACTTCGACGTCCGGGATGGCAAG
>JADFDC010000022.1 GCA_018263115.1 Thiobacillus sp.
AGAAGCTGCCTTACATTCTGGTTGTGGGCGACAAGGAAATGACAACTGACAGTGTTGCGGTCCGCGCCCGCGGCAATCAGGATCTGGGTGTGATGTCTGTAAAGGATTTTGCAGGGCGGCTTGCCAGCGAAGCGCAGGCACGACAGTAAGCAAAAACGATATGCAAATGAGGAGCGGGCAACATGCCGCTCCTTGTTTATTTTGCCCTTTTGAGGGTTTGACTTGGAGAACGGCTCATCGCTACTGATAAACAGACACGAATCAACGGTGAAATTGATGTACCTGAGGTTCGTTTGATTGGTGCTGAAGGTGAACAACTTGGTGTCGTAAACTTGCGTCAGGCAATGCAGGTTGCGGAAGAGGCGGATCTGGATCTGGTGGAAATTTCCCCGACCGCCAAACCTCCGGTCTGCAAGATCATGGACTTTGGCAAGTTTAAATATCAGGAAAGCAAAAAACAGCACGAAGCCAAGCTGAAACAGAAGCAGGTCCAGGTTAAAGAAGTGAAGTTCCGTCCTGGCACGGACGAAGGCGATTATCAGGTCAAGCTGCGCAATCTGGTGCGGTTTTTGACCGAAGGCGACAAGGCAAAAGTGACGTTGCGGTTTCGTGGCCGCGAAATGACGCACCAGGAACTGGGCCTTGCACTGCTGAAGCGGGTGGAAGCGGATCTTGCGGAAATTTCCGTCACCGAGCAGTTTCCCAAAATGGAAGGCCGCCAGATGATCATGGTGCTGGGGCCGAAAAAGAAGAAATAAGCTTGCTCCGGACATGAAGTGCCGGAATAAGTGTCCTGATTAAGGCGGGCTGCATGCTGCTTAATCAGAACTAAACAGGCGCAAGCCTGACACAAGTGATCGACAGGTCAACCAAGCGCGCCAAGGTGGCGCCGCCTGTCTTCATGACATAAATGGAGCACTAAAAATGCCGAAGATGAAATCCAAGAGCGGCGCTGCCAAGCGTTTCCGCGCACTAGGTAGTGGCAAGTTCAAGCGTACCCACGCTTTCCTGCGTCACATCCTCACCAAGAAAACCACCAAGCGCAAGCGTCAGTTGCGTGGCATGGCTGTTGCCGATGCCACCAACCAGAAAGCCATGCGTAAGATGCTGCCCTACGCATAAGGAGGATAGAACATGCCACGCGTAAAAAGAGGTGTAACGGCCCGTGCCAGCCACAAGAAAGTGCTTGATGCTGCCAAGGGTTACCGCGGCCGTCGCAAGAACGTATTCCGCATAGCCAACGAAGCGGTGATGAAAGCGGGGCAGTATGCTTACCGCGACCGCCGCCAGAAAAAGCGCCAGTTCCGCGCCCTGTGGATTGCCCGTATCAACGCGGCTGCCCGTGAATGCGGCCTGTCCTACAGCGTATTCATGAATGGTCTGAAGAAGGCTGCCATTGAGGTTGACCGCAAGGTGCTGGCCGATATTGCAGTATTCGACAAGGATGCATTTGCCAAGCTGGCTGCTCAGGTAAAAGCCGGCCTTGCTGCCTGAGTGATACTGCTGTGAAAAAGAGGCCCGTGAGGCCTCTTTTTTTGTTGGTAACCACGAGAGATTCATGCGCAACCCCAACGAAATCGTTGCCGAAGCCCTGACCGCCATACGCGGGTGTCAGGATATGCCCGGTCTGGAGCAGGTCAAGGCCCGTTTCATGGGCAAGCAGGGCGCTCTGACCGAACTGCTGAAATCGCTGGGTACGATGTCCCCGGAAGAACGCAAGAATGCGGGCGCACGCGTCAACGAAGCCAAGCAGGCTGTCGAGGCTGCGCTGAAGATGCGCCGCGAGTCGATACAGGACGCAGAGCTTGAAAGAAAGCTGAAAGAAGAGACGGTCGACGTGACATTGCCCGGGCGTGGCCGCGGACATGGCGGACTGCATCCAGTCAGCCTCACGCTGGATCGCATTCAGGCGCTGTTCCGTTCCATGGGATTTGAAGTGGCCGACGGGCCGGAAATCGAAACTGATTTTTACAATTTCACCGCGCTGAACATCCCGGAAGATCATCCGGCGCGCGCGATGCACGATACCTTTTATCTTGAGTCCGGCGACGTGCTGCGCACACACACTTCGCCGGTGCAGGTGCATTACATGCAATCGCACCAGCCCCCGTTCCGCATCATCGCGCCAGGCCGGGTGTACCGCTGCGATTCGGATGTGACGCATACGCCCATGTTCCATCAGGTGGAAGGTCTGTGGGTCGATGAGTCCGTGTCGTTTGCCGATCTCAAGGGCGTGCTGGCGGATTTCATGCGGCGCTTTTTTGAGGTGGATGATCTGGCCGTGCGTTTTCGTCCGTCGTTTTTCCCGTTCACCGAACCCTCGGCTGAAATGGACATTGGCTGTGTGATCTGCGGCGGCAGAGGCTGCCGCGTCTGTTCGCATACCGGCTGGCTGGAAGTGCTGGGCTGCGGCATGGTGCATCCCAACGTATTCCGCCACGTGAACATCGACCCCGAAAAGTATCTGGGTTTTGCCTTCGGTCTCGGCGTGGAACGTCTCGCCATGCTGCGCTACGGCGTGGATGACCTGCGGCTGTTTTTCGAGAATGATCTGCGCTTTCTGGCGCAGTTCAAGTAAGGGTGGGTGCTTATGCAGTTTCCTGAATCCTGGCTCCGCACCCTGGTCAATCCGCAACTGTCTACGGCTGAACTCGCCCATCGCCTGACCATGGCCGGGCTGGAAGTTGAAGCCATCCAGCCTGCCGCGCCACCTTTTTCGGGTGTCATCGTTGGCGAAGTGTTGTCCGTCGAGTCCCATCCCGACGCGGACCGCTTGCGTGTCTGCAAGGTGAATGTCGGGGAGAGCAGCCCGCTGCAAATCGTATGTGGCGCTTCCAATGTGGCAGCCGGACAGAAGGTGCCTTGTGCACGTGCGGGCGCCAGATTGCCCGCCATGGAGATCGGCGAGGCGAAAGTCCGAGGGATCGAATCCTTTGGCATGCTATGCGGCGCGAGCGAAATCGGGCTTGAAGACAAGGTTGATGGCTTGCTGGTGCTGCCGCCGGATGCGACTGTGGGGACGGATATCCGCACATATCTGGCGCTGGATGACAGCATCATCACATTGAAGCTGACACCGAACCGCGCGGATTGTCTGAGCCTGATCGGGCTGGCGCGCGAAGTATCAGCAGTGACCGGAACGCGGGCCTATCTGCCTTCCCAGCCACCGGTGATGAAGGAAATCTACGACACTTTCAAAGTGGAAGTGCATGCGTCGGAAGCTTGTCCCCGTTATGTGGGCCGCGTAATCAAAGGCATCAATCCCGATGCGCCGACGCCGGACTGGATGGTGATGCGGCTGGAGCGCAGTGGTATTCGCTCGATTTCAGCCCCGGTTGATATTACCAACTATGTGTTGCTGGAACTCGGCCAGCCCATGCACGCGTTCGACCTGGACAAGCTGGCTGGTGGCATCCAGATTCGCTGGGCCAGCTCGGGTGAAAAAATCGCCCTGTTGAATGAGCAGTCAGCGGAACTGTCCAGCGACATGCTGGTGATAGCCGATTCGAGTGGGCCGATTGCGTTGGCCGGTATCATGGGGGGCGCGGCCACCGCAGTTGGGCTGGAAACACGCAATGTTTTCCTTGAAGCAGCCTTCTTCTCACCGGAAGCCATCACCGGCCGGGCACGCCGGTTGGGGCTGGCAACGGACTCCTCCCATCGCTTCGAGCGTGGGGTGGATTACTCGAATACGAACATGGCCATGGAGCGCGCAACCAAGTTGATGCTGGAAATCTGCGGCGGCCAGCCAGGCCCTGTCGTCGAGGAAACCGGCAAACTGCCCAGGCGCGAGCCTATCAAGCTGCGTCCGAAACGGGTCACGAAAGTGCTGGGTATCGAACTGACCCACGAAGTCATGCGCGGCTATCTTCAAAGGCTCGGTTTGACTGTCCGGGATGATGGCGAAACCTGGCATGTCACACCGCCGGGTTACCGGTTCGATCTGGAAATCGAGGAAGACCTGATTGAAGAACTGGCCCGGTTGCATGGCTATGACCAGATTGAGGCGCGTGCTCCCCATGCCGGAACGATCATGCTGCCGGTTGAGGAAACGGTTCATGCTGTTTCACTCCTGCGAAATTTTCTGGCTGGACGCGACTACCAGGAAGTCATTACCTACAGTTTCGTTGATCCGGCATGGGAAGAGGCTTTGTCAGCCAGTGACACTCGGATTGCCTTGAAAAACCCGATCGCCAGTCAGCTTTCGGTCATGCGTTCGACTTTATGGGGTGGGTTGATCAATGCGCTGGCAAACAACCTGAATCGTCAGCAAAGCCGGGTCCGCCTGTTTGAAGCGGGCCGTGTTTATTTACAGGAGGCAGACAGGTTGCGGCAGCCGCATCATCTTGCAGGGCTGTGTTACGGGCCAGCCTTTGCCGAGCAATGGGGTGTGGCGGAACGTGTGGTCGATTTCTTCGATGTCAAAGGCGACCTGGAAAACCTGCCGGGAATAGCTTTGGAATATCGGCCGGAGAATCACCCGGCGCTCCATCCAGGACAGTGCGCCCGGCTTTATATCAATGGCAACCCCATGGGCTGGTTGGGTACGCTTCACCATAAACTGGTGCAGCATTTTGACCTGCAGGCCGCACCAGTACTTTTTGAGATCGAACTGGATGTGCTCGGCAACCGGGTTTTGCCACGCCATCAGGGGCTCTCGCGTTTCCCTTCCGTGCGGCGTGATCTTGCCTTCCTGGTGGACCAGGGCGTTACGGTCGAGGCGATCCTGAAAACCATGAGCGAAGCGAAGGAAAGCTTTGTCCGCGAGCTGGCCCTGTTTGATCTTTACCAGGGTCAAGGGGTGCCGGCAGGGCAAAAAAGCCTTGCATTCCGAGTAGTTATGCAAGATACTGAACGTACGCTCACAGAGCCGGAAGTGGAGACGGCCGTGACGCAAATTGCCGAATCTGTAATCAACCGGCATGGAGCAAAACTCCGGTCCTGAGGCTTGATAATCATGACAACCCTAACCAAAGCTGAACTCGCCGATCTTCTGTTCGAAAAAGTTGGACTCAACAAACGCGAGGCCAAGGAAATGGTCGAAACGTTTTTTGAGGAAATTCGCAATTCGCTGGAAGCAGGCGATACCGTCAAGCTTTCCGGCTTTGGCAATTTTCAGTGCCGTGAAAAACCCCAGCGCCCGGGCCGCAATCCAAAAACCGGCGAAGAAATGCCCATCTCGGCGCGGCGTGTCGTGACCTTCCACGCCAGCCAAAAACTCAAGGCCATGGTGGAAGACGCCGAGCATGACGGAAGCCTCCAGTCAGAGTGAACTGCCGCTGATCCCGGCCAAGCGATATTTCACCATTGGCGAAGTTGCCGAATTGTGCGCGGTCAAGCCGCATGTTTTGCGTTATTGGGAACAGGAATTCTCACAGCTCAAGCCGGTAAAGCGCCGGGGCAACCGCCGTTACTATCAGCATCACGAAGTTCTTCTCATCCGTCGCATCCGTCAACTGCTTTACGAAGAAGGATTCACCATCAGCGGCGCACGCAACAAACTCGAATCGGCTGATCAGGCAAAAGCTCAACCCGCCAGGGAAAGTCAGGCAAGGGACCTGACGCCCGCGGAGCTGCGCGAAGAGCTGGTTGCCATCCGCGATTTGTTGTCAAAGTAGTTCGACTGGCGATGCAAATGCTGGTATCATCTCGGGCTTCGTCGGGGCGTAGCGCAGCCTGGTAGCGCACCTGCATGGGGTGCAGGGGGTCGGAAGTTCGAATCTTCTCGCCCCGACCAATTTCCCCAATATCAGCTGCAACTTTTCACTGCATTCCTCTGCTGAAACCGCGCGAAAAGGTGAAGCAACGTTGTAAAATCAGCCGCATGTCTTGCGGCTTTTTTATTTCCTTCGTCACCCGCGTTTCCTTCAGCAATTAATCATGCGGATTCTGCTCAGCAACGACGACGGTTACTTCTCACCAGGTTTGGCTGCGCTCGCAAATGCGCTGGAGCCGTTGGCCAGCATCACGGTCGTTGCGCCAGAAAGGGATCGCAGCGGTGCCAGCAACTCACTTACGCTGGATCGGCCATTGATGCTGAGGCAGGCACCTTCTGGTTATTACTTCGTCAACGGCACGCCGACAGACTGCGTACATCTGGCGGTTACCGGCATGCTCGATCACCTGCCTGACATGATCATCTCCGGCATCAACCATGGCGCCAACATGGGCGATGACACCATCTATTCGGGCACTGTTGCCGCGGCAACCGAAGGCTTTCTGCTGGGTATTCCAGCGATTGCCGTGTCACTCGCCAACCTTCACGACGGACATTTTGAAACCGCGGCGCGGGTAGTGACCGAGCTGGTGAATCGTTACCAGCACAGCCCCTGGAAGGAAACAACCCTGCTCAACGTCAATGTGCCCGATGTTCCTTGGGAAGATCTGGAAAAATGGGAGGTAACCCGTCTGGGCAAGCGGCACAAGGCCGAGCCGGTCTTGAAGTCGGTCAACCCGCGCGGCCAGATCATGTACTGGGTAGGCGCGGCGGGTTCCGCGCAGGATGCGGGCGAGGGTACGGATTTTTTCGCGGTGGCTAATAACCGCGTCTCCATCACGCCACTGCAAATCGATCTGACGCATTACGCGCAAGCAGAAAGCGTGAAAGGCTGGCTGGCGTGAGCAACAATCCGCGCGCCGGCATTGGCATGACATCGGCCCGAACACGTGGGCGCATGATCGAGCGACTTCGCGAACAGAAAATCTCCGATGCAATGGTGCTCGCCGCCATGGGCGTTGTACCCAGGCATCTGTTCATCGATCAGGCCCTGGAAAGCCGGGCTTATGATGACACGGCATTGCCGATCGGATTTGGCCAGACCATTTCCAATCCCTACATCGTCGCACGTATGACCGAACTGGCCCGTAACAACCGGGCATTGCAACGCGTACTGGAAATCGGCACCGGATGCGGCTATCAGGCGGCGGTACTTGGCCAGGTTGCAAAGGAGGTCGTAACCATGGAACGCATTGCCGCGCTGGTTGGTCAGACACGAAAGCGCTACCGGGATTTGCGTATCAATAATGTCAAACTCAAGCACGGTGATGGCATGCAAGGCTACGCCGAAGGCGCGCCTTATGATGCCATCGTCATCGCAGCGGCGTTCGCTGCCGTACCCGAGGCGCTGAAAATGCAGCTGGCTGATGGCGGTCGCCTGGTCATGCCCCTGGGCGATGATCAGCAAGTCCTGCTGGTGGTAACCCGTCTTGGTAATGAGTTTGTAGAAGAAAAGCTCGAAGCGGTGAAATTCGTGCCGTTGCTGCCAGGGGTCGCGTGAAAGCATTACAGGCTGCGCTCGCACTATTCATGCTGGCAGGTTGCGAGGCGCCCGGCTTTGCGCCGATCGGCGAACTGGCAAAGCCCAAGCCCGCTACAACAGCCAAAGCGGTTTCCAAGCCTGCTACGAATACAGGTCCATCCACAACTTCAACCGTAGCGCGAACAGGCGAGGTTGTCGTGCAAAAGGGCGACACGCTTTTTGCCATTGCATTTGAAAATGGTCTGGACTACCGGGACCTGGCTTTCTGGAACAACCTGGCATCCCCAGACGTGATTCAGGCTGGACAGGTCCTGAGGCTGACGCCGCCGGCTGTCCTGTCAGACAAGGCAAAAGAGGTGGAAACTCTACCCCTGCGGGATGCCGGTCAGCCGCTTGTAAAGACAATCAGGGAAGCGCCACTGCTCACCGAACCCAAAGCCCAGCGATTGCCCTATTCCGAAGCAAACTGGGCACTGCTGACTGGAAAAACGCCTGAACTGCCCAAGGCGGTTGATGTTCCCCAAGCTGGCGTAGCGCCTCCCACTACAAGCATCGCGCCCGGTCAGGATGCCGAAGAAGAATGGCGCTGGCCTGCCGAGGGTTCACTGATCGGACAGTTTGGTGACGGTGGCGGAAAGGGCATTGATATCGTGGGTGAGAAACAGTCCCCGGTATTTTCATCCGCTCCCGGGAAGGTGGTATATAGTGGCTCGGGATTACGCGGTTATGGAAAAATGGTTATCGTCAAACATCCGGGTGAATACCTGACCGCCTATGCCCATAATCATGCCATCCTGGTCAAGGAGGGGCAGTGGGTTAAAAGCGGACAGAAAATCGCCGAAATGGGAGATACGGAAAGTGATCGCGTCAAACTGCATTTCGAAATCCGGCAGTATGGGAAGCCGGTTGACCCGCTGAAAATCCTTCCAGAGCGCAAATGAGTCAAGAAGACGAACCCATAGAAGAGCAGGAAGAGGTCGAAGCACCAGAGCCTTCCGGACACGAGGAAGTCGAGGCGCCGCCAGTCGAGGAATTCGATATCCAGGCGGATGTTACCCAGCTGTACCTCAATGAAATCGGCCAGGCGGCATTGCTGACAGCCGAACAGGAAGTCGCCCTGGCCAGGCGCACGCGCGATGGCGACTTTGAAGCCCGCCAGAAAATGATCGAACACAACCTGCGGCTGGTGGTGAACATTGCCAAGCACTATGCCAATCGTGGTCTGGTGCTGCTGGATCTGGTGGAAGAGGGTAATCTCGGCCTGATTCACGCGCTGGAAAAATTCGACCCTGAGCGCGGCTTCCGCTTCTCGACCTATGCCACCTGGTGGATTCGTCAGAATATCGAACGCGCCATCATGAACCAGTCGCGCACTATCCGCCTCCCGGTACATGTCATCAAGGAGCTCAACATCTTCCTGCGCGCGCAGCGTCACCTGGAAACGCACGGCGTCACCGATCCCAACCTGGAAGACATTGCCAGCCTGACAGGCCACGACGTTGAAGAAGTTCGCCGTGTGATGTCGCTCAACGAACGCGTGGCCTCACTGGATGCGCCGCTTGATATCGATCCCAGCCTTTCGCTGGGTGAAGCCATCGCCGACGAAAACAGCCAGATGCCCGAGGACATGTTGCAAAACGCCGAAGTGCAACGCCATGTGCACGAATGGCTGGAGCAGCTAAACGACAAGCAGCGCTGGGTGATCGAGCGCCGCTTCGGCATCAACAACAACGACATCTCCACCCTGGAGGATCTGGCGGTGGACCTGAAGGTCACCCGCGAGCGCGTTCGCCAGATTCAGATGGAAGCCCTGCGCGTCCTGCGCAACATGCTGCGCCGCAAGGGCGTGTCCAAAGACCAGTTGTTCTGATCCGGTTTTTTTGTGACACAAGTCGCATTGCTGTCCCATCCGGTCTGTACTCGGCACGACATGGGGCCATGGCATCCCGAGCAGCCCCAACGCTTCGCCGCCATCGACAAGGTACTCGAAGAATCTGGATTGATCACTGACCTGATCCGGGTCAAGGCGCCAGAAGGCTACCGCGATGAACTGGAACGCGTGCATCCTGCCGCTTATCTTGATGGCCTGATCAGCGCCCTTCCGCAAAGCGGCGTCAACTGGCTGGGCCCGGATACCGGTCTGTGTCCGGATAGCTGGGAAGCCGCGCTGCATGCCGCCGGCGCGGGTGTGCAGGCGGTAGAGGATATTCTGGCGGGCAAATACAAGCGGGCTTTCTGCAATGTGCGGCCGCCGGGCCACCATGCCGAGTCTGTGCGTGCCATGGGATTCTGCCTCATCAACAATGTGGCCATTGCGGCACGCCATGCGCTTTCCCAGCCCGGCATCAGCCGGGTTGCCATCGTCGATTTCGATGTACACCATGGTAACGGCACGGAGCAGATATTTCATGGAGACAAGCGCGCGTTGCTGGTTTCAAGCTTCCAGCATCCGCTGTATCCGTATTGTGGTACGCAGGCGCACGCGGGCTATGTACCGCTTCCCTTGCCAGCCGGAACTGCGGGCGCGGGATTCCGGCAGGCCTGGGAAAAATCGGGACTGACCGCAGTCGAGGCTTTCGCGCCGGATTTCGTCTTTTTTTCCGCAGGATTCGATGGTCATCGGGATGACCCGCTTGCCGGGCTCAATCTGCTCGAAGAAGATTACGCATGGCTGACCGATGAAGTTTGCCGGCTTGCGGCGAAATCAGCTCAGGGGAGAGTAGTATCTTTCCTCGAAGGCGGCTACGATCTGCCCGCACTGGGCCGCAGCGTCGCAGCACATATCAGGGCATTGATGAATGATTGACTGGAAAGAAATCCAAACCGTTTTTCTGGACATGGATGGCACTCTCCTTGACCTGCATTACGACAACCATTTCTGGCGCGAGCATGTGCCAATGCGCTTCGCGGAAAAACACAGACTCAGCTTCGACGAAGCCCGGCAGGAGCTGACTGGCCGCTATCATCATCGCGCCGGATCGCTGGACTGGTACTGCGTCGATTTCTGGAGCCGCGAGCTGGAACTCGACATCGCCGAACTGAAAGAGGAAGTCGCCCACCTCATCGCCATCCATCCCGATGTGCCAGAATTCCTCCAAGCCGCGCGTGCCTCGGGACGCCGGGTGGTGCTGGTCACCAACGCCCATCGCAAAAGTCTTGACCTGAAAATGCGCATCACAGGGCTGGAACGCTACTTCGACGCCCTGCACACCTCGCACGACATTGGACTGCCCAAGGAAAACCCTGCCTTCTGGATTGGGCTGCAGGACCGCGAACCTTTCAATCCTGATGAGACATTACTCGTCGACGACAGCCTGCCCGTGCTGCGCAGCGCCCAAGCCTACGGCATAGCCCATCTGCTTGCCGTGCGTTTTCCGGATACCAAACAGCCGGAGAAGGATCCGGAGGAATTTCCGGCAATTCACACCTTCGGGGATATGATGGTTGGACTGGTGAGCAATCAGGTCTAAGCCAGAATCACCGCCATAACATTCCGGCCTTCACCCGCCAGAATGTTGTAGGTCCTGCAGGCCGCGCCAGTGTCCATCACTTCCAGGCCGATGCGGGCGTCGATCAGGGGCCGGGTGAGGTGGGGATGGGGGAAACGCAGTTTCGATCCTGTTCCCAGCAGCACGATTTCCGAACCCAGGCTGGCCAGGTGGCTGAAGTGGCTTTCTTCCAGCCGCTCAAACGACACCGAGATGAAGGTTTCCCTGTCCAGTTGGGTGGGTGTCAGGATCAGGCCGAATGACAGGCGCTCGCCGTTGACCATCACGTGGTCGGTTTCATAGCCGGTGAAGTAGTAGCGTCCGTCGGGGCCGCTCAAATGCAGTTTCATACGGGATTTCCGGTTGCCGCCGGGTTTGCCCGGGCTGGGCGGCTCAAGTAGAATGACACGCTTTAAGCCCCAGATTCTAGGGCAATTTCAGGAATTCGAGTGAGCTCCGCCCCAACCTTAAAACCCGTCAAAAAATCCGGCAAGCTGGAAAGCGTGTGTTACGACATCCGCGGCCCGGTGATGGCGCGCGCGCGCCAGATGGAAGAGGACGGCCAGCGCATCATCAAGCTGAACATCGGCAATCCGGCGCCGTTCGGCTTCGAAGCGCCGGAGGAGATTGTCCAGGACGTGATCCGAAACATGCACAACGCCTCGGGCTACAGCGAGTCCAAGGGGCTGTTCGCCGCGCGCAAGGCAGTGATGCATTACACGCAGGAAAAGGGCATCAAGGGCGTGGATGTAGATGACATCATCATCGGCAATGGCGTGTCCGAGCTGATCGTGATGTCGATGCAGGCGCTGCTAAACAACGGCGATGAGGTGCTGGTGCCGGCGCCGGATTATCCCTTGTGGACCGCGGCGGTCAGCCTGGGTGGCGGCACGCCGCGCCATTACATCTGCGACGAGGGAGCTGGATGGCTGCCGGACATCGCCGACATCAAGGCCAAAATCACGCCGAACACGCGGGCGATCGTGATCATCAACCCCAACAACCCGACCGGTGCGCTGTACCCGGATGATCTGCTGAAGGAAATTCTTGAACTGGCGCGCCAGCATCAGCTCATCATTTGCGCCGACGAGATTTACGACAAGGTGTTGTATGACGGCACCAGCCACACCTCGATTGCCGCGCTGTCGGAAGATGTGCTCACCATCACCTTCAATGGCCTGTCGAAAAATTACCGTGCCTGCGGCTATCGCGCGGGCTGGCTGGTTATTTCCGGCGACAGGGAACATGCGCGCGATTACATCGAAGGCCTGAACATTCTGGCGTCGATGCGGTTGTGTTCGAACGTGCCGGGGCAGTTTGGCATTCAGACCGCGCTGGGCGGATATCAGAGCATCAACGACCTGGTTGCGCCCGGAGGACGGCTGACACGGCAGCGGGATATTGCCTGGGAATTGTTGACGCAGATACCCGGTGTGTCCTGCGTCAAGCCGCAAGCGGCCATGTATCTGTTTCCGAAGCTGGATCCGAAAATATATCCCGTCCGCAATGACCAGCAGTTCATTCTGGAAATGCTGGAGCAGGAGCGGGTACTGGTCGTGCAGGGTACCGGCTTCAACTGGCCGCATCCGGATCACATCCGGGTCGTGTTCCTGCCGCACGAAGAGGATTTGCGCGAAGCAATCGGTCGAGTTGGCCGTTTCCTCGAACGCAAGCGTCACAAATAATTTCTTTTTTTTCTGAAGCCATGAAACCAATCAAAGTAGGTCTGCTGGGTCTGGGCACCGTGGGCGGTGGAACATTGACGGTGCTGCGCCGCAACCAGCAGGAAATCACCCGCCGCGCGGGACGCGAAATCCATGTCGTGATGGCGGCGGTGCGCGATCTGAAAAAAGCCCGGAAGCTGGCGGGCGAAGACTTGAAACTGACCACCAATCCATTCGATGTGGTCGACAATCCAGAGATTGATATAGTCGTTGAGCTGATTGGCGGACTTTCGCCAGCCAGGGAACTGGTGATGCTGGCCATCGAAAAGGGCAAGCATGTCGTCACCGCCAACAAGCATCTGATCGCCAAGCATGGCAACGAGATTTTTGCCGCAGCGCAGGTCAAGGGTGTGATGGTGGCGTTTGAGGCCGCGGTAGCGGGCGGCATTCCCATCATCAAGGCAATCCGCGAGGGCCTGACTGCCAATCGCATCGAATGGGTCGCCGGCATCATCAATGGCACCACCAATTTCATTCTCAGCGAAATGCGCGAGAAGGGATTGGGCTTCGATACCGTGCTGGCCGAAGCGCAGCGGCTGGGTTATGCGGAAGCCGATCCGACCTTCGACGTTGAAGGCATCGATGCCGCGCACAAGCTGACCATTCTTTCCGCCATTGCTTTTGGCATTCCCATGCAGTTCGACAAGGCTTACACCGAAGGCATCACCAAACTGACCGGCGATGATGTGAAATATGCCGAGCAGCTCGGTTATCGCATCAAGCTGCTGGGCATTACCCGGCGCCGAGAAAAGGGAATCGAGTTGCGCGTGCACCCCACGTTGATTCCGGAAAAGCGCCTGATCGCCAATGTGAATGGTGCCATGAATGCGGTGCTGGTGAAAGGCGACGCAGTCGGTCCGACACTGTATTACGGCGCAGGCGCGGGTTCCGAACCGACGGCTTCAGCCGTGGTGGCGGACCTGGTGGATGTGACCCGTCTTGCCACCGCCGACCCGCACCAGCGTGTGCCGCATCTTGCCTTCCAGCCGGATGCCTTGAAAGCCGACTTGCCCATTTTGCCGATGGAAGAAGTGGAGACGTCTTATTACCTGCGCATGCGCGTGGCTGACGAAACCGGCGTGCTGGCGGATATTACGAGAATTCTTGCCGACGCCGGCATTTCGATCGATGCGCTGATGCAACGCGAGCCGGAAGAAGGCGAAGCCAGCACCGACCTGATTCTTCTGACGCATGAGACGGTCGAGAAGAACATGAATACCGCCATTGCCAGAATCGAGGGGCTGGCTTCGGTTCAGGGCAAGGTTACGCGCATCCGGCTGGAGACGCTGGGTAAATGAAATACATCAGTACCCGCGGCCAATCCACCAAAGCCGGTTTCACCGATATCCTTCTTGGTGGTCTCGCGCCGGACGGCGGCTTGTATTTGCCGGAATCCTACCCGCATTTCAGCGATGCCGAACTGACGGTAATGCGCGGCATGAGTTACCGCGAGCTCGCTTTCGCCATACTTTCCTGCTATGTCGATGACATCCCCGCTGACGACCTGAAGCGTCTCATCGACAAGACCTATACCGCTCAGAACTATCACTTTGTCCGCGAAGGGCAGAACCCGGAAGACATTACGCCGCTGCTGACGCTGGAACCCGGCCTGCATCTGCTGTCACTGTCCAATGGTCCGACGCTCGCATTCAAGGACATGGCCATGCAGTTGCTGGGCAACCTGTTTGAATACGAGCTGGCACGTCGCAAGGAAAGCATCAACATCGTTGGCGCGACCTCGGGCGATACCGGCTCGGCGGCGGAGTACGCCATGTGTGGCAAGCAGGGCATCCGTGTGTTCATGCTCTCGCCCGTGGAGGGCATGACGCCTTTCCAGCAGGCGCAGATGTACAGCCTGCATGACCCCAACATTTACAACATTGCCGTCAAGGGCGTGTTCGACGATTGCCAGGACATGGTCAAGGCTGTTTCCAACGACGCTGCCTTCAAGGCCAGATATAAAATTGGCGCGGTCAATTCGATCAACTGGGCGCGGGTGCTGGCGCAGATTGTTTACTACTTCAAGGCCTATTTCGCCGCGACCGATAACAATGCGCAGAAGGTCAGCTTTGCCGTGCCGTCCGGCAATTTCGGCAACATCTGCGCGGGTCACATCGCGCGCATGATGGGCCTGCCGATCGACAAGCTGATCGCAGCCACCAACGAAAACGACGTGCTGGACGAGTTTTTCAGAACCGGCGTCTACCGCCCGCGCGACGCGGCGCACACCTACCACACCAGCAGTCCATCGATGGATATTTCCAAGGCGTCCAATTTTGAACGCTTTGCTTACGATCTGGTTGGCCGTGATGCTGCAAGGATTCGCGACATGTGGGCAAAGGTCGACAGGGGCGAGGCGGTGGACTTCAAGAGCCTGGGCTTGTTCGACAATGTGAAGGGTTATGGCTTTGTTTCCGGCGCCAGCAACCATGCGTTGAGGATGCAGACCATCCGCGACACGTACGATCTGTATGGGGTTGTCATCGACACCCATACCGCCGATGGACTCAACGTAGGACTGAAATTCCGCCAGCCCGGCATTCCGCTGGTGGTGCTGGAGACCGCGCTGCCCGCAAAATTCGAGGATGCCATTCAGGAAGCCATCGGACAAAAGCCCGGGCGGCCGGCGGAACTGGCCAATCTTGAAGCCTTGCCGCGCAAGGTCGAAATCATGGCCCCGGATGTGGCCGCGCTCAAGGGCTACATCGCCAGCCAAATTGGCCAGTAGGAAATTCGAGGCCCTGCTTTTGGAAGTCCGTGCCTGCCGGATCTGCGCGGACAAGCTGGCACACGAACCACGCCCCATACTGCGGGCATCGCCCACTGCGAAAATACTGATCGTTGGCCAGGCGCCGGGGCGCAAGGTGCACGAAACCGGCATTCCCTGGAACGATCCATCGGGTGACTTGCTGCGTGAATGGCTGCAATTGTCGCGCGAGCAGTTCTACGATGAATCCCGCATAGCCATCATTCCAACCGGCCTGTGCTATCCCGGCACTGAGAAGGGCAGCGATTTACCGCCTAGGCCGGAGTGCGCGCCGCACTGGCATACACGCTTGCGGGCGGCCTTGCCAGCTATTCAGCTTACCCTGCTGATTGGCCAGTATGCTCAACGCTACTATCTGGGAAATCGCTGCAAGAAAACCCTGACGGATACCGTGGCGGCCTGGCAAGAATACCTGCCGGAATTTTTCCCCCTGCCGCATCCCAGTCCGCGCAATCGTCTTTGGCTCAAGAAAAACCCCTGGTACGAGCGGGATATTCTGCCGGTACTACGCCAAAAGACATACTCCATTTTGGAGTTGGATCAGGGATAATTAACCAACAGATTTTTGCAATAGATAATCATCAATGAAGCTGATTTCCTCCCCGACGACGCCGTTTGGACGCAAGGTTCGCATTGTTTTGCTGGAAAAGAAAATTCCTTTTGAACTGCTTATCGATGTACCGTGGAGCGCAGATACCAAGGTGGGCAATTTCAACCCGCTGGGCAAGGTGCCCGTGCTGGTGTTGAAGGACGGCGAAACGCTTTTTGATTCGCGCGTGATCGTCGAATATCTGGAACATGTCAGTCCGGTCGGACAGCTGATTCCTTCCGACGCGGGTTCCCGCATTGAAACCCGCAAAATCGAGGCGTTGGCCGACGGCATTACCGATGCAGCCGCGCTCATTTTTCTTGAATACAAACGGCCCGAGGAACAAAGAAGCCAGGACTGGATGCTGCGCCAGCAGACCAAGGTGTTCAAGGGGCTGGAAGCGCTTTCCGAGGCATTGGGCGAACGATTGAACTTCATTGGCAACAAACTGAGCCTGGCCGACATCGCCGCCGGTTGCTGCCTCGGCTACCTGGATTTCCGTTTTCCAGACATCAAGTGGCGCGAGGCGCATCCCAATCTGTCGGCGTTCTATGGAAAAGTCAGCAGCCGGGCCAGTTTCAAGGAAACCGTACCGGCCACGTAAGGGTTTCAGGCTGTTTGCGACTGAAGCTTATTTCAGGAGAACACAATGCCCCTGCCGCCCAAACTCGAAACCGCCACGCTCGCCGGAGGCTGCTTCTGGTGCATGGAAGCCGTTTTCACGCGGTTGAAAGGCGTCGACAAAGTGGTGTCCGGCTACATGGGCGGGCACCTGCCCAATCCCGATTACAACTCTGTGTGCATGGGCAACACGGGCCATGCGGAAGTGGTGCAGGTTACATTCGATCCGGCGGTAATCAGTTTTGACAACCTGCTGGAAGTGTTTTTCGCCATCCACGATCCAACCACGCTCAATCGGCAGGGCAACGACAGGGGTACGCAGTACCGGTCGGCTATTTTCTACCATACGCCAGAACAGAAGCTGGCAGCCGAGAAGGCAATAACTAACGAGAAATCACATTGGCCCGATCCGGTGGTGACTGAACTTGCAGAAGCGCAGACTTTCTATGCAGCAGAAAATTATCACCAGGACTACTACGCCAACAATCCCTATCAACCTTATTGCCAGTTTGTTGTGGCGCCCAAGGTTAGAAAGGCGCTGGAGAAATTTGGTGAGCAGATGCAGGGTTAATCAAAAGCAACAGGGGTGCCATCGCGGCCAAGCCGATAGCTCTTCCACTCAGGTCCGCACAGGCCAAACCGGAACGGCCCATCGCGGCCAGGCGCGACAAAGCGCAAATCCTGAAACCACACGCACGGCCCGCCAGGATGGTGGTCAATTCTGTATAACGCCGGCGCGCTTGCAAACCAGCGGAAGAAGTCGAATTCCGGCCGCGCCCAGATGTCACGCGCAAGTTCATCGTCTATTCCCTGTCCGAACTTGGAAACACTATGCCAGTCTGCCATTGCAACAGGCTGGAATGCAGCCAGCGCGCGGCTGAGCCAGTTTGCATCAGCTCGCGCGGTTTGCGGCGTTTTGCCATTCAGCTTCAGATGCGCATAGTGATAGCGGTCACCCTCATGGATCAGCACGGTCCAGTTGAATGGCGCCAGGGGGCGCGGTTCGGCGTTGACCGTAAAGATTTTCCAGCCTTGCGATGCAGCGTAGGCATGACCCGCTTCGAACGCTTCCTGCTTCCAGTAAAACTGGGTGGCAATCCACACTCCAACAGCCAGCGAGGTCAGTTGGGCTGGGCGCAGTGACGTCCTTTTCCATAGACAGGCCACAAACCCTGCAAGCAAGATCAGGGTCAACAGCGGATCGATGATGAACGTGGTACCCAGCGAATATGTATGGTTGGTCAGTGGCGCGAGAAGCTGGGTGCCATAGCCGGTGATCCAGTCACCAACGATGTGAACCAGCAATGCGACAGCGGTCAGGCCGTAAAAATCGCGCCAGCCGTCGGTAGATCTGAATACTCGCGAAAATATCCATGACAGGAGAAAGGCCCACAACGGCAGCAACAAGAGCGAATGGGTTTCTCCACGATGATGCAGAAGATAGAGTTGCGAGGAAACGGGCGCCAGCAGAATATCCAGGTCGGGCGCATTGGCCGCCAGCGCGCCGGCGATGTAGCGCGTTCTCATGGACAGCTTTTGCGCCGGGTAGAGTCGAGCGGTGATGAGTCCGGATAGGGTGTGGGTCAGATTATCCATTTAATGTGGATTGTCGATTTGAAACCAGGTTCGATGCGTTTTGTAACCTGTTTGATTAAAAAGAATAAAAATCCTGTCATGTAGCCCGGCTACGATTTTGCTGAAACTCGGTTACCCAATCATAGTCTACTGGAAAGTTCCACTCGTTCAATATCTATGCAACTTATTGAAACTTCAAGCGCGGCGGCTCAGCGTCTTCTGAGAAAAACCGATTCGGACCCGGTTTACGACATCATCCTGGCGACCAGCATGGATCATTTGAGGGCCGCTCAGGCCTTGCGTTATGCGGTGTTCAACCTTGAACTGAATGAAGGGCTGGCCTCGGCTCATGCCACGGGTCTCGATACGGACAAGTTCGATCTGGTCTGTGATCATCTGATCGTGACCGAGAATGAGTCGGGTGAAGTTGTTGGCACCTATCGTTTGCAGACAGGTGCGAACGCTGTGAGGAATTTTGGCTACTACAGCGAACAGGAATTCGATTTCACGCCATATGAACCCATCCGCGATGAGATGATCGAGCTGGGTCGCGCATGCGTGCACAAGTCGCATCGCAACATGAGTGTGCTGTCGCTGTTGTGGGGCGGCATTGCCCGCTATGCCAGGGAGCGAGGCGGACGCTATCTGGTAGGGTGCAGTTCGCTGACTTCACAGGATGCGGCCGAGGGCGCAGCGGTTTACCGCCAGTTTGAAAGCCGTTATCTCGCCTCGGAAAGTTTGCGTACGCTGCCCTTGCCGGAAGTGGCCTGCCCGCTGGACAGGGTATTCGAACACCCTGCCAGGCCACCCAAGCTTCTCTCGACGTATCTGTCACTGGGCTCTAAAATCGCCGGGCCGCCTGCCATTGACCGTGAATTTGGCACCATCGATTTTCTGACGCTGTTTGATATTCACGACCTGTCGGCACGCAGCCGGCAAATGCTCGGGCTTTAGTGTCTTGAAGAAGGCGCTTGCAAAAGCTCGCTACCCTTGAACAACTGCGCGACATCCACCGCATCGAAACGGTATTGCCTGTCGCAAAATTCACAGTTGATCTCCACATGACCCTGTTCGGCCACAATACCGCCGACTTCCTCTTCCCCCAGCATTTTCAACATGTTGCCTACCTTGTCCTTTGAGCAGGTGCAGGCGAAACTCAGTTTTTCCTGTTCAAACTGTCTCAGGGTTTCCTCATGAAACAGGCGCATCAAGGTGTCACCTGGCGGAAGCGTGAGCAGTTCATCGGGTTTGAGGGTGTCGGCCAGCAGGGTGGCGCGATTCCAGGCATCAGCGTCCGCGCTTTTCTGGTCAGGCATGCGTTGTAGCAGCATGCCCGCCACCCGCTCATGGCTGGCAGTGAGATAAATCCGGGTGTCGAGCTGCTCTGAGCTTTTCATGTAATGGGCAAGCGTTTCTGCAACGCTTGCGCCTTCCATCGGCACAATGCTCTGGTAGTTCTGCTTGCCGGCCTGGCTCTGGTCGAGCGTGATGGCGAAACTGCCCTGGCCAAGCAGGTCGGCAAGGCTGTCGCTGTCTGGTATTTCATCTGTCCATTTGGCGGTCGCGCGCAGCGTCCTTTTCGATGTGGCTTCCACCACGATCAACCTTACCGGACCCTTTCCTTGCAGTTGCAGGATGAGGTTGCCGTCAAACTTGATATTGGAGGTAAGCAGGGCGGCCGCGGCCAGTAGTTCACCCAAAACCCTGCGCAGCGGCGGCGGATAATCCGCATGGTTTTGCACGGTTTTCCACACATCGTCGAGCTGGACGATGCCGCCCTTGACTGGTGCGTACTCAAAAACAAAACGGGTCAGCGCATCAGCCATTTTCTTTGGCCCACGAATCCTTAAGTGTGACCGTGCGGTTGAATACCGGCATGCCCGGTCTGGAATCCTTGATGTCGGCGACGAAATAGCCATGGCGTTCGAACTGGAAGCGTTCTTCCGGTTTTGCATCCTTCAAGGCTGGTTCAAGCTGCGCGGCGATGACTGTTTTCGAGGCCGGGTTGATATCTTCCAGATAGTCGCGATCGCGGCCGGGGTAGGGCACGGCAAACAGGCGATCGTACAGGCGCACTTCGGCTTGATAAGCATGGGCGGCCGATACCCAATGGATGTTGCCCTTGACCTTGATGGCATCCGCACCGGGCGTGCCGGATTTGGTGTCGGGCAGGTAAGTACAGCGCACGGCGGTGATATTGCCGGCGGCATCCTTGTCGCAGCCGGTACATTCGACGACATAGCCGTAACGCAGACGCACCTTGTTGCCAGGGAATAAACGGAAATAACCCTTGGGCGGAGTCTCGGTGAAATCCTCGCGCTCGATCCAGAGTTCACGCGAGAAAGGTACGGCGCGCTTGCCCAGGTCCGGTTGCTGCGGATGGTTGGGCGCAAAGCAGTCTTCGCTCTGACCTTCCGGATAGTTGTCGATGACGAGCTTGACCGGGTCGAGCACGGCGATGCGTCGTAGGGCGTGTTCGTTCAAGTCATCGCGCATGCAGGCTTCCAGCACGCTCATGTCTATCCACGAGTCTGCCTTGGATACGCCGATCTGGTCGGTAAAGCGCCTGAAGCCTTCCGGCGTGAAGCCGCGTCGGCGCGCGCCCATCAGCGTTGGCAGGCGCGGATCGTCCCAACCGTTGACGTGTTTTTCATCCACCAGCTGGATCAGCTTGCGCTTGGACAGCACCACGTACGTCAGATTGAGCCGTGCGAACTCGATCTGCTGCGGCAGCGGCCGCGTGAAGAAGCCGCCATCAGACAGCTTGTCCAGAAGCCAGTCATAGAACGGCCGCTGGTCTTCGAACTCCAGCGTGCAGATGGAGTGGGTGATGTGCTCGATCGCATCCTCGATGGGATGTGCGTAGGTGTACATCGGGTAAATGCACCAGATGTCGCCGGTGTTGTGGTGCGTGGCGCGCTTGATGCGGTAAATGGCCGGATCGCGCATGTTGATGTTGGGTGAGGCCATGTCGATTTTCGCGCGAAGCACGTGCGCGGCGTCAGCGAATTCGCCCGCCTTCATGCGGCGGAACAGATCCAGGTTCTCTTCCACACTGCGGGTGCGGTAGGGACTGTCCTTGCCGGGTTCATTCAGTGTGCCGCGATAAACGCGCATGTCTTCGGCATTGAGTGAGTCCACATAGGCGTTGCCGGACTGGATCAGATGCTCGGCGCAGGCGTACATGGTATCGAAATAATTCGAGGCGTAATAAAGATGCTTGCCCCAGTCGAAGCCCAGCCATTTCACCGCGCTGATGATGGAATCGACGTATTCCTGTTCTTCCTTTTCCGGATTGGTGTCGTCGAAGCGGAGATGGCACACGCCGTTGTAGTCGCGTGCCAGGCCAAAATTAAGAAAAATCGACTTGGCATGGCCATAATGCAGATAGCCGTTTGGCTCAGGCGGAAAGCGGGTTTCTACGCGTCCGCCCCATTTTCCGGCGGCATTCTGCTCATCGATGATGTTGCGGATGAAATTGGCGGCGGGGGCGGGTGCTTCTTTGGGTTCGGACATGATGCAGTTAAAAGTCAGGATAGGCTGAATTCTACTTCAGGCAATGATGCCTCCGCCCATACATACACGGCCATCGTAAATGACCACTGACTGGCCTGGTGTAACGGCCCATTGCGGCGATTCGAAAGTCACATGTAGATTTCCATCCGCTTCAAGATTCAAGGTGCAGGCCGCATCCTGCTGGCGGTAGCGCGTCTTGGCGGTGTAGGGACGGTTCAAGTCAGGCAATTCACCCGAAACCCAGCTCAAATCTTGTGCAACAAGATTACCTGATTGCAACAGCGGATGGTCATGACCCTGCACGACGATCAGGGTGTTGCTGGCCATGTCCTTGCCGGCGACGAACCAGGGCTCTCCCGAGCTTTCCTTTTGTCCGCCTATGCCCAGGCCTTCGCGCTGGCCCAGGGTGTAATACGTCAGGCCCTGATGTTCGCCCACGATCTTACCTTCCGGCGTGATCATGTCACCAGGTGTCTTGGGCAGATAGCGTTCGAGGAATTCGCGGAAGTTGCGTTCGCCGATGAAGCAAATGCCGGTGGAATCTTTTTTCCTGGCATTGGGCAGGCCGATCTTTTCTGCAATTTTGCGCACTTCCGGTTTGGGCAATTCGCTCAGCGGGAAGAGGGCGGGCTTGAGCTGGGTCTGATTGAGCCGGTAAAGGAAATAGCTCTGGTCCTTGTTGGCATCCAGCCCGCGCAGCAGGGTGGCACGGCCGGTGCTGTCCTCGCCCCGCCCGGCGTAGTGGCCGGTGGCGATGAAATCCGCGCCGCGCTTTACCGCATCTTCGCGGAAGGCCTTGAACTTGATTTCCGAGTTGCACAGGATGTCCGGGTTGGGCGTGCGGCCAGCCTGGTATTCGCGCAGGAAGTAGCTGAACACCCGCTCCTTGTATTCGGCGGCGAAGTTGACCACCTCGGCCTCAATGCCCAGCACATCGGCCACGGCCAGCACATCCAGAAAATCCTGGCGGACGGTACAGTGCTCGGTGTTGTCGTCGTCATCCCAGTTTTTCATGAACACGCCAAGCACATCGTAGCCCTGCTGTTTGAGCAGGTATGCTGCAACGGCGGAGTCCACGCCGCCGGAGAGGCCGACGACGACTTTAGACATTTTCGATACCCGTGTCATGGCGGCGAAGCAATAACAATCCAGAATGGTTTTGCTGAGCCTCTACGAGTGGGATTGACACGGCTTTCGGCCTCGCGATGACGAAGTGAGGCGTCATGAATGCACCACGAAATCCAGCGGAAATCGCCTTCCACTCATATAGTCGTTCACACAGCGCATCACCAGCGGGCTGCGGTGACGGATGGGGCTGGCTGCGATCTCGTCCGGCGAGAGCCACAAGGCGCGGACGATACCCTTGTCCAGTTTGTAACCTGGATCGACGCGGGTGACTTTGCAGATATAGGCAAAGCGCAGATAGGTAATCTCGCGTGCAGGGTTGGAGGTTGTGTAAGATCCAAGCAGAGCAAACGGTTCTACATGGTGCCCGGTTTCCTCCAGCGCTTCGCGCACCACAGCCTGCAACAGGGTTTCGTTGCGTTCCCAGTGGCCGGCAGGCTGGTTGAGCCGCATGCCATCGGCAGTCTCTTCTTCGACCAGCAGAAATTTTCCGTCTTGTTCGACGATGGCGGCGACAACGACGTGCGGTAGCCAGATGCTTTCTTCAGACATGCAGTTCTAACCATTCACCGGGCGTCAGCCCGTTCAAACTCCAGTCTCCAATCGACCAGCGGATCAGACGTAGTGTTGGGTAACCCGCCTTAGCGGTCATTCGCCGCACCTGGCGGTTCTTGCCTTCGTTAATTGTCAGTTCCAGCCAGCTTGTCGGTATGGCCTTGCGATAACGGATGGGAGGGTTGCGCGGCCACAGTCCGGCAGGTTCGTTCATTTTTCTGACCTTGGCGGGGCGGGTGACAAAATCGCCCAGATCGACGCCCTTTCGCAGTTGCGCCAAGGCTGCATCATCGGGGATTCCTTCCACCTGCGCCAAGTAAACCTTGGGCAATTTGTGGGCAGGATCGGCAATGCGTTTTTGCAGCGCGCCGTCATCGGTTAGAATCAGTAATCCTTCGCTGTCCGCATCCAGCCTTCCGGCGGCATAAACGTCCGGAACCGGAATGAAGTCCTTCAGGCCCTGCCAGCGTCCCCCTGCCGTAAACTGGCTCAGGACGCCGTAGGGTTTGTTGAAAAGAAGCAGACGCGACATACGCCATATTATCGTTTAACTCAGCATCGTTTGATTCAGATCGTTTATTACCGACCATCATGACATACCAGCACATCCAGATTCCCGCCAACGGCCAGAAAATTACCGTCAATCCCGACAACACGCTCAACGTGCCCGACATGCCCATTATTCCTTTCATTGAAGGCGACGGCACGGGTGTGGATATCACGCCGGTGATGCGCAAGGTGGTCGATGCCGCCGTGGCCAAGGCCTACGGCGGCAGAAAACAGATTGCCTGGATGGAAGTGTATGCGGGCGAGAAGTCGGTCAAGGTCTATGGCGCGGACCAGTGGCTGCCGGATGAAACCGTGCAGGCGGTCAAGGACTACGTCATTTCCATCAAGGGCCCGCTGACGACGCCAACTTCAGGCGGCATTCGTTCTTTGAACGTTGCGCTGCGGCAGATGCTGGATTTGTATGTCTGCCTGCGTCCCGTGCGGTATTTCAGCGGCGTGCCTTCACCCGTGAAAGAGCCGGAGAAAGTCGACATGGTGATCTTCCGCGAGAACACGGAAGACATTTATGCCGGCGTGGAATGGGAAGCCAACTCCGAAGCGGTGAAGAAAGTCATCGCCTTCCTGCAACAGGAAATGAGCGTCAAGAAAATCCGTTTCCCGGAATCCTCCGCCATCGGCATCAAGCCGGTTTCGATTGAAGGTTCCGAACGCCTGATCCGCCGCGCCATCCAGTACGCCATCGACAACAAGCGCAAGTCGGTGACGCTGGTGCACAAGGGCAACATCATGAAGTTCACCGAGGGCGGCTTCAAGAAATGGGGTTACGAACTCGCCGCGCGCGAATTTGGCGCCACACTGATCGACGAAGGTCCCTGGATGAAACTGCCTAATGGAATCGTCATCAAGGATGTGATCGCCGACGCTTTCCTGCAACAGATTCTGCTGCGTCCGGCCGAATACGATGTGATCGCCACGCTGAACCTGAACGGTGACTATGTTTCCGACGCGCTGGCGGCCGAAGTCGGCGGCATCGGCATTGCGCCGGGTGCGAACCTTTCAGACACGGTCGCCATGTTCGAGGCCACCCATGGCACCGCGCCCAAGTATGCAGGCAAGGACTATGTGAATCCGGGTTCGATCATCCTGTCGGCGGAAATGATGCTGCGGCATCTGGGCTGGACCGAGGCGGCCGACCTCATCATCAAAGGCATGGATGGCGCGATTGCCGCCAAGACCGTGACCTACGACTTCGCCCGTTTGATGGACGGCGCGACTGAGATCAAATGCTCCACATTTGGCGATGCGATGATTGCCAAAATGTAGGTTGCGGAAATACAGTCATGGAATCGCACTGTCATGAGAGCGAGTCCAAATAAAAAACCCCGCTGCCGCGGGGTTTTAAAGGGCTGCTGAAAAATCAGGCAGCTTGAATATTTGAAGCCTGCTTGCCCTTTGGACCCTGGCTCACTTCAAATGATACTTTCTGGCCTTCCTTCAGCGTCTTGAAGCCATTCATGTTGATGGCGGAAAAATGCGCGAACACATCTTCACCGCCGTCGTCGGGAGTGATAAAGCCGAAACCCTTGGAATCGCTGAACCACTTGACGGTACCTGTTGCCATAGAAATCATCCTCCATTTGGCGTACTACAGCCGCGAACTGCGTGCGGCCAACCGCTTGTTGTTTGATACAAGACGCCTTGTGCTGCCCTGAATCTCCAACCACCCAAAGTCCCATGAAAATCAGGAACTTTCCGGCTTTCTACGCCGATTGGCGCGCTTTGACAAGGGTTTACAACTTTTTCTGCCAAAAGGGGTAAAGTCATGTCTCCCCATCACCACAACGAGGAGCACATGATGAAGCATGGTTTACTGATGTTGGCCGCATTGACCGCCCTGTCCGCTACGCCTGTTCTAGCCGAGACCGCTCAGCAAAATCGCATGAAGGAATGCAATGCCCAGGCTTCCGGCAAGTCGGGTGATGAACGCAAGGCTTTCATGAGTGGTTGCCTGAAAGGGGATTCGCCCGCGGTTGCCGCGTCCGGCAAGGAACTTACGCCCCAGCAGCAGCGTATGCGCGACTGCAATGCCGAAGCCAAGGGCAAAACCGGCGATGCCAGGAAGAAATTCATGAGCAGTTGTCTTAAGGGCAAAAGCTGATTCGCCTGTTTTCACGCTAACAAGGGCGCCGCTGGCGCCTTTGTTGTTTCAGGCCCCGTAAAATAGACGCATGAAAACGCGCTGGGACATTTTCTGTACCGTTATCGACAACTTCGGCGACATCGGCATTGCCTGGCGTCTTGCGCGGCAGTTGAAGGACGAGTTCGATCAGGAGGTATGCCTGTGGGTGGATGATCTGGTGAGTTTTAAGCGTCTTGAACCGCGGTTGAACACGGATGCCGTAATCCAGCAGATAGAAGGCATCGACATCCGTCATTGGAAGGAAAATCTTCCGGAAATTGAGCCTGCGCGTGTGGTCATCGAGGCGCTGGCCTGCCATTTGCCTGACGCCTATCTGCAAAAAATGGCGGCTATGGCGGTCAAGCCGGTCTGGATCAATCTTGAATATCTCAGCGCGGAAGAGTGGGTTGCGGAATGCCATGGCCTGACATCGCCGCATCCCCGGCTGCCATTGACGCAGACATTTTTCATCCCGGGGTTTGGCCCCGGAACTGCTGGATTACTGGGCAGCCTGCGCCAGCATGAAGAACTGGCGTCCTGGCGAGATCAGCCGGGCGAGCGTGCGCGTTTTTTCTCGAGTCTGGGTATTGATTCCCTGCCGGATCAGGCACTGACGATTTCGCTGTTTGCTTACGACAACCCGGCCATAGCGGGATTACTTGATGCGCTGGCGCGATTGCCACAGCCAACCTGCCTGATCGTTCCGGAGGGCAAGGCATCCAGCCGCGTGGCGGCATGGCTGGGTTTGGTTGGTCTGCAATCAGGTCAGCGCGTAAAGCGCGGGCAGCTTGCCATCCATTCCATTCCTTTCCTGGATCAGGTTCATTATGACCGCCTGTTATGGGCATGCGATCTGAATTGCGTTCGTGGCGAGGATTCCTTCATCCAGGCCCAATGGGCGGCAAGGCCAATGATCTGGCAGCCTTATGTGCAGGAAGACGGGGCGCACTGGAAAAAGCTTCAGGCATTCCTGGGGCTATATCAGCAGGGGCTTGAGCTGGAAACCGCCAATTTGTTGGCCGAAGCCTGGCGGGTCTGGAATGCGGGGGAAATTAACCGGGAAATCTGGCGCGAATATCTGGGTAATTTGCCCGAATTCACTTGTCATGCGGGGCGATGGGAGACACGAATCAAGTCCTGGCCAAATCTTGCGAATGAACTGGTCAAATTCGCCCTGAGTAAGATACAATCGCCTGTTTTTTAAGCTTAATCAGGACGAAATATCATGAAAACCGCCCAGGAACTCCGCGCCGGAAACGTGGTAATGATCGGCAGCGACCCGATGGTGGTGCAGAAGGCCGAATACAACAAGTCGGGCCGCAACGCCGCTGTGGTCAAGATGAAACTCAAGAACCTGCTCTCCGGCGCAGGTACGGAAACCGTTTACAAGGCAGATGAAAAGTTCGACATTGTCGTGCTTGATCGCAAGGAATGCACCTATTCCTACTTCGCCGATCCCATGTATGTTTTCATGGACAGCGAATACAACCAGTATGAAATCGAACCGGACAACATGGGCGACGCGCTCAATTATCTGGAAGACGGCATGCAGGTGGAAGTCGTGTTCTACGACGGCAAGGCCATATCACTGGAAATGCCGACCATGGTCGTGCGCGAAGTCGAATACACCGAACCTGCGGTGCGTGGAGATACATCCGGCAAGGTGATGAAGCCAGCCCGGTTGAAAGGTACCAACTTCGAAATTCCGGTGGCTGCCTTTGTCGAAATCGGCGACAAGATCGAGATTGACACCCGCACCAACGAATTCAAGCGCCGCGTGTAAGCAGGCGGATTTGTTGCCACACGAAAAGGCAGCTTCGGCTGCCATTTTTGTTATCTGCCGGGAATTTCCTGCGTGGCCAGATTCATTTTTTCCAACCGCTGGCAAAGCGTGTCGATGATGCGACGAGACAGCGGGGCGGAATGCCTCATCAGGTCTTCGAGAATGTGCGGGGGCAGGGCCAGCACCACCACTTCGGTTTCAGCACGCGCCGTGGCAGTGCGTTTTTCCTTGAGCAGATAGGCCATCTCGCCGAACAACTGGCCTTCCTTCAATGCGCCCAGGTTGCGTTCGCCACCTTCAGTTTTCTTGTAGATGCCAACTTCACCTGAATACAGGAAATAGGCGATTTCCGACTGGTCGCCTTCCTCGATCAATGTTTCGCCCGGCGCAAAGCTTTTGCCATATCGCTCCAGCAAGCGGTTGGCCCGGCTGAACACGTAAACTTCCAGCTTGTTTGCGCCCTGTCCTTCGCCACCCAGGAACAGCCGTTCCAGTGCTTCCACGTCTACCTTGCCAATCGCATACAGGCATTGCGCCCACAGATAAAAAACATTGCAGGCGAAATACGCGCCAATCAGCACGAACACCGCGCCGCCCAGTGCGCCATAAAGCGACTGGTAATTTTCCAGACGGAAAAAATGCCCGAACATGGCAAACAACAGAAACAGACTGATGGAAGCGAGCAGGGCAACGATGGCGGTTTCACGTGCTTTCGGGCGTGCGATTGGCAAACGCCAATAAGCCAGGAACACCAGCAGCCACATCATGAACAGCACAAAGATGGCATTGAGAATTTTCAGCAGCGTGGCCTGAAATCCGCCAATCAGTTCGACGCTGGAGAAAAAGGTCAGTACTGCCTGCGCTATGCCTGCAATGCCAAGCAATCCCAATGCCACGGGAATGATGACCAGCGGCAACAGCCAGGAAGTTACGAAACGCCTTTTGACATCAGCCGGAAAAATGACCTTGAATGCCGATTGCACCGCATTGACCAGCCCGCGTGAAGACAATAGCAGCGTCAGCAAACCCACGCCCCCTGCCGCAAGCTGGGTTTGGCGTGGCAGAAATCCAACCTCCGTCAGCACGTCCAGCCGCAACTGGTTGTACAGTGCGGCAAACAGCATGGTGGCTGGTACATAGGTTTCGGCCAGCCTGCCCAGCAATTGCATGGCATACGACAGCAACAGCAACAACGGTGTGGCGGAAAGCATGAAATAAAACGCGGTTGCCGCAGCGTGATTCTGCAGTCCGTTTTTCATGAACAGTCGCAGCGTGGTGTAGCCCACCTGCGACAGCCAGTCCAGGGTGTTTTGTTGAGGCATGACGCGGAGATTCATGGCCTGCAATGTACCCTAATTCCAATCAGCGGGGCAGGCTGACGGTGCGGAAACCGGCAAAGGGATCTCGCAGGTGTGGCAGGTAAAAATTCCGGAAACCTGGTCGCTTCAACAGGCGGTCTGTACAGGGCCCGCCACCGCGCAATTCGTAATGGCTGTGGAACCAGGGCTGGGAATATTCGCTGTAGGGATCAGGAGAGAAGCCGGGGTAGGGCGCAAATGGCTCGCTCAGCCATTCCCAGGCAGTTCCCCATTTGAATTCTGAAGCTGAAGCCGCGCGCTGCCACTGGGCGACTGCGGGTAACTGGCGCCCCATCCATGCGGCACACGCCATTGCTTCATGATGATTCACATGCAGCATGGTCCCATCGGGAATAATGGGCGTCCACTGATCGTAGCGCCGTACTTGCCAAGAGCCATTTTCCCTCTTCCAGTACAGGGGATGACTTGCCTGATTGGCTATGCGCCATGCCCAACCGGCATCTGACCAAAGTGCTCTGAGCTGGTAGCCGCCGGCGTCAACGAATTCGGCAAAGGCGGCTTCGGAAACGGGGCTGGCGTCGATTTCGAATTCGGGCACCACGACAGCGTGTCGCCATTTTTCGTTGTCAAAAATGAAGCCATCATCCGGCCCGCTTCCAAGGTTGACTTCACTTTCTGCAAACTCAAGGTGTGCGGCTTGACCTGAAATTTTGCCTGCCATGTCTACCTGGTGTGGCGCATAACCCAGGTTCTGGAAGGCCATCCACCAGGCTTCGATATGCATCAGTTCGTGATAAAGACAAAGTTCGGCGAAGTAAGCCAGCTCGTTGTTGAATGTACTTCGCAGCCGCGAGGCTACGGCATCGAACACCTTGTCTGCATGGCGGTCAACCGCCTCGGGTTCCAGCAGGGGCAGATCCCAGCGGCTGTCATGCGGGACGGTGGAGGAATCATAAAGCGCATCGGTTCCGCTCACCATGCCGGGCGCGAAACTGCCATCACTCCTTTTGCGCAGACACCAGCGTTCCTGAAACCAGACGATATGGCCGTATTCCCATAAAGGGGGATTGAGGTGTTCGGCCTTGGAGCCCAGCCAGCCTTGATCAGGCAGGCAGTTGATCAAAGCCTTCAACTGACTGCGCGCTTGCGACAGCCTTGTTAATAGCTGTTCCCCGGAAAAATGACTGGTCAGGTAAGTTGGTATATTCATGTTGTCAATCAACTATAGTTGACTGACAGCAATTACAAGCCGGTTACAGACCAGCTCAATCATGCCCTTTTGCTATCTGAATTTTCCGTCCGCGCGCGACGATCTGCTTGCTGATGTTCTGGCCGGTCTTGCGGCCTGTCCCAAGTCGATCCCGCCAAAGTATTTCTACGACGAAGCAGGCTGCCAGTTGTTCGAGGCCATCTGCAGGCAGCCCGAATATGCGTTGTGCCGAATCGAGCAGGCGCTGATGGCTTCCCGCCTGGGCGATATCGCAGCGGCGACCGGCGGGGTGGATTGCATCGTCGAACCTGGCGCAGGCGACTGCATGAAAGTCAGGCGCCTGCTCGAAGTGCTGAGGCCATCTCAACTGGTTGTCATGGACATTGCAGGCAACGCGCTGGCCACAGCGGCGGAGAAGCTGGCGGTCGATTACCCCGGCGTGGCGATCACCGCGATAGGCATGGATTTCGTTCATGACCTGGAAGCGGCGGCTCCCCATTTTTCGTCAGGCAGGCGGCTTGTCTATTACCCGGGTTCCAGTATCGGCAACTTTTCCCCGGCGGAAGTTGCCGGGCTGCTTGCGCGCTTCAGAAAACTGGCGGGCGACAATGGCCTGCTGCTCATCGGATTCGACCTGAAGAAGGATCCGGAACTGCTGCATCGTGCCTACAACGATGCAGCAGGAGTTACCGCAGCATTCAATCTGAATCTGCTGGCCCGGCTCAATCGCGAACTGGGTGCCGATTTCGATCTTTCACGGTTCCGCCATTACGCGTTCTACAACCCGGTTGAAGGCCGCATCGAAATGCATCTGGTCAGCCTTGAAGATCAGCTTGTCCATGTATCCGGTAAAGGTTTTCAGTTCAATTCTGGCGAGACATTGCATACCGAGAATTCTTACAAATTCCGCTGCGATGAATTCAGCAAGATTGCCAAAACTGCTGGCTGGGACCTGTCTGGCGAATGGGAAAAAGATGGGTTTGGAGTCCAGCTATACGCCTAGAAAGCAGGCCTTTACGCGTGCTGTCCCGCTACCCAGCCGGATGACCATGCCCACTGGAAATTGTAGCCGCCCAGCCAGCCAGTGACATCCACCACCTCGCCGATGAAGAAAAGCCCGGGAACCTTGACGGCTTCCATGGTTTTGGAGGAAAGCGCTCGGGTGTCCACGCCTCCAAGGGTCACTTCCGCCTTGACATATCCCATGGTGCCGGAAGGCAGCAGCGGCCAGGCAGTCAATTGCACCGCGATTTCCGCGATGGTCTTGTTGGAGTATTCCGCCATGGGTCTGGTCCATCCGTGCAGTCCGCACCATTCATGCGCAAACCGCCTCGGCAGGATTTCACTCAGCAGATTCGCCAGCAGGCTGCGCGAAAGACGGTGGTCTGCCAGCCATTCCGTAGCGTCCATGCCGGGCAGCAGATCAAGATCAATCGGCTGTTTCTTTCCTTTCTGATAATCCTGAAACTGCCAGTAACTGGACACCTGCAAAATGGCCGGTCCGGAGAGACCGCGATGCGTGATGAGCGCCTGTTCGCGAAACTGAGGCGAGGCGTTGCAGTGACTCAGCGTGTCAAATGACACGCCGGAAAGCGGTTTGAGCGTGTTCAGGGTTTCCGGCGGCAGCGCCAGGGGCACCAGCGCGGGTTTGGGCGGTATGACAGGGATGTTGAATTCCTCCGCGATCTGATAACCGAAAGGCGTTGCCCCCAGCGCAGGGGCTGCCAGTCCGCCGGTGGCAATAACGACCGATTCGCAACTGAAACTGCCCTGGCTCGTTTGAACATTGAACCTGGAATTCCCTTTGCTCATTTGCGCGATGCTTTTTACCTCGCACGGATGTAACCATTTCACGCCCCCCTTGTCGCACTCGCTTTTGAGCAGGTCAATGATGTTCTGCGCGCTGTTGTCGCAAAACAATTGCCCCAGTGTTTTCTCGTGATAGCGGATGCCGTGGTTTTCAACCAGCTTGATGAAATCCTGCTGGCTGTATTGGGCCAGCGCGGACCGGCAGAAATGGAGATTCTGCGAGAGGAAATTCTCCGGCCCGACTGTTCGATTGGTGAAGTTGCAACGCCCGCCGCCGGAAATGCGGATGCGCTCGCCAATTTTCGTAGCATGGTCGATCAGCAGCACCCGGCGGCCGCGCTGTCCGGCCTGGGCGGCGCACATCATGCCTGCCGCGCCTGCGCCAATGATGATGACATCCGTAGTCATGGAACTGGATTTTCTCCTGGCATGGGCTGCTATCGGGCGATAACAAATCAACAGCCGGGACTATACTTCGATTGAGGAAGTTAAATGTTTTTTATTGTCTATATTGTGTAGCCAGCACATGGTAGAGACTCTCAGCCAAATCGATTCACGTTTCAGGACCCTGTTTGAATCTTCGCCGGATCCTTCCTGGATCATCGATAACAACCATTTCGTTGAATGCAACCAGGCGGCCGTTTCCATGCTTGGCTATCCCAGCAAGGAAGCCTTGTTCAACACCCATCCTTCTGATCTGTCGCCTGAATACCAGCCCGATGGTGAAAGTTCCTTCAGCAAGGCAGAGAGCATGATGTCGATAGCGCTTGAGCAAGGACTCAACCGGTTCGAGTGGGTTCATCGGCGATTTGACGGAAGCACTTTCTTTGCTGAAGTCACGCTGTCGGCGATCACATTGCAGGGCAGGCCCCTGATCTATTGTGTCTGGCGTGACATTAGCGAACGCAAGCACGCCGAGGAGACAATTCGCCGGGACAGGGAGCAGCAGGCCACGCTGCGCAAACTGCTGGAAACTGTACACAAGGGCGGCGCGCTTGAGGAGACACTTGATGATTGCCTGAAACAGCTTCTGGCAGTGTCCTGGCTTTCCATCCTGCCCAAGGGTGGAGTATTTTTGATGGACGATAGCGGCCAGAACCTGCGATTGGTTGTATCCCGTGATCTGTCTCCGGAAATCCGTACTTTCTGCGCCCGCGTGCCGCTTGGGCTCTGTCACTGTGGTCGCGCGGCCTCCAGCAGACAACTGCAATACGCCCATTGCGTGGATGAGCATCACGAGATTACCTACCCGGGTATAGTCGATCATGGCCACTATAGCGTGCCCATAGTGTCGGGGAGCCGGCTGCTCGGTGTCCTGGTGCTTTACCTCCCCACGGGATTTAAGCGTGATCCGATAAAAGAGCAGTTCATCTCCTCCGTCACAGACATTCTTGCAGGCTTTATCAGCCGCAAGCAAACCGAGGCAGAGCTGACCGAGCATCAGATTCATCTGGAGGAACTGGTGTCGACGCGCACGGCGGAACTGGTGGCGGCGCGCAACGAGGCCGAGCGCCTGGCCAGGGTGAAGAGCGAATTTTTGGCCAACATGAGCCACGAGATCCGCACGCCGCTGAACGCCGTGCTGGGCATGTCCAGAATCGGCTTGCGCAACGCGGGTAATCAGCCCTGCAGGGAGCATTTTCAGCACATTCAGGATTCCGGCCAGCACCTGCTGGGCATCATCAACGACATTCTCGACCTCTCCAAACTCGATGCCGGGAGGATCAAACTGGAAACGCATCCGTTCCAGCTTGTTCCCGCCGTGGAGCAGGCCGTCAATCTGGTTGCCGGGCATGCGCGCGAGAAAGGCTTGTCGTTATCCACAAATCTTGGTGCGGATTTGCCGACCTGGGTCAGTGGAGACTCGTTGCGATTGCGCCAGGTGCTGGCCAATCTGCTCAGCAATGCCGTCAAGTTCACCCATCAGGGCGGTGTCACGCTGGCGGTATCCAGGGAAGGGCAGACAACGCTTTTCACCGTGACGGATACCGGCATCGGCATCAACCCCGAACAGATGGCGCGCCTGTTCACACCATTCGAACAGGCCGACAGTTCCACCACGCGCAAATATGGCGGCACCGGACTGGGCCTGGCCATCAGCCACAATCTGGCTACGCTCATGGGGGGCGAAATCACGGTGCAAAGCGTGCCGGGCAAAGGCAGCAGCTTCACCTTGCGTCTGCCATTGCCGGTATCCGTACCTTCCATTCCGGCCATCACGGAACATCACCATCATGCCCTGCCAGGCGCGAAAAGGTTTGCCGGCCTGAGGGTGCTTGCGGCGGAAGACGTGGAAGTCAATCGCCTGATTCTGGAAGACCTGCTCGTCCACGAAGGCGCGCAGGTTCAATTTGCAGTCAATGGCAAGGAGGCGCTTGAACGGCTTGAAGAAGCAGGTGTCAGCGCCTTCGATGTGGTGCTCATGGATATCCAGATGCCCCTGATGGACGGGCACGAAGCCGCCCGGCGCATCCGCGATCTGTCGCCGGGTTTGCCGGTTATCGGCCTGACCGCGCATGCACTGCCTGAAGAGCGGCAGCGCTGCCTTGACTCCGGCATGCTGGAACGCGTGACCAAGCCGATTGATATCGAAGTTCTGGTGGATGCCATTTCCAGGCATGTTGTGTGGGAGCAGGGAAGTGTGGGAATCCATGCGGGCTACGAGTCGGCTGCCACGGTCAAGGAAGGGCGGTCTGAGCAACAGGGACTCCCCCCAGTCTCCCAGATCGACTGGGCGGCTTTCACCAAGCGTTATCGTAATCGCAGCGATTTCATCATCCGGCTGCTTGGTGTTGCGCGGACCTCGCTTGCCAGCACGCCCGACAAATTGCGCGATGCCATCCGGCAAAATGACCTCGATGCGATCAAATTCATTGCGCACAGCCTTAAAGGCTCATCCGGAAATCTGGAAGCAGCGAAACTGATGGAACTGGCCAGGGAAACGGAAATGAGCGCACGGCTGGCTACGCCCGACGTTCTGGCCCTGGCGGAAAAACTCGCAAGGCAGGTGGAGTCCCTACTGCAGGAACTGAGCTACCGGCTGGGTGAAAGCGGCTCCTGAGTGGCTGTCAGGCAAACCGGCGCAACTTATTTTTCCGCAATCGTCTTCAGTCCGGCGAGGCTGTCTTCAAAATCCTTGCCCACCATCTTGTCCATGCTGACAAATACCTGAAACACCTTGGACATGAAAGGCGATGGCCCATGCATGGCCCAATTGACGTCGGTGTATTCGCCGTTTGGACGCAGGGTAAATTCCGCCAGGTTGTGCGCTTCCATCGGCTTGAAGAAATCCAGCCTGATCACGAGTCTGGAGGGCGGGGTGGATTCGGTGATTTCCATGCGCCCGTGTCCTACCTTGTTGTTGCCCTGCCATTCGTAGCTTGCGCCTGTCCCGCTTGCCGGGCCGCCAAAGGTCTTCTTCATGGCCGGGTCCATCTTCTCCCAGGCAGACCAGCCTTTCCATTGCTGAAGATCATTGAGAATGCTGAAGATTTTTTCCGGTGGCGCCTTGATGCTGGCCGAGCGTTCTACACGGAAGGTATCGGGTTTGGTTGAAGCCAGAACAAGAACCACCGCGACAAAGACGATGACTGCCAGCACGATTAGCTTGAGCATGGTTTCCTCCAGTTGGTTTTTATCGTAAAGGTCTTAACCATAGACCAGCTGCCTTAAAGTTTCATCTTTGTCCTTAAATGGATCATAAATTGACAATAGTCCATTAATGGACTATACAGGAGCTGTGTGAAATCTGGGGTTTGATGTCATGCCCTCAACCGCCACCGCAGCCAGGACAAGCGCGCCCTTGACCAGCCGGGATTTGTCCGCGGCCGGCCTGCGCGCGTTCTTCAACATCGCCCAGGCCTGGGGGCTGAACACCGATGAGCAGATGACCATGCTGGGTGCGCCCGGCCGCTCCACCTTCTTCAAGTGGAAAGCCGCGCCGGAAAACGCCGACCTCAAGCGCGACACGCTTGAACGCCTGTCCTATCTGCTGGGCATTTACAAGGCCCTGCAAATCCTGCTGCCCGATGCATCCGCCTCGGACGCTTGGGTTAAAAAGCCCAACGCCGCACCCATGTTTGGCGGTAAAAGCGCGCTGCAAAGAATGTTGGGCGGCAACATCAGCGACCTGCTGGCTGTGCGCCAGTATCTGGATGCCCGGCGCGGTGGCTGGGCTTGAGCTATCCGCGCATCTCGCTCAACTGGAACCCTGCCTGGCGCGTGATTCCCACCAGGTTTCCCGCCGTCAACCTGTTTGACCGCGTCGCCAGCGCAAAGGATTTCGAGGCGCTGTACGCGCTGGAAGCTATGACCAACGACCGCATTCGCGACGAAACCGGCGACATCAGTCTTGTGCCGCCAGAAGAGCGGTTATTCGGCAACGGCACGGGTCCCATCATGGCCGCCTTCACCCACCTCAATCCGCTGGGCAGCCGCTTCAGCGACGGCAGCTACGGCGTGTTCTATTGCACAAGGAAAAAGGAATCCGCCATCGCCGAAACCCGCTACCACCAAACCCTGTTCATGCAGGCAACTAGCGAACCCGCCATGCGCCTGCAAATGCGGCTGTATTCGGTGGAAGCCAAAGGCAGGGTGACCGATCTCAGAAAAGCCAGCCAGACCGAACCGCGCATAGTCGATCCGGAAAGCTACGCGTATTCGCAAGCCATCGGCCGCACCCTGCATGACGAAGGCGCGCCCGGCATACTGTATCCATCAGTACGCCATGCAGGCGGCGAATGCCTCGCCGCGTTAAAAACCACGCTGCTTAAGAACTGCCTGCACGCCGCCTACCTGGAATACAACTGGAACGGGAAAGAGATTGATGCGGTGTTTGAGGTGAATCAGGTGGGGTGAGGGAGATGCTTTTTCAACGCATACAGCAATCATGATTGAGGAAGAACGAACGACCGGAATGGGGCTCTGGACCGATGCTCAAGAAATGCTTGACGCTGCAAAACATCTTGTGGATAACAAAAAATTTGAATTAGTCCAGCCGCTTTATTATTTACTTGGCCATTCACTAGAGCTTGCATTCAAGAGTTTTTTACGCGCGAGAGGAGCAAGCTTGGTCGATTTAAAAAATATTGGACATGATCTTGACCGGGGACTTATTAGAGCCGAGCAAATGGGTCTTGGAGAGTTGGTCAATCTTTCGGAAAAAGAAAAAGCAGTTATCACAATGATCAACCGGTACTACAAATCCAAGGAGTTCGAATATCGAGTCACTGGGGCAAAGAGATATCCGCTTTCAAGCGACTTGATTTCACTAATCGAGCGACTTCTAAATGCAACAGAATTGACTTGTATTAGGAGCATCAATTGATAAGTTATTTCCAAGCAAGATGAGCTTTGTATTGAGGAACCGGCGGGATTGCTTGGTTTGCGGTTGCCTCCCGCAAACCTCGGCCCTTAGGGCCCAGCCTTCGGCTGTCCGTCGCAAGCAGTGCTTGCTCCGCGAACCCGGGGCGGGTTCTCATCCCAACCAGACTCACAAACAACAACGCCACCCAATGGGTGGCGTTCTTGTTTGGTGGAGCCGGCGGGAATCGAACCCGCGTCCGCAAGCCCTCTACAGGCAGTTCTACATACTTAGTCCGGTGAATTGGTTTTAACCTGCATCACGCCCGCCGAACAGGCTTGATGCCAGCGAGTTGCCTTGGATTTAATCCTGTTCAAAGCAACCCTGAACAGGACGATCATACTGAGATTACCCTGCTGTTAGTTGCCTAACCCACCCCGTATGCTGGCTGGTGCAGGGTCTGGCGCAATTAAGCGGCCAGAGCGTAAGTTTCGTCGTTTGCGTTTAAACGATTTCAGTTGGATTTACGAGGTGCTCTGACCCTCGGTATGCCCTACGCTGCTTTGCGACCCACGT
>JADFDC010000023.1 GCA_018263115.1 Thiobacillus sp.
GATGTCAGTGGCTGTGACGCCGGGCTTGGCGTGGCCCTTGAGGTTCACGCCAACGACATCCGGCGTCAGGAAGTACACGGGCTGGCCCAGCATGGCGGCCTCGGCCTCGATGCCGCCCACGCCCCAGGCCACGATGCCCAGGCCGTTGATCATGGTGGTGTGGCTGTCGGTGCCGACTAAAGTATCCGGGAAAAAGACGCCATCCTTTTCCATCACGCCGCGTGCCAGGTATTCCATGTTGACCTGATGCACAATGCCGACGCCAGGGGGCACCACTTTGAAGGTATCAAACGCCTGCATGCCCCACTTGAGGAACTGGTAGCGCTCGCGGTTGCGCTCGAATTCAATCTTCATGTTGAGGTCGAGCGCGTCCTTGTTTCCATAAGCGTCGACCTGAATGGAGTGGTCTACCACCATATCCACCGGCACCAGCGGCTCGATTTTCTTGGGGTCCTTGCCCATTCTTTGCGCGGCGGCGCGCATGGCGGCGAGGTCAGCCAGCAACGGAACGCCGGTAAAGTCCTGCAAAATCACCCGTGCCACGGTGAAGGGGATTTCTTCCGTTCTTTCCGCGTTGGGCTTCCAGTTGGCCAGCTGTTTAACGTGTTCGGTCGTGACCTTAACCCCGTCACAATTGCGTAGAACTGATTCCAGCACGATGCGGATGGATACCGGCAGTCGGGAAATCTTGCCGATGCCAGTTGATTCGAGTGCAGGCAGTGAGTGGAATTGGCCGGCGGGAAATGTTTTCAGGGTGTTGAAGGGTGTGGAGGACATGATTGGAACAGTCGGAATCAAGAGCGAAAACCGTTATTCTAGCGTTTTTGCTACTTTCCCCTGTATCACCCATGAGCAAAGCCGAACTGAAAAAGAAAGCCCTCGACTATCACCGCCTGCCCAGGCCGGGCAAGCTGTCAGTCGAATCCATGAAACCCTGCGCGACCCAGTCGGAGTTGTCGCTGGCGTATTCACCCGGCGTGGCGGAGCCGGTGAGGGAAATCGCGAAGAATCCCAAGACCGCCTACGAGTACACCAACAAGGGCAATCTGGTGGCAGTGGTGTCCAACGGCACCGCGATTCTTGGGCTGGGCAACCTGGGGCCGCTGGCTTCCAAGCCGGTGATGGAGGGCAAAGGGGTCTTGTTCAAGCGCTTTGCCGGCATCGATGTGTACGACATCGAGATCAATTCCAGAACCGTGCAGGAAGTCGTGAGCGTGGTCGAGGCCATCGCACCGACCTTTGGCGGCATCAATCTGGAAGACATTGCCGCGCCGGAATGCTTCGAGATCGAGGCGCAGCTCAAGAAAAAGCTGGATATTCCCGTGTTCCACGATGACCAGCATGGCACCGCTGTCATCATCTGTGCCGGTCTGATCAATGCGCTAAACATTCAGGGCAAGCAACTGGCCGACGTGAAAATCGTCTGCCTGGGCGCGGGCGCGGCAGGGCTTTCGTCGATGAACCTGCTGGTGGCCATGGGCGCGAAGAAGTCCAGTATCACGCTGGTGGATTCGAAAGGTGTGGTCAGCAAAACACGCAAGGATCTGAACAAATACAAAAAGCCCTGGGCACGTGCGACCAAGGCAAAAACGCTGGAGGAAGTCATGAAGGACGCCGACGTGTTTATTGGTGTGTCGGGTGCCAATCTGGTCAGTCCGGCCATGGTCAAAAGCATGGCTGACAAGCCCGTGGTCTTTGCGCTGGCCAACCCCGATCCGGAAATCACCCCGGACAAGGCACACAAGGTGCGCAAGGATCTGATCATGGCGACCGGGCGCTCGGACTATCCGAACCAGGTCAATAACGTACTGGGCTTTCCGTTCATTTTCCGGGGTGCGCTGGATGCGCGCGCCAGAACCATCACGCAGGACATGCTGATTGCCGCGTCGAAAGCCCTGGCGGAACTGGCGCGGGAAAAGGTGCCGAAGTCCGTGCTCAAGGCCTATGGCTTGAAGAAACTGAAATTCGGGCCGGAATACATCCTGCCCAAACCTTTCGATCCGCGCCTGATCGATCGCATTCCCGCCGCGATCATCAAGGCGGTCAAGCGCGGAAAGTGAAGCAGCTTATTTTTGCAGCAGCATCCAGTCCACGATGGTCTTCATCGTGTCGGGCTGGATGTTGTCGCCATGCGGGGGCATGGGTATCGAACCCCATGTGCCATGCCAGGGCCCGCCACCGCCATTTTTGACTTTCTCGTACAGTGTGGCTGAAGCATCGGGCTGAGCCGCATAACGCTCGGCGATCTGCTTGATCGATGGCCCCACTGTTCTTCTATCCATGAGATGGCATCCCATGCAACCATTTTTTTCAGCCAGTTCCTGACTGGCCATGATGGGAGTAGACGTCAGGGTCAAAATAACAACGCCCGAGAGTGTATGGATTTTCATGCCTAACTCCTTGTTCACAAAATGCTGCCACAGGCTAAACTGGTATTCATCCTCACGTCTGAACAATAATGCATAACAGACCCGTTTATCTTAATTTATTTCGCCTGCATTTACCACTGGCAGGTTGGGTTTCGATCCTGCATCGCATCAGTGGCGTCATCCTGTTTCTGGCTCTTCCGCTTGCGCTCTATCTGCTGGATCGCTCACTCTCGCATCGTTCTGGATTTGAAGAAATTTCCGCCATGATCAATAGTCCGGCAGGCCGCATGATGCTGCTTGTGACGGTTGCATCATTGGCACTCCACGCATTTGCCGGCATACGCCACTTGGCCCTGGATGTTCATTGGGGGGTGGAAAGAAATGCGGCAAGGCAATCCGCCCTCTGGGTGATCGCGGCCGCGGTTTTGGCGATGTTGCTGGCTGGCTGGAAACTGTTCCTGTGAAGAAAACCATTGCGGGCACCCACAGCGGAACGGGCTGGTGGCTGGCACAGCGCATTTCCGCACTGATCCTGCTGCTGGCCGGGGCAGGATTGCTGCTTGGCTTCTGGTCAGCCTATCCGTTCGATTATTCCCAGTGGCATTCGGCTTTTCAGCAAACCTTTGTCAGATTGCTGGTATGGCTGGTGGTTGCCAGTCTTTGTCTGCATGCCTGGATCGGCCTGCGGGATGTGCTGATGGATTATGTGAAGCCGGTTGCGATCAGGCTGCTGCTCAATGTGCTGGTGACATTGACACTGGTGCTTTGTGTGATGTGGGCGACGGCAATTCTTTGGGGCGGCAATGGACAAGCGAACATTTGATGCGGTGATCGTTGGCGGCGGCGGCGCTGGCCTGCGCGCCGCGCTTCAGCTTGCCGGTTCGGGGTTCAAGGTCGCGGTGGTGTCCAAGGTTTTCCCGACACGCTCGCACACGGTATCCGCCCAGGGTGGCATTACCGCCGCGCTGGGCAATGTGTCGGAAGACAACTGGCACTGGCACATGTTCGATACCGTCAAGGGTTCGGATTACCTGGGCGACCAGGATGCCATCGAATTCATGTGCCGCGAGGCGGCCACGGCGGTGTATGAACTGGAGCACATGGGGCTGCCGTTTTCGCGGCTGGACAACGGCAAGATTTACCAGCGCGCGTTTGGAGGCCAGTCGAAGAATTTCGGCGGCGAACAGGCGATTCGTACCTGTGCCTGTGCCGACCGCACCGGCCATGCGTTGCTGCATACGCTCTATCAGCGCAACCTGGCGGCGCGTACGCAGTTCTTTGACGAATACTTCGTGCTGGATCTTGTCCGGGATGACGAGGGTTATTGCCTGGGCATTACCGCGCTGTCCATCGAAACCGGCGAGCCGATGCTGATCGAAGCGCGGGCGACCCTGCTTGCGACCGGCGGCGCGGGCCGCGTGTTCTGGAATACCAGTAACGCCATGATCAACACCGGCGATGGCCTGGGCATGGTGCTGCGCGCCGGACTGCCGCTGGAAGACATGGAGTTCTGGCAGTTCCATCCCACCGGTATTGCGGGCGTGGGCAGTCTGATTACCGAGGGCGCGCGCGGGGAGGGCGGCTATCTCTTGAACAGCCAGGGTGAGCGCTTCATGCAGCGTTATGCCCCGCACGCGGTTGACCTTGCCTCAAGGGATGTGGTCAGTAGAGCCATTGCCACGGAAATTCACGAAGGGCGTGGCTGCGGAGAAAACAAGGATCAAGTGCTGTTAAAGCTCGACCATCTCGGAGAGAAGATCATCGCCGAACGCCTGCCCGGCATCCGCGAGCTATCCATTCGCTTTGCCGGTGTCGATCCGGTGAAGGCGCCGATTCCCGTTGCGCCTACCGCGCATTACATGATGGGCGGCATCCCCACCAATCTGCATGGCCAGGTTGTCACGCCCGCGCGCTACGGCCCCGAAGAACCCGTGCCCGGCCTTTATGCCGTCGGCGAATGCGCCTGCGTGTCCGTGCATGGCGCCAACCGTCTTGGGGGCAATTCGCTGCTCGACCTGGTGGTGTTCGGCCGGGCGGCCGGCAATCACATGATCGAAACCCTGCGCGACAATCCTTATCCACGCGCATCAACTGGCAATGACGTCAGCCGCAGTCAGCAACGACTGGCACGCTGGGATGAAAAGCGCGGCACTGAATCGGTGGATAGCCTGAGCCGCGAACTGCGTCAGCTGATGCAAAAGCATTGCGGCGTTTACCGTAGCCGAGCCGTGATCGAGGAAGGCCTGACAAAACTACAAGCACTCGGTCAGCGCATGGCGCGCATTACCCTGGGCGATACCAGCCTTGTGTTCAACACTGCCCGCATCGAGGCGCTGGAACTGGAAAACCTCGTGCTGGTTGCCCGCGCCACCCTGGTTTCCGCGCTGGCGCGCGAGGAAAGCCGCGGCGCCCACACGCGAGAGGATTTTCCCCGGCGGGACGATGATCACTGGCTCAAGCACACGCTTTATTCGCTGGAAGGCGACCAGCTTGATTACAAACCGGTTCGTCTCAGGGCGCTGTCCGTGGAAACGTTCAAACCCAAGGCGCGGAGCTATTGATGAAGTTCAGCCTTTACCGCTATCAACCCGACTCAGGCCAGCAACCCGCCATGCAGGAGGTTGAGCTTGCGATCGACCCCGCTGGCAAGATGCTGCTTGACGCTTTGATTGAACTGAAAGCACACGATGACACGCTTGCCTTCCGGCGTTCCTGCCGCGAAGGTGTCTGCGGGTCGGATGCGGTCAACGTCAACGGCCGCAACGTGCTGGCCTGCATCACGCCGCTTTCCGGATTGAAGGAACCCATCGAAATCCGCCCGCTGCCGGGGTTGCCCATCATTCGCGATTTTGTCGTCGACATGGAACCCTTTTTCCGCCAGTACAAATCCATCAAGCCCTGGCTGGTCAATGAAGACCCCGAGCCCGAACGGGAGCGTCTGCAATTACCGGAAGAGCGCGCCGAACTGGAAGGCGCCTACGAATGCATACTCTGCGGCTGCTGCACCACGTCCTGTCCCTCGTTCTGGTGGCATCCGGACAAGTTTGTCGGCCCGGCCGGCCTGCTTCAGGCCTGGCGCTTTATCGCCGACAGCCGTGACCAGGCCACCGAGGAAAGGCTGGATTATCTGGAAGATACCTATCGCCTGTACCGCTGCCGCGGCATCATGAACTGCGTGGAATCGTGCCCCAAGGGACTGAATCCTACCGAGGCGATCGGCCGGATCAAGTCCTTGCTGGTGAAGCGCAAGGTGTGAGGAGAGAGGCGTGAGGCATGAGGAGAGCGATGATTTGGCCCCCCCTGACAAAGGGGGGATGGGGGGATTTGTTGGTCGCACCGAAACCCTGCGCCGACTGCGCTGGCGCTGCCGGCGCGGCCTGCTGGAACTGGATGTCTGGCTGGAGAGGTTTGCCAGCGCGCAATTGCCCCGGCTGACAGAGCAGCAATGCGAGTTGCTCGAAAAGCTGCTGAAGGAAGCCGATGCGGATTTGCTGGCCTGGCTTCAGGGCCGGCAGCCCGTTCCAGAGGTGTATGAACAAATAGTTTACAGCGTCCGGACGGCTGGGTGATTCGCGCCGGCCGCGTTAAAATCAATTTCAGCGCATTTAAGCGGGCCAGGTCATGAGCGACAATAACACCGTCACCCTTACTTTCAGCGATGGACGTCCTTCCATCGAGTTGCCTATGCTCGACAGCACACTGGGCAAACAGGTTGTGGATGTGCGCCCCCTGGCGGCACAGGGTATCTATACGCTGGATCCCGGCTTTACCGCAACGGCCAGTTGCGAGTCGAGCATTTCCTATATCGATGGCGAGCAAGGGTTGCTGTCACATCGCGGATATACCATCGAGGATCTGGCCTACAAGTCGGACTTCATGGAGGTCTGTTATTTGCTGCTTTACGGCGAATTGCCGACTGCGGAACAAAAGCAGCACTTTAGTTACATGATCAATCATCACAGCATGCTGCACGATCAGATGGATAACGTGTTTCGCGGTTTTCGACGCTCGGCACATCCCATGGCGTTGATGATTGGTGTCACGGGTGCCATGTCGGCGTTTTATCCCGAAGCGCAAGAGGTGTTCGATCCACGCAGTCGCGAGATATCCGCTCACCGATTGCTGGCAAAGATACCCACCGTCGCGGCCTGGGCCTACAAGTACACACGGGGCGAGCCTTTCATGTACCCGCAGAATAAACTGGGCTACGCGGAAAATTTCCTCTACATGATGCATGCCACGCCCTGCGAATCATATGAGGTCAAACCGGTGCTGGCACGCGCACTGGACCGGATTTTCATCCTTCATGCGGATCATGAGCAGAACGCATCGACCTCAACGGTCAGGCTGGCAGGCTCTTCCGGCGCCACGCCGTTTGCCTGCATGGCCGCAGGCATGGCGTCGCTTTGGGGGCCGTTGCACGGCGGCGCCAATGAAGCCGTTCTCAAGATGCTGGAAGAAATCGGCGACGTCAAACGCATCCCGGACTTCATCGCGCGCGCCAAGGACAAGTCCACCGGCTTCCGCCTGATGGGATTTGGCCATCGCATCTACAAGAATTTCGATCCACGCGCCAATGTCATCCGCGAAACCGCGCACGAAGTGCTGGATGAACTCGACATGCACGACGATCCGCAATTCAGGATCGCGCTGGAACTTGAACGCATTGCGCTGGAGGATGATTACTTCATCCAGAAGAAGCTGTATCCCAATGTGGATTTCTATTCCGGCATCGTTTTCCGGGCATTGGGTATTCCTGCGGCGATGTTCACGCCGATTTTCGCGCTAGCGAGAACGGCGGGCTGGGTGGCGCAATGGAGCGAAATGCTGTCCGATCCCGCGCACAAGATCGGCCGCCCGCGCCAGCGCTACACGGGGCCGCAGTTGCGTGAATTCGTGCCGGTCGAGAAGCGCGGCGTGTAAGGAAGACTGGAGTCAGACGGCTGATTCCCATGAACCAAAAGGACTGGATAGACAGCAGTGCCCTATACGCCGCAAACGCTGCATACTTTGAGACGTTTCCGGACATGCTGCCTCCCGCTGTGCTGGAGCAGGGTGATTCCGTTTACGGTCAGGAATCGATCGACCGGCTCGAGCGCCTGTGGGAATCCAAACAGGTCGGCGCGCTGCGCATCATCAATGCCTATCGTTTTCTCGGCGCAAGACAGGCTGATCTGGATCCTCTCAAGTGCTTTCCCGTTGAACGGCTCCCTGAACTGACACCGGAATACTACGGCCTGGGCCCTGCCGATCTGGATCGCGAATTCGACACCGGCACGCTGCTGGGCACCAAGCGGGCAAAACTTTCCGACACGCTGGCAAGGCTCAACCGCATTTATTGCGGCACGGTTGGCGTCGAGTACATGCACCTGTCCGACGTGCCCCGCAAGCGCTGGATTCAGGAGCACCTGGAAGGGACGGATGGAAATTATCAACATCCGGCCGAGATCAAGCGGCAACTGCTGAAGCGCCTGACCGACGCAGAAACGCTGGAGAAATTCATCCACACCCGCCATGTCGGACAGAAGCGGTTTTCGCTGGAAGGCGCCGAAAGCCTCATTCCACTGCTGGATACGGTAATTTCGCGGGCAGCATTGCACGGCGCACGCGAGATCGTCATGGGCATGGCGCATCGCGGACGCATCAACGTGCTCTGCAATCTTCTGGGGCGCTCGCTGGATGACTTGTTCGAGCAGGCCAAAAACGGCGGACCTGATTCTCCCCTGTCGGGCGATGTGAAGTATCACCAGGGTTTTTCCAACGACATGGCCACGCCGTATGGCGCCGTCCATCTGGCGCTGGCCTTCAATCCCTCGCATCTTGAAATTGTCCATCCAGTGGTGCGCGGCTCCGTGCGCGCGCGGCAGGACCGACGAGGAGACATCAAGGGTTACGAAGTGGTGCCGGTCATTCTGCATGGCGACGCGGCGCTGTCCGGGCAGGGGGTAGTCATGGAAAGCCTGAACATGTCGCAGACGCGAGGATTCAGGAATGGCGGCGCGATCCATGTCGTCATCAACAATCAGATCGGTTTCACCACCTCCGACCCACGCGATGTGCGCTCCAGCCTGTACTGCACGGATGTGGCAAAGATGGTGGAAGCGCCCGTGTTCCACGTCAATGCCGACGATGTCGATGCGGTGGCCTGGGTGACGCAACTGGCCGTGGATTTCCGCTACACGTTCCATAAAAATGTCTTCATTGACCTGGTCTGTTTCCGCCGTCATGGCCACAACGAACAGGATGATCCGCTGGTTACACAGCCATTGATGTATCGCAAGGTACAGGCGCATCCCGGCACGCGCGCCAGATACGCGATGCAGTTACAGAACGAGGGCGTCATGGCATCAGGCGAGGCCGATGCCATGATCGAGGCGTGCAGGATGCAACTTGAACAGGGCAAAAGCCTGAGCCCGCCCGCTGCGTCCGATTTCAAGCAGATGTTTGCAACCAACTGGGGGCGCTTCAGGGGCGGAGACATCAACCAGGCTACGGATACTTCAATACCGTTGCAAGACCTGCAACGGCTGGGCCAATCCATTACACGGAAACCCGAAAACTTCATGCTGCACAATCGGGTTGCCAAAGTGGTCGAGGATCGCCGCCTGATGACAGATGGCGAGCAGCCTCTGGACTGGGGCATGGCCGAGCATCTGGCATTTGCCAGCCTGCTGGACAAGGGCATCAATGTGCGGCTTTCCGGTCAGGATTCCGGGCGCGGCACCTTTTTCCATCGCCATGCCGTGTGGCACGACCAGAATCGCCAGCTGCGATCTACAGGCGATTACGTTCCGCTGGAACACCTGCACGAGCGACAGGGCAGCTTTACCGTGATCGATTCGCTTCTTTCTGAAGAGGCTGTGCTGGGCTTCGAATATGGCTACGCAACGTCTGAGCCGGATACGCTGACCCTCTGGGAAGCGCAGTTCGGCGACTTTGCCAATGGCGCGCAGGTGGTGATCGACCAGTTCATCGCCAGCGGTGAAACCAAGTGGGGACGACTGTGCGGTCTGGTGCTGCTGCTGCCCCATGGCTATGAAGGGCAGGGGCCGGAACATTCCTCCGGCCGAATTGAACGCTTCATGCAGCTTTCCGGACAGAACAACTGGCAGGTGTGCATTCCCACCCTGCCGTCGCAAATTTTCCATCTGCTGCGCAGGCAGATTGTGCGGCCGGTGCGCAAACCGCTGGTTGTATTCACCCCCAAGAGCCTGCTGCGGCATCCCCTGGCAATTTCCAGCCTGAATGATCTGGCCAATGGCGGTTTCATGGCCATGATCGACGACACCGTTCCTGCTGACCAGGTCAAGCGGGTGGTGGTCTGCGGAGGCAAAATTTATTTTGATTTGCTGGTCGCGCGCGGCGATCGCACCGATGTGGCGCTGGTGCGTACCGAGCAGCTATATCCATTTCCGGAAGAAATCCTGCGAGGCATCCTGCTACGTTATGCCAGTGCCAGCGAGTTTGTCTGGGCGCAGGAGGAACCGATGAACCAGGGCGCATGGTACGCGATTCTGCATCACCTCAATCACTGCCTGCAAAACGACTTGCGCTTTGTTTATGCGGGGCGCGAGGCGGCATCGGCGCCGGCCTCCGGCTATGCATCGCGGCATCAGGCCGAGCAGCAGCAGGTCGTGAACGCGGCACTCGGAGCCCCCGCATGAAAATCGAGATCAAGGCGCCCGAGCTGTCCGAATCCGTCGCATCCGGCACACTGCTCGCATGGCGTAAACAGGAAGGGGACAGTGTCCAGCGCGACGAGACGCTGGCTGATATCGAGACCGACAAAGTCATCCTTGAAATCCCCGCATCGGCGAGTGGCGTGCTGGAGCGAATAGCCGTTGCGGAAGGCGCCACCGTCAATGCAGGCGATTTATTGGCGGTATTGGAAGTCAGTGATGTCGAAGGCGTTGTCAGTCTGGAAAAGACGCCAGTGAAACAGGTGGCCGCACCTGTACCAGCGGCGGGTCAGTCGGAGAAAGTCGAAATGCCAGCCCCTGTTGCCGAGCCATCGCGCAGCCCGCCCAAATCCGAAGTGCTGCCGGAAAAACGTCTGCCAGACGACGGCCCACACAAACAGCGGCTCGGCGTGCAAAGCCGGGAAGGGCGCGAGACCCGCACGCCCATGTCGCGGTTGCGGCAGCGCGTGGCCGAACGCCTGGTCGCGGCGCAGCAGACCGCGGCCATCCTGACGACGTTCAACGAAGTCAACATGCAGCCGGTCAACGAACTGCGCCAGCGCTACAAGGCCGAGTTCGAAACCCGTCACGGCATCAAGCTCGGCTACATGAGCTTCTTCGTGCGCGCAGTGTGCGATGCGCTGCGCCAGTTTCCCATCGTCAACGCTTCCATCGACGGCGAGGATATCGTCCATCACGACTACTACGACATTGGCATCGCCGTTTCCACGCCGCGCGGTCTGGTGGTGCCCATCCTGCGCGATGCCGAGCGCCTGTCATTCGCCGAAATCGAAAAGGGCATTGCCGATTTTGCCGCCCGCGCCCAGACCGGCGCGATTTCGATTGATGAACTCACCGGCGGCACCTTCTCCATCACCAACGGCGGAGTGTTCGGCTCGCTGTTGTCCACGCCCATTCTCAATCCGCCGCAGTCCGGCATTCTGGGCATGCACAAGATTCAGGAACGCCCTGTCGCCGAAAATGGCCAAGTTGTCATCAGGCCCATGATGTATCTGGCCTTGTCTTACGATCATCGCCTTATCGACGGCAGGGATGCGGTTCAGTTTCTGGTTGCAGTCAAGGCTGCGCTGGAAGCGCCGGAGCGGCTGCTGCTGGATGTATGAGGCATGTGAATAACAGAAAATAAAGCTTGTTGCTGTGCAGAAAACCTGTATAGTTCGCGCTTCCGCATGTCCAGCCAATCGGCATGCGGGTCTCTTGAAACGATCTCCTTGATCTCCCATTTCGTCTGCCTCGATTGGTGTCGCCTTAGGCGCGACAGGCCGTCGCAGGAAAAAATAAATGACTACTGAAGTATCCGTAGCCAGCCCCGGCTTTGATAGCCTTTGCCTGGCCGAACCCCTCATGCGTGCGATAGCCGATGCCGGCTACACCACGCCCACGCCGATTCAGGCGCAAGCTATTCCCCTCGTTTTGGCAGGTGGCGATCTACTCGCAGCGGCGCAAACCGGTACCGGCAAAACAGCCGGATTTACCTTGCCGATTCTGCATCACCTGTCCACACGCCCGGCACAGAATCAGAAACCCGGTCGCCCCCGCTGCCTGATTCTGGTGCCCACGCGCGAACTTGCCGCGCAGGTGGAAGAGTCCGTCAAGACCTACGGCAAATATCTGTCGCTCACGTCCATGGTGATGTTCGGCGGCGTCAACATCAATCCGCAGTTCAAGGCATTACGGTCGCGCGTGGACATTCTGGTTGCAACACCGGGCCGCCTGCTCGATCACCTTGGACAAAAAACCGTGGATCTGTCCGGCGTGGGAATCCTGGTGCTGGACGAAGCCGACCGCATGCTGGACATGGGCTTCATCCGCGACATCAAGAAAGTGCTGGCCGTGCTGCCGAAGCAGCGTCAGAACCTGCTGTTCTCGGCCACGTTCTCCGACGAGATCAAGGCGCTGGCCAATGGCCTGCTGCACAATCCCGGCTGTATCGAAGTGGCGCGCCGCAACACCGCTTCGGAACTGGTGGAACAGTCCCTGCATCTGGTGCCGCAGGCACACAAGCGCGATCTGCTGGCACACTTGATCAAGCACCACGACTGGCAGCAGGTGCTGGTCTTTACCCGCACCAAGCATGGCGCCAACAAACTGGCGGAAAAACTAGTCAAGGACGGCATTGAAGCTGCCGCCATTCATGGCAACAAGAGCCAGTCGGCACGTACCAAGGCGCTGGCGGGATTCAAGAACGGTGACGTGCGCGTGCTGGTCGCCACCGACATCGCCGCGCGCGGCATAGATATCGACCAGTTGCCGCAAGTCGTCAATTTCGAACTGCCCAACGTGCCGGAAGATTATGTCCACCGCATCGGCCGCACCGGCAGGGCGGGCAGCGCGGGCTCCGCGCTGTCGCTGGTGGACAGCGCGGAAATGGGCTACCTGAAAGACATCGAAAGACTCATCAAACGCAACATCGTGCGCGTGGAGGTGGAAGGTTTTGTGCCCACACCGCGTGCCGAGTCCGCACCGGATATCCGGCCGCCGCGCCAGCCACAACGTCCGTCCGGCAATCGGCCCAAAGCCGAAGGACGCCAGGCATCAGGCAAGGGGCAGCCGCGCAACAAACCCGCAGCCAGCCGCAACGAAGCCCAGCGTGCGGACAAACCTCAAACCAGACACGAAACCGCTCCACGCGGCCCGCAGTCGGCCAAGCCCGGCCAGGCACGCAGGCCCAAGCCGCAGGTGGCACTATTCACGGCCAAGCCGGGATCGCGCGGGCATTAAATTGAAGAGTGCTTACCTGGTGTTTGGTCTATTCGAACACAGCATGGAATAGCTTCAGTCTATCCTGACATAGGTTTTCTATTGCGGGATGTTCGATTGTGCTCGCTTGCACTCAGTTACTCCATTACGGCCTTTCTCCTCATCGACCTGTTGTAACTGAGAGCGTGCCATCCATAACCCCATCTTCACTTCCTGCCATACGAAATAGGATTTTCCAGATACAGTATCAAGCTTGAGCACAGAGTTGTTTTCGGCGATTGAGCTCACTTCATGTGAGCCCGGATCAACCTCAAACATGAAGTAGGTTTTTGGCCCCGATTGACCTGCAACTTTACCATCCAAGGCAACTGTAATAGGAATTGCCCCACCAAACGATTCATTACGATAGACATAAATATTCGACTTGCCATCACGAACAACAAAAGATTTGGCTTTCGTATCCTCATCCATAGATGCCATTGGAACCGATGCGCAGCCACTTACCAAAGAGGTTAACAATAGGATGGCAGAAAGAAAGTACTGATTACCTGTATTCATTTAAGTGCTTTCGTTAACGTTTAAACAAATTGATTTGGGCCACTTCTTGGCGGCAACACAATATATCCAATTTCATCGGCAGAAGCTATTCATGTGTTGGTATTGAATTGAGTGAGTAAAATTGCTGCATGAATACCCTATCTAGTTACGACGAACTGCCTTACGAACGCCTGCCATTGCCAGAAACCGAGCCGGATTTTCTGGCGGTGTTGGCATGGCTGCATGGCTTTGAAGCTTCTGACGCGCGTGCCGCACGGGTTCTGGAACTGGGGTGCGCACAGGGCGGCAACCTGATTCCGATGGCAACGCGTTATCCGGGAAGCGAGTTCATCGGTGTCGACCTGTCGCGTGTGCAGGTTGAGGAGGGACGGGCGTTTATCGAACGAGCAGGCCTTGGCAACATCCGATTGCTGCATGGAGACATCGCATCACTTCCGGAAAATCTGGGTACATTCGATTACATCATCGCGCATGGGGTGTATTCCTGGGTGCCGGAATTTGTGCGCGAGGCAGTGCTGGCCGTCTGCCGCCGGTTATTGAAACCACAGGGCGTTGCCTACATCAGCTTCAATGTTGAGGCCGGGTGGAAACTGTACAGGCAGATTCGTGAGATGCTGTTGAAGCAGGACGATGTCAGTCTTTCGCCCATGCAGCGCGTGATGCGGGTGAAGGAAACGCTGGCGGGCATGCAGGAAGCCGATGAGCGCTTGGCCAAGGAAATTGGTTATCTGAAAACTGCGTCACCCTCCTATTTGTTTCACGAATACCTGTCGGATATCAACCAGCCGTTTTCATTTGAGGCGTTTGTCGAGTCAGCTGCGCGTCACGGGCTGCGTTATCTGGGCGAAGCGGGGCCGAGGCGGGCACGTGTGGTTCTGGAAAACGACTGGGGTCTGTCTGCGGAAGCGCGCCATGAGCGCTGGCTGGAGGCGGAGGCAAGGCTGGACGAAGCCTTGCAAACGCGATTCCGCCGAGCGCTGCTGGTGCGCGATGATGCGACTGTGCCGTCACCGCAGCAGCCGGATCGGCTGGCTTCGCTGTCATTCAGCGCCGAGTTGAGTTCCGACGACGAGCTGGATTTTTCCGAATTCACCGAACAGCATTTTCAGACCCGCACGGGCGAACGCTATCCGGTCTCACATCCACTGCTGAAGGCTTATCTGGTGGCGCTGGCGGGTGCATGGCCGGAGGTGGTGGATTATCAAACCTTGCTGGATCATGCGTTGCCGCTAGCCAGAGAATATGGTTTTATCGGCGAAGTGGACGAAGCGTTCAATGAAACCTTGCTAGATTTCGTTCAACTGCATGGAATTCGTTTGCACTCACAACCGCGTGCTTTGGAAGATGCAGAGATTGGTTTACCGCAATCAACACCGCTGGCGAGAACGCAAGCCAAAAGTCCGGAATGGCCAGTGACCAATGTTTTCCATCAGGCGCTGGACCTGGATGAATGGGGACGCTGGTTGATTACGTCTATGGATGGCATAACACCGGTTGAGGCGCTGGCCCGTCTGCTGGAGGAAAAACTGATGGATTCAGGGATACAGAGTGGCCAGGAACAGGCCACCGAGGTAGTCGAGAATTACATTGCATTTTTCAGGCAGCAGGGTCTTGTTGGCTGAGGCTTTTCAATACTGGATCGCCACGGGCCTTCGGCACTCGCGATGACAGCAGAAATTGTCATTGCGAACGAAGTGAAGCAATCCAGTCTCGTAGTTTTCGTAGATCGGGAATACTTTCCCGGCGAACATGTAGATGTCGGCAAAGTGTTGCCGACCTGAATTACTGACTTTATCGAGGCGCTGACCAGCAGTTGTTGTTGACCTGCCAGGACAGGCGCAATTGTTCGCCCATGGTCGACTCCATGTAACGTACGCCGATGAAATCCGAGCCTTTGCGCCAGAAGAGCCCCAGTTGGCTAACCGGTCCGCTGGCAATGACTTTTGTGTAGGGCATGGTGTAAACCGGGCTGCCGTACTGGTTGGAATAATTGCTGGCCAGGGTGATGAAGTTCTGGAAAGTCGGTTTGACGAGCTGCTCGAACCCGACCAGCTTGTCATTGCAGAACTGAAACTCGTAATTGCGCGAGCCGGGCTGGTCGGTTGGGTCCTGCGCCAGAATCATGTCCGCACCCAGCGGGGTGGTCTTGCCGAATTTCCAACTCTTTAACGCGAGTTCGACATCCGCGCGTGGCATGCCGTTGTAAAACTCGCCCGCCTGCCAGGCGTGGGCCGGCGGCAGGGCAAGCGCAAATAATGCAAGAATTGGTAAGGTCAGATTTTTCATGGCCGGAAATGATACTGGGTGTTTCAGGAAAAGTAGCAGTTTCCGGGCCAGTTAAATTCCTATTTGCCCATTACCGCGCCAAAGACCTTTTTCAGCAGGTCGCTGCCATATTGAATCGGGTTGGTGCGGATGGCGCGTTCCTGTTCGCCGATGACTTTGTAAAGCCGGTCGAGCGACTGCTTGGTGACGTAGTTTTCAATGCTGGCCTGATCTTCCTTCACCATCTTGAATTTGGAGGCCAGCCCGGCGTACTTGTTGTAGGTCTGGGCCAGGCCGACCTGGGCTGTGGCAGTCTTGACCATGGGCTGGAATTTTTCGGTCAGCGCAGTTTCAGTTTTTTTGCGGAAGAACTCAGTAGCTGCCTGATCGCCGCCGGTGAGGATGCCCTTGGCATCATCCACGCTCATGTCCTTCACGGCATTTACCAATAGGGTCTTGGCTTCGGGTACGGCAGCCTCGGCGGCGCGGTTCATGGATAGCACCAGTTCATCAGCCTGCTTGCCCATGCCGAAGGTGCGCATGAGCTTGTCGACTTTCTTGAGGTTCTCTGGCAGGGGAATGCGCAGCTTGGGATCGCCGAAGAATCCGTCCTGCTTGCCCAGTTGCGCCACAGCGGCTTCGGCACCGCGCGTCAGGGCTTCCTTCAGGCCGGAATTCATTTCGGCGGGCGTGAGCGCATCGACCGCGGATTTGGTTGCGCTGCTGGGTGCAGTTTGCGTGCCAGAGGATTTGTCCATGGCGGCCTTGCCTGCGTTGAGCAGGTCGTTCAGATCCAGCGCATACGCACCGCCGGCCAGTGAAGCGGCGACTGCCAGGGTGAGAAGACGGGTTTTCATGTGCACGTTCCTTTCAGAGAATCATTGCATTAAAGAATTTCAGCTGCGTGATCTGCCAGCCGCGAGCGTTCACCGCGAGCGAGCGTCACATGGCCGCTGTGTGGCCAGCCCTTGAAGTGGTCCACCACATAGGTCAGGCCGGAACTGCCTTCAGTCAAATATGGCGTGTCGATCTGTGAAATGTTGCCGAGACACACCACCTTGGTGCCCGGTCCCGCGCGCGTGATGAGGGTCTTCATCTGCTTGGGCGTGAGGTTCTGGGCTTCGTCAATGATAAGAAACTTGTTGATGAAGGTGCGGCCGCGCATGAAATTTAACGATTTGATCTTGATGCGGCTGCGAATCAAGTCCTGTGTTGCGGCGCGGCCCCAGTCGCCGGCTTCATCGTCGGCCTTGTTCAGCACGTCTAGGTTGTCTTCCAGCGCGCCCATCCATGGTGTCATTTTCTCCTCTTCGGTGCCAGGCAGGAAGCCAATGTCTTCACCTACCGGCACTGTGACGCGGGTCATAATGATTTCGGAGTAGATTTTCTTTTCCAGCACCTGCGCCAGGCCCGCCGCCAGTGTCAGCAGGGTCTTGCCGGTACCGGCCTGTCCCAGCAGGGTGACGAAGTCGATCTCGGGGTCCATCAGCACATTGAGCGCGAAGTTCTGTTCTCGATTGCGCGAGGTAATGCCCCAGACATTGTTTTTGTGGTGGCTGAAATCCTTGATGGTTTGCAGTTCCGCGCCTTTGCCCTGCACGCTCAGTACCTTGGCGTAAAAGGGCGTGCTGCTTTCCTGATAAACGAATTCATTGACCAGTAAATCGCCCGCCGTGGGCCCCTTGATGCGGTAGAAGGTATGGCCGTTCGCCTGCCAGGATTCCATGCCCTTGGCATGCGTGTCCCAGAAATCCGCTGGCAGTTCGGTGACGCCGGTATACAGCAGGTCGGTGTCTTCCAGCACCTTGTCGTTGAAGTAGTCCTCGGCGGGCAGGCCCAGCGCGCGCGCCTTGATGCGCATGTTGATGTCTTTCGACACAAGGATGACCTGTCGCTTGGGATGTGTGCGGCCCAGATGCAGCACCACACCCAGAATCTGGTTGTCGACCTTGCTGGTGGCAAGTGAGGCAGGCAGTTCGCCGTGGATGGCCTCGGTCTGCAGGAACAGGCGGCCGGTGGCGGCATCATGGCTTTGCGGGCCCAGCGGTATGCCTTCGTCGATGTCTTCCCAGCGGCTCACCAGATCGTCAAGGAAGCGGCTGGCCTGGCGGGCGTTGCGCGAGACTTCGCTCATGCCCTTCTTGTGCTGGTCGAGTTCTTCCAGGGTGGCGATCGGAATGTAGATGTCATGTTCCTGGAATCGGAACAGGCTGGTGGGATCGTGCATCAGCACGTTGGTGTCGAGGACGAAAAGCTTGGCGGAGGCGCGGGTTTTGGGTGCTGCGGGTTTTCTGGGCATCAGGTTTGTTTAATTTAGTGATTGAACAAAGGCCAGAACTTCGGCGGCGTGGCCAGGCGCCTTGACTGCCCGCCATTCCTTCACGAGCTTGCCGGTTTTATCGATGACAAAAGTGCTGCGCTCGACACCGCGTACCTGTTTGCCATACATGTTTTTCAGTTTCATGACGCCGAACAGTTCGCACAACTTTTCATCGGGGTCTGAAATCAGTTCAAAGGGCAGATCCAGTTTGGCCTTGAAGTTTTCATGCGACTTGAGGCTGTCGCGCGAAACACCGGCAATTACCGCACCCGACTTGGCGAAATCCTTTGCCAGGTCGCGAAATTCCATGCCTTCGGTGATGCAGCCGGGTGTATTGTCCTTGGGGTAGAAATAAATCACTACTGCATTGCCCTTTTGGGCGGAGAGTTTGAACAGGCCGCCGGTGGAGCCAGCGGTGAAATCCTTGATGTTGGGTAGTGCCATGGTTATCCGTTTCGATGGGCAGACTTTAACAGGACTACGACGGCACCGCTACCGCCATCCGCCGGGCGGGCCTGACAGAATGCCAACACATCTTCGCGCTGCATGAGCCAGTGACGCAGCTTGTGTTTGAGCACGGGCTCGCGGTTTTTCGAGCGCAGTCCCTTGCCGTGAATGATGCGTATGCACCGACGGTCATTGCGGGCGCAGTTCAGCAGGAATTCGGCGAGGGCGATGCGTGCCTCGTCTGAACGCAAGCCGTGCAGATCGAGTTCGGCGCTGATGACCCAGCCGCCACGCTTCAACTTGCGCAGGGCAGCGGCTGGCACGCCGGGACGGCTGAAAAACAGTTCTTCGCCAGTCTCACCTTGGTCAAGAATGTCCCAGGGATCGGCAAGGGAATCGTGCAGCGCCTGTTTTTCATCCTTGAGTCGTTGCAACGGCAGGGGTTTGATACGTGGCCGATGGGGTTCCTTGCGGTTGTGCGGGGCAAGGGCAACGGCGTCTCCCACCTCCTGCCGGAAGAGATGGTGATCTTCTGGCTTTGAGGCGGGATCAGGCATCAGGCCAGGCCAAGATTATCGAGATACCGCTCGGCATCCAGCGCCGCCATGCAGCCGGATGCGGCGCTGGTCACAGCCTGCTTGTAGATGTGATCCTGGATGTCCCCTGCTGCGAATACGCCGGGAATGCTGGTCGCGGTGGCATTTCCTGCACGGCCGCTCCGGGTGACGATGTAGCCGTGTTCCAGTTCCAATTGGCCCTGGAACAGATCGGAATTGGGCTTGTGGCCGATGGCGATGAATACCCCGGTCAGCGCGATGTCCTGGGTGGCGCCGCTTTCGACATGCTTGATACGCATGCCATTGACACCGGTTTCATTGCCCAGCACCTCGTCCAGAACATGATTGACTTGCAGGGTGATCTTGCCTTCCTTCACCTTTTCCATAAGGTGGTCGACCATGATTTTTTCGGCCTTGAACTTGTCGCGGCGATGAACCAGGGTGACATGGTTGGCGATGTTGGCGAGATATAGGGCTTCTTCCACAGCGGTGTTACCGCCGCCGATGACCGCGACGTTTTGGCCCCTGTAGAAAAAGCCGTCGCAGGTGGCGCAGCCGGAGACGCCCTTGCCCATGAAAGCCTGTTCTGACGGCAGACCCAGATACATGGCCGACGCGCCGGTGGCGATGATCAGCGCATCGCAGGTGTAGGTACCCGTGTCGCCGATCAGCGTGATGGGCTTTTCAGTCAATTTGGCGGTGTGAATGGTGTCGAAAATGACTTCGGTCTCGAAGCGGGTGGCGTGCGCTTCGAAGCGCTGCATCAATTCGGGACCCTGAACACCATTTGCATCGGCAGGCCAGTTGTCGACATCGGTGGTGGTCATGAGTTGGCCGCCCTGCTGAAGGCCGGTTATCAGAACCGGCTTTAGGTTGGCGCGGGCTGCGTAAACGGCGGCGGTATATCCGGCGGGGCCAGAGCCCAGAATCAGGAGTTTGGCGTGTTTGGATGTCATGGCGATGTTTGTCTCGGTCGGCTTTATTGGATAGTGACAAAGCTGATTCTATCAAGTTGCTGTTGAAATATGCTTTACGGCAAAACTGGATAGCATAGGACTATATAATGACAGCTTCACGAATTTAAACGTTTCATGCGCCAGGCCACCCGACCTTCCCGAATCAAAACCGCCGAACCGCTGCCGCCCAGACTGCTCAGACTGCTACGCGAGGCGCGTGCCATTGCCGTGATCGCGGCCGCGTTGTTCCTGGCTGCCATGCTGATGACGCATAACCTGCACGATGCGGGCTTTTTCACTTCGGGCAATGGCGGACCACCGCGCAATCTGGCCGGCAATCTGGGTGCATGGGTGTCCGATCTGCTTCTTGGTCTGTTGGGATATTCGTCCTGGTGGGCGGTGGTGCTGGCCATCGGTTATTCGGTTCGAGTATTCCGTCATCTGGATGAAGTGCTATTGACCAGCAACCGGCATGTCTGGATTGCGCTGGGTGGATTTGTGTTGTTGCTCTTGTCGAGCAGCGCGCTGGAAGCCATCCGTATGTGGGATTTGAACGGTTTGCCGCACGGCGCGGGCGGCATCATCGGCCAGGGATTGGGGAGAGGGTTCCAGAAACTGCTGGGCTTTACCGGCGGCACGCTGGTGCTGTTGATCAGCATGGGCATCGGCTTCAGCCTGTATACCGGCGTATCGTGGGTGCGGATGGTGGAATGGGTGGGGGAATGGCTGGAACGCGCTACCTGGGGTGTCATTGGCTACATCCAGCGCAAGCGTGACGAGAAAATCGGCCAGGCCGCGCTCCAGCAGCGCGAGGAAATGGTCGCCGAGGAAAAGAAAAGGCTCGAGATCGCCAAGCCGATCAAGATCGAGCCGGTGGTGACCGAAGTGCCGAAGTCGCCACGTATCGAAGCGGAAAAACAGACGCCGCTGTTCAAGGATCTGCCGGATTCTCCCTTGCCGCCCCTGCATCTGCTGGATGAAGCGACGGAAGCCGCTGAACCTGCAAGCAAGGAGGCGCTGGAATTCACTTCGCTGATGATCGAGCGCAAGCTCAAGGAATTCGGTGTCGAGGTGAAGGTGGTCTCCGCCTCGCCCGGCCCGGTGATTACCCGTTACGAAATCGAGCCTTCGGTTGGCGTCAAGGGCAGCCAGATCGTCAATCTGTCCAAGGACCTGGCGCGCACGCTGTCGGTGGTCAGCATCCGGGTGGTGGAGGCGATTCCCGGCAAGCACACCATGGGCCTGGAGATTCCCAATCCCACGCGCCAGACGGTCAAGCTCTCTGAAATCCTCGGATCAAAGGCCTATCACGACATGGCCAGCCCGCTGACGGTGGCGCTGGGCAAGGATATCGCAGGCAATCCGGTCGTGGCCGATCTGGGCAAGATGCCGCATCTGCTGGTGGCAGGCACGACGGGTTCCGGCAAGTCGGTGGGCATCAATGCCATGATCCTGTCACTGGTCTACAAGGCCGGGCCCGATACCGTGCGGCTGATCATGGTCGACCCGAAAATGCTGGAACTGTCGGTGTATGAAGGCATCCCGCACCTGCTGGCGCCCGTGGTGACGGACATGCGCCAAGCTGCCGCGGCGCTCAACTGGTGCGTGGCGGAAATGGACCGGCGTTACAAATTGATGTCGGCGCTGGGCGTGCGCAACCTGGCGGGTTACAACCAGAAAATCCGTGACGCCAAGAAAAACGGCCTGACACTCAATCATCCTTTCAGCCTCACGCCGGACAACCCCGAGCCGCTCGAGCCGATGCCCATGATCGTGGTGGTGATCGACGAGCTGGCAGACCTGATGATGGTGGTGGGCAAAAAGGTCGAGGAACTCATCGCGCGGCTGGCGCAGAAAGCCCGCGCGGCGGGCATTCATTTGATTCTGGCCACGCAAAGGCCGTCGGTCGATGTTATCACCGGCCTGATCAAGGCCAACATTCCGACCCGCATTGCCTTTCAGGTGTCGTCCAAGGTCGATTCGCGCACCATCCTCGACCAGCAGGGCGCGGAGGCCCTGCTGGGGCAGGGTGACATGCTGTATTTGCCACCCGGCTCTGGTTTGCCCAACCGCGTGCATGGCGCGTTCGTTTCCGATGGCGAGGTGCATCGTGTCGTGGAATATCTCAAGGGCCTCGGGGCGCCGGATTACATTGAGGGCATCCTCGAAAGTCCGGAAGAATCATTTGAAGGCGGAGGCGGCGAGGGCGGTGCCGATGCGGAAGCCGATCCGCTCTACGACGAGGCCGTCGCCATCGTGCTGAAGACGCGCCGTGCGTCCATTTCCGCCGTGCAGCGGCATTTGCGCATCGGCTACAACCGCGCGGCGAGAATGATCGAGGCCATGGAAAAAGCCGGTTTGGTCTCGGCCATGCAACCCAATGGCAATCGCGAAGTCATCGCGCCCAAGCAGGATGCCTGACAAACATTGAACCAATGCAGGCTTCCCGCAGACCAAGCGGTATTCCTGACAAAGACTGCAAGCATGAATATCAGAATCCTCGTTTCTATCCTGCTTTTCGCGCCTCAGGCGTATGCCGGCGGCGTCGATGCGCTCAAGTCCTTCATCAATGACACACGCACGGCAAAGTCCGCTTTCAGCCAGACAGTAGCCGACCAGAACGGCAAGTTGCGGCAGAAATCCGAAGGTACGCTAGCGTTTTCGCGGCCGGGAAAATTCCGCTGGGTATATCAGAAGCCGTATGAGCAGTTGATTGTCGGCGATGGGGTGAAGCTGTGGATTTACGACGCCGACCTCGAGCAGGTGACGGTAAAAAAACTGGGAGATGCATTGGGATCCAGTCCTGCGGCATTGCTGGCAGGCAGCAACGAAATCGAAAAGTATTTTGTGTTGAAGGACGCGGGCACACAGGATGGAATGGAATTTCTGGAAGCAAGGCCAAGGGACAAGGAAAGCACGTTCGAAGTGGTACACATGGGATTTGCTGGCGGAACGCTGAAGACCATGGTACTGAAAGACAGTTTCGGCCAGACAACCGTTCTTAAGTTTGCGAAGCTGGAAAAGAATCCGCAGTTAAGCAGCAGCGATTTCAAGTTCACTCCGCCCAAGGGGGCGGATGTCATCTCGGAATAATGAAACCTGCCTCCGGTGACCTGTTTGGACGGGCTGAGGGCATGGTCCCGCTGGCCGAGCGCCTGCGCCCACGGACGCTGGACGAAGTTGCCGGACAGGCGCATCTGATCGGTCCGGGCAAGCCGCTACGCGTGGCATATGAATCCGGCAAGCTGCACTCATTCATCCTCTGGGGCCCCCCGGGCGTGGGCAAGACCACCCTTGCCAGATTAATGGCCGATGCCATGGCGGCGGATTTCATTCCGCTGTCCGCGGTTCTGTCCGGCGTCAAGGACATTCGCGATGCGGTGGCGCGCGCAGAAAACAATCGGGCCATGGGTCGTCACACTATCCTGTTCGTGGATGAAATCCACCGTTTCAACAAGTCGCAGCAGGACGCGTTGCTCCCGCATGTCGAATCGGGGCTGGTGACTTTCATCGGCGCGACCACCGAGAACCCTTCGTTTGAAGTGGTAGGCGCCTTGCTTTCCCGCGCTCAGGTCTATGTGCTGGAATCGCTTGCGCGTGAGGAGCTGCTGTCTCTGTTCGAACGGGTAAAGCAAAGCATGAGCGACGTGCTTTTCGAGCAGGATGCCATTGAGCGGGTGATCGATTATGCCGATGGCGATGCCCGGCGTTTCCTGAACGACATCGAACAACTGGCCGAAGCCGCGCGTGCGCAGAATATTCCGGTCACGCTGGAACTGGCCGGGAATGTGCTGGTGCGCGGGCCGAGGCGGTTCGACAAGGGTGGCGATGACTTTTACGACCAGATTTCCGCGCTGCACAAGAGCGTGCGCGGTTCCGACCCCGATGCCTCGCTGTACTGGATGGTGCGGATGCTGGATGGCGGTTGTGATCCCTTGTATGTCGCCCGCCGGGTCATCCGCATGGCGTCGGAAGACGTCGGCCTGGCCGATCCCAGGGCCCTGCGGCTGGCGCTGGACGCGGCCGAAACCTTCGAACGGCTGGGCAGCCCGGAAGGCGAACTGGCCATTGCCCAGGCCGTGATCTACATGGCCTGCGCACCCAAGAGCAATGCAGCCTATGTGGCTTACAATAATGCCCGCCGGTTTGTAAGTGACGATGGCTCGCGCGAGGTGCCGGTGCACCTGCGCAATGCGCCGACCAAACTCATGAAGGAACTAGGCTATGGGCGAGAATACCGCTATGCCCACGACGAGCCGGAGGCTTATGCTGCGGGAGAGGAATATTTCCCGGAAGGCATACAGCCGAAGTTTTACGCGCCAACCCCAAGAGGGCTGGAAGGCAAGATAGCCGAGCGGCTGGCGTATCTGAAAAGCCTGGATGCGGCTGCACGAAAAAAGAAATCATAGGGAGTTTTCATGCTGGACATACAACTGCTGCGCAAGGATATCGAAGGTATTGCAAAGCGTTTAAAACAACGTGGCTTTGATCTGGATATTGCCGAGTTCAATAAGCTAGAGGCAGAGCGTAAAAAGCTGCAGGTTAACAGTGAAAAATCAAAAGCCGATATCAGAAACATCTCTAAGATGATTGGGCAATTGCGTGCTGCAGGGCATGGGATTGATGATGAAGAAGTTGGCGACTTGATGAATTTAAGCGTAGATAAAGCTTCCGAAGAAAAAGAATGGGATGCCAAATTTAAACTTAACGATGCTGAATTCACTAGATTTCTGATGGTTGTGCCAAATCTGCCCCATGAAAGTGTGCCGACCGGCAAGGACAGCGACGAGAACGTGGAAGTCTCGCGCTGGGGCGAGCCGCGCAAGTTTGATGATTTCGAAGTCAAAGACCATGTGGACATCGGGGCAGGGTTGGGACTGGATTTCGAATCCGCCGCCAAGCTTTCCGGCGCGCGCTTCACGGTATTGAAGGGCGGCATTGCCCGCCTGCATCGTGCGCTTGCGCAATTCATGCTGGACGTGCATACCCGCGAGCATGGCTACACCGAGGTTTACGTGCCGTACATGGTCAATGCCGACTCCATGCGCGGCACGGGCCAGTTGCCCAAGTTCGAGGAAGACCTGTTCGCGACCTTCAAGAATGCGGACGAAAAACTCTATCTCATTCCAACCGCAGAAGTTCCGGTGACCAATCTGGTGCGTGATGAGATTGTCCCAGGTGAGAACCTGCCATTGAAATTTGTCGCGCATACGCCATGTTTCCGCTCGGAAGCAGGTTCCTACGGCCGCGACACGCGCGGCATGATCCGCCAGCATCAGTTCGACAAGGTGGAAATCGTGCAGATGGTGAGGCCCGAGGATTCCTACACTACGCTGGAAACACTGACCGGCCACGCCGAGACCATTCTGCAAAAGCTCGGCCTGCCTTACCGCAAAATGCTGCTGTGCACTGGCGACATGGGATTTTCTTCGGCCAAGACCTACGATCTTGAAGTCTGGCTGCCGGCGCAGAACACCTATCGCGAGATTTCGTCATGCTCCAATTTCGAGGCTTTCCAGGCACGGCGCATGCAGGCGCGCTTCCGTAACGAAAAAAACAAGCCCGAACTGCTGCACACGTTGAACGGCTCAGGACTGGCCGTGGGGCGTACGCTGGTGGCGATCCTGGAAAACTATCAGAACGCCGATGGCAGCGTGACCATTCCGGAAGTGCTGCGTCCCTGGATGGGCGGGATCGAAAAGCTTAGTTGAACAACAACGCGATTTTTTCCGGAAGACTTTCGCGCCCGAACAGCAAGGGGCTGTAGTCAGATTCCAGCCGGGCCAGGATGTCGTAATAGTTGCGGATGCTTTCGACGAAGATTACTGCTTCACCGCCCCGGGCATAGCCATAGCGCATCACACCCCGGTAACCGCCACGCGATAGCAGCGGCAGTGTTTGTTTTACATCCGCCCAGCTGTCCGGATTCATACCCTTGGCCTGGGCGATACGCCGCGCGTCCTCAAGATGCCCCAGCCCCTGGTTGTAAGCCGCCAGGGCAAGCCAGGTTCTGTCGGGCTCGGCAATCCGGGCGGGCAGGCTTTCCTTCAATAAAGTCAGGTATTTTGCCCCGGCAAGAATGCTTTGCTTGGGATCAAGCCGGTCGGTGACGCCCATGCGGTCGGCGGTTTCATTCGTCAGCATCATCAGACCGCGCACGCCCGTAAATGAAGTCGCGTAAGGATCCCATTTCGATTCCTGGTAGCCGATGGCGGCAAGCATGCGCCAGTCGATGCCGGTAAGATTTTCCGCTTCATGGAAGTATTTGCGATACCGCGGCAGCGTGGAAAGCCGCCTGTCCAAAATCCCCTCGGCATGTTCAGGTTCTAGCCGTTTGACATGGCCGAAATACCGCTCATAGATTTGCTTGAGCCTGCCATTTCGGCGGGATTCGATAAAGAAGCCGTTCAGTTTTAGTGCCAGCTTCTTGCTGGAACGATAGGGCAGGGCCCATACCACGGGCTGTTTGTCCGCAAGACTGTAGGTAATTTTCAGGGAAGGGTAATGATTGCGCGCCAGGTCGTAATCCTGCTCGTTGACGACAACGGCATCAAATTCGCCTTCAGCCAGGCGATTCAGCAACTCCTCTGGAAAAACATCCTGCAGGCTTACCCAGTTCAGCTTCGGGTATTTGTGGCGTAATGATTCCAGCAGGGGAAAGTGGCCGCTGTCCGCCATGGCACCCAACCGGACTTTGGACAGATCGGCAATATTGCGGATTTTCGGGGCGGTATCGCGCGTCACGACCACCACGCGGGTGTCATAAAGAGGCGGTGTGCGGAGCAGTTGCTGTTCTTCAACCGCAGCCGCGATCAGATTGGCGGCCACAAGATGGGTTTTTCTGTCATGCAGGCGACTGAACAACTCGGCATAGCTCTCGCTTTCCTGCCATTTCACCGTCCAGCCATTTTGATCGGCAAATGCCTGGATCACGTCATGTGTATAGCCAGCACGATTGCTTTCCGCGTCCAGATAGTAAGTGGCAGGCCCATAGCGGGTAGTCACCACCAGTTCTTTGGTGGTATCCGGATCGGGCACGGGAACTGAAACCGGGCTTTTGGTACATCCACTCAATACGATTAGCGCCAGCCAGCCCAGGGTCAGGGCACGGATCATCCCCGCAGTCTATCGCATGGATGAATATTGAGGGGAAATTCAAGAACATGAATTTCCCCTCAATATTCGGCCAAGGTTTGATGATTATTGACCCGAAACATTGCGGGCTGTAGGACCGCTACAGATTGGCCGCCGCTTTCCATTTATTAGGCACTCAGGTTTCGGATCAATAATTGGGTTGGGAAGACGTCTTACTCCATGTAAAATCCGCGCTGCTGTTTAATCAGGCTGACAGCCAGCAACCCCGGAGAGGTGGCAGAGTGGTTGAATGCACCGGATTCGAAATCCGGCATACGGGTTCTCCCGTATCGGGGGTTCGAATCCCCCCTTCTCCGCCAGTTTCAAGACACGATGTCCGTCTTAACCTCGAATAAGCCCTGCTCAGGGCTTTTTTTCTGCATTTTCCCCTGCTGTCCCAGGGTTGAAAATTCTTCTTAACTCATCAAATATATCTGCTGATAAATGAGCTACATTCTGTTTAATGGCAGCCAAACGTGAAGCAGGCGTGTTGCTTGAGCCGGCCAAGTCCAGGGTCAAGCCACCGCCACTATTTAAGGTTATTTTGCTAAATGACGATTACACACCCATGGAGTTTGTGGTGATGGTACTGCAACGCTTTTTTGGCATGGACCGTGAACGCGCGACGCAAGTCATGCTCAAAGTGCATACGGAGGGTGTGGGGATCTGCGGGGTCTTTCCGAAAGACATCGCGGGGACCAAAGTGGAGCAGGTAACCCGGTTTGCCCGGGACAATCAGCATCCCCTGCAATGTACGATGGAAGAAAGTTGAGGGACAAATGATCGCTCAGGAACTTGAAGTCAGTCTGCACATGGCCTTTATGGACGCGCGCCAGAAGCGGCACGAGTTCATTACGGTCGAGCACCTGCTGCTGGCCATGCTCGACAATCCCTCTGCGGCTGAGGTCCTGCGCGCTTGCGGCATCAACATGGACGAACTGCGCAAGAAGCTCTCGGATTTCATCGAGGAGCACGCACCCAAAGTGGAGGGCGAGGGCGAAGTCGATACCCAGCCCACGCTGGGTTTCCAGCGCGTCATTCAGCGCGCCATCCTGCATGTGCAGTCTTCGGGCAAGAAGGAAGTCACTGGCGCCAACGTGCTGGTGGCGATATTTGGTGAAAAAGATTCACACGCTGCCTTTTTCCTGGACCAGCAGGGCATTACCCGGCTTGACGTCGTCAATTTCATTTCCCATGGCATTGCCAAGGTGCCGCAAACCGGCGCACCCAGGCAGGAAGACAATACCGAGACAGCCCAGGAAAGCCAGTCGGGTTCACCGCTGGAATCCTATACGCTCAATCTCAACGCGCAGGCGCTGGCTGGCAAGATCGATCCGCTGATCGGGCGCGATCTGGAACTTGAGCGGGTGATCCAGACCCTGTGCCGGCGCCGCAAGAACAATCCATTGCTGGTAGGCGAAGCCGGGGTGGGCAAGACTGCGATCGCCGAAGGCCTGGCCCGGCGCATCGTGGAAGGCACGGTGCCGGACATCCTGGCAGAAAGCACGGTTTACGCGCTGGATATGGGCGCGCTGCTGGCAGGCACCAAATACCGGGGCGATTTCGAGCAGCGCCTGAAGGGCGTTTTAAAGCAGTTGACCGATAACCCGAATGCCGTCCTGTTCATTGACGAGATTCATACCCTGATCGGCGCCGGCGCGGCATCGGGCGGTACGCTGGACGCTTCCAATCTGCTGAAACCCGCTTTAAGTTCCGGCCAGCTTCGCTGCATTGGCGCGACGACCTATACGGAATTCCGTGGCATCTTCGAGAAGGATCATGCACTGTCGCGGCGTTTCCAGAAAATCGATGTGCTCGAGCCCAGCGTGGACGATACGGTTGCCATCCTGCGCGGCCTCAAGTCGCGCTTTGAGGATCATCACGGCATCAAGTACACCAGTTCGGCCCTGACCACGGCGGCGCAATTGTCGGCCCGCTACATCAGCGACCGTCACCTGCCGGACAAGGCCATCGATGTGATAGACGAGGCGGGCGCGGCGCAGCGTATCCTGCCCAAATCGAAACAGAAGAAAGTGATTACGCCGAAGGAAATCGAGGAAATCATCGCCAAGATTGCGCGCATTCCAGCGAAAACCGTTTCCCTGGATGATCGCGAGTCCCTCAAGCGTCTGGATCGCGATCTGAAAGCCGTGGTCTTCGGCCAGGACAAGGCCATCGAGGCCCTGGCGTCGGCGATCAAGATGTCGCGCAGCGGACTCGGCAACCCGCAGAAGCCGATCGGCTCCTTCCTGTTTTCCGGCCCGACCGGCGTCGGCAAGACTGAAGTGGCGAGGCAGCTTGCTTATACCCTGGGCATCGAGCTGATCCGCTTCGACATGTCCGAATACATGGAACGCCATGCGGTGTCAAGGCTCATCGGCGCACCTCCCGGCTATGTCGGGTTCGACCAGGGGGGGCTGCTAACCGAAGCTGTCACCAAGCACCCGCACGCTGTTTTGCTGCTGGACGAAATCGAAAAAGCCCATCCGGACATTTTCAATGTGCTGTTGCAGGTCATGGACCACGGCACCCTGACGGATACCAACGGCCGCAAGGCGGATTTCCGCAATGTCATCATCATCATGACCACCAATGCTGGCGCCGAAAACCTGAGCAGGACGGCCATCGGCTTTGCACAATCCAGCAAGGCGGGCGATGAGATGATGGACATCAAGCGCATGTTCACGCCCGAGTTCCGCAACCGGCTGGATGCCATCATTCCCTTCGCCGCGCTGGATCACGAGGTGGTGATGCGCGTTGTCGACAAATTCCTGATGCAACTGGAAGAGCAGTTGCACGAGAAAAAAGTCGAAATCAGCTTTTCCGAAGCCCTCCGCGAGTATCTAGGCAAGGAAGGTTTCGATCCGCTCATGGGCGCACGGCCCATGTCGCGTCTGATCCAGGACACCATACGCAAGGCCCTGGCCGATGAGCTGCTGTTCGGCCGTCTGGCCAATGGCGGTCGTGTTCGTGTGGACGTCAATCCAGAAGGCAAGGTAGGACTGGAGTTTCCTGAACCTCTGCTGACTTCCTGAACCGGCTGGACAAAAGAAAAGCGGCGCTCAACGAAGCGCCGCAAAAAAGCCCGGAAATAGACCGGAGGAGAGCCGGGGGCATCCGAGCCCCCAAACCGGGCTAGAACTCGAAAGTTCTGGTTGTTATATCGGGTTGAGCCACCAAAACTTTACTGACCTGTTGACATTGAATAGCGGCCGGAATCCCGTCCTTAACCGGTTTTTACATGTAACCGTCTGCACTTCCTTAGATTGTCCAGCCTGTTTTGCTTCATCCCGCACCATTTCAAGGCAAAATACCGGTATTGGCTAAATTTGTGTCGAGATCTCGACGTTAACCAAAGATCAATCATCTGGAGAAATTCATGAAATATCGCGTACTGGTTGCAGTGCTAATGGCGGGTTTGCTGACTGCCTGTGAATCCCCTGACAAGGCGGGTAGCACCAAAGCGGCGGTCAAGGTTGGGCAGGACACGGTAACCGAGGCGGAAATCGAGCGCGCTATGGCAAGTGTCAATGCGACGGGTGCCGATCAGACCAAACTGAAAGCCACCGTGGTGGAAGCGCTTGTAACCCAGAAGCTGCTGGTGCAGGAAGCAAAAAAAGCCGGGCTGGACAAGAAGCCGGAGGTAGCCCTGGATGCGGCGGCGGCGCAAAGACAGGTGCTTGCCAAGGCTTATGCGGAGTCTCTGGCGGGCATGCATGAAGAAGCCTCGGCAACCATGATCGATGACTTCTACAAGCAGAATCCAAACCTGTTCTCGAATCGCCGCGTATACCGTTTGCAGGAAGTGCAGATCGAAGCGACCCAGGACAAAATTCCCGCCATTCAGGCGCAATTGGGCAAAAGCAAAACCCTGGGCGAGTTTGTCGAGTGGCTGAAAGCTCAGGGCCTGAAGGGCGGTGTGGCAAGTGGCGTGAAATCTTCCGAACAGATGCCCGAACAGATGCGGGACAAACTGGCGGGCATGCAGCAGGGCGGGGTGGTGCTTGTACCCGCGCCCAACGGCATCGCGGTTTTGTCTGTTGCAGGCGTGCAGCCACAGCCGCTGACGCTGGAACAGGCGACACCGGCTATCAAGAAAATCCTGCTCGAAAGGAAACAGAAGGAAGTGCTGGAAGCCGAAGTCAAGAAATTGCGCGATGCAACGAAAGTTGAATATGCGGAGGGCTATGCACCTGCCGCAACCGAAGACAAGAAAAACTGATTCATGATTCTGGTAACAGGCGGCGCCGGTTTTATCGGCGCCAATTTCATTCTGGAATGGCTGGCTCGCAGCAATGAGCCTGTCGTCAACCTCGACAAGCTGACCTACGCGGGCAATCTTGCCAATCTCGCTTCGGTCGATCGCGACGAGCGCCTTGTCTTTGTTCAAGGCGACATCGGAGACCGGCAAATGGTTGAGCAACTGCTCACCCGTTACCGGCCTCGTGCCGTGATCAACTTCGCGGCTGAAAGCCATGTTGACCGCTCCATTCATGGGCCGGGCGAATTCATCCAGACCAATGTCGTGGGCACATTCAATCTGCTGGAAGCTGTTCGCGCCTTCTGGTCAGGTTTGGGCGAAGGCGAAAAAAGCGGGTTCCGTTTCCTGCATGTTTCCACGGACGAGGTCTATGGATCGTTGGGAAAAAACGACCCGGCGTTTTCCGAAACGACGCCCTATGCACCCAACAGCCCGTATTCGGCTTCCAAGGCGGCATCGGACCATTTGGTGCGCGCTTACCATCACACCTATGGCCTGCCGGTACTGACGACAAACTGTTCCAACAACTATGGGCCGTATCAGTTTCCAGAAAAGCTCATCCCGCTGGTGATACATAACGCGCTCGCGGGCAAGCCGCTGCCCATCTATGGCGATGGCAGCAACATCCGGGATTGGCTCTATGTCACGGATCATTGCCTGGGCATCATGACCGTGCTTGAAAAGGGCAGGGTGGGCGAGACTTACAACATCGGCGGCAACAACGAGAAAACCAATCTGGAAGTGGTCAAAACAATCTGCGCCATTCTGGATGAATTGCACCCGGATTCTCCCGTCACGCCGCACGAGAAGCTGATCACATTCGTCAAGGATCGCCCCGGCCATGATGCACGCTACGCCATCAATGCCGGCAAAATTGCCCGTGAACTGAACTGGCAACCTCTGGAGAGCTTTGAGACAGGCATACGCAAAACGGTAGCCTGGTATCTGGATAATCAGGTATGGGTTGAAAACGTGATTTCAGGTGAATACCGCAACTGGATGCAAACCAACTACGCCACAAGATAATTCATGACAGCGCGCAAAGGCATCATCCTCGCCGGAGGCTCTGGCACCCGGCTTTATCCCGTTACCCAGGCGGTTTCAAAGCAGTTGCTGCCGGTGTACGACAAACCCATGGTGTATTACCCGCTTTCTACTTTGATGCTGGCGGGAATACGCGACATCCTGCTGATCTCGACACCGCAGGACACGCCGCGATTTGAACAGCTGCTGGGTGACGGCAGTCAATGGGGCTTGAATCTTCAATATGCCGTGCAGCCATCGCCAGACGGGTTGGCGCAGGCTTTCCTGATTGGCGAATCTTTTCTGGGCGGGGCAGCCAGTGCGCTGGTGCTTGGGGACAATATTTTTTACGGCCACGAGATGGCGGATGACCTGAAACAGGCCAGCACCCGGCCACAGGGTGCGACGGTGTTCGCTTACCCGGTTCAGGATCCCGAGCGCTATGGCGTAGTGGAGTTTGATTCGGCGGGGCACGCGGTTAGTCTTGAAGAAAAGCCAAAACATCCCAAGTCCCGTTACGCGGTGACAGGATTGTATTTCTACGACAATCGCGTGGTGGAAGTTGCAAGAAATCTCAAGCCATCTCCGCGTGGCGAGCTTGAAATTACGGATGTCAATCGCCAGTACCTGGCGTGGGGCGAACTGGATGTCCATGTTATGGGGCGCGGCCAGGCCTGGCTGGATACCGGCACGCACGAATCGCTGCTGGAAGCCGCGCTGTTCATTGAAACCATTGAAAAACGACAGGGCCTGAAAATCGCCTGTCCGGAAGAAATTGCCTATCGGCAGGGCTTCATCGATGCCGCGCAAGTCGAGAAACTGGCCGCGCCACTGGCCAAGAATGGCTACGGCCAGTATTTGCTGGCATTGCTGAAAGAGCGGATTTTCTGATGAAGGTGATTGAAACTCGATTGCCTGGGGTCTTGTTGCTGGAACCAAAAGTGTTTGGCGATGCGCGCGGCTTCTTCATGGAAAGTTACAACAAGCGCGTAATGTCCGAGGCGGGCATCACGCAGGATTTTGTTCAGGACAACCATTCACGTTCGGCAAAAGGCGTATTGCGCGGACTGCATTATCAAATCCGGCAACCGCAGGGAAAGCTGGTGCGGGTAGTCTCGGGCGAAGTGTATGACGTGGCGGTGGACATGCGTCGCGGTTCTCCCGGCTTTGGCCAATGGACCGGCATGCGGCTTTCAGCCGAGAACAAGTTGATGGCCTGGATTCCGCCCGGGTTTGCGCATGGCTTTTATGTGCTTTCGGACGTTGCCGAATTTCTGTACAAAACCACGGATTACTATGCGCCTGAGCATGAACGCAGTCTGCTGTGGAATGATCCCGCGCTGGCCATCGACTGGCCGCTTGATGGTGAACCAGGCTTGTCGGAAAAGGACAGGCTTGGAAAACCACTGGATCAGGCGGAGACCTTTGCATGAGAACCATCCTGCTGACTGGCGCGAGTGGTCAGGTGGGTTGGGAATTGCGGCGAACCCTGGCTACTTTGGGCCGAGTGGTGGCGCCGGATCGCGATGAACTGGACCTGTCACAGCCAGAATCAATTACCCTTGCCGTTCGGCACATCAAGCCCGATCTGATCGTCAACCCGGCCGCGTATACGGCCGTGGACAAGGCAGAATCCGAGCAGACTCTCACCTACACAGTCAATGCCGAAGCACCAAGCGTTTTCGCGAGGGAAGCCGCGCGTCTGGGCATTACGCTGGTGCATTTTTCAACCGACTATGTTTTCGATGGGCGAAAGAAGACAGCCTATATTGAATCAGATCAGACCAGTCCGCTTGGCGTTTATGGCGCTAGCAAGCTGGATGGGGAGAAAGCTGTAATGGAATCTGGTGCGCAGCACCTGATTTTGCGTACGAGTTGGGTTTATGGCATGCGCGGCAAGAATTTCCTGCTGACCATGCAGCGGCTGGCGCGTGAGCGTGAAGAACTGGGCGTGGTCAACGATCAGTTTGGCGCGCCAACCTGGAGCCGCAGCATTGCCGAAGCTACTGCACAAATTCTTGCGATGTGGCTTTCGCCAGGAACGTCAGAAGATAACCGTCGTCAACTTTCTGGCACTTATCATCTTAGCTGTGCAGGCAGGACAAGCTGGCATTATTTCGCGGCAGCAATCATGTCGAACATGCAGACTGCGGGGGCGCATACCGCCAGGCTCAACCCCATCACCACCGCGGATTACCCGACACCCGCGAAACGTCCCGCGAATTCGGTCTTGTCCAATGAAAAACTGCAACAGGCTTTTGGCATCTTCATGCCTGCGTGGGAGGATGCGCTCAGGCTTTGCCTGGCGTGAAATTTGCTGATTTCGTTCACTACTTTTCCCTGACATAACAACATGACCTTGTCGCTTTATCCTGTCATTCTGTCTGGTGGTTCAGGCACCCGCCTGTGGCCCTTGTCCCGTGCCGCGCTGCCGAAGCAATTATTGCCCCTGGCTTCGGACCGGACCATGCTGCAGGAAACCATGCTGAGACTGAAGGGCATTGAAGGCCTGGCCGCGCCGATGGTGATCTGCAATGATGACCACCGTTTCATGATTGCCGAGCAGCTTCGTGAAATTGAAATCACGCCATCCGCCATCATGCTGGAACCGGTCGGACGCAATACTGCTCCTGCCGTTGCAGTGGCCGCGCTTCGCTTGATGCGAATCAACCCTGAGGCGTTGATGCTGGTTTTGCCCGCGGACCATCTGATTCGTGATGTGCCCGCATTTCATGCCTCGGTTGCCAAGGCGGAGGTGGCGGCCCAGGCTGGTTATCTGACAACTTTCGGCATTGTCGCGCAGACCCCGGAAACCGGTTACGGCTATATCCGGCGGGGGGAAGCGCTAGCCGGTGCAGATGGCGGGCATGCCGTTGCGTCATTTGTCGAAAAGCCTGATCGCACTACTGCACAGTCCTACTTAGACAGCGGTGACTACTACTGGAACAGCGGCATGTTCCTGTTCAAGGCCAGCGTGTTCGTGGATGAGCTCAAGCGTCTGCGGGCCGACATCCTGAGTGCTTGTGAAGTGTCTTTGACAAAGGCGGTATCCGATCTCGATTTTATTCGTCTGGACAAGGAGGCATTCGCGGCCTGCCCGGCGGAGTCCATTGACTATGCCGTCATGGAACATACCGGCAAGGCGGCCGTCGTGCCCGCGGATATCGGCTGGAATGACATCGGCGCGTGGTCATCCCTGTGGGAAGTCAGCGACAAGGATGCCAGGGATAATGTGCTTAGAGGCGATGTCCTGACGGAAGACGCACATCGCAATTTCATACGCGCGGAATCCAGGCTGGTGGCGGCACTGGGTGTGGACAATCTCGTTATTGTCGAAACACCGGATGCCGTGCTGGTTGCCTCAAAAGACCGTGTGCAGGATGTCAAGAAACTGGTCGACCGGCTCAAGGCAGACAAGCGGGACGAGCATGTCTTTCATCGCAAGGTCTACCGTCCGTGGGGCTGGTACGAAGGCATCGACGAAGGCGAACGTTTCCAGGTCAAGCGCATCATGGTCAAGCCCGGCGAGAAACTTTCATTGCAGATGCATCATCACCGCGCTGAACACTGGATCATCGTCACCGGCACGGCGCGCATCACGCGCGATGATGAAACCTTCCTGCTGACTGAAAACCAGTCCACCTATATCCCCCTTGGCAGCAAGCACCGGCTGGAGAATCCCGGCAAGTTTCCACTGCACATGGTAGAGGTGCAATCAGGCGGCTATCTGGGCGAAGATGACATCGTCCGCTTCGAGGATGTCTACAAGCGCACTTGACCAAAACCCGCATTCTGCTTAGAATCTCGCGCTTACCGATTCCCCGATAGCTCAGTCGGTAGAGCGACGGACTGTTAATCCGCAGGTCCCTGGTTCGAGCCCAGGTCGGGGAGCCAGAATATAAAAGGCTTGCAGCATTGCAGGCCTTTTTTACTTCCTGTCCCCCGTAGCCAAATCGTAGCCAGCTACCAAATTGCTCAGGCGTGCCGCAGACTCAGCCAGATGATCGGATGCAAGGTGGGCGTAGCGTTCCACCATTGATGCCGTTCTCCAGCCGCCCAGGCGTTGCAGCTCGTGTGTCGGTGTTCCTGCCCGACGATGCCACGTTGCCCAGGTGTGGCGTAAGTCATGCCAGCGGAAATCCTCAATGCCTGCCC
>JADFDC010000024.1 GCA_018263115.1 Thiobacillus sp.
TGAAAATTACCCAGATCGATGCGGGATCAGCCGCCTTGAATACCAGCAGGCCGATGGGCAGCCAGGCCAGCGGCGACACTGGGCGCAGCAGGCTGATGATGGGCGCGGTCATGTCGGCGAAGAATTTGAAGCGGCCGATGATGAAGCCCAGCGGAATGCCGATCAGCGCGGCCATGCCGAAGCCGATGCCCACGCGCTGCAGCGAGTTGAGAATGTTCCAGCCAATGCCCTTGTCGTTGGGGCCATTGTCGTAGAACGGGTCGGCGAACAGTTCGACGGCGGAAGCCCAGGTTGAAGCGGGGCCGGGGATGCGGCCGTCCTGTGCGATCAATGCCCACAGGCCGACAAACAGGAACAGGCCCAGCGCCGGCGGCAGGATGGCGCGCAGTGCCGCGCTGGAAAATTCGCGAATGCGGTTTGGCGCGGGAAGGCTTTCCGTTGCGGCGGCAGGTGTGGCCACTCTTGTGACGGCAGGCGTTGCCGGAGTTGGGGGTTCATGCGTTTCGGGCATTTCGTTGACTCGTAGTGGAGTGACGGTTGCGCTCATAATTGTTTCCTTTGCTGCGGACAAATACCGGATGGGCCGGGCTGGCCCATCCTGGTTGACTTACACTTTTATCTTGAAACCGTCGGCATAGGCCTTCGGATTCTTGCCATCCCACACCACGCCGTCGATCAGCTTGGACGTGCGCATGTCGGACTTGGGCAGCGGGGTCTTGGTCATGGCGGCGGCGTCCTTGTAGACGTCGATGCGGTTGACCTTTTTGGCCACGGCCAGATAGTCCGGGTGATCCTTCAGCAAACCCCAGCGCTTGTGCTGGGTGAGGAACCACATGCCGTCGGACAGATAGGGGAAACTGACCGCACCGTCGTTGTAAAACTTCATGTAGTTAGCATCGGCCCACTTCTTGCCGATACCATTGTCATATTGGCCCAGCATGCGGTCTTCGATGGAATCGAAGTCCGTGTTGACGTAGGACTTTGCAGAAATGATCTTGGCCACTTCCGAGCGGTTGCTCATGGTGTCGATGAATTTTGCAGCATCAAGAATGGCCGCAGTCATGGCGCGCGCGGTGTTGGGATACTGCGCGACAAAGTCGGCGGTGGTGCCAAGTACTTTTTCCGGATGGTCTTTCCAGATGTCCTGTGAAGTGACAGCGGTAAAACCAATGTTGTCGCGAATGGCGCGCGCGTTCCAGGGTTCGCCTACACAGAAGCCGTCCATGTTGTCCACGCGCATGTTGGCGATCATTTGCGGGGGCGGCACGGTGATGACCTTGGCCTGGGTGAAGGGGTTGATGCCGTTGGCCGCCAGCCAGTAGTACAACCACATGGCGTGTGTGCCGGTGGGGAAGGTCTGGGCGAAGGTGTATTCCTTGGGCTCGGCGGCGACCAGTTTGGCCAGCGAGGCACCGTCGGTCACGCCCTTGGCCTTCAATTGATTTGAAAGCGTAATGGCCTGGCCGTTGTTGTTGAGGGTGGCCAATACGGCCATGTCCTTCTTCGGTCCGCCAATGCCCAGATGCACGCCGTAGATCAAGCCATACAGCACGTGCGCGGCCTGAAGTTCGCCGTTGACCAGCTTGTCGCGCACCCCGGCCCAGGAGGCTTCCTTGCTGGGAGTAATAGTGATGCCGTATTTCTTGTCGAATTCCTTGACCGCCGCGATGACGACCGAAGCACAGTCAGTCAGCGGAATGAAGCCGATCTTCACGTCCTTCAGTTCCGGCGCGTCAGATCCGGCTGCCCAGGCGGCGCTGCGTACGCCCGCCGGCACCATGTTCATGAGTGCCGCCGCGGCGGAAACGCCGGCCGCTTTCTTGAGGAAATCCCGGCGGGGGTTTTCGGTTTCAAGGACTTTGTGTTCATCATGGTCTGCCATTTCGTGTGCGCTCCAAAAATAAAAAAAGCGTCCGACCCTGCAGGGTCAAGACGCCGTTGTCCAACAAACAATTCAATAAGGAGAAATGCGAGGGCTACGCCATTGCAGCCTTCACCCGGTTAATAGCAATGCCTGTGCCAGAAAGCGAAAACCCGCATGGGAAGCGGGTTTTCGGGATGTGCGCGTTTGAATTGCAGGCCGGACCGGTTGACAGATGGGGCCTAACAGTGCGGACAGCTTGTCAAATGCACCGGGCTGGTGCTTAATCCCGGATTTTCCATTAGGCGGCCTGACGGCCTACGCGAGTGCTGTCGGTCGCTTTCCGGCATCTTCGCGCCCGCGCTCCTCGCGCATAGTCCTCGATATGGGCTCGTCGCGCGTGCGCAAATCTGCTCGGAAATCACCTCGACATCATCTCGTGTCCTAATGGAAAATCCGGGTTTATTGTGCAGGGTTGCCAGGCAAAGGTGTCGGCTCTATTGGTTCATCATAGATGGACCGGCGTGGCACGTTTCCATCGAATATTTCAAATTCCCGGTTCTGCAAATAGGAATCGCGGGTGAACAGATAGGGGTCCAGCGCAGCCTCGTCACGGAAGCGGACGAAGCCTTCTTTTCTCGCGCGCAAATCCACACCCTGCAGGATGCCCAGCGGGACCGCCACAGGGGCAGCGGCATAGAAAACCGGATTGGTGAGCATGCTGACCACGATGCCGCCTGTGTCACGAACTGAACTTGGACCCAATACCGGGTACATCAAATACTGGTCTTCCTTTACGCCCCAGACAGCCAGGGTTTGGCCAAAGTCCTCATCGTGCCTTTCCAGACCCATGTAGGTAGCGACGTCAAAAATACCAGCGATGCCTAATGTCGTATTGACAATGAAACGGCCCAGATCGGATGCACCCTGTACAACCTTGCCCTGCAGGAAACTGTTGATCGTGGTGTCCAGATACGTGAGGTTGTCGTAGAAATTGCTGACCCCTGTGCGGACAGGCTGAGGCAGTGTATCGGTGTAAGCCGTTGCGACCGGTTTCAGCACTACCCGGTCGAGATCTTCGTTGAACTCGTACATTGATCGGTTGAATCCTTCATGCGGGTCTTCCGGATCGGGTTCTCCTGAGGGCAGCGATGCACACCCAGCAGCCAGGCTCAGAAAGGCCACACCAAGCAAAACTCTCGCTTGAGTGCGGAAGGATGTTTCGAACCCTGTATTCTTTTTGTAAGCCATTTAAATGCATTCAACGTTAGACGCTCATTATTATATTAGACGGCCATCAGGCTGAAACCTTGATGGTTTGTGGCGGGTAAAAGATCGGGGACGGGTGTTGTTAAAACCAGAACCGCGCATCGCGCGACAGAAACTCTTCCACGGGAAGATAGTGCGAACCATCGCAGGAAAAGTTGAGCCCGACAAGACCATTCACCACATTGAGCGAACCGGCGCGCAAATAAATGTTTTCGTCCACGTCGCGCAGTTCTCTCAGCTTTAGCATTACCTGCCGGATACGGTCAGGCGCGACACATGCCTCTTTGGTGTAAGGCGCGTTGGGGTAGGCGAGGCAAACTTCCGGTGAAAGGATTTCATCGAGCACATGAACCCGGTAGCGCATGGGGTCATTGGCCAGCCACAACGTGGCGCGGCTGCTGGAGAAATGCAGCTTGGCGTGAAAGATGCCGCGGTCGCGCATGAGTTCATCGACGATGGCGATGATGTCGTCCATGCTCCGGTCCATTGCCGATTCGACCCGGCACTGGTTGAACAGGCCCTGCCGGATGGCAGGGTCGCCCTTGATCTGCAGCCAGGTGCGGGGCCGCACGGCGGCTTCACCCGACAGGGACAGATCGCCGAGGATGAAATCCGCCGCCAGATAGGCCAGTGTATGCGGACCCTTCTGGATGCAGTGCACGGCGGTAATGCAGGGCAGTTCTGAAACGCGCGAAACATACACCGGCGAGAGCAGCATCCTGGCCGCGGAAGCCGCGACCAGATAAGGGCGGCCGGACAGATTCTGCCAGCGTTTGCTGATATCGCGCACGGTGGGGGAAATATTGGATGATCGCTGCCATCCTCCCCGATCTATCACGTAAACCAGGCTGGCGGGGGCAAGGCTGGGCAGCGCTTCCAGCAGGAGGGTGTCCAGACTGTCCGGATCATCGATGTATTCCACCAGGGACTGCGCAATGCGCGCCAAATCCGAACCCAGCCTCGCCGTCAGCATGGCCCGGCGTTCGCGTATGGCGGGCTGCATCCAGGTCATGTAGCGTCTTTATCAGGCAGGCGTTCAAGCCGCATGACCTTGCGGGCAGCTTCGGCCAGCGGCGTACCTGAATCCATGGCCAGTTTGCGCATGGCCTTGTAGGCCTCTTCTTCGCTCATGCCATGGCGGATGAGTTGCCGCTTGGCTTGATCGATGAGTTTCTGGTCCTGCAAGGAGGCCTTGGCCATGGACAGTTCCTGAGCCATCTCGCTCTGTACTTCATGACGGGTGATGGCAGCTTCGAGAATAGGGCGGACCCGTTCCGCGGAAAGCCCGGCGACAACGTAAGCAGCCACCCCTGCGCGTACAGCCTGGCGCAACTTTTCGGTATCTTCGTCTTCTGTGAACACGACCACGGGCATGGGGCAGGTACGGCTGTACAGACAGATGTGTTCAAGCGTGTCGCGATTGGGTGATTCGGTGTCGATCATGATGACATCCGGCTGCTCGCGCAGAATCGCACCTTCCATTTCCAGAAGCGATCCCGAAAAATGCGCGACCTCGCACGACGCATCCTGCAGGGATTGCGTTACCCACTCAAGACGATGCGTGGCATCCTTGAGCAACATGACCTTGAGCGCCTTCGATGAGGCGTTTTTGTTTGTACTCATGCTCGATTGCAACCGCACATAAAATTCAAACCCCCATTTTTAAAAAAACGGCCCCGAAGGGCCGGTTAAATTTCGGAGGAGACTGCTTGAGCACATCAGCATGAATGATGCACTCAACTAGAAGTTAGCAATGGCTGTGCCAGGCCTGATTCCTTTTATATTTCAGTTGGTTAAGAAATTTGTGCTGTGAATGTGCTGCGCTGTGCTGGTGCGAGCTGCGCGAACTTGGGGCGGAAAAGCAGAGGGTTGGGGTGGCTGATGGGACTCGAACCCACGACAACAGGAATCACAATCCTGGACTCTACCAACTGAGCTACAGCCACCACCGGAAAACAACCTGGCCAGTAACTGGCCTGCCCGACAGGAATCGAACCTGTAACCCCCAGCTTAGAAGGCTGGTGCTCTATCCAGTTGAGCTACGGGCAGTGATTCACCTGCGGGTGTTCGGGGGTGCTAACTATTCGGTGGTCGGGGCGAGAGGATTCGAACCTCCGACATCTTGCTCCCAAAGCAAGCGCGCTACCGGACTGCGCTACGCCCCGAAAGACCGCGAATTATGCCTGAATGACCACATTCAGGTCAATTTCAGCTTGAGTGTTTGTTATCCCGTTTGAGAAAATAGCGGTTTTACCCGATTCAGGCCTTATTCAATGTCCGCCCAGATTCTTGATGGCAAAGCACAATCCGAACGCATCATCGACCAGATCAAGCTTCAGGTGGATGCGCTGGCTGCCGCTGCCAAACGAGTGCCATCGCTTGCCGTGATTCTGGTTGGTGACGACCCGGCTTCTTCCATTTATGTTCGCAATAAGCGCCGCGCCTGCGAACGAGCCGGAGTTGGTTCGGTTTCGCATGACCTGCCGGCGTCAACCACACAGGCTGAATTGCTGGCCTTGATTGATACTCTGAACCAGGATCCGGACGTGGATGGTATTCTGGTGCAGATGCCCTTGCCGCGTCAGATCGATCCGGAAACGGTGATCGAGAGCATTCATCCGGACAAGGATGTGGACGGCTTTCATCCTTACAACATTGGCCGCCTGGCGGTGCGTATGCCCACGCTGCGTTCCTGTACGCCGATGGGCGTGATGACCTTGTTGCAAAGCGTTCATGATGACATGCGTGGTCTGAACGCGCTGGTGGTGGGTGCATCCAATCATGTCGGCCGGCCGATGGGCCTGGAATTGCTGATGGCGGGCTGTACCGTGACGACGGCCAACAGCCAGACCCGCAATTTACCCGTGCTGGCGCTTCAGGCCGACATTGTCGTCGTGGCGGTTGGCAAGCCCAATCTGGTCAAGGGCGAGTGGATCAAGGAGGGCGCCACGGTGGCGGATGTCGGCATCAACCGCCTGCCTGACGGACGTATCTGTGGTGATGTCGAATTTGAGGTGGCCAGGCAACGCGCGGCATGGATTACCCCGGTGCCCGGCGGTGTCGGCCCGATGACCGTGGCCTCGCTGTTGCAGAATACCTTGCAGGCACATGCGGTGCATACAAGCTGATTCAGCGGCTGTGCAGGGCTTTCAGGCTTTCCAGCGTCACATAACCCTGTCCTTTCCAGGCGCCTGAAAGCGCCGTGGCGGGGGCATCTGGTTCCCCCAGATCGCTTAATACGACAGCCGCACCGGAAAAGTCGTGATCGCGCGTGTAGTCGTTGATGGTGATCAGGGTTTTCAGGCCCGCGCCGCGGCTGGCGCGGATGCCATTCTCGGAGTCTTCAAAAGCCAGGCAATTTTCAGGTGCGAGTTTCATTCGCTCCAGCGCCCAGACATAGATGTCAGGTGCGGGTTTTTTTGCGGGAACGATATCGCCCGCAGCAATCACTTCGAACCAGTCTGTACTGCCTGCGCCCAGGCTGTGCTCCAGCAAGGCTGTCACGTTGTCCGGTGTCGTGGTGGTGGCGACCGCAAGTCTGATGCCTGCGGCGCGGGCTTCGCCCAGCAGTCTTTTTACACCGGGGCGCATGGGCACGTTGCCTTCGGCCATCATGGACGTGTAATGACGTGTTTTGGCTTTGTGCAGTGAAGTGACCAGATCATCAAAATCTGCGGGTTTCCTGAAATCAGGACGGAAGGTTTCAACATAGTATTTCATGCGCTCCTTGCCGCCCGTAATGGCCAGCAATTTGCCGTAAAGGGCGGCATCCCAGACCCAGTCCAGACCATACTCCCGGAAGGCGGCATTGAAGGCTGGGCGGTGGCCGTCGCGCTCGGTATCGGCAAGCGTGCCGTCAACGTCAAAAAGCAGAGCTTGTAAAGTCATGGCTTGAAAATATATGGGTTGCGGGGGTAGGGCAAAATCTGTTATTAAGTCAGGTTTATTTTGTTCAGTTAAGCGGAAAACCACATGGCCACCGAACATTTGAAGCGCTTTGAACCCTACAAGGCCAAAAAGGGCGAGGAATACATGAATGCAAAGCAGCTCGCGCATTTTCGCAAAATCCTTGAAGCCTGGAAAGCCGAGCTGTCGCATGACATCGACACCACCATCCACGTCATGCAGGATGAAGCAACCGTGTTTGCCGACCCCAACGACCGTGCGACGCAGGAGTCCGACATGGCGCTGGAACTCAGAAACCGCGACCGCGAGCGCAAGCTGATCAAGAAGATCGACGAAACCATCGCCAAAATCGATGCGGGTGATTACGGTTACTGCGAATCTTGCGGCGTTGAAATCGGTATCGAGCGCCTGCAGGCGCGTCCAACCGCCAGCCTGTGTATCGATTGCAAGACGCTGGAAGAAATCAAGGAAAAGCAGGTCGCCAAATAAACCGGCCAACTTCGATGAATGCGCCACAGAATGTGACCACTGACTTCGAGGCCAAGTACTGGGGCACGCTTTACAGCGTCTTGTCATGGGATCAGCTTACCGCCTTGTGGCAGAAGATTGAATCTGGCGCTGGCTGGTACTTGTATGCGGTTGGCCAGGAACTGCCGGAAAGTAAATCATCCGATGAAGAAGTCGGGCATTTCATCAAGCGGATTGATGAACTGTTGCGAAAGGAGCACGAAGAGGATTATTGCGGCATTGTCTATGCCGATGACCTCGCCAAGCCCAGCTTTATCAAGATCTACGATCCGCACAATCTTGGCGTTTCCTGTGGCTCAAGCGGGCATCATATCTTTCCAGGCTGGATCATGAGCCAGCAAGCACCGGTTAATCTGAATCCTGCGGTCGTGCCGAATAACCGAAAGCGGTGGTGGCAATCTCTTTTTGGTGCTTAATCTCTTAAGAAAGCAATAAAAAACGCCCGGCATCTGCCGGGCGTTTTGTTTTGAGCGTGGCTGTTTATTCAGCCGCGCCTTCAGGAGCGGGTGCCGGTTCTTCCTTCTTGGGCGGTTCGATCAGCGCTTTCATGGAAAGACGAAGACGGCCTTTTTCGTCGGCTTCCAGCACTTTTACGCGCACCTGCTGGCCTTCCTTGAGGTGCTCAGCCACGGTGGCGATGCGCTCGTGGGCGATCTGGGAAATGTGTAGCAGGCCGTCGCGGCCGGGTAGCACATTTACAATCGCACCGAAGTCCAGCAGCTTCACGACGGTACCGTCATACACTGCTCCAACTTCCACTTCTGCGGTGATTTCCTCGATGCGCTTTTTGGCAATTTCGCCAGATTCGGTACTGGTGCAGGCAATCTTGACGGTGCCGTCTTCCCCAATGTCAATTTGCGTGCCGGTTTCCTCGGTCAGCGCGCGAATCACGGCACCGCCCTTGCCAATGACGTCACGGATCTTTTCCGGATTGATCTTGATGGTGATGATGCGCGGGGCATAAGCAGACATTTCCTCGCGGGCGCCGCCAACGGCCTGCTTCATCAAACCCAGGATGTGCATGCGGCCTTCCTTGGCCTGCTTGAGCGCGGCATCCATAATTTCCTTGGTGATGCCCTGGATCTTGATGTCCATCTGCAAGGCGGTAACGCCTTTTTCGGAACCGGCAACCTTGAAGTCCATGTCGCCCAGATGATCTTCGTCACCCAGAATGTCGGTCAGCACGGCAAACTTGCCACCTTCCTTGATCAGGCCCATGGCGATACCAGCGATGTGAGCCTTCATCGGCACACCGGCATCCAGCATGGACAGGCAGCCGCCACACACGGAGGCCATGGAAGAGGAGCCATTTGATTCGGTGATTTCGGATACGACGCGCAGGGTATAGCCGAACTCTTCCTTGGACGGCAGAGCTGCCAGCAAGGCGCGCTTGGCCAGACGGCCGTGGCCGATTTCACGGCGCTTGGGGCTGCCGACGCGGCCGGTTTCGCCGGTGGCGAAGGGCGGCATGTTGTAGTGCAGCATGAAGTGCTCGGAGTACTCACCCATCAGGGACTCGATGGTTTGCTCGTCACGGCCTGTTCCCAGGGTGGTGATGACCAGCGCCTGTGTTTCGCCACGGGTGAACAGGGCGGAACCGTGGGTGCGCGGCAACACGCCGGTGCGAATGGTGATGGGGCGCACGGTGCGGGTGTCGCGGCCGTCGATACGCGGCTGCCCCGACAGGATGCGTCCGCGCACGATGCGGGCTTCCAGTTTGAAGAACTCATCCTTCACCACGTTGATCGCCAGCGTATCCATGTCGGCGGTGATGAGTTCGGCGAAGACCTTCTCGCGAATCGCATCCACCGCGGCAGTACGGGCCTGCTTCTGCTTGATCGAATAAGCTTCCTGCATGGCCTGGCCTGCCAGCGACTCGATCTTGTTGATGAGGTCGGTGTTGGGTGCGGGCGCTTCCCAGTCCCAGGGATCCTTGCCGGCTTCGTCGGCCAGTTCATTGATGGCGTTGATGGCGACCTGCATTTGCTGGTGACCGAAAACGACCGCGCCCAGCATGATGTCTTCCGGCAGCTCCATGGCCTCGGATTCAACCATCAGCACGGCGGCTTCGGTGCCGGACACAACTAGGTCCAATGCGGAATTTTTCAGCTCGGAGGCGGTGGGGTTGAGCACGTATTCGCCGTTGATGAAGCCGACGCGGGCTGCGCCGACGGGGCCGTCAAATGGTACGCCAGACAGGGACAACGCGGCGGAGGCGCCAATCAGGGATGGAATGTCGGAATCCACTTCGGGGTTGGACGACAGCACATGAGCGATGATCTGCACTTCGTTGAAAAAGCTTTCCGGAAACAGCGGGCGGATTGGACGATCGATCAGGCGCGATGTCAGCGTTTCCTTTTCGGTGGGCTTGCCTTCACGCTTGAAGTAGCCGCCAGGAATGCGGCCAGCCGCATAAGTTTTTTCCAGATAATCGACGGTCAAGGGGAAGAAATCCTGGCCGGGTTTGACTTCACGCTTTGCAACCACGGTTACTAGCACCACGGTATCGTCCATATTGACCAGGACGGCGCCATCAGCCTGGCGTGCAACTTCTCCGGTTTCCAGGGTTACTGTATGGCGTCCGAACTGGAATGATTTGGTGACTTTCATGCTTTTCCTCTTTCTCTAAACGAAACCGCCCCGCATGTTGGCGGGGCGGTTGTCTCCTGCTCGATAGTGTTTTTGGCCTGGCGGGTAATTACTTGCGCAGACCAAGGCGCTCGATCAGCGTCTTGTAGCCGGTCAAATTGGTGCGCTTCAGATAATCCAGCAACTTGCGGCGGCGGCTGACCATTTTCAGCAGACCACGGCGGGAATGGTGATCCTTGGCGTGAGTTTTGAAATGGTCGGTCAGTTGATTAATGCGGGTGGTCAGCAAGGCAACCTGCACTTCCGGGGAACCCGTATCGTTTGCAGCGCGTTGATAGTCCTTGACGACTTGTGCCTTGTCGGTAGAAGTGGCAGCCATGTTTTTCTCCTAGAAAATCAGGTTTGTAAAATCGCGAAACCCGGTGGCTGTTTGGGTTTCGTTCTGTGAAACCCATGAAAACTCGGCGGGTCTCGTTCCATGAAATCCACAAGTCGGTGGATTTCATGCTGACGGATTGGTTGGACAGCCTGTCAGCAAGCTGTGCATTCTACCCCAAAAATGCTTCCATCTCAATTGGTTGGGATGTCCCTGTCAGGGCAAAGGCGGTAAACGAGCTGGACCGGATTAGTCAGCCTGCCGGACAATGCTTGTGGTATCCATCAGCCGATAGGGGGTCAGCCTTTGACCTGCTTCAAGCAGGCCGAGAAGACCATGTGGTGCGTAGGCGCGGACGATGCCGACTGGACAGCTTTCCGGCCTGTCAATGTGTTTGCCCTGGGCAAGCAGGCAGGCATCGTCAAAATCGATGTCTATCCGCGGTAACGAATCCAGCAGGCTATCCGGGGGTAACAGAATGGACATGCGATCATTTGTATCCATCGATTCCAATGCATCCAGCGAGGTCGCCTGAATGATTGAAAGCGTTCCACTCGATGTTCGTTCAAGGGCGATCAGGTGCGCGCCGCATCCCAGTGCCATGCCAATATCTTCAGCCAGCGTGCGGATATAGGTTCCGCCCGAACAACGAACTGACAGGATGAGTTGATTCTCTTCAAGCGATTCAGCTTCCAGGCTGTAAATCGTGATTTCACGCGGCTTTCGTTCGATTTCGATGCCTTGCCGCGCATATTCATACAATGCCTTGCCCTGGTGCTTGAGCGCGGAATACATGGGCGGAATCTGTTGCAGGCTTCCGGTAAACCGGGGCAGCAGTTTTTTGATGTCCTCAAGGGTGGTTTCGACGGGACGGGTTTCAACTGGCGATCCTTCCGTGTCGCCGGTTGTGGTGGTGACGCCGAGTTTGAGCGTGGCGCGATAGGTCTTGTCGCCATGCAGGGCGTAGCTGGAGAATTTGGTGGCCTGGCCGAAGCAGACGGGTAAAAGTCCGGAAGCGAAGGGGTCGAGCGTACCGGTATGGCCGGCTTTCGCTGCACTATAAAGCCGTTTGGCTTTTTGCAGGGCGGCGTTCGATGTCCACCCGGCGGGCTTGTTCAACAGCAATACGCCGTCGATGTTCAGGCGCAGTGACTTCATTTATCCAAGCCGAACCACGAAGGGCACAAAGTCCACAAAGTAAAAAACAATCAGGCAAGACAGCATACGCCAGGAAATCGGCATGTCCCATGGAAGAAGGCTCCGGGAATCCTTCGTGTCCTTGGTGCCCTTCGTGGTAAGGCTTTTGGGTTATTCATCCTTTGGGTGTCTGGCGTCTTCAGCTATCGCCTGATCAATGAGCTGGGAAAGATGCATGCCGCGTTCCACGGATTCATCATAGGCAAAGGCAAGTTGCGGCACGATGCGGAGTTTCATCCGGTGCGCAAGCTGGCTGCGGAGAAACCCGGTTGCGCGCCGCAGCGCGTTCAGAACGTCGTCGTGGCTGGTTGCGGTTGGTTTGGCCGACATGCTGGTGATGAAAATCCTGGCGTGCTCAAGATCGTTGGTGACTTCCACGCCGGTAATCGTGATCAGTCCAACCCGCGGATCCTTGAGTTCGAGCCGGATGATTTCGGCCAGTTCACGCTGGATTTCGTCGGCGACACGGCGGGATCTAGGGAAGTCTTTGGGCATTGTGGGTGAAGGGTGAAGGGTGAAGGGTGAAGGGTGAAGGGGGGTTTACCCTTCTCCCTTGAGCGCCGTAGGCGCGGTCCCTTTCCCCTTCACGGGTTTTACAGTGTTCGCGCCACTTCCACGACTTCGTAAACCTCAAGCTGGTCGCCTTCCTTGAGGTCGTTGTAGTTCTTCAGCGAGAGGCCGCATTCAAAGCCTTCCTTCACTTCCTTTACATCATCCTTGAAGCGTTTGAGCGAGTCGAGTTCACCATCGAACAGCACGACGTTGTCGCGCAACAGGCGCACGCGGCTGCCGCGCTTGACCAGCCCCGAGAGTACCATGCAACCTGCAACCGCACCCACTTTCGGCACCTGGAAAACCTGGCGGATTTCGACTTGGCCAAGGTGGTTCTCCTTCTTCTCTGGTGACAGCATGCCGCTCAGGGCCGCTTTCACTTCATCCACGGCTTCGTAGATGATGTTGTAGTAGCGGATATCCACGCCCGAGGACTCAGCCAGCTTGCGGGCATTGGCATCGGCCCGCACGTTAAAGCCTATGACGACGGCGTTGGATGCCAGCGCCAGGTTGACGTCGGACTCGGTGATGCCGCCGACGCCGCTGTGAATGACATTGACCTTGACTTCGCCTGTGGACAGGCGGCTCAGCGCATGGGTCAGGCCTTCATAGGAACCCTGCACGTCGGCCTTGATGATGAGCGGCAACTGCTTGACTTCGCCTTCCGTCATCTGTTCGAACATGCTTTCGAGCTTGGCGGCTTGTTGCTTGGCCAGCTTTACATCACGGTATTTGCCCTGGCGGAACAACGCGATTTCGCGTGCTTTCTTCTCGTCCGGTAAAACCAGCGCGTCGTCACCCGCATTTGGAACATCTGATAAACCCTGGATCTCAACCGGGATGGACGGGCCGGCTTCGTTGATGGCGGTACCGTTCTCGTCCAGCATGGCGCGCACCCGACCGTAAGCCTGGCCGGCGAGCAGAATGTCGCCGCGCTTCAGCGTGCCGGATTGCACCAGCAATGTCGCCACCGGTCCGCGTCCCTTGTCGAGGCGGGATTCGATGACGATGCCTTTGGCGGGCGCCTCCTTTGGCGCGGTGAGTTCCAGCACTTCGGCCTGCAACAGAATGGCATCCAGCAGGTTGTCGATGCCTTGTCCCGATTTGGCGGAAACATCCACGAACATGGCATCGCCGCCCCAGTCTTCCGGCACCACTTCATTGGTCGCGAGTTCCTGGCGGATGCGCTCAGGGTTGGCTTCGGGCTTGTCTATCTTGTTGACGGCAACAACGATGGGTAGCTTGGCCGCCTTGGCGTGATGAATGGCTTCGATGGTGGTCGGCATGACACCATCATCCGCGGCCACGACCAGAATCACCAGATCCGTGGCCTTGGCGCCACGAGCCCGCATGGCGGTAAAGGCTTCATGGCCCGGGGTGTCCAGGAAAGTAATCATGCCCTTGGGCGTTTCCACATGGTAGGCGCCAATGTGCTGGGTGATGCCGCCCGCTTCACCGGCCGCCACCTTGGCGCGGCGGATGTAGTCCAGCAGCGAAGTCTTGCCATGGTCAACGTGGCCCATGACGGTGACGACTGGGGCACGATGCACAGCGGTTGCGGCTTCAATCGTCGCGCCTTCTTCCAGGAAAGATTCCGGAGTATCCAGTGCGGCAGCCTTGGCGATGTGGCCCATTTCCTCGACCACGATCATGGCGGTTTCCTGGTCCAGGACCTGATTGATGGTGACCATGGAGCCCATTTTCATCAGGGTCTTGATAACTTCGGCGGCCTTGACGGACATCTTGTGAGCCAGTTCGGCCACCGTGATGGTTTCAGGAATCGTCACTTCATGCACCACCGGTTCGGTTGGTGCGACAAACTGATGCTGGGTGTCATCGGTCTTGTGCTTGCCACCGGATTTCTTGCCACGCCAGCCATCGCCACCGGTGTCGCCGCGAACCTTGATGCCGCGTTTTTTCTGCTGGTCGTCTGCCCACGTGCCTTTGTCTTTCTTGGCGGGCTTTTTATCCTTGGCTTCGCCTTCCGGTTTGGCGGGTTTGTGCAGTGTCGCCGCGCCGGGTTCTGCCTTGGCGGGCGCCTTGGCCTGTTCGGCGGTGCGGGCAGCCTCGGCCTGTTTTTTCAGTAGTTCGCGTTCCTGCTTGAGGCGTTGATCTTCGGCTTGCGCGGCGAGCAGCGCCTGATGCCGGCGCGCTTCTTCTTCGCGCGACTGGCGTTCGGCTTCATCAATCACAGAAACGGCCTTTTTGCGTGTTGTGCGCTTGGGTTTGGCTTCTTCAGCCGCTGGAGCGGCTGCTTCGACGGCAGTGGCCTCGGCAGCGGGAATTTCAACAGCGTTGGACACCAGTTCGGCGACGACAGGGGGCGTTTCCTCAATGACGGGCTCGGGCGCAATTTCAGCAACAGGAACGGGCGCAGATTCGGCAGCAGCTTCCTTTTTCACGTAGGTGCGCTTTTTGCGCACTTCCACTTGAATCGTACGTGATTTGCCGGTGCTGTCAGCTTTCTTGATTTCGCTGGTCTGTTTGCGAGTCAGGGTGATTTTTGTTTTGGGCTGATCTTCCGCGCCGTGCATTTTGCGCAGGTAGTCAAGCAACTGGGTCTTGTCCGTTTCGGTAATTGCATCTTCGGCGGCAGTTTTATGGACGCCCGCCGCCTTGAGCTGTTCGAGCAGCAAATCAGGCGAAAGCTTCAGTTCTTTGGCGAATTTTTCAACATTCATGCGGCGGTTTCCATCCTAAAACTCTTGCGCCAGGTACTGCCATCAGGCAAACCAGGGTGCGCGTGCGGTCATGATGAGCTGCTTGGCGCGCTCTTCATCCATTTCAGTCATTTCCACCAGATCGTCCACGGCCAGGTCGGCCAGATCCTCGGTGGTGTGAACGCCCTTTGCAGCCAGCAACCGGGCGGTTTCCGGATCCATGCCCTCCAGCGACAGCAAATCGCCAGCCGAAGCTTCAACCTTTTCCTCGCCCGCAATGGCGGCTGTCAGCAGGGCATTGCGGGCGCGGTTCCTGAGTTCATTGATGATTTCCTCATCAAATGCCTCGATTTCCTGCATTTCCGCCAGCGGGACATAGGCCACTTCTTCCAGGGTGGAGAAGCCTTCATCGACCAGAATCTGGGCAACTTCTTCGTCCACATCCAGCTTTTCCATGAACAGGCTGCGGATGGTCTCGGTTTCGTTGGCCTTTTTACTGGAAGCTTCTTCTTCGGTGATGATGTTGAGTTCCCAGCCAGTCAGTTCGGAGGCCAGGCGAACGTTCTGGCCATTGGAACCGATCGCTTTGCCAAGCTGATCTTCTTCCACCACCACATCGATACTGTGTTTGTCTTCATCCACAACGATGCGGCTGACTTCGGCCGGTGCCAGGGCATTGATGACAAACTGGGCGGGATCTGGTGACCACAGGATGATGTCCACGCGTTCTCCCGCCAGTTCGTTGGTGACTGACGTGACACGTGAACCGCGCAGGCCGATGCAGGTGCCGATCGGGTCGATGCGCTGATCATTGGACTTGACGGCAATTTTCGCGCGCAAACCAGGATCGCGAGCGGCAGCCTTGATCTCGATCAGGCCTTCCTCGATTTCCGGCACTTCCAGTTCAAACAGCTTCATGATGAATTCCGGCGCGGTGCGGGAAAGTACCAGCTGCGGGCCGCGCCCGCCACGTTCGATTTTTGACAGATAGGCGCGCACGCGATCGCCAACTCTCAAATTTTCGCGTGCAATCATCTGGTCGCGGTGCAGGAAGCCTTCGACTCGGCCGGATTCGATAATGGCGTTGCCGCGGTCCATGCGCTTGACCACGCCTGTAACCAGGTGTTCTTTCCGCTCCAGAAAATCGTTGAGGATTTGCTCGCGCTCGGCATCGCGAATTTTTTGCAGGATGACCTGCTTGGCAGCCTGTGCGCCAATGCGGCCAAACTCCACGGCTTCCAGCGGTTCTTCGACAAAATCACCTACCTCGATGTCCGGGTGATCGTATTGAGCGTCCACCAGCAGAATCTGATTGTCCTCGGATTCGAGTTCCTGTTCAGTGACGACCTGCCAGCGGCGGAAAGCCTTGTAGTCACCCGTTTCGCGATCTATTTCCACGCGAACATCAGCATCGCCCTTGACGCGCTTCTTGGTAGCAGAGGCCAAAGCCATTTCTAGGGCGCCGAACACGATATCGGGGTCGACGTTTTTTTCACGCGCCAAGGCGTCTACCAGCATCAACATTTCGCGGCTCATCGCCTAATCCTCCAGCTCAAAATCGGACTTCAGAATTCGGGTTTCAAACGCGCCGAATCCAGATTGTTCCAGTCCAGCGAAATAACAGTTCCTTCGACATCAAGCCGGATTTTGTTTTCCTCAATACCCAGCAATCTGCCACTAAATTTTTTGCGGTTTTCCACGGGAATCCGCAATTTGATATTGACTGCGTGGCCCGCAAAACGTACGAAATCCGCGGGTTTGACAAGCGGCCGGTCCATTCCTGGCGAGGACACCTCAAGCCGGTCGTAGTCCACGTTTTCCACCGTGAACAGCCGTGTAAGGTGGTTGCTTACCGCTACGCAATCATCAATCGTAATGCCGCCCTGCGCCGGTGTGTCAGGCAAAATATCCGCGGGCACATGACCTTCCGGGCGGTCGATAAACACGCGCAACAAACCGCGGCCGGCGCGTTCCCATGCCACCAGTTCATAACCCATGCCGGTCAAAGTGGTTTCAAGTAACGCAGGTAATTCCATTTCGGCGATACAAATAAAAAATGGGCGAACCGCCCATGCCATAAAAGCACTAAATTTAAAGCCTTTGAATTATAACTGCGATGTGCTGGTTTTGCCAGCAGAAGCTTGATCTGGTGCCCGGAACCGGAATCGAACCGGTAAGGGCTTATTAGGCCCGGCGGATTTTAAGTCCGCTGTGTTTACCAATTTCACCACCCGGGCGCTGCGTATTGATGCAAAGGAGCGGGAGCCGGGATTCTATCAGAGGGAAAATGGAGGCGGGGGTCGGAATCGAACCGGCGTAGACGGCTTTGCAGGCCGCTGCATAACCACTTTGCTACCCCGCCCTGGAAAGCGGTACCTACATCGTTTTGAAACTGAAAAGGGAAAGCATGTGCTTTCCCTTTTTACCTGGGGAAAGCGAGGCTTTCCTTGTGGAATCTGGAGCGGGAAACGAGGCTCGAACTCGCGACCTCAACCTTGGCAAGGTTGCGCTCTACCAACTGAGCTATTCCCGCGTAAGAGCCGCGCATTATGGTGAAACCGGTAAATCCTGTCAATAACCTACGATTGCTGGCGCAGAGCTTTGGCTGCCATGTTGAGGTAGTAGGCCATCGAAATCAGTGTCAGCATGGCCGCGAGGTTGATCAGCAGATGGCCAATAGCCTGAGTAGGGAAGCCCGCAAGCGGTTCCCAAAAAAGTAGCAGCGAAATGGCAATCATCTGGAAAGCGGTCTTGAATTTGCCGACGAAGCTGACCGCCACGCTCCCCGGTTTCCCTGCTTTGGCCATCCACTCGCGAAGCGCGGAGATGGCTATTTCACGGCCAATGATGATCAGCGCGATAACCGGCGCCGTTCGGCCAAGATCGACCAGCACGATCAAGGCGGCTGCCACCATGAGCTTGTCCGCGACCGGGTCAAGAAACGCGCCGAAGGCGGATGTCTGATTCAGTTTGCGGGCGAGATAACCGTCAAACCAGTCGGTAATCGCGGCCACGACAAAGAAAGCCGTGGCAAGCAAATTGGCTTCGGAACCGGTCAGCATGGATGCGGGCAGATAGAACACCCCGATAACCATCGGGATGAGCAGAATGCGAAGCCAAGTGAGCAGGTTGGGTAAATTAAGTGGCATCAGTGCAATGCATCGTAAATGCGTTGTGCCAATTCTCGGCTGATGCCCGTGACTTCTGCAAGCGTTTCGACACTGGCGCCTTTTACGCCCTGCAATCCGCCAAATCGTTCCAGCAGGGTTTTGCGCCTTGCCGGCCCCACACCTGGGACATCTTCCAGGGATGAATGCGTGCGGGCCTTGCCGCGCCGGGCACGGTGTCCGGTAATGGCGAAGCGGTGGGCTTCGTCGCGGATGGTCTGGATCAAATGCAACGCCGGATCGTCTGGCTTGAGGTGTCGCGTACTCGCGTCGGTGAACACCAGTTCTTCCAGACCGGCTTTGCGCTCAGGCCCCTTGGCCACGCCGATAAGTTCAATGTCGGAAATGCCCAGCTCCGCCATCACTTCCCGTGCGATGTATAGCTGGCCAGTGCCACCATCAATGAGCACGAGATCAGGCCGCTTGCCTTCTCCTTCGCTGGCGGTTTCCTGCAGTTTCCTGTATCGCCGCGTGAGCGCCTCGCGCATGGCGGCGTAGTCATCGCCGGGCGTGATGCCGCTGATGTTGTAGCGGCGGTATTCGCTGCTCTGCATTTTGCCCTGGTCGTACACAACGCACGATGCGACGGTCGCTTCGCCCATGGTATGGCTGATGTCGAAGCACTCGATCCTTGACAACGATGGCATGTCCAACGCGTCACGCAGTGCGGTCAGGCGTGCCTCCTGGCTGGCGGTTTGTGCGAGCTGCTGGCTGATGGCGATCTGTGCGCCCTGTTCCGCCATGGCCAGCCAGACTTTGCGCTCGCCCTGCGGATTGCGGATGATCTGAATTTTCCGGCCTGCCTGACCGGACAGCCACTCAACCAGCGCATGAGTGTCGAATGTCTGATTGACGATGATCAGGGAAGGAATGGGCTTGTCCTGGTAGTGCTGGGCAACAAACGCTTCCAGCACTTCGGGCCCGCTCACTTCCTCGGTGTTTTTTGGAAGGAAATGCCGGTCCCCGAGATGCCTTCCTCCGCGTACCATCGCAAGTGATACGCACCACAGCCCCTGCGCCTGCATCGCCGCCACCACATCCGCATCCCGGTCTGATTCCTTGTCGATTACCTGCTGTTCTCTAACCTTGGCCAGATTCTGGATCTGGTTGCGGTAGAAGGCAGCCTGTTCGAATTCGAGTTTTTCTGCAGCAGACTGCATGCGCGCTGTCAGGTCATTCAGGAGTTCGTCTTCCTTGCCTTCGAGAAACAGCACGGCACGCCTTACGTCCAAAGCGTAATCTTCTCTGCTGATGGCATTGACACAAGGACCGCTGCAGCGCCTGATCTGGAACAACAAGCAGGGGCGGGAACGGTTGGCGAACACTGAATCCTCGCAAGTGCGCAGGCGGAACACGCGTTGCACCAGATTGACGGTTTCACGTACAGCCCATGCATTGGGGTACGGACCGAAGTAGCGGCTTTTCTTGTCCTGTGTGCCGCGGTAGTAGGCAAGCCGGGGTGCGGCATGGCCTGAAATCATCAGATAGGGGTAGCTTTTGTCATCGCGGAAAAGAATGTTGTAACGCGGATTCAGCGACTTGATGAGGTTATTTTCGAGCAGCAGCGCCTCGGCCTCGGTGCGCGTGACAGTAATGTCGACCCTGGCGATTTTCGCCACCATCAACTGGATGCGTGGAGACAGTCCGGTTTTATTGAAATAGCTGGTTACGCGTTTCTTCAGGTCACGCGCCTTTCCGACATACAGCACGGTTTCATCCGCCCCGATCATGCGATATACGCCGGGGAGATTGGGCAGGGATACGAGGAACGACTTGAGTTCGAAACTCACTCGTCTTCGTCTAGCAGCACGCCGGCAATCGCCCAGTTCTCATCAGGCAATTCCTCGAAGGAAATGTAGGTGTAGCGGGCAGGCTTGTCGGCATGCTTTTCAAGCGTGGCGGTGATTTCCTCCGCGATTTTCTTTTTCTGGTCGCGGCTCAGCTTTCCTGCAAGTTTGATGGAGACGACAGGCATGCTTACTCCTTGAGATCGTTCACGATGCGTGCAAACACGGCATGAAACATTTCAGGCGTCAGCCGCCTGGTCTGGGTATTGTAGCGAGAGCAGTGATAAGAGCTGTACAGGCGAATGTCGCCTGGCAGGACGTACGCCGCGTTGTGGCCGAACGGGTAGTTTTTAGCTTTCAGGCCCAGCGCCATCAGCACGGCGGTATGGGCAACATTACCTAGTGCCAGCACGGCGGTGCCGGATTTCAATACTGCCAGTTCGGTCTTGAGATATGTGTTGCATTGCCTGATTTCAGCCGTTTCCGGCTTGTTGGCGGGCGGCAGGCATTTGACGGCGTTGGTGATGCGGCAGTCGATGAGTTCGAGGCCGTCACTGGCGGATTCTGAAACCGGCCGGCTTGCGAAACCGAATTTGTGTAAGGTTTCGTACAGAAGGATGCCGGCAAAATCGCCGGTGAACGGCCGGCCTGTTCTGTTTGCGCCGTGCATGCCGGGGGCGAGACCGACAATCAGCAGACGCGGGTCATCCACGCCAAACGGGACAACGGGGCGCGCATGATAGCCGGGATTCTCCAGTCGGACATCTTCCAGAAATCCGGCCAGCCGTGGACAGGCGCGGCAGTCGAGCAATTCATTCATGGCGGTGGGAATGAAAGGTTACCGAAGTGCGCTCGACAACCTCGGGTTGCAAAGTGACATGGCCGATGCCGAAATCGTGGTTGAGCACTTCGCGCGCTTCGTTCAGGATGCGCGGCCATGCGGCTAGCTCACGCAGGTTGAGATGCGCGGAAATGGCGACCTGCCCCGAAGCCAGCGTCCAGATGTGCAGATCATGCACGCGCATGACGCCCTCCAGCCCGGCCAGCCGCTTGCCAACAGTATTGAGGCTGATGTTGGGGGGCACGCCTTCCATCAACACATGAATGGTTTCACGCAGCAGATTGAGCGTGGAGACCAGGATGAGCAGCGCCACGACGATGGACAGGATGGGGTCGATGGGCAACCAGCCAGTGAGGCTGATGACGAGTCCAGCGGTCAGTGCAGCGACGGAGCCCAGCGCATCGCCGATGACATGGATAAGTGCGGCTCGTCGGTTGAGGCTGTCCTCGCCACGCGTGAGCAGCCACCCCACGCCGAGATTGATCAGCAGACCAATCAGCGCGACCAGCATGACCACGGAGCCATTTACGGGCAGGGGATGCTGGTAGCGGTCGATCGCCTCATAGGCGATACCGGCGACGATGGCCAGCATGAACAGGCTGTTGACCAGGGCAGCCAGAATTTCCAGCCGGGCCAGGCCGTAGGAATGTTGTTCGGAGGGAGGTCTTTTTGCAAGCCAGGCGGCAGCGCCGGCCAATAGCAGGGAAAGGCTGTCGGTGAACATGTGGCCGGCATCGGAAAGGAGTGCAAGCGAACCCGACCACCAACCCGTGATGGCTTCGACCACCGCAAAACTCAGCGTCAGCAGTAGCGCCCACCCATATGGCCGATGTTCATGCCCACTATGCGCATGCGGCTTGTTGTGGTCACTGCCGTGGTGTTCGAAATGCGTGTGCGCCACGGTCTTTAGCGGGTCTCACAGGAAGTTTTGACATGAGCCTGTGTCGGGTCGGCCAAGGCCAGGTTGCCGCTTTCCAACCCAATGCTGGCGATGGCATGGCGCGCACGCGTGTAGGCAGTCTGTTCCAGCAGCGCGGTCATGGACAGGGGATGGGGCTCGCCGTGCAGGCGGGCAAGACGGGCACGACTGGCGGGAGACCAGTCGAAGTTCAGCCTGGCCAGTACCTCGTCAGCCAGATCAGGCCGGTTGCAGATCAATGCCATGTCGCAGCCGGCTTCGAGCGCGGCGAGGGTGCGTGCGGTGATGTCGCCCGCCACAGATGCGCCTTCCATGGTCAGATCGTCGCTGAAAATCATGCCATTGAAGCCCAGCTCGCCGCGCAGCACTGTTTGCAGCCAGAAACGTGAGAAACCGGCCGGTGCAGCATCGGCTTTGGGGTAAATCACGTGCGCCGGCATGATGGCTGGCAGGCCCATGTCGATGAGCGCCTTGAAGGGCAGCAAGTCAGTGAAGGCGATGTCGGCATAGTCGCGTTCATCGACAGGAATGGCGACATGCGAATCGGCGGCGATATGGCCATGTCCTGGAAAATGCTTGCCACAGGAAGCCATGCCGGCATCCTTCATTCCGAGCATCACAGCATGCGAAAGTTCGATGACGGTTTGCGGGTCATGATGGAAGGCGCGGTCACGGATGACGGACGATACGCCACAGTCGAGATCGAGCACGGGTGCAAAGCTCAAGTCCACGCCATGCGCGCGCAACTCCGCCGCCAGCACATACCCGGTTTCGCGGGCCAGGGCTTTGGCCTGGTGGGGGTGCTCGTCATGGATTTTCCCAAGCGCGCCCATTGGGGGGAGACATGTAAATCCCTCGCGGAAGCGTTGCACGCGACCACCTTCGTGGTCCACCGCAATCAGCGGCGGGGGTGATTTCAAAGCGTGGATATCGGCGGTGAGTTGTTCGAGTTGCGCGGGGTTCTCATAGTTGCGCGTGAACAGGATTACCCCACCGACCAGTGGATGCGAAAGACGATGCCGATCGTCTTCGGCCAGTTGCGTACCCTGCACGTCCAGCATCAAGGGGCCCAATGTCATGGTTTCTCCAGCACTACAAAGGCAATGACATGTTCGCGCTCATCGCTGATAGAAAGATGATGTCCCGCGATGTTCTGCACGGTTAACCAGGTTTCCATTTCATTGCTGAACTGAAAACATGGCTGTCCGAGCGTAGTGTGCCGGATCCCGATATTCCGCAACGTGACCGGGTGACGAAGGCCGGTTCCAGCAGCTTTGGCGAAAGCTTCCTTGGCGGCAAAACGCTTGGCAAGAAATCTTGCCGGTTCGGTGCTGGAAAAAAAATCTGCGTGTTCATCGGGCGCCAGAATGCGATCGGCATAGTGTTCGCCATAACGCGCCAGGCCCTGCTCCAGGCGGGCAATTTCCACCAGATCAATCCCGATTCCGTAAATCATGGCGACACTTTAACCATTAAACCCGTGGCGCGGATAGCGTCCGCGAACTGTTCCAGCCATTCAATTGGCAAAGGCGATAGCCTCGACGCCAAAGCTTGCAATGAGGGACGAGCCAGCCCATAGAGCAGGACGCCTTTGATCGGGATATGCTTACTTGCCAATTTACGCATCAAATCGAGATAGGTGTCCTGTTCAAATGGAGGTGGCGGTTCGCCATCCAGTGCAAAAACACAGGTCTGTATCCAGGTTGGGCAGAGTCTGGCGGCGGTTTCAAGGCGCTCGAGTTGCTTCTCGGGTGGAGTGCGAGTTTGGTTGATGCGGCGCATGCCGGCAGAAGTGGCACTGTCCAGCTTGAACCAGATTTCTCCGTTCAGGCGGGACATTTTTTTCAGGCCTTCCTGCACGCGCGGCCGGTCAGTCAGGCTGCCATTGGTGATAAGCACGAGCTTGATCCTGCCGGTGAGGTTGAAATCCCCCATCACCCGGCCAATCTGGTCGATTACTTGCGGAAATTCCTTAGCGCTGGTTGGTTCGCCATTACCGGAAAGCGCGATATCGTTAAGATGCCGCGCGATTTCCGGAACGTGCGTATGCATGAAGTCGCCATGCAATATCTCCTCGAGCATGGTGCGCAATTCGGTTTCCAGCAGCGCAAGATCAATCTCCGGCGCCGTACCGCGTTTAAGACCGGGCACCTGACAATAAATGCACGCCCAGTTGCAGGCATTGTTTGGATTGAGATTGATCCCCACGGAAACACCGCCCGCGCGTCGCGAAACCACGGGATAGACATAGGTCATCCCGCTACTATCGCGGTCGTGATTGGCGGTTGTCAGTTCGTGTTTCAAGTGGCGGGAGACAATTAAGCGGGAGTAGCGAGATTTTCTCACCGCTAGCCGTATCCAGGTATGGATTTTGGCTGCGCAGAAACCGGCAACAGATAAAAACTTGGCGGAAGCGGTGAGATTCGAACTCACGAGTGACTTGCGTCACTGCCGGTTTTCAAGACCGGTGCATTCAACCACTCTGCCACGCTTCCAAAAATTCCTGGGAAATTACCCCTGCCGGTTTTAGCTCCGGCCGGGCTTCGCCCTTAACCTGCTACGCAGGTTAGCCTGCACTAGCGCAGTCGCTTTGCTCCTTGGCGCCAAGACTGGTGCATTCAACCACTCTGCCACGCTTCCATGAATGGCTCACTTGCCCTGTTCCGGCTCAAGCGAAGGCTGCATTCTAGGGCCTCTAGCGTTGCGAGTCGACTGAACGTGAATTCGTCATCCGTCGTTTTCCCTGTCGGAAAGCTGACGCGAAAGTAACTGATTGCACAGGCGCGAATTTTGTAACCTGTTGATAATAAAAAATAAATTACTGCTTTCCTGAAACGGTATGGATGTTGCAAGGTAATTGGCAACGTCATAAATCTGGATGTGGAAAAAATGTCCGAATTTTTCGGGATGATCAGAAAACTGGCAAGCAAGCCTGCCAATACCCAGACCTCGCCTTTTTCAACCGTGAGAACTGCGCGCCACTGGCTGGAAAACGTGCCCAAAACGTCTGACTACGACGCTCACCATGCCATAGTGGAAGGTCTGGAACGATTCAATGCGGATACGCGTGGCGATGTGGTGAATCGCATCAAGGTACTGCGGGTTATGGAGGATACAGGTTTGCCCTTTCAGGCAAGAATTATTGATCAGTATTTGCGCAACCAGGAGGCGCTGAAGTTTGCCAAGCAGTCCTTGTGGCGTGAGAGCCAGATGTTCTGGAACCAGTTGTCAGCTGCCTATTTGTACCTGTTCAAGCAGACCATCAAGGGAGCGGAAAAAGAAAGTCTCAAGCCATGGCTGGCGGAAATTACGCTTAAAAGTCTGCATTACACGGCCTTGTGCATCCGCTGGGAATACTATCGCGGCCAGCGTCCTTCTGGCCTGATCTGGCGGCGCATGCACAAGATTTACCGCATGGCGGAAATATCCGGTGTCGCGCTGTCCGAGCTCGATTTTGGAAGCGGCCCCACTTCCTGCGCGCGCGAATATATGCTGGCGTTGATTCTGGAATTGGCAAATCCCCCGGGATTCAAGCCCCGCGAGATTCATCTCGTCGCGCAGATGCTGGAAGCAATTAACCCACTGCCGGTACCTGAAATCAAGCTGCGCAGAAATCAGCACACGCATTGTGTCGACATGTCTGCTCCCATGGGTGCGGAAAAGCTGGAGGACCGCTGGATTCAGGGCAGGCGTTTGCGTTATCTGGACCTGGAAAGCGTGATTCAGGAAATTGAACAACGCGCATCAATGGCAGTCGATGCGCAGACAAGTCTGTTGTTTCATCAATTTGCCCGGGTCATTAATCGTGGCGGCATCCGCCGCGACGGAGCCCGCACCCCGCGTACCGGCGAAACATGGGCGGCGGAGGGGCTGGAGTCGGTATTAACCGCCCTAACTTACAACGAAAAGAATCAATTGGAATTGTCAGCCTGGTCTTTGCGGGACGAAAGCCGGGAAGGCTTGGGCTTTGTCATACAAGGCGAGAAGAATTTGCCGGTAGGCAGGCTGGCTGTCGTCAGCTACCAGCCGGGGGAGGATGCCTGGAAATTGCTGGCAGTCCGCTGGGTACGGCATGAAAACGGCCAAACCCTGGTTGGCGCGCAGTGTCTTAGCCGTCACCCCAAGCTGGTGGCGGTGGAGGCAGATCCGGCACGTACGGAATTTTCTCCGTCAGGGGAGACGGGGATATTTGTCCCCCTGGCGGATATCAGTCAAGGCATGGTCAGTAATCTGCTTTTACCCGTTGGCGATTATGCTCCTGGCGCCGAGATAACCATGCGCGATGACACTGTTACCTATCGCCTGCGTCTTGGAGAAATTTCAGAGACCCACGAAGAAGAATGGGTCCGCGTCAGTTTTGATGTGCTTTCCAGGGAAGTGGCGACACCGCTTGCGGCCTGAAGCCAGATACAGATTCAGTGGGTGTCTTTCTTGCGGGTGATCTGGATAGGCTGTGTTGGCTGTGGCTGATCGGGATAGACCGGCTGCGCCTGGCTCAGACCAAGCGCTTCGCCCAGTTCGCGTTCGCGTGCGGCAATCAGTTCAAAACAGGACTTGATCTGGTTGACGGATTCATCAGAAAGAAAACCGGACGTGCCAGGGCGTGGTGTGGCATCGCGCACGACGCTGGCCAGTGTTTTGCGCATGGCCCGAAGGATGCGCTGTTCCACGCTCATTTCCTTCGCCGCAAGTTCCTTTAGTTGTTCTTCGGTCATGATTTGATCCTTAATTGATTTAAACCACCATCGCGGTGAGTTTTGAAGCTGAAAAACCCGCAGCGAGAAGTTTGTCCCGAGCGGGTGCGATATAAGATTCCGGTCCCGCCAGATACAGATCCAGAAGGCGAGCCTTGGGGAAGGATTTCAACAGGGATTCAACGACCTGTGTGACAGCTTCGTCTTCCGTTTTCGCATCAGCAACCGAAACCGGCAGGTAGTGGAAATTCTCCAGAGCGTCGTCCCAGGCGCGGCACAGGTTGGACATGTAATGGCCGTCAACGGTCGATGCCCCCCAAACCAGAATCATGTCCTCTGCGGATTCACGCGCCATGCTGTGTTCGAGCAGGCTCTTGAGTGGCGCGTAGCCCCGGTCGAAAGCAATGAACATCACGCCATTCTGCGAGTCTTCATTGAAAAGATAATCCCCCCAGGGGCCGTACACCGTGATGTTTTCGCCGGCCTTGAGTCCGTTCCAGACCTTTTCACCGAAAGCGCCGCCCAGTCCGCGCTGAATGTGGAATTGCAGGTCGCGGTCGTTGCAGGGACAGCTGGCAATGGGAAATTCGCCCGAACCCGCTTCGACATGTCCCAGCGTGACGCTCTGGCCCGCCAGAAAACGCAGCCGGTGCGTGCGCGGGGTTTGCAGGTGCAGCATCATCATGTCCTGGCTCAGCGGAGTGACGGCTTTCACCCTTGCGCTGATCTGCTGTTTGGGGATGTCGCTGGCCGAGGTGGCTTCTAGGGCTTCGATCGCAACGTCGCTCACAGCGGTATGGCAACACATCAGGGTATAGCCCTGCTGCTTTTCCGGTTCGGAAAGCACATAGTCGAAATGCCGGACTTTCATGACCTGGCCAGATATGACGCGCGCCTTGCACATGCCGCAATTGCCGCTGCTGCATCCGTAATTGAGCGCGAGACCGGCCTTCAATGCCGCTTCGAGCAGCGTGTCGTTGCCCTCTACAAAAAAATCCCGGCCGGAGGGCTGCAGGGTGACATGAGCGGACATGACCTTCAGCATAGCATCCATCACATCAAAGGTATCGGGCTTTTTATCCTCGCCCAGCACATGATGAAGCTCGTGTTCAAGCCATTCGTCCAGTAGCTTGAGCGCGTTTCGCGCCTCTTGTTGACCGCTGCTCAGTTCTTGAATCTTGTCCTGCAGCCCGACCACGAGAGTGTGGTAATGCTGGAGATGCTGCTTGATGTCGTTGAGTTCCAGACTTTGTTCAAACAGCCTTTCCGCCAGCACTTCCTTAGCTGGAAGGGTGCGGTCCATCACCCTCCGGCGGAAAGCATCCTGCTTGATTTTCTGTGTGCGTTCGAACAGCCCGCTGTCCTCAAGCTCGAGGTCCGGATAGAGCAGAAGCAATTCTTCGGAAGTGATAGTGCCGTCGAAGGAGTGCAGCCCGCCTTCCTTGATGCGCTTTTGCAGCGCGGCGCGGGAAACGCCGAGCAGCCTGGCGGCGCGGGAGATGGCAAGTTGCTGAGACATGTATGACAGGACGAATCGAGGTTGCTTTATCTTGTGCCGAGTTCTCGCTGCTTGCAAGCGTATCAGGTGTTGCTGATACGGTCGTAGTACCTGGCCCGGTACATGATGCGTTTCTGTTCGGCGGTATCAACGAAACCCGTCCGGTCATGCAGCACGTTGTTGCAGATCAGGCCCGTGCCGGCTTCCATGCGGTGGCGGAAGATCCAGGGCAGGTCTTGCGCTAGCAACTTTTCAATGGCGGCAACCGCGGCCTGGGTGGCGGCATCCTTTTTCCATGCGATGGAACGGGTGCGGGCGGTATAGCGCATGTGCAATTGCCCGCCGGGGAGCGTGGAAAATACCGGGCCGGTTTCGGTATCGCGCGCGATACCGTTTTCGTCCATGCGTGGGGGAATCGACATGGCATCTTCCTGCATGAGTGCGCGGATGTGATCCGGATTTTCATCGCGCAGAAGAAGATAGAGAATCTCGTGATCCAGCAAGTCATTAATGCCACCTTCTGCGGCCGGGGCGGCACAGTGCAGCATCATGCCCAGAATCCAGTGGCCGGGTGGATTGTAATAACCGTCGGTATGCCAGCGGATGGGACGGTCGGTATAGGGAATGAACTCGCCCTTTTTCTCGCCATTTTCGGCCACGGTCAGCGTAGTGATGTCATCCTCGTCCGCCATCAGGTTGGCATCCAGTCGTTCCAGACCGAACTGCTTTCCCATAAGGCGGGGAATATCCTTGTCCTGACCCAGGTCGGGGCCAACGTAAACAGCCATGTTGGTCTTGCGGCAGCGCTCAAGCAGTGCCGCGTGCTCCACAAAGGTCAATGATTTGGGATTGGCGACTTCCACCACCAGGTCTTCTACGTTTCTTGGGTAACTGCGGAGTTTTTCCTCACGCCAGTTTTCATAAGCGCGGTTGCCTGGATGAAAGGGGCTGTCTGGGTGAATCACCTAGCCTCCATGTTTTGGATAAAACGCTTCGACCTGTTTCTTGATAGGTCCCAGAAAAGCGGGCGCTTCGATTTCGATGATCTGGTCGGCAATCCAGGACTGGTCATGAGCTTCCATCACCTCGCGGATGCATCCGGCCAGATAGCGCTTGACCGGAAAATCAGGGTTTTCCGGATCGTAGTCAAACGTGGCGTAATCGTTCCAGCGCTGATTAAACTTGTTGAGGATGGCTTCGACGTACGGATGGTCAGGGTCATTCATCACGTCATGTATGTTGGATTCCAGGATTTCCGCCATTTTTACACCCAGTGCGCCGATGAGTTCCGCGCGTTCCTCGTCGTCGATACGGCCGTGCACCATGCGGTCGACAATCTGCACCATGTAGGCAATCAATTCCGCCAGCAGCGTAAATCCGCGTTGTGGCGTGATGATGTCGTAATCGGCGTTGGAAAGATTGATCACGGCCTTGTCGGCCAGTTTCCACAGCGTGATGGCAAAGGCCGATGCCTGTTCCTGCGGACCGCGCGGATCATCGCCTTCGCGGAACCAGCTGGTCTTGACGCGTATGCCGCTCATTTCATTCTCCTGTAGCGACCGGGCGTGACGGGTCAGTGATCCATTCGCTCCACGAGCCGGGGTAAAGCCGCGAACCTGACAGGCCAGCGGCTTCCATGGCCAGAATGTTGTGGCAGGCGGTAACGCCTGAGCCGCACATGTGAATCACCTGATGCGGGGCCGCACCTTTTAATAAAGCCTGATACTGCTCTCTGAGCGCTTCTGGCGGCAAAAAAGTTCCGTCGATGTCCAGATTTTCTTCAAAAGGCCAGTTGATGCTGCCGGGTACATGACCGGCTATCGGGTCGAAGGGTTCATATTCGCCAGAAAAACGCCGGTCAGGACGGGCGTCCAGCAAACGTGACTTTTTATCAGCGAGTGATTCCACAATTTCTTCCACCGAGGCCCACTGGCTGCGTTCTGGAAGGCAGGCGCAGGATGCGCTGTGGACATCGACCGGCGCTTCCTTGGCGATGGGGCGTTTCTCCCGCTGCCACTTCGGGTAGCCGCCATCAAGCAGTGCGACATCGGGATGGCCCAGCCAGCGCAGCAGCCACCACATGCGTGCTGCCATGGAACCATAGCTGTCGTCATATACCACGACCTGACGATTGACACCCACACCCCAGCGGCAGAGTTTTTCCGTCAGAGCCCTCGGCTCGGGAAGCGGGTGGCGTCCGGTGTCCTGTCCAACAGGTCCGGACAGGTCTTCTTCCAGGTGCACATAGCGCGCGCCCGGGATATGGCCATCCTCATAAGCGCGCCGGCCGCCTTCCGGATCGGTCAGGGTGAACCGGCAGTCAAAGACGATCCAGTTGGGGTTGCCCAACTGGGCGGCCAGTTCCTGAGTAGAAATCAGTGTCGAATAGCTCATCTTGTGCGCTCAGTCTGAAAAAAATCGCCCGCCGCCATTGTTCGGGGCGGCGGGCGATTGGCTGTTGCTTGATCGCTAGCTGATCAGTAGCCGCCCTTGCCATAGGGCTTGGGCAAGCCGGCGACCCGCACGGCCTGGCGGGCGGGCTGATTGGGGAACAATGTGTAGAGCAGGGTTTTCCAGTCCTTGCTGTCGTCTTCTTCTTTCAAGGCGATCAACATGTTGCGGAAATTGGGGGTATGGCCGTGCTGTTTGTATTGTTCGCGCAACCAGTTGATGACGAACCAGTGATCATCAGTGAGCGTGATTTTTTCCTTCTCCGCGAGGATGGGGCAGATTTCGTCGTCATAAACAGGTTCCAGCAGAAAGTCCTCTTCGCCGGTTTCCAGTTCTTCGCCGTTGTACATGACTCCCATGATTTGACTCTCCTATTTAGCCTTGTTGAAAAAATTAAACCGCGTCGATGGCGCCGACGGCGGTAATGGATTTGTGGGGGATAAATATCCCGCATCCCAGTTTGCGATGCAAGCCCAGTCCCTGCTGCTGCACCCGAATGGCATGTTCGATCGGCAAGCCATGCAACATCAAGCTGTAACCGGTCACCATTTTCTCACCATCGAAAAATTTTTGGGGCTTGCCGCAAATAAACCGGCTGCTGATATTCATTTTGTCCAACTGACCAATAATGTCTTTGGTAAATGTCTTCTCGTCTTCACTGCCTGTGCAGACCGTGTGCGCATACAGAGGCGTATGCTGGGTGAGCGGCCTGATTTTGCTGGCGCCCAGGGAAAGCGTATGGCCGCTGACAATAAATTTGCGGCTGGAAAGTTGCGTTAGATCATTCAGGCGTGCGGCTGGGCTGCGTATGACCAGCTTGGCGCGATGGTTCAGGATCATTTCCCCGCCACCGGTGTGAATACCCAGAACAGGGTGAATGCCGATGGCTTCATCATCAGCCAGCCAGGGCGCGAGTGTGAGCAGGCCCTGATACATCGTCCAGGCATGATCCATGGGCAATGCATCGCCTTTCAGCTCGAACTGGATGTCCGACACGGCCGAGACATCAATATCCGTGGCCTCGGCATGGTCTTCGTATAACCAGCCTATTTTGATTCTCCTTCGCCTTCAGGGCCGACTTGTCCTTCATGCTGGTTAGCCCAGTCCAGCATGGCTTGTCCCCACCGTTTTGCGGTAATCGGATCAATATCAAAGATGGTAAATCGCTTGATTTCGCGGATGCGGACCCTCAACGTGACATAGTCTGCGCGGTGGCTCACGTGCTGGAGTTCGATCTCCTGCCGGTAGGGCGAAGCAGTGAATTTGTCCAGACTTGAAATTCCGGTTTCATCCATGATGTATTCAGGTGACCTGATTAAGTATGAATAAGCAGAAAACAGGCAGGCAAAACAAGGAATTACTTTTACCTTCCTGGCCTGAGACTGATTGCGCCATTCAATATTGTTATGCAAGCCCTAGAATTCAATAACAGGGAGTGCTAATATTTTTCTTTTCCGGAGTTTGACAGTTGTGGCACGAACTTGGAACAGCCGGAAGGGGGATGTTGCATATAACCCATTTGGGTAGGTTTTATTAACCCATCCTGATGATGGTATCCCTGGAAACGTGGGGGGTACTATCACTGTTGCGGTTAAGCAGAACGGTTGCTTGCGGGGTTTTGCAGGTATTCAGGCGTTGATCCCGCCTGATTCGCTAAGTTGAGGCTGTTCTGAAATCGTAAATTCACATGTGAGTTTTAATTAATTGAATTCTGAAATGGAGAGTTAACATGGCAAAGAAAATGTACGATACGCCCATGCTCGACCAGCTGGAAAGCGGCCCGTGGCCCAGCTTTGTAACCGGTCTCAAGCGTTTGGCCAAAGACAATGACATGATGGTTGACCTGCTGGGTCAGCTGGAAGCTTCCTACAAAACCAAAAAGGGTTACTGGAAGGGCGGCACGGTCGGCGTGTTTGGTTATGGCGGCGGCGTGATTCCCCGTTTCACCGAACTCAAGGACGAAAACGAGAAGCCGCTTTATCCCGATGCGGCCGAGTTCCATACCCTGCGCATCCAGCCGCCCGCTGGCATGCACTACGATACCAAGACCCTGCGCTGGATGTGCGACGTGTGGGAAAAGCATGGTTCAGGCCTGATTGCTTTCCACGGCCAGTCTGGCGACATCATGTTCCAGGGCATCAAGACCGAAAACGTTCAGCCTGCTTTCGACGAATTCAACGAGAATGGTTTTGACCTGGGCGGTGCCGGTCCCGCGTTGCGCACTTCCATGTCCTGCGTGGGCGCTGCCCGCTGCGAAATGTCCTGCTACGACGAAGCCCGGGCGCTACGCACCGTCATCAACAACAACCTGGACGACATGCACCGTCCCGCGCTGCCTTACAAGTTCAAGTTCAAGTTTTCCGGTTGCGGCAATGACTGCGTGAATGCCATCCAGCGTTCCGACATGGCCACCCTGGGCACCTGGCGCGACAACATGCAGGTGAACGAAGAGCTGGTGAAAGCGTGGGTTGCCAAGAATGGCAAGGGCGAGCTGGTCAATCAGGTCATCAGCATGTGCCCGTCCAAGGCCTTGTCATTGAAGAAAATCGGTTCCGAAAGCAAGGCTGACGGCGTGGTTGCGGTCAAGGTCGATGCCGAAGACTGCATGGAAATCGACAATCACAACTGCGTGCGCTGCATGCACTGCCTGAACGTTATCCCCGGCGGCCTGCTGCCTGGCAAGGACAAGGGCGTGACCATTCTGGTTGGCGGCAAGGGCGTGCTGAAGATTGGCGCCACCATGGGCACCGTAGTGGTTCCGTTCATGAAGCTTGAGTCCGACGAAGACTTCGAGAAGCTGGGCGAAATGGCCCGCAACATTCTCGACTTCTTTGCCGAAAACGCGCTGGAGCATGAGCGCACCGGTGAAATGATCGACCGTATTGGTCTGGTCAATTTCCTGGAAGGCATTGGCCTTGAAGTTGATCCCAACATGATCGCTCAGCCGCGTTCCAACCCCTACGTCCGCATGGATGACTGGGAAGAAGAAGCGGCCAAGTGGGAAGAGCGCAAGAGCGCCTGACCGGCGGATTGGTGGCAATGGGCTGCAGGGGCAGGGTCTGCCCGTGCAGCAGGTTTTAAATACTGGAGGTTACTGACATGGCTGATTTGCGTCCCCCGATCGAAAGCGGCGCACCCGACCCGATGCCCTACATGCATCCGGTCATGAAAAAGAACTATGGCAAGTGGGTATTCCACTCCCATCCCAAGCCCGGTGTTCTGTTCCACCGTGCTGAGAGCGGAGACGCGATCTGGACCGTCAAGGCGGGCACCCAGCGCCAGATGGATACCTACACCATCCGTGAGCTGTCCGATATCGCTGACAAATTTGGCGATGGCTACGTGCGCTTCACCGCGCGTTCCAACATTGAATACATGGTGGCTGATGAAGCCAAGGTCGAGCCCCTGATCAAGGCGCTTAACGACGCCGGTTACCCGGTTGGAGGCACCGCCAACTCAGTATCCATGATTGCGCACACCCAGGGCTGGCTGCATTGCGACATCCCCGGCACCGACGCTTCCGGCGTGGTAAAGGCGTTGATGGATGAGCTCTACGACGAGTTCATCAAGTGCGAAATGCCCAACCGCGTGAAACTGTCTACCTCCTGCTGCGAAATCAACTGCGGTGGTCAGGCCGATATCGCCATTATCGTTCAGCACACCAAGCCGCCCAAGATCAATCATGATCTGGTGGCCAACGTTTGCGAGCGCCCGGCTGTCGTGGCTCGTTGCCCCGTGGCAGCGATTCGCCCCGCCCTGGTAAACGGCAAGCCTTCGCTGGAAGTGGACGAGAAAAAGTGCATTTGCTGCGGCGCCTGCTACCCGCCCTGCCCTCCGATGCAGATCAACGATCCTGAGCACTCGAAGATTGCGATCTGGGTTGGTGGCAAGAACTCCAACGCCCGTTCCAAGCCCACCTTCCACAAGCTGGTGGCTGCCGGTCTGCCCAACAATGCACCGCGTTGGCCTGAGACTGCTGAAGTCGTGAAGAAAATCCTGCGTGTTTACAAGGAAGATGGCCGTCCCTGGGAGCGCATGATCGACTGGATCGACCGCATTGGCTGGCCCCGTTTCTTCGAGAAAACCGGTTTGCCCTTCACCAAGTACCACATTGATGACTGGCGCGGTTCTCGCGTGAACCTGAACGCCTCCAACCACATTCGTTTCTGAACTGGTTGGATATAAGCATGCCCGCCGGCCACCAGCCCGCGGGCATGCCATTATCAAAAACATTTGAGATTGCTCGGATTTAGGCATGAAATTTTCGATTATGGTAAGTGAGGGGCCCTATACCCATCAGGCAACCGACTCCGCCTATCAGTTTGCCAAGGCGGCGCTAGCCAAGGGCCATGAAATCATGCGGGTGTTTTTCTATCATGACGGCGTCAACAATGGCACCCGTCTGACTGTTCCTCCGCAGGATGACCGTCATATCGTCAACCGCTGGTCGGAACTGGGGACGAAAAACAACATTGATCTGGTGATATGCATCGCTGCAGCCCAACGTCGCGGCCTGCTGGACGAAAACGAAGCCAAGCGCCAGGGCAAGAATGCCGACAATATCGCGCCGGGTTTCCGCATTTCCGGTCTGGGTCAGCTGGTGGAAGCCGGTATCCAGTCGGATCGTCTGGTGGTGTTTGGTGACTGATCAGTTTAGGGATAAAGAATAATGTCTGACGATATGGATTTCGAAGAAGGCGGCACGGTTAAAAAGTTCATGTTCGTGAACCGCAAGGCGCCATATGGCACCATCTACGCGCTGGAAGGTCTGGAAGTTGTGCTGATTTCCGCTGCATTTGATCAGGATGTCAGCCTGGCATTTCTGGATGACGGCGTTTTCCAGCTGGTCAAGGGTCAGAAGACCGATGGTGTGGAAATGAAGAATTTCTCTCCCACCTACCGCGCGCTGGAAGGTTACGACATCGAGAAGCTTTATGTGGAACGCGAATCGCTGGAAGCGCGTGGTTTGTCAGAAGATGATCTGCTGGTTGATGTACAAGTCATGTCCGCTGCTGAAATGGGCGACATGATGTCCCAGCAGGATGTCGTGATCAGTTTCTAAGGCGAGAAGAAAATGCTGCATATTGTTAACAAGTCCCCGTTCGACACCAATGCGCTGGCTGGCGTGTTGCGTGTTGCCAAAAAAGAAGGCAGTGCTGTTCTGTTGATTGAAGACGGCGTTTATGCCGCAGCCAAAAACAGCGCTACTGAAGCGAGTCTGAAGGCGGCAGGCATGCCGGTCTATGTCCTGCAACCCGATGCGGATGCGCGCGGCCTGCAAAACAGGCTCATGGACGGCGTGAATATGGTTGATTACGGTGGTTTTGTGGATCTGGTGGCTGGGCACGATAACGTCCAATCCTGGCTATAAGTTGCAGGTCTGAAATTTTTACAGATTCTTTCGAGAGGAGTTGAATCATGGCACTTGAAGTAAATGGCACCACAATCGAGACCGATGAAGAAGGTTTTCTGGTCAATCTGAGCGACTGGAACCCTGATGTGGCGGCTGAGCTGGCAAAGGGCGAGAACGTTGAAATGACGGATCAGCACTGGGAGGTCATCAACTTCCTGCGTGAATACTATGACGAGTATCAAATTGCTCCCGCAGTTCGCGTGCTGACCAAGGCCATCGGCAAGAAACTTGGTCCGGACAAGGGCAACAGCAAGTATCTGTACGACCTGTTCCCGTATGGTCCTGGCAAGCAGGCTTGTAAAATCGCCGGTCTGCCCAAGCCCACCGGCTGCATCTAAACCTCGGTTTAGGATTCGGCAAGAAAGCGGCAGCCGTTTAGGTTGCCGCTTATTCCAAGTATTCTCAAACGGAAGATGGCTGACTCATGTCCACGCTTTCTCTGATTTATGTTGTGCTGTTTTACGCGGCCACCTTGTTGTTGGTGCTTGGGCTGATCAAGAAGATCACCCAATATGCACGGACACCAGCGCCGTTAAAGATT
>JADFDC010000025.1 GCA_018263115.1 Thiobacillus sp.
GGCGTGGTGGCCTTGCCGTTGGCCATGGCCTTCGCGATTGCCAGCGGCGCGCGCCCCGAGCAGGGCATTTACACTGGCATCGTCGCCGGCGTGCTGGCCGCGTTGTTTGGCAGTTCGCGCGTGTCGATCAGCGGCCCGACCGGCGCCTTCATCGTCATCCTTGCCGGCATCACCGCCAAGTACGGCATCGACGGCCTGCAGATCGCCACGCTCATGGCTGGCCTGATTCTGCTGGCGATGGGCTTTGTCAAGCTGGGCGGCATCATCCGCTTCATTCCTACGCCGGTCATCACCGGCTTCACCGCCGGCATTGCCGTCATCATCTTCGTTGGCCAGTGGAAGGATTTCTTTGGCCTCACCCCGGAGGCTTCGGGCAACCATCTCCACGAAAAACTGATCGTGCTGATCGAGGCCCTGCCCGGCCTTCATCTGCAAACCACGCTGCTGTCGCTCACCGCCTTGACGATCCTGATCGTCTCGCCGCGCCTGATCCGCCGCATCCCCGGGCCGATGATCGCGCTGATCGCGCTGACCAGCGCGCAGGCCTGGTGGCATTTCGACGGCGTTGCCACCATCGGTAGCGCCTTCGGCGGGATTCCCTCGGGCCTGCCCGCACTGCACTGGCCTGAGGTCAGCTTTGCCCGGGTGCTGGAACTCCTCGGCCCTGCCTTCACCATCGCCATGCTGGGCGCGATCGAATCGCTGTTGTGCGCCGTGGTCGCCGACGGCATGGCCGGCACCCGACACGATCCGAACCAGGAACTGGTCGGGCAGGGCATCGCTAATCTCGCGGCACCCATCTTCGGCGGCTTTGCCGCCACCGGTGCCATCGCGCGCACCGCCACCAGCATCCGTAACGGCGGCACCAGCCCGCTCGCGAGCGTGATCCACGCATTGGTACTGATTGCCGTTGTCGTCGCGCTGGCACCGCTGGCTGCACAGATTCCGCTCGCCGTGCTGGCGGCGATACTGTTCGTGGTGGCGTGGAACATGAGCGAAGCGCGCCACTTCATCGACCTGCTGCGTCATGCGCCGGCCAACGACAAGGCACTCCTGTTCATCACCTTCCTGCTTACCGTGTTTGCTGATCTTGTCATCGCGGTCAACGTCGGCGTGCTGCTCGCCGCGCTCCTGTTCATGAAGCGCATGAGCGAAACCGTGACCATCGAGGGCGAAAGCGAATCCAGCCTCGCGGCCGTGTGCCCGGTGGGCGTACCCAAAGGGGTACAGGTATATTCAATTGACGGGCCGCTCTTCTTCGGCGCGGCCGCGAGCTTCGAGCGCACACTTGCCAGCCTGCATGACAAGACGCGCGTGCTGGTTCTGCGTCTGGGACAGGTGCCGATCATCGACGCCACCGCCATGCAGGCACTGGCGGATATGACGCGGAACTTCCAGCAACGAGGGGTGAAGGTGATGCTGTGCGAGGCGAATGCGCGCATCAATACCAAACTCGGAAATTTCGGATTACTCGAACGCTTGAACCAGACGGATGCAGGAATCAGCCTGCCCGATGTGCTGACGCAAATCGAGGCCGAGCAGTTCAGCCAGAAGTCCTTGTCTTAGTGCGCTTCCCGCGCCCGTTGTCACCTTTCTTGAACAAAACCGTATGAGCCACTGCGCTGACTGCCTGCACGGCGGGGTGCCTGACATGGCGTTCGACCGTGATGACGAAGAATCGGTTGCGGATGTCTTCAGTTTGTCCCAGTAAAGCCACCTGATAGCGTCTGGTTATTTCATTGGCAATGACGGCGGGCGCGGGAAATACGCCCGCCCCGGCCTGGCCGAAGGATTTCATCAGGGCGCTGTCATCGAACTCGCCCACGACGCGCGGGCTGATGCCCTGCTTTTCCAGCCAGCGCAACACCGGTGCCCGCAGGGCGCTGTCCTCGCCAGGCATCAGGAAGGGCATGCCATCCAGACAGTCGGGAAATTTTCCGCGCGCCTTGCCGGCCAGTTCTCGGCGAGCGAAGAATGCCACGCCGCATTCCCCGAGCGGGTGACTGTAGCCCCGGACGTCGACATTCGACGGCATGGGCTTGTCCGCCAGCACCATGTCCAGCCGGTGTATAGAAAGTTCGGCCACCAGGCGTTCGAGCCGGTCCTCACGGCATATCAGCTTGACCGGCTCGTCCAGTCCCAGGGCGGGCAAGAGCAACTGATGGGCGATTTCCTTGGGGACCGCATCGGAGATGCCGACACGAAACGGCATCATGCGTGCGCCGGGAGAAGCGCCCAGGGCTTCCTGCAATTCGGCGCCGATCTGGAAGATTTCGTCCGCGTAGGAAAGCGCCAGTTTGCCGGCCTGGGTCAGATCGAGCCGGCGGCCATTTCGCGAAAACAGCTCGACACCCAGGCGATCCTCAAAAACCTTGATCTGACCCGAAAGTGTCTGCGGGGTGAGGTGCAGCCTGTCGGCAGCCTTGTTGATGGCGCCGGTCTTGGCGACGGTAAAGAAGTAATGAAGGTGCTTGTAGTTGATCATGATTCGAAAATAACGAATAAAAAATGGATAAAAATCGAATTTTATTGATCGGTATTTTCGGCTACGCTGACACGGTGTCAAGTTGTGATTTTTTTGTGATTCATTTTTTCTGATTCAGGAAACCAGCCATGAAGCGCATCGTGTTATTTCTTGCTACCAACCTCGCCATCGTTCTGGTGCTTTCGGTCACCATGCGGCTGCTGGGCGTTGAGCCTTACCTGACCTCGCAGGGCCTCAATCTGACTTCGCTGCTGATCTTTGCCGCCGTGATGGGCTTTGGAGGTTCGCTGATTTCGCTGGCGATTTCCAAGTGGGTCGCAAAGAAATCCATGGGCGTGCAGGTAATCGAATCACCAGCCAATTCCACCGAGGTCTGGCTGATGGAAACCGTGCGCCGCTATTCGCAGGAAGCAGGCATCAAGATGCCGGAGGTTGGCATCTTCCATTCGCCCGAAGTCAATGCCTTTGCCACCGGCCCCAGCAGGAACAACTCCCTGGTCGCGGTGTCTTCCGGCCTGTTGCAGCAAATGACGCGCGAGGAAGCCGAGGCGGTGATCGGTCATGAAGTGGCCCATGCCGCCAACGGCGACATGGTGACCATGGCGCTGATCCAGGGCGTGGTCAACACTTTCGTCATGTTCCTGTCGCGCGTCATCGGCCACACCGTCGACCGTGTGGTGTTCAAGAACGAGCAGGGTCACGGCCCGGCCTTCTTCATCACCATGATTGTTGCTGAACTCGTGCTGGGTATCTTGGCCTCCATTATCGTCATGTGGTTCTCGCGCCAGCGCGAATTCCGCGCCGACCGCGGCGGCGCTTCGCTGGCCGGGAAGCAGAGCATGATTGCCGCACTGGAGCGCCTGCAAGCCGTGCACGCAGGTCCGCTGCCGGAAAAAATGGCCGCCTTCGGCATCTCAGGCGGGGGCGGTTCCGGCCTCAAGCGCCTGTTCATGACGCATCCGCCGCTGGAAGAGCGCATTGCCGCATTGCGTGCCGCGCAATAAGGGTGCCTACCAAGAGTGACTAAACCATGACCATGGAAACTGCATTGACAATTGGCCAGCCCTGGATGTGGGCAGTCTTCATCACCTTCGTGCTGGTGATGCTGGTGATCGACCTCTTTCTGGTCGGTGGCAACAAGGCGCACAGGGTCAGCTTCAAGGAGGCGGCAGCGTGGTCGGTGGTGTGGTTCGGCCTTGCCATGCTGTTCAACCTCGGGCTGTGGTGGTATCTCAAGGGCAGCTACGGCAGCGAAATCGCCGACACCAAGGCGCTGGAATTCCTCACCGGCTATCTCATCGAGAAGTCGCTGGCGGTCGACAACATCTTCGTGTTCCTGATGATATTCAGCTTCTTCGCGGTGCCTGCGGAATATCAGCGCCGTGTCCTGATTTACGGCGTGATCGGCGCAATCGTCATGCGCGCGATCATGATCCTGGCTGGCGCCTGGCTGATCCAGGAATTCCACTGGATACTTTATCTCTTCGGCGCCTTCCTGGTCATTACCGGCATCAAAATGCTGATCTTCGCCGAGTCCGAACCCGACCTCAGCAAGAATCCGCTGCTCAACTGGATAAAGGGCCACATGCGCCTGACACCGGACTATCGTGGCGAGAAGTTCTGGGTCATGGAAAACGGTGTGCGCATGTTTACGCCGCTGTTCCTGGTGCTGATCATGATCGAGCTCTCCGACCTGGTGTTCGCGGTCGACTCAATCCCGGCGATCTTCGCCATCACCACCGACCCGTTCATCGTGTTCACCTCGAACATTTTCGCCATCCTCGGCCTGCGCGCCATGTATTTCATGCTCGCAGGCCTGGCCGACCGCTTCCATCTGCTCAAGTACGGTCTGGCCCTGGTGCTGGTGTTCGTTGGCGTGAAGATGCTGATCGTCGATTTCTACAAGATCCCGATCGGCCTCTCGCTCGGTGTCGTCGGCCTCATCATTGCTACATTCATGTTCGCCAGCCTGTGGGCGACACGCAACAAGGAGAAAGCTGCCACATGAACAGGATGTTTGCCCTGCTGGTCTTGCTTGCCGCCAGCCTGAGCTTGTCGGCGTGCAGCAAGCCGCCTTACGAAAACCTCGACAACACGCAGTTGAAGACGCTGATCGCGCAAGGCGTGCCGCTTTATGACGTACGTCGTCCCGAAGAGTGGAAACAGACTGGCGTGGTCGAAGGTAGCCGCCTGCTGACCTGGGTGGACAGCAGAGGGCGTGTGCAGCCCGGATTTATCGAGAGCCTTGCCGTCGAAGCGCCGAAAGACAAACCGGTGGCCATCATCTGCCGCACTGGCAACCGAACCAGCCAACTGGCGCGCGAGCTGATGGAAAAACACGGCTATACCAAGGTCTATAACGTCAAGGATGGCATCACCGGCTGGATCGCTGGCGGACAGCCGGTGGAAAGACTCTGACATGACCCGTTCTCAAGTTACCGCTCAGCCTGCCAGTCCGCTGATCGAACTGACGGTCACGCTGCTGATTCCCTCGCTAATCCTGATGAAGCTCTCGGGCGCCGAGCATCTGGGGCCGGTCAACGCGCTGCTTGCAGCACTGGCGTTCCCTCTCGGCTGGGGCGCGCGCGAATATCTGCGTGCACGCAGGTTCAATTTATTCGCAGCGCTTGGCTTCGTTAGCGTGCTTCTTACTGGAGGCATCGGCCTGCTGCAACTCGACCCGAAATGGTTAGCGATCAAGGAAGCGGCGATCCCTGCAATGCTTGGCCTGGCGGTGGCTGTGTCGGCATTTACCCGTTATCCGCTGGTTCGGGTCCTGTTGTTCAGCACAGCCATCATGCAGGTAGAACGCATTCACGCTGCCCTTGAAGCACATGGTAACCGCCCCGCATTCGAGGCGAAGCTGGTCAATGCCACCTGGATGTTGGCGGGCGCCTTCCTGTTTTCGGCGGTGATGAACTATTTTCTGGCGAGCTGGGTGGTTATCAGCGCGCCTGGAACCGAAGCTTTCAACGAGGAACTCGGCCGTCTTACGCTCTTGAGTTACCCGGTTATCGCCTTGCCGTCGATGCTCATGATGATGGGCGTATTGTTTTACCTAACACGTTCTCTACGCCAACTGGCCGGGCTGGACTTGACCGACATCCTGAATTCCCCGAAAGGCTGAAGCATGAATTCCGAACGCAGCATCCTCGCCATTGCCCTGTTCGCCGCCTTTGCAGACGGGGAGAAACACGACCGTGAGCGCGAACATCTGCGCGATATCGCCGAGTCGTTGGGCAATACCGTTGATCTGTCCGGGTTGTACCAGGACGTGCTGCTGAAACGGATTTCACTGGAACAGGCCACTGAAGCACTGGCAGATGCGGGTGAGCGGCAGCTTGCCTACGAAATGGCGCTCGGCGTGTGCGAAGCCGACGGCAACATGAGCGAAATCGAACGCACATTTCTGAGCCGGCTCAAAGCGCTGCTGCGACTGGACGCTGGCGAGGCCAGCCGCGCAGAAGCTGAGGCCGATGTCATCGTGTCGCTGTCTTCCACGGCAGCGCCGGCAACTGCGGTGGTTGCATCTCAACCGAACGTGCCTGAAGCCGAACTCGACAAGACCATCCTCAATACCAGTCTGCTCACCGGCGCACTTGAACTGCTACCGCAGTCATGGGCGTCGATGGCCATCATCCCGCTGCAAATCAAGATGGTGTATGGCATTGGCAAGGCGCATGGTTACACGCTCGACCAGGGGCATATCAAGGACTTCATTGCGGCTGCCGGCGTGGGCCTGACATCGCAGTACCTCGAACAGTTCGGCCGAAAGCTTCTGGGCGGGCTGCTGGGCAAGGCCGCCGGCAAATCGTTGGGCAAAATCGGCGGCGCCGCCACCGGCATGGCATTCTCGTTCGCCACCACCTATGCGCTCGGCCAGCTCGCCAAACGCTATTATGCTGGCGGCCGGACGATGAATGCCGCCGTGTTGAAAGATTCTTTCCAGAATCTTCTCGGCCAGGCTAAGCAGATGCAAACACGCTACCTGCCACAGATCCAGCAACAGGCCAGCACGCTGGACATGACCAAAATCATGGACATGGCGCGCCGGTAAATGCAATTTTTCTCCGCGCTTTATGGCCGAGCCATGGCCTGGGCGCGCCACCGGCATGCACCGTGGTATCTTGGAGGCGTGAGTTTCGCCGAATCATCCTTCTTTCCGGTGCCGCCGGACGTGATGTTGGCACCGATGAGCCTGGCGCACCCCAAGCGGGCCTGGCGCTTCGCGCTTATCACCACGCTGGCTTCAGTAGCCGGCGGACTGGCCGGATATGCGATCGGATATTTCGCCTTTGATGCCCTCGAACCCTGGCTGCGTGAAACGAATTACCGGGCCAGCTTCGCGAAGGCCGAGACATGGTTTGGCGAATATGGCTTCTGGGCGGTGTTCATCGCCGGTTTCTCGCCGATTCCTTACAAGGCGTTCACCATAGCGGCCGGTGCATTGGCCATGCCGCTGATGCCATTCACACTCGCTTCCTTGATTGGCCGCGGTGCGCGTTTCTTTCTGGTGGCAGGATTGATGAAATGGGGAGGTGCGCGCATGGAGGCAGCCTTGCATCGATATGTGGACCGACTTGGCTGGGCGACCGTGCTGCTGGTGGCAGCCGCGTTGTTGCTTCATCATTTCGCCTGATCTCGAGTAGGGTCAGATCATGCCTGTCAATATCGATTCCCCGTTTGCGCGCAAGATCGCCGCTTTCGCGTTTCTGATTTTCATACTGGGCCTGACCCTGTGGGTACTGGCGCCCTTCTGGGCGGCGCTGGCCTGGGCGGGCATTCTGGCCTATGTCACCTGGCCACTGTTCGAGCGCCTGGCCAAACGGCTGAGCGGACGCGCGACGCTGGCCGCGTTTGTCATGACTGTCCTGGTTGCGGCTGTGCTGTTGGTGCCCATGGTGCTGGTCACCTATACCCTGGCGATCGATGCCGTGGCGGTGGCGGCAAAGCTGCGTGAAATAGCCGTCCAGGGACTGCCGCCCATGCCGCCCGCGCTCACCGAACTGCCAGGCGGCGAGTGGCTTGCCGAACAGTATCGTCGCCTGCAGGCAGACCCTGCCTGGATCCGGGAACGCATCGAAACCCTCGGCCTGGCCAATCCGGACACGGTGAAAGCGCTGGCAGGCGGCGTGGGCCGCAATATCGCCAAGTTCGGACTGGCCATCTTTGCCCTGTTTTTTCTTTACAGGCATGGCGAGAGCGTGCTGGCCCAGTTCCACCGGGTGGCCACGCACTGGATCGGGGGGCAGACCAAGGCCTATCTGCATGCGGTGGGTGTCACCGTGCACGCCGTCGTCTTCGGCATCGTGCTTACGGCGCTGGCGCAAGGCACGCTCGCCGGACTTGGCTACTGGGTGGCGGGCGTTTCCGCGCCCGTGATGTGGGGGGCGATTACCGCGCTGGTGTCATTGATTCCCTTTGCCGGTCCCCTCGTGTGGCTGAGCCTTGCAGCGGGGCTGTTCATTCAGGGGCAAACGACAGCGGCCATCGGACTGTTCCTGTGGGGCGCGCTGGTGGTTAGCTGGGTGGACAATCTGATTCGTCCGCTGGTCATCAGCGGACCGACGCGCATTCCCTTTCTGCTGGTGTTTCTGGGCGTGCTGGGCGGAGTCAACGCCTTCGGCCTGATCGGACTTTTCCTCGGTCCGGTCATCCTCGCGGTGGCGCTGGCCATCTGGCGCGAATGGCTGGAATCGGAGCGCAACACAACCCGGAAAAACTGAGCTGCTTTGCGCGCGTGGAAAGGGGTCAGTCGTCCTCGCCCAGTTCCGGATTCCAGCCCTTGTCTTTTGCCAGTTGCATGGCTTTGGCGTAGATGTCGGCATGTTTCTGGCGCAGCTCGTCGGGTAAACGGCTGGGCAGGTTGCTGTACTTGTCCCATTCCTTTTCGACCTGCTCCATCAGGAGCTGCATGCGGCCCATGTCCCAGCCGCTGCAATCTTCCGTCTCGGCAATGAAGCCGAAAAGCCAGCCATCCAGCACGATGCGTCCCAGCTGGGTCATGCCGTGCTTGTCATTGTTGAAGCCAACGTATTTTGTATCCATGGGGTTCTCGTTTCGATGCAGACACTTGTCTGTTATGCGCCTGAGAGTATAGCCCGGATGCATCTGGCACAAACAAAGATGCCCCGCGAACGGGGCATGGAAGGAGGCTTGCGCCTCGGCTGTAAAAAGTTAGCGCTTCCTGGTCAATCAGGCCAGATGCGCTCAGGAAACAGTGTTGATGTATTGCCGGGGATGCCAGTGGAGCCTGGTTTCGCGGGTGTTCGTTTTTGCTCCGTCTTCTGGGGCGCCGCTGGTTTGTCAGCCGGTTTAGTTGCAACGACCTTGGCGGGCGCTGCCTTGGTTGCCAGAGCAGGCTTGCCTCGCGTCGCCTTGATGCTTGCCCGCAGTTTTTCGTCCAGTCTGCTCATGTTCGCAATACCTCTTCCAATACCTGATCCATTTCCCGCGCAGCTTCACGCCCACGGGCTCCAAGTTGATACACACTCACGCCTTCCACGGCGGCGGTTCTGAATGCGGCGCGCCGCCTGACCATGCAGCCCAGGGTCGGGATGTCCAGGCTGGCCAGTGCCTGGCTCATCGCGCGCGAGAGCGCGCTGGCGGGCTCCACCTGGTTCAGCACCAGCCAGGCACGCAGCCTGGGATTGCGTTCACGCGCCTGCCGCACCGCCTCCACCGTGCTGGCACCGGCCCACAAGTCCAGCGGCGAGGGGAGGATCGGAATCAAAACGACGTCCACCTTTTCCAGAATCCGTCCGGTGAGATCCATGTCCAGCGATGGCGGGCAATCGACGATGACGCGATTGAAGCGCCGGGCCATTTTCGACAGGGTGTCGAGGGGATCGTCGCCGATGGCGCACACCTCTGGCAGTGCTTCATCATCCGAGCGGTCAGCCGACCAGTCCATCCAATGCAGCACCGCGCCCTGCGGGTCGGCATCGACCAGCCCGGCCTTTTCCCTGCGTGCCAGCCCCGCCGCCAGATTGAACGCCAGCGTCGACTTGCCGCAGCCTCCCTTGAGGCTGGCCAGCGCAATCAGGCGTCCTGGCACGATCAATCCCAGTCAACTGGCCAGATTCGAAGCGATGCTGTCCACTTCGGCCGAGAAGTCGTACTCGGCCTGCCCGATGCTGTCTCCCTGCGAGGCAACGCTGACGTTGACGTGAGTCTTGCCGAAATTCAGGTCGGGGTAATAGCCCGTGCGTTCGGACAGCTCCAGCAGATCGTCCAGAAACTTGCGCGTCATTGCATAAGACCCAAATTCGAATCGGCGGGTCATGATGGCGGGGCGTTGCTGCACCTGCCAGTGGGTGTTTGCTTCAGCCATGTTACTTCTCCTTTTCCGCAAGCTTGGCCAGCATGCGCTCCAGTTCCTGCAGATGTGCCTGCTCATCGGCCAGCAGTTCGGCGAACAGCCTGCTCGATGCTTCGTCCCGGCAACGCTGTGCGTAACGCAGCGCATCGTCATACAGCCTCACCGCTTCCTCTTCCAGATGCCAGTCAAAGGTCAGCATTTCCGCCATGTCGCGTCCCGGATGCACGGGTTGCAGCTGCGTGGCATTGGGTGCCAGGCCCAGCGTCAGCATGTGGCGGATGATCTTGCCGGCATGCTCCAGTTCCTCCCCGGCCTCGCGGCGGAAGTGGTCACACTCCACGCCCATTCCCCAGCAACCGCACAGGTTCGATTGCGTGAGGTATTGCTGCACCACGGACATTTCGTGGCTCAGCGCCTGGGACAGATAGCCGGCGATGCGGGGATGGGTCCACATGCGAGTCTCCCGTGATTCCGGACTCAGCTGCGCCGCGTGGTGATCTCGCCGTCGCGTCCGCCGCCCGTCGCGGTCGGCCTGGTAGGCAGAACGTTTTCCACCTCGCCATGAACGCGCGCGATGATGTGCGCCGCGACCAAGCCGTCACCCACGCGCTCGCAGGCATCGGCCCCCGCGCGGACGGCGGCGTTGACTGCGCCTGTTTCGCCGCGAACCAGCACGGTGACGTAGCCGCCGCCGACAAACTCGCGACCAATCAATCGAACCTCGGCGGCCTTGGTCATGGCGTCCGCCGCTTCGATGGCGGGCACCAGGCCACGGGTCTCGATCATGCCCAAGGCGATACCGGAAATTTCTGCCATTTCAATTCTCCTTCGATCTCAACAATTGCCTTGTGAAGTCAGGTGATGAGCCAACCGGCCTCCACCTTCCTTCACGTTCACGCACCCGGCGCCGTCGGCAGGATGCCTTCCACTTCGCCATGGACGCGGGCGATGATGTGCGCCGCGACCAGGCCGTCACCTACGCGCTCGCAGGCATCGGCCCCCGCGCGGACGGCGGCGTTGACTGCGCCTGTTTCGCCGCGAACCAGCACGGTGACGTAGCCGCCGCCGACAAACTGGCGTCCGATCAGCCGGACTTCAGCCGCCTTGGTCATGGCGTCCGCCGCTTCAATGGCGGGAACGAGCCCGCGCGTCTCAATCATGCCCAGTGCAATTCCAGATACATCAGCCATTTCAGTTCTCCTTCGTCAGGTCAGTTAAATCAATCAATGCCTCAGGCTTCGCCTGCCTTGGGCAGGATGCCTTCCACTTCGCCATGGACGCGGGCGATGATGTGCGCCGCGACCAGGCCGTCACCCACGCGCTCGCAGGCATCGGCCCCCGCGCGGACGGCGGCGTTGACTGCGCCTGTTTCGCCGCGAACCAGCACGGTGACGTAGCCACCGCCGACAAACTGGCGTCCGATCAGCCGGACTTCAGCCGCCTTGGTCATGGCGTCCGCCGCTTCAATGGCGGGAACGAGCCCGCGCGTCTCAATCATGCCCAGTGCAATTCCAGATACATCAGCCATTTCAGTTCTCCTTTACAGGTCAAATAAAAGTTTTCTGCTACTACCCCGTCAAACAGCGGGGACTGTTTCAATTCCCGTCTTGCGACGGGGCCAGTTTCTATTTCCCGTCTTGTGACGGGGCCCAGTGATCAATAATCCCGGCGATCGTCAGGTCGGTAAGCACCCTGAAATCACCGGCCGCATACCGCGCGGCGGAGCCGCTGACGGTGAATACCCATTTGCCCGGCGGCACGCCCACGGGGTCGCATGCCACGCTGCGGTTGCCATTGGCGTCGGTCAACACGCGCAGCGACATCGTCTTCAGACCGCCGATGCGGCGGGTTGCAACCAGGTCGGATTCGACTTGCAGGATGTCCATCAGGATTTCTCCTCACCCCTGGCGTTATCCGGCGCCCAGTGGTCGATGATGCCGACGATGGTCAGGTCCGACGGAAATTCCTTGGTGCCCGCGGCTTCCCGCGCGGCCGAAGAACCCACGCAGATCACCCAGTCGCCCGGGATGCAGCCAATCGCATCCACCGCCACTTGGCGGCCGCCGCCCACCTTCTCGCGCACCACCAGCAGCGGCCGGTGGCCAAGTTCCGCGATGCGGTTGGTGGAGACCAGCGTCTTTTCCACTTGCATGATCTTCATCTCAATTCACCTCTTCGATCGGGCTGCCTGTTGGCAGGTCCTGCACCGAGAGCCAGCAGGCCAGCAGACCATTGGTGACCAGGTCCGGGTAACGGGCCTCGATGGCTTCGCGAACGCGGCGGGCCTTGGCTGCCGCGCGTTCGCGCGCGCCGGGCACCTTGGCGTCGTAGCGGTAGTGGATGGCGATCGGGATGGGCAGGCCATGTTTCACGTTCAGCCCCTTGAAAATCTTGATGCCCACGTCCATGTCGCCCGCGCCTTCTTCCACCGTATGCAGGTGGGCGTAATAGGCCACGTTTCGCATCTGCACTTCCTCGAATCCGTCGCCCACGCTGATGTAGCGTTCGGCATGACCAATGTCGGGGTAACGCTCGCCGTAGATTTCCTGCACATACTCGATCTGCGAAAAATTGTTGATCAGCAGGTTGGCGATCAGCCGGCGCATGCCGTCGTGCGGCTCACCTTTTCCGGCGCCCCAGCCCGTGGTCGCGCTGGCCTTGCGGATCGCGTCGTACACGGCCGCGCGCGCGGTATCGGCGGACTGGTTGAGCGTGGCTTCGTACAGCGCCATGTTGTCGACGAATCGATAGGCCGACAGCTCGCCCGTCGAATCGGGAACATGCACCTTGATCGCGTCGGTATCCGTGTCCACGCCGATCAGCAGAATGTCCGTGCTGGCGCCGCAGCAATAGGCGTTCTCAATCGCCTGGCGGAACTGCTTGAGCCGTTCCAGCGCCGCATCGATGGCCTTGCTTTCGTTGCTGCCGTGCGCCGCGCAACCCTCGTGCGCGGGGTCCGAAGAACTGGTGTGGTACACCGCGATCTTGAGATAGCGGGTCCCGGCATCCGCCGTGGTGGGCACGCCTTCGCGGAAGCGGCGCAGTTCCGTCGCGCCCCAGTGGCGCACGTCGGTTTCCACGTCGAACAGCGCGCCGGCGTAGGCCTTGCGGCGGGTGAGCGATGTCAGCGGCAAGCGCAGGATGTAGCGTGACAAGCCCTTCAGGCGGCCGTCGGCGCAGGGGCTGATGTCCACCGCATGAAAGCCGCAATCGAGGAAAAAGTTGCGCGCGTCCTGAACCACTTCGAGCTGGGCCTTGATGTCGCGTGCGAACTGGTCCACCGCCGCCTTCAGCGACTCGAACGCGCAATAGGCATACAGGTGTTTCAGATCGAGCCCGGCCACCCAGGCGTCGTCCAGAATGCCTTGCGGCAGCGGGTAACCCAGCCGTTCACGGGCGATGGCCTGCGCGCGCGCCGGGAAATCGTCCAGGTGCTGCACCGCGGAAAGCGCGCGCAAGGCGGGAACGATGGCATCAAAGCGGCCCTTCACCGAATCCTCGCAGTGCGCGAGCCGGGCATTCATCTGGCGATCGACCAGCGTGTGACGCAGGCCCTGGCCGTTACCGCGCGCGGCGATTGCCGGTTCCTCGCCCTCCGGCGTCCGCGACGGCAGCGATCCGGTGGACGTGCCCAGTCCATACGGCGCGCTGGCAGCCGGGTTCTGTGCACGCTGCGCGGAGCGGGCGCGTAGGGCGTAGGCATTGCGCGTGTTCATCGATCAGCCCCTCGCTCCGCCGGACACGGTGATTACCGCGCCCTTGCCGGCATTGCCGCTGCTGCCCGTCACCCTGGCAAGGGGCACTTCGGGGCGTTCCAGTTCCTTGTTGGCGCGCGCGCCGCCTCCCATGACGCGGGAAGCGCCGCGCAGGGTGGGGTTGCGGCCCTGCGACCAGCGGCCTTCTGTTCCGGTCACCTGGCCGCTGCGCGCCCAGTCGTCGCCGGTGATCTGCGGGCCGGCTTCGCGGCCTTCGCCCGTGATGCGATTGCCCTGAGTTTCCGCCGGCATGGCGGCAGCCATCTGCATCGGTGCGCGCATCGGTCCGGATTCGTTGGTATAACGAAACTCGGGCGTGCCCGACACCAGGCCCGCAGCCATGTTGACGGGGCCGGTGATGCGGCCGGCGCCGCCGTAGCCCGTGCCGGTGATGCGGCCGCTTGCTTCGCGCGCTGGAGAAACCACGCTGAACGATTCGGGGCGCGGCTCGGCCGGTTTCATGTTCATGGCCATGGCGCGCGGCTGCGAAGCAGCCCTGAAACGCGAAGGCATGTTCTGCGTTGCATTGTCATTCGCATGGCTGCAACCGCAGTGCGCCTCGATGGCTTCGGCGCCAGCGTAGGGTGTGCCGCTAATGGCGAGCGTGCTGCCATGCTCGTTGCCGGTTACGCGCGTGGTGCCGCTGACCATGGTGCCGGAAACCGGCAGGCCGTGCGGCGTCTGACTCACGCCCACCTTGGTGGCGGCGGAAGAAACGACATCGGGAGTGCTCGAACAGGACTCTGCAAAATGTTCCTGACCGAAATACTCGGTTCCGGTGACGGGTTGGCACCCCCCGTGATCGTCACCGGTCAGCTTTGGGCCTTGCGCCAGGCCTCCCATGCGGGTGCCGGTCAGGGCACGGCCCGCCAGGGTATGCATCATCGACGCCTTCTCCGGCGCGCCGCCGCACAGCGCACCGCGCGCGTACTGCGAACCCGTCACGCGTTGGCAGGAGCCGGGCTCGTTGCCGGTCACCTTTTCCGTGCGATCCACCAGATTGCCGGTGATGCGCTGGCCGTCGCGGCTGGTGTCGATGCCCACCTTGGCCGGCGCAGGCGCAGGACGCGTGTTGCAGATGGACTGGAACTGTTCGTTCGACAGATATTCCGTACCGGAAACGCTGCGGCACGATCCGGCTTCGTCGCCGGTTACCTTGCGCGAACGGCCGACCTCGGTGCCCGAGATCGAGCGGCCAGCAAGGGTGTGCGTCAACGCAACCTTGGCCGGTCCGTTGATGGTCAGGCGCGACACGCCCGCATCGGCATACTGCGAACCGGTAATGGTCTGTTTCGCGCCGGGCTCCGCGCCCGTCACTCTGTTGATGCGTGATTCGTCGCTACCGGTAATGGTCATGCCCTTGCGCTCGGTGGCGCCCACGCTCACTTTTTCCGGGCGGTTCATCAGACCCTTGCCCTGGCAGAAGTCGGCGAATTTTTCGTTGCCCAGATATTCCGTGCCGGAAATCGTCTTGCAGCTTCCGGATTCGTCACCGGTCACCCTGGAGGAACGGCCCACTTCCGTGCCGCTTACCCACTGTCCGCGGCTGGTGGCGCTCATGCCAACCTTGCGGGCCGAGGCTTCCGGTTTGCTGGCGCAAAAGGACTGAAACTGTTCCGAGCCGATGTATTCCGTACCGGTAATGGCGCGGCAACTGCCCGATTCGCTGCCTGTTACGCGGGACTTGCGTTCCACCTGCGTGCCGGTAACGGTCTGGCCCGACAGCGTCGTGCCGGTTTCCACCTTGGGCGGCGCATCGCCTTCAGTGGGGCGAACGCGGCCGCTGGGGCGGCTGGGCGTGGCATCGCATTTGCCGTTGGTGCACAGCTCGGCGCGGCGCTTGCGCGCGATGTCGCGGCCGCTCATCTCTTCGCCGTTTGTAGAACGGTAGCCACTGGTTTTCTGGGGCACGGCGGCCTTGCCCTGGCTGGACAGTGCGCGACGGCGTTCGCGGCAAAGCTGGCGCACCGTGCCGGCCTCGTCGCCCAGCGCGGTGGGGTTTTCATCGGCCATGGCGCACAGCGTGTCCAGTTGCGCCTCATCCGCAGAGGCGCTGCCCGATTCCCGGGCGGGCGCGGTTTCGATGGCAGGCGCGGCGCTCGCAGCCGGGGTCGAAGTCAAGCTCGGTGCGGCGGCGGCCATGGTTTTGGCGCTCACCATGCCCAGGCCCTTCTTGCCGCCCTGGGCAAGCATGGCCCGGCGGGCGCGGGCCAGGTCCTTGCCACTCAGACCGGCAAGGCCATCCGCGCTGCTTGTTGCAAATTGTTCTGGCATGACGCTTCCTTTTGCAGAAATCACTATCCGGAATCCCTGGCGAGACATCCCGCCAGACGGTTCTGACTATATGCAGGAGCGACAATCAACAAAAGTTAATTGTTAAAATGGTCTGCATTAACTAAAGTTAATCCATTGTCCGGAGCCGATTCATGAAACTGAGGCATGTCACCCTGCACCAGCTGCGGCTTTTTCAAAGCCTGGGCACGCATCTCAGCTACACCCGCGTGGCCGAAGAACTGTTTCTGACCCAGCCCGCCGTGTCCATCCAGATCAAGCGCCTGGAAGAAAGCGTGGGCATGCCCCTGGTGGAACAGATGGGCAAACGCATCTACCTGACCGAAGCAGGAAAGGAACTGTTCGAAGCCTGCCGCGACGTGCTGGAACGCCTGCGCGTGCTGAGCGAAGACATGACCGGCATGGAGCAAGGGGTAAAAGGTCCCATCAGCCTTGCGGCCATTACCACCGCCAAGTTCTTCATCCCGCACCTGCTGGGCGCCTTTCTGAAGAACTATCCGGAGGTTGAGCCGCGCATCACCTTCACCAACCAGGCGCGCGTGCTGGAGCGCCTGGAAAACAACATGGACGACATCGTCATCATGGGCACCCTGCCGGAAAACATGGACGTGGAAGTGCAGTACTTCCTCGACAACCCCATCGTCGTCGTTGCCCATCCAAGCCATCCGCTGGTCGGGCAGAAAAACATCCCGCTCGCGCGCATTGCCGAGGAACGTTTTATCGCGCGCGAACCCGGCTCCGGCACGCGTGCCGCGCGCACCAAGCTGTTTGCCGAGCACGGCCTCAAAGCCAACACCTACATGGAACTGGGCAGCAGCGAAGCCATCAAGCAGGCCGTCATGGCCGGCCTGGGCATCTCCGTGCTATCGCGCCACAGCCTGCGGCTGGAGCTGGAAACCGGCACGCTGGCCATGCTGGATGTGGAACATTTTCCATTGATGCGCAAGTGGTATGCCGTGCACCTCAAGGGCAAAAAACTTTCCAACACCGCGCGCATGTTCCTGGATTTTCTGCTGAACGAGGGCTCCAAGATTCTGGAGACAGTACAACCGCACGTGAGCGCTCAGCCCGGCGCGGGGGAAAAGGTGGTCAAGAAGGCGAAACGTAGTAAAGCTACTGGCAAGTCCTCGAAATGAGGCCTGTGATATTGGGGTAAAGCGAGTGAAGGTTTTAGTGAGTTTTTGTCTGATTGATGGACAGTAATCAGACAAAAGAGGAAGTTCGATTGTGTGTGACGCGATGACCGCTTCTGAACTTACCCATGTTTCGTGGACAGTCTTGAGAGGGCATACTAGCTGTGAAAGGGGTGTGTCATGGAACGCAAGGAACGCAGGAATAATAGGAATCTTGGCTAATAATTTCCCACTGTGCCGTGAACAATTCCGAAATGGCCTATTGATCCAGTCGGGCATAATTGACGGCATCGGCAACCCCGTCATAGCGGTATTTCTTATAACGATAGTGTTTGCCGTCATAGGTGATACCCAGTTTTTCCATCTGTTGCCATTCAGCGCCTGTCGGCACGATTGCATCGACCCATTCCGGGGGATCTTTGGACTCACTTTCCGATCCGCGCCGGGTTCGATCCAGGCGCGAATAATTCAGTGCATCCGTTGACTTGTCGTAGCTGAACGACTTGTAGCGATATTTCCTGCCGTCGAATCCAACACCGGCACCGCCCAGACGATGCCTTTCCTCTTCGGATACGCGTTCAATTTCAGTGGTGCATTCGCTGTTAGATTCTTGGCTGTTTGAAATAGGGGTGGACATACGGATTCCTCCTGTACACGGCTCCAATCCGGGATGGCTGGAGCCAAAACGTCTTGCGCCATTGATTGCATCACGCAGGAAATCACGTCCCGATCAGGACTGTGCAATCGACATGGCGGGTATCAACTGAACGATCCGAACGACGGGTCACCCGAATACGCTGGCGTCGGCAAGCCAGCCAGACGGGAGCCCTGGCTAACCGGGCCCAGCGGGAACAATTGATAGAGATATCGCCCACCGCCCTCCGTGGCGAAATCCTTCACCAGTGAGCGAAGTATCTTATGTGCGCTCTGGGTACTTCCCTCTTTCCGGTACGTAGTTCGTAAGGAGTTAATTACTCGCCATTGCATGGCTGACAATTCGCCCAGCCCCTCCTTGTGGGCAAGGTCTTGTGCAATCTCGGGGTTCCACCGCGGCAGTTCGTACATATGGCCTTCCGGGTCCTGGATGGCGAGTTTGGGATCATTGATTGATTTGTTGATATCTAGCATTTCATTCTCCGTTATGTCCGTTCCTGAATCCGGAACGGCGATGCAGGGTGCAACAGGACATGAGCTCCATATGAGTCCAATTTTTGGAATCTTCCCGGCACCCCAATGGGGCGCCGTGGGAGAGCATTTAAATGGGCTTGATAAATGAAGCCTGCATGCCTTTCGGGCCACTCCTGGCCTCGTAGGAAACGCGCTGCGTTTCCTTCAGCGACTTGAAGCCGCTGTCCTGGATTTCTGAGAAGTGGGCGAACAGATCGTCGCCACCTTCGTCGGGGGTGATAAAGCCAAAGCCTTTGGCATCGTTGAACCATTTAACTGTACCGGTAGACATCTACATTCCTTTTTGAATCTGAATAATCCGGACTCGCGCCCGGTTGGGTGCGGTGGCATCAAGATCTGTAGGAAGGGTACTGAAGCGACGGTGCCGATGAGGGCTGTGACTACTGGACTGAAGCTACACTGCTTGAATTGACTGCCAGTACAAAGTACTCGCAATTTCTTACATAAGCAACATTTATTTATTGATAACGTTTGTTTATTTATGACAGGTTGTCGTTGCAAGCGCGCTCACCCTCACTGCCACTTGGGTAACGGGTGACGCCCACCCGGGCTAATGAAGCTGCCGGCCACCGGTAGCACGGATTCCGGGGACGCGCCAAGGACATGGCGAGGCGCAGGTTGCTTGCCACCTTGCCGCTGGCGGGGTCGAACCCCTTTCAGCCCGTGCCGGGCAGGCAAACTCAACACCATGCACCCAGCCATTTTGATCCCGACGGAACAGACTTCTCAGATGTGAATGGATACAGCAGAGTGGGTCCACAAGGGTATCGAAATTACTTGATTGCTTTTGTTGAGTATAGGTGTACAAGTGGTTCGTGCGGTGCAGCAATCTTGCCGGCATCAGTCATGAAGCACCCATTCCCGAAAGGAATACCATGCGTAACGTTCACATCGAATATCAGGGCGAAGACCACAACTTCGCCATTGCCAGTCTCCTCGCCAAAAATGTCGCCAGGGAAAACCAGATGCTGGATCCCACCATCATGGCCTGGCATCAAAACAGCGAGCAAGCCACAGCCCCCTTCTACGATGGCGCCAACCCCGACACTTGGTGGGCAAAATACGGCGCGGGCAACGGCGGTAGGTTGGAGGTCTTTGTCGGCGACGACTACCAGTTCATCATGATGGATGCGCGTGGCTATGAAAAACTGGGCGAAATGCCCCTGCGCAACCTGTCGGACGGCCTGGGCAACGAATACCTCTGTTTAACCCCCTTGCTGGGCAAGGGTGCCAATACTCCTACGCAAGAAGCCTGTACCCAACTGGATGGGTGGGCGGCAGACCAGTTCTGAGCATTCTGCTGGGCCAGCGGTCCCTGCACTGACGGGGGTGCAGCCCAGTCAATTCAGCGGGGGCTGCTTGATGCGTTGTAAATACTCCCCTTTTCGGCAACGCTTACTCCAATACCAAGCGTATATCCAAACGGCCAGACGAAACTGATCGCTTGGGTAAACGCCCTGCCGCTTTGCCTCTCATCACGCCTTGCCCACCCCTTAATCACAAATCAGGAGCAATCACCATGTCAAAGTCCCAGAAATCCAACAAGGAAGTGAAAAAACAGGCCTTGTTATCGCCAAAGGAAAAAAAGGCCGCCAAGCTGATCCGAAAACACGAAGGGGACGCTATCCCCCTAATCGTCAGGGACAGATGACCTAGCGCGACCCCCGGGGTATTGGTTGCAAGTGTGATGAGCGCTTTGACCACGGCAATGCCATGACCTTCGCAAGCTGGCTACTTATCATCGGGGTATTGCTGATCACGATGGCCCTGTTCAGCACTTTGTTGAAAAGACTGCCACTCAGCACTGCCATGCTTTATTTGCTGGCGGGACTGGCGATGGGGCCGGCCGGATGGGCAATACTGACACCGGATCCGCTGGCCGATGCCGTTCTCCTGGAACGAGTGACCGAGGTGGCGGTGTTGATCTCGCTGTTTTCCGTCGGGCTAAAGTTGGGTTTGCCCTTATCCAATCGACACTGGCTGTTGCCGTTACGTCTGGCCTTCGTTTCCATGACGTTAACAGTGGCACTGACCGCCGTGGTCGGGGTGCTGGTGCTGGACTTGCCATTGGGCGCGGCTATCTTGTTGGGTGCAATTCTCGCTCCCACAGACCCGGTACTGGCTTCGGCCGTCCAGGTCGAATCGTCCGGTGACCGCGACCGCCTTCGTTTCAGCCTGACGAGTGAAGGCGGGCTCAATGACGGTGCCGCGTTTCCATTCGTGATGTTGGGTCTTGGTCTACTGGGCCTGCATGACCTGGGAACTTTGGGATGGCGCTGGTTAGCAGTGGACGTGGTCTGGGCCACTGTCGGTGGACTGTCAATCGGCGCAATTCTGGGCGCATTGATTGGTCGTCTGGTGGTCTATCTGCGCACCCGCCACAAAGAATCGGTAGGACTGGACGAATTCCTGGCACTGGGGCTCATCGCGCTCGCCTATGGATGCGCGGTGCTTAGCCAGACCTATGGCTTTCTGGCAGTGTTTGCCGCCGGAATTGCCTTGCAAAGGGTCAAGGAGCAGTCCGGCATGATCCATGCGACCGGCCAAACGGATGAGCCGGCCTCACATGCAACGCACGCCGATCATGCCAGCGCCTACATGATGCAAGCGGTGCGTGGTTTCAACGAACAGATCGAGCGGATTGCCGAACTGGCCGTAGTTTTGGTGGTCGGTGCCCTGTTACCGTTCGCGTCCATATCCGCCGGTGCGGTAGGGTTATTGGCACTGCTCTTTCTGGCAATCCGGCCAGTCTCGGTATGGTTGGGCTTGGCTGGGGCACCGGTCTCACCTGATCAGCGAATGATGATCGCCTGGTTCGGTATTCGGGGCATCGGGTCAATCTACTATCTGATGTATGCCATCCACCACGGCCTGCCTACTCTACTGGCCGGACAGATCGCATCCGTTACCCTAACAGCGGTGGCTGTTTCTATCATGCTGCACGGTATCTCTGTACGGCCGATGATGCATCTCTACCGAAAAAGGAAGGAAGTGGCATGATTGGGTTTGCGTTGGCGGTAACCTGTTAAAGCGGAATGGCCGCTTCGGTCGAGCTGCTGCCGAATAAGGCTGTAGGTACATCATGTCCGCTTTGAGGTGCGGATTCAACTGATCGACGCAACAGATTGGGCAAATCGTTCAGCCGGTGTTTCATAGTTTAGTGTTTTTCTCGGACGTTCATTCAATCGTCTTGCCACGGCATTCAGCTTGACCTGCGAGTAGACCGAGAGATCGGTTCCCTTGGGGAAATACTGCCTCAGCAGTCCGTTCGTATTCTCATTGGAACCCCGCTGCCAGGGATTCTGAGGATCGCAGAAGTACACCTTGATGTCAGTCGCCAGCGTGAAGCGCTTGTGGTCAGCCATCTCCTTGCCCCTATCCCAGATCAGCGATTTGTAAAGTTCCTGCGGCAACTTGCGAGCGTTTTTGATCAGGGCGTTGATGACTGTCTCGGTGTCCTTGCCGTCGACCTTCACCAGCATCACGTAGCGTGTCTGACGCTCGACGAGCGTCGCGATCTGGCTGTTTTTGCTCCCGAACAGCAGGTCACCTTCCCAGTGCCCCGGCACAGCCCGGTCTTCAACCATGGCCGGACGCTCGCTGATTGATACCGTGTCCGTGATTCTGCCGTGGTTGTCCGTCTTCATCGTGTGATGGCGCGAACGGCGCATCGCCCGTGTGCGCCTCAAGTGCTGCAACAGCGCCTTCTTCAAGGCACCACGGGCCTGAATGAAGAGGCTGCGATAGATGGTCTCGTGTGACACCTGGCAGTTGTCGTCGTCCGGATAAGTACGCTTGAGCCACCCGGCAATCTGCTGCGGCGACCACTCCAGTTGGAGCTTGCCAGCCACGAGGCGTGCCAAGGTTCGGTTCTGTGCCAGTTTACAGGTCTTGGGGCGGTGCGCCCGATCCCAGGCGGCTTGATCTGCATGGCTAGCCCGATAGTGTCGTTCACCCCCATTGCGCTTGAGTTCGCGGCTGATGGTGGAGGGGGCGCGTCCAAGTGAGGCTGCAATCGAACGGATGGAGTTGCCCGCCACTACGGCACGCGAGATTTCCTCGCGTTCAGTCAAAGTCAGCGCCAATCTGGAACGGCGTCTTTGAACCGGTCGAATCCCACCTGTCTCTGCCAGGATGCGTTCTACTGATGAGTGGTTTCGATCAAACAGCTGTGCGATTTGCTGGAGAGAATCGCCTTTCTGCCAGCGGTCCCACATCAGTGCCTTCTGGCTTTCAGAGTAGTAGATCCGTGTCCTGTATTTCATCTGCAACACTCCTTCTTCTTACGTAGAATCTAGTGTGTTGCATCCACCAGTTGAATTCGCAGGCGAAAGTAGTCTGTCCAATCGTTAAGTCAATGACCGCAGTGGGTCGTAACCGGAAGCCGAAGCTGAACTAAGATCAGCCAGTAAATTTCACCAGCCTCGTCACCTGAATATCGGAGATGAATACTACGCCGGAGTGTTTGCTGAAGAAGGGGGCGTAGCCTTCCAGCAGCGGCTTTACCAGTTCTTCGGGCACGGCGACGATGATCATGATCAGGGTGGCTTCTTCGTTGAACATGAGGTGGCCTTCGTGGAAGCCGTGGCGGCCCTTGCCGGACAGGTTGTTGACGATGGTGTAGCCGCTGACGCCGGCGCGGTCGAGCAGGTCGGTGGCAAATTCCTGGTGGGCGCCCTCCAGGATGATTTCAAGTTTTTTCAGCGGGCTGAAGTTCAGGTTTTTCATGCTGCGTGCTCCTTGCTAAGGTCGGCATTGGCGTTATTGAGGGGAAATTCATGTTCATGAATTTCCCCTCAATAACCCGCCGAGGTTTGATTGTTATTGATCCGAAACCCGGCGCGGTTTTCAGCCGTTCCGGTGTAGTCGGCGCAATCGGTTTTTTTCAAGTTCATTGGTTTCGGATCAATAACGGCAAGCGGCCGCCATGCGCCGTCTTCAAACAGTTGAAACGCGCCGGTTTCGGGATCCAGGATGGCCATGCGCACCCAGCCGTTGTGTACCAGTTGCTTGACGTTGACGACGCTTTCGATGGCATGGCGGGCGTGCGCGAAGGGCGCTTCGATCACGGCCAGCAGGCGCATGGGTTCGTGGTAGGGCTGGCCGTCCTTGAGCACGGTCTGCGCGGGCAGGCCGGTGCGCAGGTCACTCAGGTTGCCGGTCATCACGCCGAAGCGGCCGGCAACGTTGTGGTAGACCTTGCTGCCGCTGCCGTAGCGTTCGTTGTCCACGGTGGAAAAGTAATGCTCCATGTTGATCCACTGCCCCACCACCAGCGGGCCGGCGAGGATGTTTTCCAGTAGGCGGCCCTTGGGGTCCAGGCGGTAGTCGTAGGAATTCAGGAAAACGCGGCCTTCGAGGTTGAGCTTTTCGGTGACGTGGCGGCGGGCGATGATGAAGGCGGCATTGCGCGATAGCCCCCACTCGGGCCGCACCTGCGACCAGTCCGACGCGTTGCGCTGGGCGTTGCGGTAGGCGCGCGCGGGGTCGATGTCGACCACGTTCGGTTCCAGCGTGGGCATGCGTTCGGCGGCGGACAGCCGCGTGGCCGATTGCAGGCCGTTGGTGAGTCGATCCAGATAGACCAGGTGGCTGGGCGGCAGCAGGTCCAGGTCGTGCAGCCTGATTTCGTCCGTGGTGGTGTTGTGGAAGGCGGGCACGAACCAGCAGTCGTCCGGAATGGCGATGCCCTGTTCGCGCAGGCGCGCGCGCACGGCGGCCTTGTTGGCAATCTGCGAAAACACGCGGGCGTTGACCAGGCCGTGATTGCCACCGCAGGCGCCGCAATCGAGCGCGGATTCGTAGGGGTTGTTTTCGGACGTGCTGCCGTGGCCGGTGACCAGCACGAAGCGCGAGAACTCCGTGGTCAGGCCGATGGAGCGCAGCGCCACGGTAATGTAGTTGACCTGCTCGTCCAGGGTAAAGCCGATGCGCCCCAGCCGCTCCAGCTGGATTTGCGCGTAGCCGCGATGGATGCGGTAGACCTTGCGCAGGCGTTCGATGAAACCGGCTTCGCCCGCTTCATCCAGCTTGAGTTTGCCGGCAAACCCGGTGGGGCCTTCGCGGTTTTCCAGCGCGGTTTCGCGCAGTTCGCGCACCATCTCGTCGGTAATGGCTTCGCGCGCAAGGCCAAGGTCGCGCACCACGGCCTTGACGATCATGGCGCGCTGCAACGAGCGGATGATGGAGTCCGCCTGTTCGCGGGAAAGCTTGTCCAGTAACAATCGGCTGTCGGTTTTTTCCGGGTGCAGGCGGCTGCGCCAGCGGTTGTAGGACAGCGGCGCGAGGCTCTTGCCGAACATGTCCAGACCGAACAGGATGCCGATGGCTTCCACCGTGATGTAGGGTGACAGCACCGTGGTCTTGAGTTCGTGGAAGGCGTGTTCCAGCACCGAGAAGAAGGCTTCCTGGTCCGCGCTGCGAGCGATGTCGAGTTCCACCACGAGGTTCTTCGGTGCCACCACGACAGGGCACAGATGGGTTTCGCTGCCTTTTTCCAGGCCGATGAAACCGATGGGGATGCCGAAGAAGCCGGCGATGCCAAAGGTCTGGTAATCGCCGATCTGTTCCAGATGACGGCGGATGCGTTCGGAGCGCACGTCGATGCAGAACATCGCCTGGGCGAACGGGCGCTTCTCGCGCGCCTGCGGCGCGGAAACGCTGAGGCCGTTCAGCAGGCGCTTCATGTAATGCGCTTCCAGTGATTGCAGCCAGATGTGGCCTTCGGCTTTGGAAAAATCGTTCAGCGTGGACAGCAGTTGTGCCAGATGATCCGTGTCCAGCTTGAGCAGGGCATCGTGCTGGCCGGGGTTGGCATCGGCAAGCCGGCGCAGCGCGGCCGCGCTCCGGTCGGCTTCGTCCTTGCGCTTGCGGGCAAGGTAGGTCGGTAGCAGGCGATCGATGCGCGCCTGGCCGCGGGTGTCGATGGCGTCTTCGACGGCATGGGCCAGCGCCGGAATGATTTCGCCGCTGAAAAACTCCTGGCGCAGGAAGGCCTCGCCGGGATGCGTGTCGATGTAGTGCGCGAGTTTGGTATGCGTGTCTGGCGTGCCCTTGCTGTGCGCGTGTTCGCGCAGCAGGGCAAGGCCCAGCACCAGGCGGATGGCCAGGTAATCAACCAGATCGGCAGGATAGTTGCGGCTCCAGTGGTGCCGCTTGGCGCCGGTACGCCAGCGGATGAATCCGGCCCAGCCGTGCAGGCGTGTCAGTTCGGCGGTGAAGGTATCCATCCAGGCTTCTTCCGGCACGCCGAGTTCGTTCATCACGTGGCTGATGATGCCTTCTGGCGTGTCGTCCACGGCAAGGATGCGTTTGATGTGCAGGCCACGGATGAACAGGCGCAGGTTGCGCCGCGCCACCGCGCTCCAGGCCTTGAACAGGCCTTGTTCGCGGCCGGGCATGCGCCACACCGACTGGCCTTCGTCGAAGAAATCGAGGCAGCTCTTGATGACCAGTTCGTCCAGCGTGCCGCCGATGCCGGTGCCGAACAGGCTGTCCACGCCAGCGTAAAGAGGCTGCCCGGCGTGCATGCGCGACTTGACCCGTGCAGCCAGTACTGCCGTGTCGATTGCCCGCTGCGGCAGCGCATCGCCGATCAATGCGGCACGAATGTCGGCGGCATCGGCAAGGGAAGGCAACCCGTTCGCGCTTTGTCCGCCTTGCGTCATCAGGCTGGATAGCAACGTTTGCAGATCTAGCCCGGGCAGGGTGGGCTGGCTGTCAGCAAAGCGCGCGATCTGCACATGGAGCGTGTCGGCGTCGATTCGGCCCGCATGCAGGTAGCGCTGGTAGTCGGCGCGATCGAGAAAGCCGCGGCCATGGAACAGCTTGTTGCCTTCCGCCACCGCTTGCTGGAAAGGCATGGTTTCCAGCCCGTACAGCGGATTGTGATGGATGAAGGTGCGCATGGGCCAGAAGAAGGGAATCGCTTCCCCGGCCACGTGGGCCATGCTGCGGATGCTGAGCAATCGTCCGAGTTGCAGGCTCACAGAACACCTCCGGTAAGGTAGAGCCCGGCACCAGCCATGACGATCAGCAATGCTGACCAGATCACGGTGCTGCCTTGCGCAAGATCGCTGATGCCTTCATGCCGCGATTCGCCAGCCAGAAAGCCTTGCAACATGCGGGTGGCGGACCAGCCCCACATCAGCCAGATCGCCAGTACGGCCATGACGGCTAAGCCTTGCAGGCGGGCGAGCAGATCCAGCAGCACAAAAAAACCGGGGAAGGGTGGCGTGGCCACCGCGGCCAGGCTAACGACTGCCAGCACGCCGGACAGGCGCGGCAAGGCCTGGCCCAGGCCCGGTGACAGGCCCGCATAGGCAGCGCCAAACCGGCGTGTGAGCGAACCCGCGATCAGCATGGACAGCGCGGCGGGCAGGCTCAGCCAGAACGCAAACGCCATCAGTGGGGGCGTGCCCACACCGGCTTCCGCCAGCACCCAGGTCAGGGCCAGCGACGAACTGGCCAGATACGCGGCATGGCGTTCAAGTTCGCGGCAGGTCAGCATGCGCAGGGCATAAAACGCTGAGCTGAACAGTGCCCACACCACGAACCACGATGGAGTTAATGCCTGCGTCTGGTTGAGGATCAGCACGCCGATTTGCGGCCACGCCAGCAACAGCAAGAATTGCGCAACCGGATGGCGAAATTTTGCCAACAGCAGGTTGAGCGCCATGCTGAGAGGAAACAACGGCAGGAAAATGGTGGCGGCGAAAGTTGTCAGCATCACACCCACCTGAACCAGACATTGAGTCGCCTGGACAGCCTGAGGAGGGACTGCGACAGCCAGGCGTACACGTCGGAAACATAAAACTCGCGCGAAATCAGCGAGTAGATCGCCAGCCGGATCGCGGTGGCAGGACGGTCGCGCGAACCGCGGTTGGCGATGTTGTAGAACACGGCCAGCCAGCCCAGCACGATGATCAGCGTCACCGCCGCGACCAGCGCGTAGAACACCGGCAGTGGAATGCTGGCCGCTTCATAGATGCGCTGCGTCAGGCTCTGGTCCGGATAGAGGAACCGGCCGAAGGCGTGCTCCATCAGCGTGTAGCCGGCGACCACGACGGTGAGCGACAGGATGATCATGGCCATCAGCCGCCAGGGATTGTCGGTCTGCATGCGATAGGTGGCGAACAGCAGTTGCGCGCCGGTGACCCAGCCGAAGAACAGCAGGATGATCGCGCCCTGCTCGCCGACGAAGCCGCCGCCAAGCAGCCAGCGGGAGATGCCCAGCAGGACGAAGGGCACGATGACGGTGATCGCCGCCGCCAGCAGCCAGGGCAGTCGCGATCCGGCCGGCCGGCGTTCGACGACAAAGGTGTAGACGTCGTCGTGCGGCACGCCATCCTGTTTGCGCGAATCGCCGATCATGCCGCCCGCGCCGAGAAACAGCGTGCCCTTGAACAGGCCGTGGGCGATGAGGTGATAAATGGCCAGCGAAAATGCGCCGACGCCGACTTCGACGAACATGAAGCCCATCTGGCCCATGGTGGAATAGCCCAGCGCCTTCTTGATGTCGTTCTGTGTGAGCATCAGCACCGAGCCGAGAATGGCGGTGACCAGCCCCACGGCAAACACCAGATGCAGCACTTCGCCGGCGTGCACGTAAACCGGCGCGAAGCGGTTGATGATGAAACCGCCCGCGTTGACGATGCCGGCATGCATCAGCGCGGACACCGGCGTGGGACCTTCCATGGTATAGGGCAGCCAGGTGTGCAATGGAAATTGCGCGGAGCGGGCGAACGCGGCGAGCGCGACCAACAGGCCGACGGTGGGCGCCAGCGGCAGGTCGAACAGCGTGGGCGTGTACGGCACGGCCGACACCTGTTGGAACAACTCCGGCAGCGACAACGTGCCGTAGGCCTGGTACAGCAGGACGGCCGCCAGGATCATCGGCAGGTCGCCCATGCGGTAGGTGAAGAAGGTCCAGAAGGCATATCGCTGCGCCTCGGCGCGGCGCAGGTCGTGACCGAGCAGAAAATACAGCACCACGCCGACCAGATGCCAGGAAACCAGCAGGGTGACGAGGTCCCCCGCGGTCACCATCAGCAGGATGGACATGGCCATCAAGTCCAGCAGCGCGAAGAAGCGTGCATACCCGCGATCCTCCGCCATGTAGCGCATGGAGTAGACATGAACCACCAGGCTGATGCCGGAAACCAGCACAGCCATCACGCTACCCAGCGCGTCGAGATAGAGACTGCCCCAGCCCAGCGAAAGGATGCGCGGCTCTGGCTGACTTGCATGCATGATCAGCATGAACACCGCCAGCGCGCAGGTGAGGATGGCGAAGCCCACGCTCAGGCGTGCGACCTTGTACCGGTCCGTGCTGACGCGTCCGGCCATCAGCGTGATCAGCACCGCTGAAATCAGCGGGGCGATCGGCAGCAGGGCGATGAGCTTATCCATGAGGCGGGATGTCTTCGCGGAACACGCGTGTCACGCAGCCGTGGCGTCAGGTGACACCGGCTGCCTGGGATGGGAGGAACCTGCGTGACCCGAAGCGAGCAGACCCGTGGCGACAGGCTGCCTGGGCAGCCAACAGGCAAACTGCCCCAGGCTGTGGCGTGTGGATGGCTGCGGCAGTCGGTTCAGCTTGCAGGCGAGTTGAATTTTCATGGCAGTCCTCGCTAAGTTCGTTTGATTGGTTCAAAACGATGTTAGCAAGGTGCTGCATAAACTATGATTTTCGTTTCTTATGCGAACGATTAATCATTGTTTATTGTTAGGCGTTTATCTGCCGGGCGGTTTCAGCCGTACTGTTCCAGCAGGGTCTTCAGCGCTTGTTCCTTGGAACGGAAAATCTGCTCAGGCGGCAGGGCCTTGTGCATCTCCGCACGTTCCAACACATCCAGCACCTGTTTCTTCAGGCCGCTGAGATAAAGTTTCACGCCGACCTGCTCAAGACGTTTGGCCAGATCGGTCAGCTTTTCTTCGCCTGAGACGTCGATCTCGTTGATGCTGCTGCCGATGAGCAGGATGGCCCTGGCCTCGGGAAAGCGGCGCACCGCTTCCAGCATCATGTCCTCGAAGTAGGACACGTTGACGAAAGTGAGCTCGCCGTCGAAGCGTACCGGCACAACCTTCTGGCTGATGGGCGCGAGGCCGTGGGTGTCCAGTCCGCCCAGCACGCCGTCCTCGTGCAGGCCGAGAATCTCGCCCCGCGGCCGCATGCGCCGGTGCAGGAACAATGCGATGGCGACCACCGCGCCGAACAGGATGCCCATGTCGAGGTGAGGAGCGAAGGCAAGCGTGGCAACGAAGGTGACGGTGGCGGCCAGGCCGTCGTGCAGGTGAGTTCGCCACGCATGGCGCATGGCGCCCGGATTGACCAGTCCCAGCACGGCCAGCATGATGACTGCCGCCAGCACGGCCTGGGGCAGGTGGTAGAGCAGGGTGGTGAGGAACAGCAGGGTGATCAGCACGAGGAGTCCGGCGAACACCGAGGACAGGCCGGTGACCGCGCCGGCGTTGAGGTTGACCGCCGAGCGCGAGAAGGAGCCGCTGACCGGGAAAGACTGCGACGCCGCACCCGCCATGTTGGCCAGCCCCTGGCCGATGAGTTCCCGGTTGGGGTCAATGTGAGCACGTGTCTTGGCGGCAATGGCCTTGGCGATGGAGATGGCCTCCATGAAAGCCACCAGGGAGATGACCAGGGCGGCCGACAGCAGGGCGGTGAAATCCGACCAGCCTACGTTGGGCATGGACAGGCTGGGCAGACCGGGCGGGATGGCGCCCACTACTTCACCGCCGCCGCTGAAATGCAGGGCGTTGCCATCCAGCTTTTTCAGGCGCCAGCGCGTTTTCCTGTCGGCGGTGGCGGGTGCATCCACCTCACCGTAGAGCAAGGTGCCGCCTGCGCTGTCCGATATTGCGACAAAACGCATGCTTTGCAGCGTCTTGAGACGTGCCTGGTTTTCGCGGACGGCGTCGTCCAGGTGAACCTGGGCCAGTTCCTCCCGGTATTCCAATTCTTCCAGAAGCGACTTGCGGGCTAGATCGTCGGCTTTACCCGCTTCTGCCTGACGCAGGGCGCTGCGGGCATCGGCCAGTTTTGTCTCCAGGCCGGCGATGTGCTGCTTGCCGTTGCGATAGTCGCCGACCAGGGATTGTGCAGCTGTGTCGCGCAGGGCTTCTGGCGGCGCCGTCAGCAGGCGCTCAAAACCGATCAGCCAGCTTAACAGCGTGGTCAGCGTTACTGCCACCAGCACGTTGGGCCAGCGCGGGAGATAGTGTTTCATCATCAGCATTAATGCCAGCGCACCAGCGCCCATGGCAAGGGTTGGCCAGTGGGTCTCGCCTGCGTGAAGCAGCACGCCATAGATGTCGTTGAGGAAGTTGTCGCTGCGGCTCATGGGTACGCCCAGCAACTTGTTGAGCTGGGACAGCGCGATGATGATGGCCGCCGCGTTGGTGAAGCCGATGATGACCGGATGGGAAAGCAGGTTGACGATGGCGCCCATTCTGAACAGGCCCAGGGCCATCTGGATGACGCCCACCATGACGGCAAGGAGGATGGCGAGGGCGATGTATTGGTCCGACCCGGCAGTCGCCAGGGGTGCCAAGGTCGAGGCGGTAAGCAGGGCAACGATGGCGACCGGCCCGGTGGAAAGCTGCCGCGAAGAGCCCCACATGGCACCCACTATCACTGGCAGGAAGGCGGCATACAAACCGTAGTAGGAGGGCATGCCGGCCAGTTGGGCATAGGCCATGGACTGGGGGATCAGCACCAGGGCCACGGTGAGACCCGCCAGCAAATCGCCGCGGATCTGCGCCCCGTTCATGGGGAACCAGTCAAGGAAGGGAAGCCAGGCAGTCAGGGTCTTGTTCGTGCCTGGCTTCATGGATGTTCCTCTTCCTTGTGCACCGCTTCAGTGCTCCGCATCAACCAGTCATGCGCGGCCAGCCCGGCCAGCACCACCACCAGGATGGCGAGCACGGCTTCCTGCGTCAGGCTGTAGGTGATCAGTCCGCAGGCCAGCAGGGTCAGCAGCAACAGCCAGGGCGCATCGCCGAACAGCAGGTGCATCCAGGGAGAATCCCCGGAATCGTGGACGGGGTGCTCGTATTCGGACATGGCACCCCCTCAGTGGGTCGATTCCTGCAGAAAGTGGAGGGGAGGATTTCGCAGCCGGGTTTTGGCCGGACAAGGGATTTTCTCGCCGCGTGCGTCCGTCAGGGCATACGCTGTCAGAACTGACATGGTGTTTCCTCTCGCTTTGTTGTTTCCAGGGCGAAACCGGTACATGGCCGGTTCGCCAGACGGTACAACTCTAGAGAGGAACAACAATCAACAGAAGTTAATTGTTGTTATAGGATGCATATACTTTGGTTTATCTACGAAGGCTGGCCGGCGCAGATGTTTGCCGCCAGCAGCGCAGCCAATGCATGCCTGAACGCGAGCCTTACCGCGTCAGTCCTGCATACAGAAGCGGGAGTTTTTCGGGCAGGCGCTCGACGTGGTCGACGACCATGTAGTTCTTCTGTCCGAAGATTCGGCTGACGTAGTTGTCGGCGCGCGGATCAAGGCTCATGCAGTAGGTCGTCACGCCGAATTTGGCGACCTCCTCCACGGCCTTCTTGGTGTCGTTGCGCAGATACTGCGGATCGCGCACGTCGACGTCGGCCGGTTCACCGTCGGTGATGACGATGAGCAGCTTTTTCGCCGAGCGCTGCAATTTGAGATGATGGCCGGCATGGCGGATGGCCGCGCCCATGCGGGTGGAAAGCTGGCCGGTCATGCCCGCCAGCCTGGCCTTGGGTTCTTCGTCCCAGTGCTGGTCGAAATCCTTGAAGCGGTAGTACTCCACGTCGTGGCGGCCGTCCGAACAGAATCCGTGGATGGCAAAGGGGTCGCCCACCTTGGAAATGGCGTCCGACAGCAGCACGCACGCGCGACGGGTCAGGTCCAGCACCGAGTATTCCTTGCCGTGCACCATGTCGTTGGTGGATTCGGACAGGTCGAGCAACACAAGGATGGAGAAGTCGCGAGTCTTTCTGACCGAGCGCATCATGATGCGCGGATCGGGCTGGTTGCCGAGGCGGATGTCGGTGAAGCTCTGGATGGCGGCGTTGATGTCGATTTCGTCGCCATCCTCCAGCTTGCGAATGCGTTGCACGCCCTGCGGCTGCATGGCATCCAGCAGGAACTTCATGCGATGGATTTCGCGTTTGTGCTCGGCAAGGATGTCGTTGATGAGTTGCAGGTCGCCCATTTTGCCGCGCTTTTCCAGCACCGTGGCCCAGGACGGCCGCTCGAGCTGGATCTGGTAATCCCATTCCGAATAGTGGAAGGGATCGGAAACCGGTTCCTTGCCTTCCAGCGAGTTGATGGTGACACCTTCCTGGTCGAGGTAGAACTCGGTGGGCAACACCCAGATTTCCTGGGCATCGTCGCCAGCCAGTTCGTTGTCGACCTCGTTCACCATTTCCATGATGTTGACGTACTTGCGTACTTGCTTGATGGTGTCGTAGCCAGCATTGGCGGCTTTCTCGAAATCGAATTCCTCGAATTCCCAGAAATAGCGGTTGTCGTCGCGGTAGGGCGCGGTCAGCAGGTCGGTCCGCGGGTTGAAGGGGATTTTCTTATCGCCGAAGCTGTGCGCCAGTTGAACGCCGATTTCCCATGACGTGATGTTGGTGTCGAGCTTGTCCTGCGCCTGCGCGAACAGCAGGCGGCCTTCTGCGATCCAGGGATCGTTGTCCTGGTAGCTATCGTCGAGCAGGGCGCGCGCGAGGCGGTTGAGGTAATCGCCTGCCGTGGCGCTCATGTCCGGTGTGATGGTATGGAACTGGTTCCAGATTTGTTTCAGTCCGGGAAAGCGGCGGATCGACAGCGTCTCGACCCGTGCATCTTCGATGACTGAAATCACCGCCATCTGGAAAGTGTTCAAGGCCTCAGCCGAGATCGGCTGCCTTGTTTCGACGACGTGCGCGGCGCAGTGGGTGGCAGTGGCGCGGTAGAGCTCCAGCCCGGGCACGGGTTCATGGCCCTCCGGCGCGAAGTCATCGAAGGCATCCGGCAGATGCAGCAGATAGTCCTCGATATAAGGACGGTAGCCCTCGCGGTTTTCGAAGTCGCCGGAAGTGGGGCGCATGAAGAAGTCCCGCGCCCACAGCGCGCGCAGGTACATGTTTATGCGCCGCTGCACGTCCACCAGCAGGGTGCCCTTGCGCTCCTTCTGCAGCATGGCCATGGATTCCTTGGTATCCAGGCTGAAATACTTGATCTGCTCCTCGTAGTTGGTGCGGTGCGCATGCGCGCCCCACAGCGCCCAGCGGCGCAAGCCGCCCAACGTGAGGTGCTGGAACAGCACCTCCAGCTTGTCCAGCATGGGGCGCACGCCGCGCGGTGCCTGCGCGATCAGGGTGTTGATGAACTGCAGGTAGTTGAGGAAAAGCTGGGAATCGCCGAGGCGGTTGGCTGCGGTGGAAGCGGTGGCCAGCAGCAGTTCGATTACGGTGCCCGAGGTTTTGGAGGCCAGCATCAGCGAAGCGGTGGCGAGATCGGTGACGACATCCTCGCCGACTTCCTTGGCCACACGGGGCGCTTCCTCCAGCCAGGTTTCTACCAGCGAGTCGCCGCGTCCGAGGCCGCGAATCGCGGCCGCGCCCTTCAGGTAGTTATCCAGCCCGCGCGGCGAAAACACCTTGGTGGC
>JADFDC010000026.1 GCA_018263115.1 Thiobacillus sp.
GGATATAAAGAATGAGCGTGTGTTCCGCAAGCAGTTCGATCACGCCCGGCTCATCCAGTTCGCAGAGACTGCCGCCCACATCATTGACAAAGTGAGGGTAGCCATAGATTTCCTGGCCTTTGCGAATAAATTCCGGCACGTCGCGCATGGCGGCAATTTCCGCCTCACGATACGCCGCCTGGCGGCGGGTAAATTCTTCAAGCGACAACCCGCCCCAGTCCGGTCCACCCAATTTACCGACGAAGGTCAGCACCGGGCCAAGATCGTGAATCTTGATGTTGTTCTTGATGTCGATCCAGTCATTGCGCAGCAGGTCGCGCAAGAAAGGCACCTGCATCGCCTGATGCTTGATCAGGTCGAGGATCGGTTCGTCCAGGTAACGCGTACCGATTCTGTAATCACCGGAAAAATGAAACCAGTCGTGCCCGCGCAGCATGCTGGAAATGTGAGTCTTGCCCACACCGGACATGCCCAGCAGGGTGATGCGCTTGTTTTTCCAGTCGTGGAATTGTTGAGGCGTGAATTTCATCGTCATTATGGGTTGTTATCAGGCTACAGCGTAACCAAATCCGGCGCGACGGACAATAAAAAAGGCGCCCCAAAGGGCGCCTTAAACTTGCGGTGAAAGCGGACAGATTACATGGTGTAGGCACGCTCGCCATGCTGGGTCGTATCCAGACCTTCGCGTTCCTCTTCTTCCGGTACGCGGAGACCGATGGTGAGATCGACCAGTTTGTAGCAAATGAAGGCCACGACACCCGACCAGATGATGGCCGTACCGACCGCCTGGGCCTGGATCCACACCTGAGAGCCGATGGAGGTATCGACAATGGTGTTGTTGACGTAGTCGATGATGCCAGTGCCGCCCATGCTCCAGGTGTTGAACACGCCAGTCAGCAGCGCGCCCAGAATGCCGCCGATGCCATGAATGCCAAACACGTCCAGTGCATCGTCCGCGCCCAGCATCTTCTTCAGGCCCGTCACACCCCACAGGCAGACTACACCCGCAATGGCGCCAATGACGAGGGCACCACCCACGCCCACCCAGCCGCAGGCCGGGGTAATCGCTACCAGACCCGCCACCGCACCGGAAACCGCGCCCAGCATGGAGGGCTTGCCCTTGAGTGCCCACTCAGCGAGCGACCAGGTCAACGCTGCCGCAGCCGTGGCATTCAGCGTATTGATGAAAGCCAGTGCAGCCGTGCCGCCCGCTTCAAGCGCGGAGCCTGCGTTAAAGCCGAACCAGCCCACCCACAGCAGCGAAGCACCGATCATGGTCATGGTCAGGCTGTGAGGCGTCAAGGCTTCCTTTCCGTAGCCGATACGCTTGCCTACAACGAAAGCGCCCACCAGCCCTGCGACAGCAGCATTGATGTGCACCACCGTGCCGCCCGCGAAGTCGAGCGCGCCCTTCTGGAAGAGGAATCCTGAGGCTGCCACTGCGGCTTCTGCTGCGGCGGCATCGGTAAACGCATCCGGGCCAGGCCAGAACCACACCATGTGCGCCATCGGCACATAGGCGAAGGTGAACCACAGCGCGGAGAACAGCAACACCGCTGAGAACTTCATCCTTTCCGCGAAAGCGCCCACCACCAGTGCAACGGTAATTGCGGCAAACGTGGCCTGGAAGGCGACAAACACGAACTCGGGAATGTAGACACCCTTGCTGAAGGTCGCGGCATTGGCGACTGCGCCGGTCTTGGGATCGAAGATGCCCGAGAGCAGGAAGCGGTCGAATCCGCCGAAGAACGCATTGCCCTGCGTGAACGCGAGGGAGTAGCCATAGATCGCCCACAATACCGTGATCAGCGCGAAGATGGAGAACACCTGCATCAGGATTGACAGCATGTTCTTGCTGCGCACCAGACCACCATAAAACAGCGCCAGGCCTGGGATCGACATCATGATGACCATGATTGTCGCCACCAGCATCCAGGCTGTATCGCCCTTGTTCGGGGCAGGCGGTGCGGCAGGAGCGGCTTCTTCTGCAACCGCCTCGGCCGGTGCTGCTTCAGCAACAGGTGCTGCGGCCTCGGCAGAAGCGGCTTCCGCGGGCGCTGCGGCCTGTTCAGCCGTTGCTTCGGCAACCGGTGCGGTAGCGGGTTCTTCAGCCCAAACCGGCGCTGAAAGTCCCAGCGACAGTATCAATCCTAAACTTGCTAGCCAATTGTTCATTTTCGTTCCCCCTTACAGCGCTTCCGGACCGGATTCACCGGTGCGGATACGAACGACCTGTTCAAGATCAAAGACGAAAATCTTGCCATCGCCTATCTTGCCCGTGCCTGCCGCCTTGGAAATGGCTTCGATGGCGCGATCCAGCTGATCGTCCTGAATGCCGATTTCCAGCTTGATCTTGGGCAGGAAATCCACGACATATTCCGCGCCGCGGTAGAGTTCGGTATGGCCTTTTTGCCTCCCGAAACCCTTCACCTCGGTGACGGTCAAGCCTGACACGCCCATGGCGGACAAGGCTTCACGCACTTCATCGAGTTTGAAGGGCTTGATGATTGCCGTAACAAATTTCATGTTGCCTCCGGTTTGTTTAAATTGCAGGGCAATGCAGCACCGCCCTATACAGTTCGGAAATCAGAACGCCTTGGAAATCCACACAGTGGTGGTACCGTCACCCAGGTACTCATTATTAAAATCTGTCCAGAAGGCTTTCTTGGCGTCAGTATCCGTGTACATCACACCAAGTGTCATGCCTGAGAACTTGCCACTAAGCTTGCCCATGTCGTATGCCAAGCTGACTTTCCAATCGTCGTAGTCCTGATTTGGGTTGTTTTCAAACTCGAAGGTACCCCAGTGAGCACCTACAGTCAGGCCGGTTTCACCAATAGGAAGACTCGCAGAAATATCCAAATAGCTTGATCCGTCAGCATTGGCAAAGCCGAAAATCTCATCGCTGATGCCATAGGAATATTTGACCGTGAACCACTTCCAGCCCAATGCCGCATACAGTTCAGTCGTGTTGGCATCCGTCGGATTAACTACCAAACCACCTGATTTCTTGCCCGGGTAGAAATACCCAATTACACCCACGTCATATGTAATACCTGTATCACCAATGCTGTTGCGATAGCCGCCATACAGATCCAGTTCAATATTGCCGGAACCATATCCTTGGTAATCTTCTATCCAGCCAACATTAGAACCCCAAGTACCAATGTAGATACCGCTACTATGTGAATAGTCAAAGCCACCTTGAATAGCTGGATCTCCTCCAGTTTGTGAAATACCACGGAAGACATAGTCCGAAGCCAAGCTGACGTTGGCAGTCAAAGTGTGCGGACTTTCCTCCGCAGCCATTGCCGCCAGGGGTGCGCCAAGAGTCAACATCAACAGATAGGAAAGACGTTTCATGGGGTTATCCTTAATTAGAGAGAATGCAACATTGCATGGGTGTTACAGCACGGCCCGTGCCAGGTAATTTATCCATTAATAATCAACGAGTTGAATTATTTCTGCCTGTGCAAAACCAAAACCATGCACCCTTCTGGGGCCATCCAAAAACCTGTTCGCACCGTGAAAGTGCAGCATGTCCCCTCACGGAAAATCAGCCGGTTTTGTTACACTTGGCTCGAACTGTTCGGAGCAAACCATGAAACCCGCGACCCCATTTCTGGATGACATCGTCAACAAACTCGGCGAAGCTTTTCGCCAATCTCCCGCGCGCGATCTGGAACAAAACATTAAGGCCGGCCTGACCGGCTGGCTTTCCAAACTGGATCTGGTCACACGTGAAGAATTTGATGTGCAAACGCAGGTGCTCGCCCGCACTCGAGAGAAGCTCACCCAGCTCGAGGCGCGATTGAAGGAACTGGAATCCCGCAGCCAGGCCGCGCAAGAATAATTGGCCGTTACCGTTCTCATCAGCCGCGCGCTGGATGGGTTGAATGCACCCGTAGTGCATGTCGAAGCGCATCTGGCGAATGGCCTGCCATCTTTCACGCTGGTAGGCCTGCCGGAAACCGAGGTCAAGGAAGCGCGCGATCGCGTACGCGCGGCGATACAGAACACCGGATTTGAATTTCCCGCGCGGCGCATTACTGTCAACCTCGCGCCCGCCGACCTGCCCAAGGAATCCGGGCGATTTGATCTGCCGATTGCGCTGGCCATTCTGGCCGCATCCGGACAGTTGCCCGCCGATACCCTCACTCAATATGAGTACGCTGGCGAACTCGCACTGACGGGTGATCTACGCCCGATTCGCGGCGCGCTGGCGATGACGTTGGCGGCCAGGACCAGTGGTCGGCCGCTGATTCTGCCCGATCTCTCCGCAAGCGAAGCGGCCCTGGTGGAAGATGCCGATGTGCTGGCCGCAAAATCCCTGGCCCAGGTCTGCGCGCATCTCGTTGGACAGGAGAAATTGTCGCGTCCGCAACCCGGCAGCCAGGCCAGTCAACCCGTTTATGCCGACTTCGCCGATGTGAAAGGCCAGGCCAGCGCCAAGCGTGCGCTGGAAGTGGCTGCCGCGGGTGCGCATTCTGTGCTGATGTCCGGCCCGCCGGGCACGGGCAAGTCGCTGATGGCTTCCTGTTTTCCGGGCATTTTGCCGCCCATGTCGGAAGAGGAGGCATTGGCAACCGCAGCCGTGCAGTCGCTCAATGGCGGATTCAAGCTCTCATCCTGGCGGCAGCGGCCCTACCGCGCCCCGCACCACACGGCCTCGGCGGTTGCGCTGGTGGGCGGCGGCGGCAATCCACGACCGGGGGAAATCTCGCTCGCCCATCATGGCGTGTTGTTTCTGGATGAACTGCCCGAATTCGATCGCAAGGTGCTGGAAGTATTGCGCGAGCCTTTGGAAACCGGCCACATCACCATTTCCCGCGCCGCGCGTCAGGCGGAATTTCCCGCGCGGTTTCAGTTCATTGCCGCCATGAACCCCTGCCCCTGTGGTTATCTCGGTCATTTCAACGGCAAATGCCGCTGCACGCCGGACCAAGTCGCGCGTTATCGCGGCAAAATCTCCGGCCCGCTGCTGGATCGCATTGATATCAAGATCGAAGTACCTGCCCTGCCGCAGGAGGAACTGCTTGCTAAAACTAGGGCTGAATCGAGTTCGGCCGTGCGAGATCGCGTCAGCCTGGCACGTGATAGACAACTCTCTCGTCAGGGCAAGCCCAATGCCGCATTGGGTCCGAAGGAAATCGATGCGCTGTGCGAATTGGATGAAGCCGGCACTACACTCATCAAGCAGGCCATTGCGCGACTCAATCTTTCCGCGCGCGCCTATCATCGCATCCTGAAACTGGCGTTGACGTTGGCCGATCTGGCCGGTGATGCAAAAATCCAGTCACGCCATATTGCCGAAGCCATCCAGTACCGGCGTGCATTTTCCGGAGCCTGACGTGTCCGGGAAAAATCACGCGCTGGAAGGCTGGATCGAGGAGAAAAGCTCCGCCTATCTCTACCGGGCAGTTGCCAAGGCGGAAGCCGGCACGCCAAGGCAGGCATTGTTCGAGGAACTGGCCGAAGCGGCTGAATCGCAGGCCGGAATCTGGGCGGAAGTGCTCGCCAAACAGGGGCACACTGTACCCGCTGAGTTTCATCCCGCGGTGCGTGCTCGCCTGGTGGCTTGCCTGACACGATACATCAGCCCGCGTACCCTGCGTCCGGTTCTTGCCGCCATGAAAGTACGTGGCATGTCGCTCTACACCTCGCCTTTGCCCCACCGCATGCCTGTCAATCGCGAAGAAATCGGCGGGCGGCACAAGACTTCTGGCGCGGGTAACACTCTGCGTGCGGCGGTATTCGGCGTCAACGACGGGCTGGTCTCCAATGCCGCGCTAATTCTGGGCGTGGCCGGCGCCACAACGGATCATGGCGTAATTCTTCTGACCGGGTCCGCCGGTCTGCTTGCTGGTGCCCTGTCGATGGCGGCGGGCGAATATGTTTCGGTACGTTCGCAGCGCGAAATGTTCGAGTACCAGATCGGGCTGGAGCGGGAAGAACTGGAGCAGTACCCGCAGGAGGAAGCCGCCGAGCTGGCGTTGATCTATGCCGCCAAGGGCATTCCCAAAGCAGAGGCGGAAAACCTCGCCAATCGCCTCCTGCAAGATCCGGAACGCGCGCTGGACACTTTGGCCAGGGAGGAACTGGGTTTGAACCCGGATGAACTGGGTTCGCCGTGGAAAGCAGCCTCTGCTTCGTTTATGGCTTTCGCCGCTGGAGCATTGATCCCGCTGGCACCTTTTGCGATGTCCTTCAGCAACAACCCACTGGCTTACAGCATCGCGCTAACTGGTGCAGCCCTGTTCGGCGTAGGTGCGCTACTTTGCCTGTTCACTGGCAGACAGGCAATATACGGCGGCCTGCGCATGCTGCTGATCGGCGGCATGGCCGGGGCGACGACATTTTTCATCGGCAAAGCGCTGGGCATCAGCTTGGCCTGATTCTCCCAGCACAAACAAAAACCCCGCCAGACGGCGGGGTTTCAAAGACTGCTCTGCAGAAAATTTATGCTTGTTGGGTACAACGCTTATTGTAACGGGCAAGCCCAATTAGACCCACGCCCATCAGGAACAGCGTGCCGGGTTCGGGTACACCACCACCGCCACATCCAGGGGTTCCCGGTGTACAAACCGGCGTGCAACCAGGGGCAGTTGGATTGGCTTTGCAGGTTGTACCACTTACACTTGCCAGCTTGAAGTAATCATCACCAACATCCTTGCCGGAACTGGCTGTGTTGAGCGCGCCAACCAACCAGTAGCTGGAATAAATACTATTTGAGAAAGATTTTGTACCGGCAGAACTGGAGCCATCGTAATGGCCAACCAGCGTCCAACCATTGCTGGTGAGCGTGGAATAAGATACTCCAGCAAGACTCATGCTGCCGGTGCCCGTAAACGCATAAATGCTGTAATCCGAATCACCGCTGACATAGCCGAAACTGGCCGACGTCAGGTTGACCTTGTCATTGTTGGACTGACCAGCCACGCCATCGGAGAAAGAGAACATTACCGTCTCAATGTTCCCATTGTTGTCAATGGCATGATTAGGGGCGGTTGTGCCATCCGAAGTCATGCCCAAACCGCTACTGTAGGAAACAAGAGATGTATTGATCAACGAAGTCATGCTCGACGAGTAATAACCCGTTACCGAGCCCGTGATCCCACCATCCGTAACTGGACCAGTGCTGGAATATGACCAGGTGGCCGCATGGGCTCCAGAAGCGCTTAGGATCATTGCCGCTGCGAGGGTCATCCCGAATTTAGTTATTGTCATGTTTTGGCTCCAAAGAATATTTGGTATTGTGATGGCCTGATATAAGCAAGGTCAATGCCAGACCATACACATTTCAATAAATTCATTGGGTTATGCATGCCGCCCTGCCAGATTTACCGTGCTTCTGTAAAAAAATCCGACTTTCTGGCCTGGATTTTTACCGGACCATATCTCTTCTGAAACTGCTTTTGATAGCGGATAAAGTGTGGGAACACGGCATGCAGCATCCAAACATGCGATAACCTTAGGGCCGTTTGCCCAATCTGGTCAGCGCCTGATTCAGGTGGTCCTTGATACCCGGGTCGTCCGGAGCGCGCAAGGCTGCCTCGCGCAAATAGCGCAAACCCTTTTCAATCTGGCCCTGGCTTACCAGCACCCAGCCAAGGGTGTCGTTGACCTGCGGCACATTGGGCGCCAGTGTGCGCGCCTCTTCGGCGTATTTCAGCGCGTCGGGATTTTTCTGTTGAAGCAGGACGTTGGCCAGATTGTTGAAGGCCCGCGCATCCTTGGCATCCAAAGTGATCAGCCCTTCATAGACCAGTTTGGCGCGCGGCCAGTCCTGCAAGGCCATGTATGCTTCGCCAAGGGCATGGCGCGAAAGTGCGTCGCGTGGATGTGCGCGGCTCCAGTCGGACATGAGCTTGGAAGCCCCACGCGCATCGCCTGACCGCATCAAGGCGTCATACAGCGGCATCAACGACCGGTTACTGTTAATTCTGGCATGCGCGACGCGATAGGCACTTACGGCATCGGCATACCGTGCTTGCGACATCCGCAAATCACCCAGCATCAGTTGCGCTTCGGCATTACCGCCGCCCTTTGCCAGCAATTCGTTCACGCGGTTTTCCGCGCTGGCCACATCGCCTTTCCGCAAATCCAGCTGGATTTGCAGGTTGAGCGCAGGCACATATCCGGGGCTGTTGAGCAAGGCCTTGTTCAGGCTGTATCCGGCGGATTCGTGATCGCCGCCCTGCATCTGCATGGCGGCGATTCGTGTCAACCAGGGGGCATCGAAGGCAGCCTGCTGGCTCATGCTCCTCAAGATGGATTTGGCAGAACCGGAGTTACCTGTTGCCAGCTGAGCCCTCGCCAGCGCCATCATCGCGACCAGCGAACTGGGCGCAGCAGCCTGAGCATCCTTGGCCGCTTCCAGGGCCTTTTGCACATTGTTCTGCTTCAGATACAGCTCGCTCAGCGCCAGCAATGGCTGTATGTTGTGACTGCCCGCCGCCCGCGCCTTGTCCAGCCAGCGAATGGCTTCATTGCCCCGCCCCGCCCGCTCTTCCAGGCTGGCCAGCTCCATCATGGCCTGAACATGGCCCGGCTGGTCCTTGAGAATATCAAGATAGCGCTGCCTGGCCAAATCGGCCTTGCCTTCAGCCTCGTCCAGCTTGCCAAGATTGAGCCGCGCGGCATGAAATTTTTTGTCTATGGCCAGCGCGGCTTCGTAAGCAGCGCGCGCGCCCGCCCGATCGCTGTTGGCCTGCTTTGCCACCCCCAATAAATTGTGTGCGGCGAGGCTCCCCGGGTTGCGCTTGAGCATATCCTGCACAATCAAGATGGCCTGCCTGGCGTCGCCTCGCTTGAGGTATTGCATGGCGAGCGCAGCGCCCGCCTGCGATCGCACCGGGTCTTGCTTGTAGGCGCGCAAGAGCGCATTGAAACCGGCTTCGGTTTTCCCTGCGCCCAGCAGGCTCATGCCCAGGCCAGCCTGGATATCCGGACTGTCCTGCGCACTGGCAGCCTGCTCAAGGTATTGCGTGGCCTTGGCATGATTGCCCTTGCCCATGTAAGCCGCGCCCAGCATCGACATGACGCGCGCATCATCAGGGAACGCGCGCAGGGCTGGCTCCAGCATCGCAATGGCCTGGTTGAACTGCCTTTCGGAAAGATAAATGGCACCCAGCAGTTTCCTTGCTCCTGCCTCCCGTGGACGCAGCTTGAGATAATTGCTCAAGAAAGTCTTGGCGCGCTCAAACTGATTCAGCCCATAGTGGGCAAGACCACCCAGCATTTGCAGTTGCGGTTGGCTTGCCAGAAATTCGGGAGAAACCGTGTCAAGAATATTCGCCACCTCAGAAAGAGACTCCCTTGCCCGAGCTTCATCGCCATTGCGGCTGAAGTAAACCGAGCGCAGGTAGGCCGCACGGGCATCGAAGGGAAAGTTTTTCTTCAGGTATTCAAGATCGGTCCAGGCTTCCTTGTCACGCCTCAAGTCCATCAACAGTCCGGCGCGTGCAACCCGCGCTTCCTGATAGTCCGCCTTGGCGGCCAAAGCCCGCCCGTAATCCCGCAACGCACCATTAAGATCGCCTGTCGAATGCGCGATTGAGGCTTGCATGCTCAGGGCATCCGGATCATTGGCAGAAAGTTGAATTGCCTGGCCAGCTGTATTTCTTGCGTCATCCAGACGTCCTGCATTCAGATGAATTTTTGCCTGCAAGGCAAGCGCCCGTGCCGCGCCGCCGCTTATCTGCTGAGCCAGCTTGGCACTAGTCATGGCGGCATCCAGTTGGCTTAATTCAAGCTGCGCCTTGGAACGGTACAGAAGAACTTCCAGCCGGGCTGCGGGCGCGAGACCGTCCGCGCCAAATTTCTCCAGCAGGAGTTTGTATTTGCCCTGATCAAAGTAAGACTGGACGTAATAGATCACGATCTGGCTGCGATCCACACCCAGCTTTTCAGCATCCAGAAAGACCCGTTCGGCCGCCGCCGGTTCACCCTTGCGAAGGTGCGCCTGCCCAAGCAAGACCAGCGCGGGCAACATTCTGGGATCCTGTTGAAGCGCGTTTTTCAACTGAATGATTGCGCCCGCATCATCCTTGCGCTGATATCTCACCAGCGCATCTTCGTAATACCGCGAGGCCAGTTCCGCGCGATCCGCGGCCTGAACAGGCAATACCGGCGCAAGCGCCAAGGCTAAAACCAGGGGTAAATGCTTAAACATGGATTTCCATCTGAAAATAAAGCCGCCCTTCGCGGTCACGCCAAAGGGTGTGCAATTATCGTACCTGAGAAAGAATCAGGCTAGGTTTGTTCCCAGGGCAAGCCTTCAAATCGCCAGCCATTGACCGTGCCCCGGCGGCGTTGGGCATCGAGATCGCCTTCAAAGCCATGCACTACGTTGCAGACCTCCGCCAACCCATTTTGTTCAAGAAATTCACCGGCAATTTTTGAGCGGTTACCGGAACGGCAGATCAGCACAACGGGTCGATTGACGCTGGATGCCTTGCGCACGTGGCCGAGAAAATCAGGATTGATGTCGAAATATTCACCATCCTGCCAGGGAATCAGCAGCGCATCCTTGGGATGGCCGACAAACAGGTATTCCATTTCCGACCGAACGTCGATCAGCACGGCATTGGGATTTGCCTTCAGGTATTCGTAGGCTTCTTTGGGCGCGAGATGTTTCATGGCATCGGGTGGAAAGGGTTCGAAACCTTATAATAGGCTCCTTTACCCGGCTTTCACCACATCATGTCCCGAACCGCCTTGCTGAACGAAGCGATCTCCCGCCGCATCCTGATTCTGGATGGCGCGATGGGCACCATGATTCAGGGTTATCGCCTGCAGGACGAAGACTATCGCGGTGAGCGTTTTGCCGACTGGCCGCACGACATCAAGGGCAACAACGATCTGCTGAGCCTGACGCGGCCGGACGTCATCCGCGAAATTCAGGAAAAATATCTCGCGGCCGGCGCGGACATCCTGGAAACCAACACCTTCAACGCCCAGCGCATTTCACTCGCCGATTATCACATGGGCGATCTGACCCGGGAAATCAATCTGGCATCCGTGAAAATCGCCAGGGAAGCTGCTGAAAAATTCAGCACGCCAGACAAGCCGAGGTTTGTCGCCGGCATACTCGGCCCGACTTCGAAAACCGCCAGCATCTCGCCCAGCGTGAATGATCCCGGCGCGCGCAACATCACGTTTGACGAGCTGGTCGAGGCCTACACCGAGCAGATCGATGCGCTCATCGAAGGTGGTGTGGACATGCTGATGGTGGAAACCATTTTCGATACGCTGAACGCCAAGGCCGCGCTGTTCGCCATTGAGCAATATTACGATGCGCACTCGGAACGCCGGCTGCCGACCATGATTTCCGGCACCATCACTGATGCCTCGGGCCGCACGCTTTCTGGCCAGACCACCGAGGCGTTCTGGAATTCGGTGCGTCATGTGAAGCCGTTTTCCATCGGTCTCAACTGCGCGCTGGGCCCCAGGCAAATGCGCGCTTTCGTCGCCGAGATGTCACGCGTGGCGAACTGCTACGTGTCCACGCACCCCAATGCCGGTTTGCCCAATGCTTTTGGCGGCTACGATGAAACCCCGCAGCAGATGGCCGATGCCGTGCGCGAATGGGGCCAGTCTGGCTTTCTCAACATCCTGGGCGGCTGTTGTGGCACCACGCCCGCGCATATCGAGGCGATGGCCAAAGCCGTGGCGGGCCTGCCGCCTCGCAAGCGCCCGGATATCAAGTCCTGCCTGCGGCTATCCGGGCTGGAGCCCTACAACCTCTGCCCCGGCGATCTGTATCTCAATGTCGGCGAGCGCACCAACGTCACCGGCTCGCGCGCTTTCGCCCGCATGATTCTGGAAGGCCGTTACGAGGACGCGCTGGCTGTTGCTCGTCAACAAGTCGAGAACGGCGCGCAAGTCATCGACATCAACATGGACGAAGGCATGTTGGACGCCAAGGCGGCGATGGTGCGCTTCCTGAATCTCATTGCCTCTGAACCCGACATCGCGCGCGTGCCCATCATGATCGATTCCTCCAAGTGGGAAGTGATCGAGGCGGGGCTGAAATGCGCGCAGGGCAAGTGCATCGTTAATTCCATTTCCATGAAGGAAGGCGTTGACAAGTTCAGGCACGATGCGCGGCTGGCCATGCGCTACGGTGCGGCGGCGGTGGTCATGGCGTTCGACGAACAGGGCCAGGCAGACACCTTCGCCCGCAAAACCGAAATCTGCGAACGCGCTTATCGCATACTTGTCGATGAAGTCGGCTTTCCAGCGGAAGACATCATCTTCGACCCGAACATCTTCGCCATCGCCACCGGCATCGAGGAACATGCCAACTACGCAGTCGATTTCATCGAGGCCACGCGCTGGATCAAGCAGAACCTGCCGCATGCCAAGGTTTCCGGCGGCGTCTCCAACGTGTCCTTTTCCTTCCGCGGCAACGACCATGTGCGCGAGGCGATTCACACCGTGTTCCTGTACCACGCCATCCAGGCGGGCATGGACATGGGCATTGTCAACGCCGGCATGCTGGGCGTGTACGACGAACTGGAGCCGCAACTTCGAAACCTGGTGGAAGACGTGGTGCTCAACCGCCATCCGGATGCAGGTGACCGGCTGGTCGAATTCGCCGAGCAGTTTCGCGGCAAGAAGAAAGATGAAACCGGTGTCGAAGAACAGGCATGGCGAAGCGGCACCGTGGAAGAGCGGCTCTCGCATGCCCTGATAAAAGGAATTACCACCTTCATCGTCGAAGATACGGAAGAAGCACGGCTGAAAGCCGAGCACCCGCTAAAGGTGATCGAAGGCCCACTGATGGCGGGCATGAACGTGGTCGGTGATCTGTTTGGCGCGGGCAAGATGTTCCTGCCGCAGGTCGTCAAATCCGCCCGCGTGATGAAACAGTCGGTCGCGCACCTGATGCCGTTTATTGAAGCCACCAAGGCGGCGGGCGGCGCGCAGAACAACGGCAAGATCGTCATGGCCACCGTAAAAGGCGACGTGCATGACATCGGCAAGAACATTGTCGGCGTGGTGCTGCAATGCAACAACTTCGAAGTCATCGATCTGGGCGTGATGGTGCCCGCCGACAAGATTCTCGATGCCGCAGAGAAGGAAGGCGCGGACATTGTCGGCTTGTCTGGCCTGATCACGCCCTCGCTGGAGGAAATGGCCCACGTGGCGAAGGAAATGCAGCGTCGCGGCATGAAACAGCCGCTATTGATTGGCGGTGCAACGACTTCGCGCGCGCACACGGCGGTCAAGATCGAACCGAATTACGATCAGCCCGTCGTCTGGGTGCCGGATGCTTCCCGAGCTGTAGGTGTCGCCAGCTCGCTGATATCACGCGATTTGCGCGAGGCCTATGTCGCCGTAGTGAAGGCCGATTACGCAAAAATCCGAGAACAGCATGCCGGGCGCGGCGAGGCGCGCAAGCTGCTGGATTTGAAAACCGCGCGCGAACGCAGCCTAAAGACTGACTGGAAGTCCTACACCCCACCTGTACCCAAACAGCCTGGTATCCATGTTTTCCGCGACTATGATTTGCAGGAAATCGCAGACGTCATTGACTGGACACCCTTCTTCCAGACCTGGGAGCTTGCCGGACGTTACCCGAAAATCCTGAGTGATGAAGTGGTAGGCGAAGAGGCGACAAAACTCTTTGCCGATGCGCAGGCAATGCTGAAAAAGATCATCGAAGAGAAATGGCTGTCCGCGAACGGCGTCATTGGTCTTTTTCCCGCTAACACCGTCAACAGCGATGACATCGAAATCTACGCCGACGAATCGCGTTCAACAACACTGATGACCTGGCACAACCTCCGCCAGCAAATGGAAAAGCCGCTTGACCGCCCGAACCTGTGCCTGGCGGATTTCATTGCGCCAAAATCAAGCGGCGTCCGGGATTACATTGGCGGTTTTGCCGTTACGGCCGGTGGTGGCAATTTCGGTGCAAAGCTGCAAGAGTTCGAATCAGCGCTCGACGACTACAACGCGATTTTGTTCAAGGCGCTGGCAGACCGTCTGGCCGAAGCCTTCGCAGAAAAACTGCATCAAAAAGTGCGCATGGAATTCTGGGGCTATGCAGCTGATGAGCATTTAAGCAACGAAGCGCTCATTGAAGAAAAATATCGCGGCATCCGCCCCGCGCCCGGCTACCCGGCCTGTCCGGAACACACTGAAAAAGGCCCGCTGTTTGCCATGCTGAATGCCCCCGCAAATACCGGGCTGTCGCTGACCGACAGCTTCGCCATGTGGCCGGCGGCAGCGGTGTCCGGCTTTTACTTCAGCCATCCGCAAAGCCAGTATTTCGCCGTCGCCAAGATCGGCCGCGATCAGATGGAAGACTACGCCAGGCGCAAGGGTTGGGATGTGGCCACGGTGGAGAAATGGCTGGCGCCGAATCTGGCCTGAAGTTCCCTCAAAAAGTCAGGGTCACTACCAGCGTGTCGTTGTAGGTTCCCGCCGCTGAATTTTGCAAGGGTGGGATACGTCCATACAAGGTGTGATTGCGGTTACGGGGAGTCGCGTTGTTTAAATTGAAGCTTCCAGTAATGGTAAAACTGCCGCCGGTACCATTTCCCCAGATCTGGGTTCGAGCCGCATTGCGGTATACGTTGTAATTCAGTATCTCGACGCCGCTTACCATCCTGCGTGTCGCGTAGCTTGGGCCGTTGCCTATGGATGACGTCAAGGTGTAATTCACCACCTCGGAAGGGAGAATGGTGCGGGTGCAACTCACGCGAACAGCGGCGGTACTGTCGTCATTGGTTGCCAGCAACGGGTCGTAGCTGCCGAAATTGAGCGTGGGGGAAGTGATGGTACAACTGGCCGCCCCTGCCTGGACCGGCAAAAAACCCAGCAGCAGCAAAAACCACATGGACCTGGTCATGGCAAGCCCTTAAGACAGACATGACGGCCCAGGTCAGGCTGCGGCCCTGCGTTGTCCGGCATGGCAACATGAGCCCGGCATTCGCCGTCTGAGTAATGCACCATCAATTCAATTTCGCCATCCATGTCGTCAACGTATACCAGCCCGTCCATGCCTACAGAATAATACTTGTTCCCACCCGCCCGGGTTACCCGCGCGTCGGACGGTATCGGCCGGCCATCTTCCAGCATCAGTGCCAGCAGCGCCTGGCGAAGGTTTTTGACGGAAAACCCGATCTGCGCGCCGCTGCGAAAATGCGGCGCGATTTTCAGGCGCAGGGTTTCGATATCGGCATCCATGGGCAGATCGCGATGATCGATCCGGATGTCGTTCTCTTCATAAGCTCTTAGCTGCGGCAGAAGCAATTTTCCGTCTTCGCCGGTTTTGCCCATCAACTGGTTTTCCGCATACACCCGCACGCCGGCGAATCCTGAAACATCCACCACGCCAAAGCTCTCGTCGATTGTGCGGCTGGCAAACAGCTTGCCAGACAGCCAGCCCAGTCCGCCTCGCGCCATCAGGTTCGCGGTAGCACCATCGCTGCGCTGCAGGATATCGGCAGCGTATGTTCCATAGCGGCCCTGATAAGCAAGGCCCAGATCGTTCTCTTCCCGGTCGGAAACCTGCACCCGGTATCCCCAGCCCTCCCCCGCAGGCAGGCTCTGCTGCAGGGTCAGATAATGCACATCCGCATCGCCATCCCGTTTCAGATCATTCCGGTGCTGATAACTGACTGTACTGCGTTCGCCAAATGGAAAGGTCAAGGACAGCGTGGCTGCCTTGGCCTTTTCACCGGTCAGCGTTTGCAGATAATTCAGCAACAGGGTCCCGCGCATGGGCAAGCCGAGCTGATAACTCAGCGTGACAAATTCGCTGTCCGCCTCGCCGCGCTTGTCCTGCCTGAAATAAGCCAGCGCGAAATTTCCGGTTCTTCCTAGCGACAGCCCGCCGAACACACTGGTTTGCCGGGCCGGGAGCAATTCGTTTTCATCCAGGCCAAGATGCCGGTATTCCCTGCCTGACCACTGCTGGCGGGCGCCGATCGAATATCCATTCTGGCTGTATTCGTAGGTCAGTGTTTCCTGGCTGGCTTGACCAACATCAGTTGAACTACCCGCCAGACCCACCCCCAAAACGCCATAGCGCGGCATCAGCCAAATCCCGCCCAGCCCGAGATTAAAATGATTTTTTGTCCACTCGCCGTGCGACTCGATCGTCAGATGATCTGTCAGACCATTTCGCCATGTCGCGGAAGCAAGTGCACCACCATAATCGGCACTGCGTTTGGCGAAGTTTTCACGCGCAAAACCAGCCTCGAGGGAGAAATCCGACAGCCCTTCCGCCAGCAGGACAGGCGAGGAATAAAACGGCTGGGTAATGATCTGTTCTCGGCCCAGTATATCCTTGACCACCACGGTCACTTCGCCGCTGCCGCTGATGGCAGGAATGTCCGTAATGCTGAAACCGCCCGCTGGAACATCTCGCCGCTGGATAAGATTGTTGTTGACGTAAATTTCCGCCACGGAAGGCAAGGACGTTTCTCCGGAAAGCGTTTGCACGGGCGTGGTAATAAGCTGCGGCTGCGTGGCGAAATTGGTGCCATATTGAATCCCGGCAAATCGGGCAACCCCACCAAACAGGCTGGCCGTGCGGGACAAGCTGTCTCCCAGCTGAAGCGTTGTCAGCCGGTCGGGCCAGTCCTTGATCCATGCGGTTTCCAGGCGGATTCCCCGTCCGCCCGCCCGGCCTTCCTCGAAGGCAAATGTATTCAGCCCCACCCCCCAGCGGTTGAAAATCCCCAGCTCGAACTGAGCGCCCTCGCCGCTGGATTCGGACGAGACCCTGCCGAACAAATCGTAATTGAGAAACCCACCCGTTCCGGCGTGCGACAGCGCGGGCTGCGAACGTGCAAGACTCAGTGGTGCGGCGGCCAGAAGGGCTTCGGGCCGCGCGGTCAGGATCAGGGTTTGCCGAGACCCATCAAGCTTGAAGGTCACGCCCGCCAGATCGCTCAAGCTGTAATGCATTCTCCCGCCATGCAACGCCCCGCCCTCGACGGGCGCGCGAATGCGCCAGGCCATCAAGTCGTCATCACGCAGCCAGACTGTGCCATCCGGTTCCTGCAACACCATTGCGCCCCGGCTCACATTGACTTGATTGAGCTCCACAGCCAGCAAGGATTCCATGGCACTCCCAATGCCAGCCGACGCAGCAGTGGAAACAAGAACAAATGACAGGACTGCAATCAGTCCCGAAAAAATGCGGCCAGCCTCATTCCAGCGTCTTTTCAATGCTCGCTTTTCCCGCATCGGTTTCGAACTCCAGCCGGTAAACGCCCGGAAGGGGCGGCGTCGAAAGCTTGACCGGCCAGCTTCGTGTCAATCCCGGCAGCACATAGAAGTTGCCCTCCATGCCACCGATTTTCTTGCCGGACGGTGAAATCAGGGCGAGCTGACTGACGCGATAGTGCGCCTTGCCCTGATTGCCGATCTGAACTTCAACCCCACCAGGTGCGCGCACCAAGCGCCATTGCGGCACAGCCTTCAAACCTTCGCCTGATGCTATAAAAACCGGGATGGAAATATTGAGCGCGATCCGCAAGCCCCTGAAATCCTGGGATGCGGGTGGCAACACCTCTTCAAACAGCACACGGTAGGTTTGCTCACGGTCTTTCGCGGGGTTCATGCGCAAACCCACACGGACAACCTGTTCCGCTCCAGCCGGCAAATTGAAAATGGGTGGAGATGCCAGGATGTCGGCGCTTGGCACGACCACATCCCGGCCGTTCTCCTGGCTCCATGAAAGCGTCTTGACCTGCAAAGTGACCGGCTGATCGCCCTGATTGGTTACTTTCAAGGCAGCGATGGCATTCTCGGGCGAGAGGTCGACCCGCACCGGGTTGACACTGAATTGGCCCGACAAAGAAGCTGGCGAGAGACTGCCCAGAAGTGAAAGGAATACCCAGAAAAGCAGTTGCTTCATGGCTGGATGCTAGCATGAATGAAATACGGCCCGCTCGCGGCAGGCCGTATTCATCTGCCCGGCAATCGGATCAGAAAGTCACGGTTACCGTAACCGTATCGGAATAGCTGCCATCCGCCACATCCTGCGCAGCAGGAATGCGGCCATAAACCGTGACCGTATCCGGCGAGCTGGGACCCGTGGTTTCGGTGCGGGTCACATCGTTGGACGCATCGCAGCCCCAGGTTGTCGTGCGACCGGCGTCAGAGAACAGTCCATATGAAAGCCGTTCCGCACCAGCAGCCATTTGACGCAAAGGTGCCACGCAAGTCGAGCCCGATGCCGCGTTGGCACCTTGCCCAAGCGCGATGTTGTAGGTTGTGTTTTTTGTGCAACGGACGGTTACGCTGCCCGATGCGTCCAGCGGCGTGGCAAAGTTTGCATCTGCCGGATCATAGGCGCCAAACGCCACATCGCTCGTGCCGGTAATGCTGCAGCTTCTGGCGACGCTCGCCGTCACATTGAAGCTGCCGGTTTGCGGAGAAGGCCCCGCTTGTACCGCCATGGCTGAAAACATCAGCGCCAGGCCAGTGAGTCTCAACACGTTTTTCATTTCAATCTCCAGAAGTTCAAAAGTTTTTGGAAAGGTCTGGAATTTTCTCCGCTACCGTCGACGCTATCGGACACCTCATGAAAAAGTTTAGTGAAAGGACATGCCGCCAGTCTGAAAAAACCGCCACTTGTCTTTGCTGACGGCTCGCAATGAGAATTGTAAACAAGGGGAAAACCGTCATCCGACGGCATGAATGAGCGCAAGTTTGGAACGAAATCCTCGCGAGACAGGCAGCGGCGGGGACAGTAAGGTCTTTTGACTAGTAAGACAGCGTGACAGTCAGGCTTTCGGGAGTCGTGGCACTGGCCTGTTCAGCAGATGGCATGGAAGATACGGATACGGTAGGCGGAATGGCCTTGCCGCACTGAACAAATCGCGAATCGCGCAATGCGCTGCCTCTTTCGCTAGCTGACGAAATTACATCGCTTGTGTTGATCCGACAACTCCGGATAACCGATACGCCGACACCCAGGCTTGAAGACTGACCAGCCATCGATTGGCTGGCGCCAGCGACAAGGGCAATGCCCGCCATCAGACCCAGCAGTTGTCCTGTTTTTCCCGTGCCGCCCTGTTGATATTGCCAATTCCCCATGAGGGAGGAATCGGCGACATTCGGAATTTTTCCATTCCGCCCACTAGATAAACGCTAATTTATTCGCTAACGCGAAACAACAGCAAAAAATTTTCACGGCGCCTGTCCGTGAAAGTTTGCGCTTTCAATGACTTGCGTCATTGAGCGGCAAATCGAATCCTCGATTTGCAGGGAAACACTGAATAAATCAGTGTTTCCCTACAGTGACCATTGCCCGCTGCGCAGCTTGTCCCACCAGAATAGCGCCGTCACGGTTTTGGTTTCGCAGATTTCGCCCTTCCTGATCATGTTCATTGCATCTTCAAAGGGTATCCGCATTATTTCCAGGAATTCGTCGTGATCGCGTCTGTGTCCCACCTGCTCCAGTCCCCTCGCCAGGAAGAAATACAGGATTTCATCACAGTAACCTATGGCGGGATAGAACTCGAACAGGAATTTAATTTCCGTTGCGCGGTAGCCGGTTTCCTCGATCAGCTCGCGGCTTGCGCATTCCAGTGGCGATTCATCTGGATCCAGCTTGCCGGCTGGCACTTCGATGAAATCACGCCTGCATGGATAGCGGTATTGACGTTCCAGCAACACATCGCCATTTTCGAACACGGGCAATATAACCGCCGCGCCTGGATGGACGATGTATTCGCGCGTGGATATATGGCCGTTTGGCAGACGTACCGTGTCGCGTCTTGCATGCAGCAAACGGCCCTGGCACATCCACTCGGTATCAAGTTCGGTCTCGGTCAGGTCGGATTTTTCACTCATTTCTTGGGAGCCTCGCACAATTAGCCGCCAAGGCATTAAAATGAAAACGCTCATTTCATGCCCGGATCGCAAAATGGATCATTGAACGAAAGGGATAAGATGCGCAACCGGTACAAGCGGAATCATGGACGCTCAAGTACCGAAGGGCGAAAAAAAACCGGGTGGATAACCACCCGGCAAACCGGAGGAGACGACTCGCGTCGCCTCGTTGCGGAGAACAAGCGGCCGACCTGATTAACAAGACAGCCTATGTAGTCATCCTACGATGATGAAAAGGGTTTGCATATATAACTAAAGTTATAGGTCGGCGCCTCCGGGGCTCGAAAGAGCTGTGTTTCCCCTTGCAATAACAGGGTAAAAATCCCAATAAACCCATGAAAATATTGCTGGCTGACGATCATCCGCTTTTCAGGGAAGGGGTAAGGCATGTCCTAGCCCAACTGGACGATCATGTCGAAATCCTGGATGCCCACGACCATCCAAGCCTGTTTTCCGTGGCGGCAGGCCATGCCGACCTGGATCTCGCGCTGGTGGACCTGAACATGCCCGGCATGGATGGCCATGAGGCGGTGGTTCGCTTTCGAAGTGAGTTTCCCGATATCCCGCTGGTCATCCTGTCCGCGATGGAGACCCGCGCAGACATCCAGCGCGCGCTTAATGCCGGGGCGCTCGGCTATATCCAGAAATCCTCACCCAGCCGGGTCATCCTCGACGCGCTCAATCAGGTGCTTGCGGGCGGACTCTATGTCCCCCCCGCGATGGCGGAAACCTTCTCGACCAACGAAGCGCGTGTTTCCACCCTTTTCCCACACCTCACCAGCCGCCAACTGGAAGTCCTGAAGCTGCTCGTCCAGGGCAACCCCAACAAGACCATTGGCCAGAAACTGGGGCTTTCAGAGGGAACCGTTAAAATTCACATGGCCGCGATTTTCCGCGCCCTGAATGTCAGCAACCGAACCGAAGCGACAATCGCCGCGCGGAATCTGGGCCTGATTGTAGTAGACACGAACAACGTTAATTAAACATCGACTTGCCGCCAACCAAGCCATGCAAACCCCTGCCTGGTTCCCAATGGCCTGGTCCGGATTGAGTGATTCGGGCAAGGAGTTTCTTGCCTTTATCCGTCTTCATGTTCTGCCCAACACAATTCGCAGCAGAATCCTGTTCATTGCACTGATTCCATCGTTGCTGACCGCATTGCTGCTGACTGCATACTTTGTGCAAAACAAAATGAACGAGGCCGAACAGGATGCGAAAATTCATCTCCTGAGTTCAGCCAGAACCGTGGCAGCAGCCAGCCAGTACGCCATGATCAGCGGAAACCATATCTTGCTGGCTCAGGTCATTGCACAGGAAAGACAGTCCGAGAATCTTGATTACACCCACGCCTGCGATATCGACCGCATCGTTCTTGCAACATGCGGCTGGCTGGCCGACAACGTGCCGAAGTCTCCCCTCAAAACGGGTCAGGTAGCAACAATCAATGGCATGTGGTTTGCCTCCCATCCCATTACCCTCCCCGATACCAGCCTGAATACTGGTCTGCCCGACTTTGCGGATCCAGCTGAGGCATCGCAGAACATAATTGGCCACGTCATGGTGGGCCTCAGTTCAGCGCCGATTATGGCACGGCAGCGCCAAACCATCCTGTCAGCCGCGGCGCTGGTACTGGGCGTCATCACCCTGACCTTCATGATTGCCTGGCGCCTCTCAAGCCGGTTAACGCATCAAGTGAGGGATGTTTCCCTGGCAGTTGAAAAAATCGCCCGGGGGGAGCTGAACATCCGCGTCAGCGAATCTGCTCATGCGGAAATGGGTCAGCTTGAACATGGCATCAACCGGCTGGCCGAAGCCTTGACCGGCAGTCAGCTCAACATGCAGGCCAGAATTGCCGAGGCGACCGCCAGTCTCGCGGCGAAAAAGGACGAAGCCGAGCGTGCCAATATCGCCAAGTCTCGCTTTTTCGCGGCAGCCAGTCATGACCTCAGGCAACCATTGCACGCACTTGCCCTGTTTGTCGGTGCCATGAAGGAACATGCACGATATCCGGAAATGAAGCCGTTGATTGATCACATCGACGCTTCGGTTTCCGCCATGGAAACGCTTTTCAATTCCCTACTGGATATATCGCGTCTGGATGCCGGCATACTTGAAGTACACAAAGAACATTTTCCTGCCAGCCGGCTGTTTGACAGGGTACATCAACAATACGCCGAGGTGGCGCGCGAAAAGGGTTTGCGTTTCACTGTCCGGCCCTGCAACCTGACTCTTTACAGCGATCCGGTTCTGCTGGAGCGCATTCTGCTCAATCTAGTCTCCAACGCCATCCGCTACACCCATGATGGCGGTATCCTGATAGCTGGCAGACGGCGCGGCAAGCAGTTGCTCATACAGGTTTACGACACCGGTCTGGGAATTCCCGAAGCCTCACAGGAAGCAGTTTTTCAGGAGTTCGTGCAGTTGAACAATCCGGCACGCGACCGGAAAAAGGGCCTTGGGCTGGGACTTGCCATCGTCTCCCGGCTGGCGCGCCTGATGGATCAGCGCGTTCAGGTACGTTCAGTAACCGGGCGTGGCTCGGTATTCAGTGTCGAAGTCCCACTCGGCTCCAGCCAGGAAGCAGCCTCACCCACGCCCCAACTCATGACATCCAGCGGTCAGCTGGATGGCAAGCTGGCCGTGCTGATCGACGACGAGGAAGCCATCCTGCTGGCCATGGAAGAATTATTCGACGCATGGAACATCGATCTCATCACCGCCAGAAATGTGGAAGAAGCCGTGGACTGGCTGCGCAGCAGCGAGCGCACACCCGACATTCTGATGACCGACTATCGTCTTCCGGACAGCACCAATGGCGTAGAGGTCGTGAACTATTTGCGAATGTGTTTTGGAGAAAACCTTCCTGCGCTGATCCTGACCGGCGACACGGCGCCGGATACGCTGCAGCGCATCAATGAAGCCGGCATGTCCATTCTGCACAAACCCATCCGGCCCGCGCGCCTGCGGTCGCTGATCATGCACTTGCTCGAAAATAAATAGCTGCCCGTATCCTGGCCGGGCGAACCATCACAGACTGTAATTCAGGCCAACATAGAATGACCGACCTGGCCCGGGGACGGGCGTACCCCATTGCGGCTGGTTGGGCAGAGGCGGAATCGCCATGGTTGTCCCTTGTCCCACATAGGCGCCGCCCAGCGGCAAATCGTATCCGCGGTCAAATACGTTCTCGACGCCAAATTCAAGTTTCGTCCGCTTCCATTTGTAAGCGCCGCGCACATGCATGAGCGCGTAGCCACTGGTCACCATTTCCTGGCGTGCCGAGGAGCGTTTGTCCTTTTCAGAAACGAATTCGCCTTCTATTCGCCCTTCCCAGCCGCGGAGATTTTGCTTGATGGAGATTTTGGCGTTAAGCGGCATGATGTTATAGAGATTATCGTCCGTGTCCAGATTCCGGCCGCGCGTGTATCCAAGATAGCCGCTCAGCAACCAGTCTCCCCACGCAGTATTCCGGGCAAGGCGTGTCTCGGTTTCCACATCCAGGCCGTAGAGCCGCGCATCGTGATTGGCATAGCGTAGCACGCGGAAATTGTTTGGCACGCACCCCGAAATGCAGATGGCATCGATGTAATCCTCGACATGGCTGATATAGGGCGATAGCTTGAAGCGCCACGCCCCCTCAGCACCGCGCCACTCTCCCGACACATGCGCGGTGTAGGCGATTTCAGGCTTCAGGTCGATATCGCCAACATAGCCGTTGCCATCCCCCACGAAGTTGTTCATGAATGCGGCCATCTGCCAGGTTGACCAGGTATAGCGTTCATACAGGCCCGGCGAACGTGTCTTGCGCGCAAGCCCGGCTTCGTATTCGGCACCTTTGCTTTCTGCTAAACGCGCCAGCCAGGACACATCCCAGTTGTGGTCGATCTTGTCATGCTGGCGGGCATTGAATGCCGTGCTATCAGCAATCTGGTTGCCAACATCGGTACCGGGCATAGGCGGGCTCGCCAGCACGGTCTTGTAGCCCTGAACATCGTCTGCATCCATCTTGACGGTCTCATGCCGCAATCCCAGTGTATGCCGCCATGCTCCGCGGTGCGCTTTCCATTCACCAAACAGCGCATACCGGTCACGTTCGCCATCGCGGATATTCCAGAACGTGCCCGGCCACATCATCGCGCCCGAAGGCGTCCACCAGTCATCCAGCCGCTGCGCGCGGTAATCCGCCCCGATCAGCAGGCTGTCTTGCCCGGATAACGGAATCTCGCCGCTCAGCGACACGCCGCCATTCTTGCCATCGGTATACATGGGCATTCCGGCCGCGCAGGTCGGGCTGATTGGCGCGCAGGGCGTGGCATTACCACCGGGCGGGTTGTTGCCGCCTGAAGCCGAGCCGTACCAGTAGCGCTTGTCCTCGCCGAAATCCATCTCGTGCTCGGTGTGTTCGTGAAACGCCTGCGCCTTCAGTTTCCCCCAGCCAAACTGGCTGCTGTAAGAAAGATTGAGCTTGTCGCTCTGGTTATCCGTCATGTCCATGCGCTGATTGGGAAAGTTCTCGAACGGAATGTCCTGACGCAGGTATTTGAATTCGAGCTGGCTTTTGTCATCTGGGCGCCAGGCCAGGCTTAGGGCGTGATTGGTTGAGCGGTAGGCAGTGGAGCCGACTTCGTCCGTATCCAGCGTATGTCCAAGCCGTCCGGTAAAGGTGTAATTCTTGAAATCCTTGCCTGCATGGTAGTTGTCCGCGTCCACCGTGGCGCCGGTGTAGCCGATCGCAAACTTCTCCGCGGCATAGTCCGCGCGAAGCTTGCCCGACAGGACATTGCCATTGCTACGGTAACTTGCCCCGATTTCGCCACCGGTTTTTGGATTTTCTCCGGGCTTGGTGAATTGAGGCGTTTTCGTCTTGACCTGAATCGATGCACCGATCGCGTCACCGCCCGCGCTCACCGGACTCACGCCGCGATAGATGCGCACTTCCTCCACCTGAGCCGGATCCACATAAGAAAGCGCCGGATTCATGTGATTCGGGCAAGCCGCGAGAATATCCATCCCGTCGACCCGTGTGCTCAAGCGCTCGTCAGCAAGCCCGCGTATCGATGGCAAGCTGGATACGCCGCCCGCGCCCATTACCTGCACGCCTGGAACGGACTTCAACCAGGCGGCGGCATCGTTGGTGACATCCTCGGAACCGCTTCCCGGTTTGATACGCGACTCGCCGACAGGCTGCACACGTGTGCCCTGTACGACAATGTCCGGCATGGTGTAAATCTCTTCAGCATGCGCCGGGGAAAAAGCAAGCAGAATGGCTTGAGCCAGCAAAAGTCTTTTCATTGTTCTGATCCCTGTTCACAAAATCTTTCACAAACCTTGAAATGGTAGAGATCTGAAGATGTCCTGCGAATGCGTCATGTTGTCGCAGGGAATGCCGCCATTCCCCAAGTAGAATGGCGGCATGACGCACCCCGCCGACACCTTGTCCGCCCGCCAGGAGCCGCTTTTCCGGCTGTTCTGGCTGCGCAACTTCACCCTCATTGGCTTGCTGCTGCTGATGCTGTGGTCCGAGCTGGGCCTGGGCGTGAAGCTGCCCTGGCTGGAAATGGGCATCACGTTGTTTCTGCTGGCCGGATTGAATGCTTTTACCGCCTGGCGCCTGAAGCAGGACTCGCCCGTTCGTCCGCCGGAAATCCTCACGCAACTGATGGCCGACATGGCCGGGCTAACCGTTTTATTGTTGTATACCGGCGGCTGGGCCAACCCTTTCGTTTCCCTGCTGTTCCTTCCAGTCGTGCTGGCCGCCCTGCTGTTGCCAGACCGGCTGGCCTGGCTGACCGGCGCGCTGGCCCTGGGCGCATACAGCCTGCTCGCGTACATCCATATCCCGTTGAACATTCCGCCAGAAAAGGCTTTTTATCTGCACATTTCCGGCATGTGGTTCAACTTTGCCGCCAGCGTGCTGATGGTGCTGTATTTTGTGCTGCGGCTGCGCAACCGATTGCGTCAGCGCGATCAGGAGATTGCCGATTACCGCGAGGAAACGCTGCGCAACGAACAGGTGCTGGCCGTGGCGCTCACCGCCGCCAGCGCCGCGCACGAGCTTGGCACCCCGCTGAACACCATGGCTTTGATCAACGATCAGCTGCTTGCCGACGCAAATGACGCCACGCGCGAAGACTTGCAGTTGATGCAATCCCAGATCACCCGCTGCAAAACCCTGTTGAAGGATCTGTCGCGCACCGCACAGTCCCGGCCGCGCGCCGAATCGACACCCGCCGATCATCACCTTGCCCGGCTGGTCGAGGAGTGGCGGCTGCTGCGTCCCAGCGTGGCGGCCAGCGTCAAATGGACTGGCAGCGCGCCTGCGCCCCGCATCCTGCCGCCCGCCAGCCTCGACCAGTCGCTGCTGAACCTGCTGGACAACGCGGCAAATGTGTCGGGCGATGAAGTACAGCTCACAGCTTGCCTCGCCAACGGCGGCCTGCGCATCGACATCCTCGACAAGGGCCCCGGCCCCGCGCCCGCGCTTCGCGCGCTGGCTGAGCCTGGCAAGTCAGACAGGGACGGGCTGGGGCTGGGATTGTTCCTGACCAATGCCAGCATCGAACGTCTGGGCGGCCACGTTTCCCTGTCCGATCGCAGCGGTGGCGGCGCCTGCGTTTCGGTGTGGGTGCCCATGCAAAACCTGGAGGCCCGCGCGTGATGCGACTTTCTCCCCTGCTGATCGTCGAAGACGATGCCGTCTTCGCCCAGGTACTGGCCAAATCACTTGCCGCCCGCGGCCTGCGGGTAACGCATGTTGCCAATAGCGCCGCCGCGCTGAAAGCCGCCCACGAACAGGATCTCGCCGCCGCCGTGCTCGATCTCAAACTCGAAAACGAGACCAGCCTCGCACTCATCCCCGCGCTGAAAGTGCTTCACCCCGACATGCGCATCCTGATGCTGACCGGTTACGCCAGCATCCAGACTGCAGTCGAAGCCATCAAACTGGGCGCCACCCAATACCTGCCCAAGCCCGCCTCCGTGGACGAGATTCTGGCAGCGCTGTCGAGCGAAGCCGCCAACCCCGAAATCCCCGTCACCACCCAGCCGCTGTCGGTGGACAGACTGGAATGGGAACACATCCAGCGCGTGCTGGCCGAACACGACGGCAACATCTCCGCCACCGCCCGCGCGCTCAACATGCACCGGCGCACCCTGCAAAGGAAACTCGCCAAGAAGCCGGTAAAGCAGTAAGTGCTGGGATCGACTAGAAGCTGATCTACGCGAGGGCTGGTTGAGATGTCCTGCGTTGGCCAGGAAGCGGTCATTCGACTAGACTAAAAACTTATATCGAGCCTGGCCAATTTAATTCCGGGTGATCGGGGAGATCGGCTGATTGATGCAACGTTTGGCACAGATAAGGAGACGCTGCGCTAACTACTGGGCAACCCACATCGTCCAGTGGAACCTTCGCTTGGCACTTTTCGGGGGGCGACTTCGCGGCTGGATCGGCGCTTTGGCCGTAAGCCTATTCTCATGTGCCATCGCTGCCGCGGTTCTTCTGGTCCCGCGGCTTCGGGAGATGACAGATAGCTTTCAGCCTCTCGAGGCCGTTCTTTCACAGCTCGGCGCCACCTACGGGACCATCCTGGCGCTCGTTCTGACTCTCTCCATCATTCCAATACAACGTGCAGCCGAGGTATGGTCGCCGTCCATCGTTCGATTGTACCGCCGCGATCCTGTTACCTATGTGACATTCGTGGCACTGGGCGTGTTTTGCGCGGCGAGTTTCCTACTAACGGTACGGGGTTTGTTCCCAGTTCCGGTGAGCGTGGTGCTGGCGCTTTCTTTGTCCGTCTTGGGCATTAGCTTGGACCTACTGCGGTGGTATCACGGCCACGTATGCCATCTGTTGGATCCGATCCATGCAGTCAACTTGTCTTTGAAAGAAGCCAATCAAGCGATCGATCGCACGAAAGCACACGTCACACGGATTTCGCGGCTGCAACATCAGCTGCTCGATGCCGAGCAACAACGCGTGGTGAGGGTTGAGGCCATCGAATCGACCATTTACCCCCGAATCCCGGGGTATCCGAGCTCGATCAACTCTTGGATAAACGATCTCGCGGAAATAGGGATAAAGGCGGTAGCGCGCGGCGAGAAGCTTCTGGGAAAGACGGCAGTGTTCGCGATTGCCAAACTCACGCGCTACTATCTGTCGTCCAGGAAGTTCAATCTGACGCTGAGCCCTGCACCCGAAGCCATGTTTCTCGCGATGACCTCGGATGTCAATGTTGTTACGGACCGTGCCTACGAGACCCTCCAAGAGGTGAGTCGCGTGGCGGTGACCCAAGGCGACGAGGCGACAGCCATCCGTGTGTCGGAAGCCTACATGGCGATAGCGATTCACTTAGCACATCTCGATGCACCGGCGTTTCGGGAGGGTACCGCGCCGCTCGCCTTTGGCCCGATTTACTACGCTTTCGCATGCGTCAAGTACGCGCAGTCCAAGGGACTCGACGATGTCGCATTCCAGAGCGGAGGCATTCTGTCCAAGGCGGCAGAATCTGCGCCCAAGGACGTTGCCGAGACCGATATTCACGTGCCGGTGATCGATGGCCTCGCTGAGATCGCCCTACACCTCTATGGCAAACGCAGCTACGGACTGGCGGAGGAAGTAAATGGTCACCACTTCAGCATCCTCGCACAGTTGCTTCAGCGGCAAGACTTTTACTTCGATGATGTCCTGCGACACGTTCTGGAGAAAATGGAAATGTTGGCGCCACTCGCGATCGCAAACGAGTCCATGGCTGGACGTCTGAGTACGGTTCATCCGCTTGGGAAAGCCTACGGACTGGTCAGTCCGAACTCACTCAGCTACCTCTTTGAACGGGCTGCCGCGACCCTACCGCAGCTCGACGCCGAGCGCGAATGGATCAATCCCTACCATGACCTGATAGATATCGAGGATATCGTCGCGGATCATCTACGCAGAATGGCCGAGAACAATGAGTTCGGCGAGAGTTTCTTGCTTTGGGAGATCGATCAGTCGATCAAGCACATTTCAAAGGTAATCGCGAAAATTCTGGAGCATCCGCTACGTCAGGATCACGGCGACGAAACCGAGCTTGTAGACAAGTTCCTTTGGATATTGGCGTTTTATTGGGTCGCATTCCATGGCAAGAAGACGGTGAACGCACGGCACGCGGACGAATGCTGCGAATCCCTGATGTTCATCGGCCTGCAGTTTCTCAATCGAGGGCGTCCCGAAGTGCTCCGCTCCTGTATTTCAAACATCAGTTCCATCGTCGAGTCGTATTGCGAGATCAGGCGACCGGCGGATCCATACAACATAGGTGATTTTTTTGCCCATCTTTGGGGTATCAGGATGGTCTTGGTCGCGAGGCATAACGACGCGCTGACCCACGAAATCGATCGAGCGTTGTCGACAAAACCGCGTGGACTCCAAGATGAAGAATGGCAGACCGCACAGGAGGCGATCATGCTCCGACGCCAACAACTGGAAGAACGCTTGGCTCAAAGAGGTAATCGTCAGGGACGCCCAGATAGCGGGGAAAACCTGCTTCGTAAATTGCTACAAGAAACACATGATCCAGCAGGCTGACTTTTTTGCAGCCGAAACTTTTGGTATCGTATTTTTATAACTTATAGTGTGGCAAGCCAGCCTTTCAAACCAAGCCACGCAAAAGTCGGCTGCAGGCCGATAACAGCCATTCCATCTCCCCCTTACCTACAACATCAGCCCGGACAGGGGTATCCAGCCATTCTCCCGCCTGCCCGTATAATTACGCTTTTCGGTTTTTCCGCTTTTCATGCACATCCACATTCTGGGCATTTGCGGCACTTTCATGGGCGGCATTGCCGCCATCGCCAAGGAGGCCGGCCACCGGGTAACGGGCTGCGATGTAAATGTCTATCCGCCCATGTCCGACCAGTTGCGCGGGCTGGGCATTGAGCTAATCGAAGGTTTCGATGCGGATCAGGTCAGGCTGAATCCGGATATCTACGTCATCGGCAATGTGGTGTCGCGCGGCAAGCAGCCGCTGATGGAGGAAATCCTCAACCGCGGCCTGCCCTACACGTCCGGCCCGCAGTGGCTGGCGGAACAGGTCCTGCGCGACAAGTGGGTGCTGGCGGTGGCGGGCACGCACGGCAAGACCACGACGACTTCGATGCTGGCCTGGATACTCGAACATGCCCGCATGAAACCCGGCTTTCTCATCGGCGGCGTGCCGGCCAATTTCGAGGTCTCCGCGCGGCTGGGCGAGACGCCCTTCTTCGCCATCGAAGCCGACGAGTACGACACGGCGTTTTTCGACAAGCGTTCCAAGTTCGTGCATTACCGTCCTCGCACGGCCGTGCTGAACAATCTGGAATTCGACCATGCCGACATCTTTCCCGACCTGGCCGCCATCGAAACCCAGTTTCATCATCTGGTGCGCACGGTGCCGGGCAATGGATTGATTGTCGCCAACGACACCGAAGCCAGTTTGAATCGTGTGCTTGAACGCGGCTGCTGGTCAGCGCTGGAGAAATTTGGCAACACGGGCTGGAGGGCGGAAGGCAGCGACACTGACTTTGAAGTGCGGTTCGATGGCAAGCCGCAGGGACGCGTGAACTGGGATCTGCTCGGCCTGCACAACCGCATGAATGCGCTGGCCGCCATCGCCGCCGCGCGGCATGCCGGGGTTTCGCCCGCCGTCGCCTGCGAGGCGCTGGGCCTGTTCAAGAACGTGAAGCGCCGCATGGAAGTGCGCGGCGTGGTCAACGGCATCACCGTGTATGACGACTTCGCCCATCACCCCACCGCCATCGAAACCACTCTTCAGGGATTACGCAACAAGGTCGGCAGCGCGCGCATCCTCGCCGTGCTGGAGCCGCGTTCCAACACCATGAAAATGGGCACGCTGAAAAACCAGTTGCCCGCCAGTCTCACGCAAGCTGACAGCGTGTTTGTTTACACCCACGATCTGGGCTGGGACGCGGGCCCGGTATTTAATAGCCCACTCGATGGCCAGGTCAGGAACCTGCATCTCGTCGACGAATTGCCCGTGCTGGTCAGCGCGATCAAGCACGAGGCCAAACCCGGCGACCATGTGCTCATCATGAGCAACGGTGGATTCGGCGGCATTCACGGCAAGCTGCTGGAGGCGCTGGCTCAGCCTATGGACGCCTAACCCACCCCTTACTCGGCAACGATCTTGTCGGACCACTCCACCCCAGCCACGAAGTCGGCGGGGGTGCCGATGCGGGCTCCCGAATCTTTAATGGCCTCAGGCGTCACTCCGCGGGCCTGGCGGCAGGCATCACAGACCATGATATCGACACCGAGGGCCACACAGTCACGCCACTGCTCGGCCAGCGATGGCCAGCCCACCGGGAACAGGGACGCCCGGACTGCCTCAATGGCCAACGGGGCGGCTTCGCCAACCAGGAAGATACGGATCGTGTGCCCGGCCCGGGCAAGGGCATTGCCATGCCCGAAAACCATGGCGGCCCGGGTGGGATCGTCGCTTCCCCAGGACGACTTCATGAAAATGTTAGCCATATTGAACGCTCTATGTCTGTGGTAAACGGCTGGCCAGCGTCGGCACACAAGGGCGTGCCCCGCCAGGATCAGTACATCTTGTAGGGCAGGAACTTGCCGTTCAGCACGATCTTGACGCGGTCGCCCTTGGGATCAGGCACACGCGAGATGTCCATGGAAAAGTCGATCGCGCTCATGATGCCGTCGCCAAACTCTTCATGGATCAGCGACTTGATCGACGTACCGTACACCTGGATCAGCTCATAAAACCGATAGATAAGCGGGTCGGTCGGCACGGTGGACGGCAGGCTGCCCTTGTAGGGCACGATCTGCAATTGTTCGATGGCTTCGGGTGAAAGGCCAAGCAATTTCCCGACTGCGTTGGCCTGCTTTTTGTCCAGAGTCATCTGGCCCAGGAGCGCGGCGGTCGTCCATTCCTTGCTCTGGCCGACCTTCTTGGCGATATCGGCCCACTTCAGGCCCTTCTTGTGTTTGGCGGCGATGATGAAATCGGTGACTTCGTTGCGTGTCATGATATTCCTTATGCG
>JADFDC010000027.1 GCA_018263115.1 Thiobacillus sp.
AGACTCCTCCCCAAAACCCCCGCCCTCAAAGCGGGGGTTTTTTATTGCACACAACACAACAAAAATCGGGGAATTCGCTTAGAACTTTTCTCAAGAACCGCATGGAAAAAATAATTGAGTGACATGCTAGTATTCCTCGCATGTCCAAAAGCCGGATTCCATTGAATCTGATCCCACTTCTCAAGCTCATGTCCAAAGGCGGATTCCATTCTGGCCAGGACATGGCGGCTTACTTTTCAGTTTCGCGTGCCACCATCTTCAATTGGCTAAGCGAAGCAGAAAAATTCGGGATGCGGATTCATGCTGTCAGGGGCAGAGGCTATCGCCTGGCTACTCCACTGTCCTGGCTTGACGAAAACGCCTTCCTGTCTGAAATGGAGCGGCTTGAACTTGATTACAAGCTCATTTGCACTGAAAGTGCGGAGTCAACAAACTCATGGCTGCTGAAGGAAGCGTTGACAGGTGTGCCACACAGAACTGTTGCCTATGCTGACTTTCAATATGGAGGCAGAGGACGCAGGGGAAGAAGCTGGGAGTCCACATTGGGAGGGGGGCTGACATTCTCGGTTTTATGGCGCTTTGAGCGTGGCATCAGTCAATTGTCAGGATTAAGTATTGTGGTGGGGCTTGCTTTGGCGCGCGCAATACGAAGATTGACCAGAATACCTGTCCAGCTCAAATGGCCAAATGATTTGTTGGCGGGCTATCGCAAACTTGCTGGAATTCTGGTCGAAGTGCAGGGGGAAATGTCGGGCCCGTCTTTTGCCGTCATTGGCATTGGATTGAACGAGCGGCTGTCTGATCAGCAGCGACAGGAAATTGATCAGGCAGTTGTTGATCTGGCTGAGTTGGGAGTGGAATCCAATCGCGCTAACCTCATGCTGGAAATCCTGAGGGAATTATCGGAACTCATGGAAACATTTGAACAGAATGGCATACAAGCCCTTATTGACGAGTGGTCCGGCTGGCATGCGCATGAGGGCAAGGAGGTGATTGTGCGAATGCCGGATGGCAGCGCTCACGCGGGCATTGCCAGCGGTCTGGATGAAAATGGCAATTTGTTGTTGAGCAGTGCGAATGGTGAAAAGAGGAAGTTCGCTGCTGGTGAAGTCAGCATGCGAGGTGTCTCAAGGTGATGGGCAAGCGGGTTCTCACGCTGGATATAGGCAACACCCGCATTAAATGGGGCATGTCTGATGCATTGGCATGGATCGACAGCGATGCGATTGAGCACCATCATGTAAAGAAACTTCTGCCGGAATGGGATCGCTTGCCCACACCAGACAAAGTTATCGGCTGTAATGTGGCAGGTGAAAGCCAGATAGTAGGCCTGGCACAATACTGGCGTACGCGTGGACTTGAGATCTCATGGGTCAAGTCGAGCGCGATGTCGTGTGGAGTAGCCAACCAGTATGAGCAACCCGGACAGCTTGGCGCAGATAGATGGGCCGCATTGATTGGTGCATGGAACAAGGTACATCGGCCGTGCCTGGTGGTCTCGGCTGGAACGGCGATGACCATTGACATGCTTGATGCTAAAGGCAGATTCATTGGCGGACAGATTTTGCCGGGCAAGCGGCTAATGCAGGAATCCCTGGTATCGAGAACCCACGCTCTGGAAGCGGAGGTGGGACAAGTGAAGGAATGCCCGTTGAATACGGCAGACGCGATGGCTTCCGGGATTGCTGGCTCGTTGGTATTGCCAATAGAATCGGCCTTTCGTCGCCTTGAGTCGTGGGCAGGGAGCGAGCCAGCCTGTTTGATTACAGGGGGAGACGCTGACTGGCTTGCCGGGCAACTGCAGATAGAGTGCCGTGTTGAAGGCCGGCTGGTATTGGATGGGCTGTTGAAAATGGCAGAAGAGGAAAATCAATCGTGAAGTGGGTTGTGGGTATGCTGCTTCTGGGCAATCTGGCGATTGGTGGGTATTTCCTTTGGGTAAGGGATAGCAGTTCTTTGCAGCTTGATCAATACATTCCGCTCAATGCGGACAAGATCATGCTGCAAAGCGCGCACATTGCAGGCGGGAATCGAAACAGGCCTTCAGGCACGGAGAACGTGACATCAGGCGAGCAGATTTGCGTGGAGTGGCGCGGTTTGCTGGAAACGGATCTTGAAAACGGACGCGAGGCCATCAAGACGCTCGCGTCGCAGCGTGTCCTGTCGGTTGAAGAGTTGCCTGTCAACAGGATGTATTGGGTAATTTTTCCACCCTTGCCAAGTCAGGCGGCAGGCAATGCCAAGCTGAGAGAATTAACCGCACTGAACGTTCAGGAAGCCTTCATCATCAAGGACGGAAACTGGAAGAACGGGATTTCGCTTGGGTTGTATGCAAACGAGGAAGCGGCGCGCCGCCGTCTGCGCGAGATCGAATCTACTGGCATCTCCGGGTTGCGCCTGGAAACCAAAGCCAAGGATGGAACAACCTATTACTACCTCATCAAGAGTGAAGACGTTGCCACTCTTAAGGATCTGGACATTATTCGCCAGACATTTCCCGCAACCACGCTAACCCGAGTGGCCTGCAAGAAATGAGAACCTTGACTTAGCTCCTCAGAAAATAATCGAGCGACAAACCGGCAAAGATGGCAAATCCGAACCAGGTGTTATGGAGGAATGCCTTGAAGCAGGCAGCCTGTTCGCGGTTCCTGATCAACCACAGGTGATATATTCCGATGCCCGCCGCGACGGTCAAACCCAAATAAAAAACCGGCCCGAGTCCTACGCGCAAACCAGTGTAGGCAAGCAGCAGTAAAGAAGCGATGTAACAAAAAGCAATAGCCGCGATATCCAGTTTGCCAAAGGTGATGGCCGAGGTCTTGATGCCGATCTTGAGATCGTCCGGACGATCAACCATCGCATATTCCGTATCGTAGGCGACAGACCAGAAAAGATTGGCGGCAAGCAGTAGCCAGGCTTCGAATGGAACCTCGTTTCTTACCGCGGCATAGGCCATGGGAACGCCAAACCCGAACGCCATGCCAAGATAAGCCTGCGGAATGGCAAGAAATCTTTTGGTGAACGGGTAACTTGCCGCCAGAAGCAAGGCGGGAAGTGAAAGCAGTACGACCAATTTGTTCAAAGGTAGTATCAGGATAAAAGCCAGCAAGGATAGACCGCCCGCCAGCAGCAAGGCCTCACGTGGTGTGACTTCGCCTGTCGCAAGCGGCCTGGACTGCGTGCGCTCGACATGCGCATCGAATCTCCGGTCGGCAAAATCGTTGATGGCGCAACCAGCCGAACGCATCAACACGACACCCGCAATGAATATCAGCAGGATGACGAGTGGGGGAATGCCTTCAGCGGCGAACCACAGCCCCCACATCGTTGGCCACAGCAACAGCAGGATACCAATGGGCTTGTCCAACCTTAACAGTCGAAGATATGGATGAGGCTGGCTAGCCATTATTAATCTGTGTAATAGAGGACAGAAAAATCTCTGTGACCATGATTGGATGGCCTCGTAATATAAAAAGCGAGCGCCTGGCCCACAGAGGTTTGCGTCCATCCGATACGCCAGCCAGCGTGGCCTGCCTGGCCAGAGGGTGACGGGGGGGAATACGCCTGTACTGAAGCCGACCGCGAATCACTCTCGGGTTGCTGAACAGCGCTTCACCCAACGGCCGGGTGCCAAGCCGGGTCACAGCTGCCCAAGGCCCACGCAGCGATTTAAGGGAGACCACGCTGTGGGCAAAAACAACCGGATGATTATCACAGTGGAGTATCACCTCGCGAACATAAGCCAGCCGGTTATTTTCGATATGCAGCAAGGAATTTTCATCATGCCCAGCACGGAAAAAGCCTATCCGTGTAGGTTGCACCGAGAATTTCCCGCAACGCTGCTTGAGTCTGCGTGTCAGTGAGCCCTGATCCGTGAGCCAGTCACGTAAAGATCTTGGCAGTAGAAAAGGGTGGTGCAGCCAGTCAGTCGGGGTGGTCTCGAGTAAAAAACGCAATGCGATCGAACCTCGGGGAAAACAACATTATGCCAAAGTAGCAGGCTGCTAGTATCTCAACCCATAAGTTTCGCTATGTTCCCGCCCCGCATCGCCGATTGCTTTGTCGCTCATCCTCGCCATAGCTACGGCTATGGCTGCGGTTCGCTTCGTGCACTCGGCGCGCGGATGCGTGTCTCGGCATATACGCAAACTTATGGGTTGGGTACTAGCCTGCTGCCAGCGCTGTTTGCATGCCAAACCATCTGGCCAGATGGGCATTAACTGCGTCAGGGTGGTGCTTGAGAATTTGTGGCGTTCGCTTCTGTGCGATTTCCAGCAAATCGATATCTTTTTCCGGGTTGGCGAATCTCAACAGTGGCACGCCGCTCTGGCGGGCGCCGAGCAGTTCGCCGGGGCCGCGCAGCAGCAAATCCTGACGGGCGATCTCGAAACCGTCCGTGGATTCATAGATGATTTTCAGGCGGCTGCGTGCATCTTCCGAAAGCGGAGTCTGATACAGCAGAATGCAGACGGATTCCCGGCTGCCGCGCCCGATTCGCCCGCGAAGCTGGTGCAACTGCGACAGGCCAAACCGCTCAGCGTGCTCAATGATCATCAGGGAAGCATTGGGCACGTCCACGCCAACCTCAATGACAGTGGTCGAAACCAGAAGCTGAATATCATTGGACTGGAAGGCGGACATGACGGCGTTTTTTTCGGCTGATTTCATGCGGCCATGAACCAGCCCGGTTCTGATTTCCGGCAATTGCGCTTGCAGGGTGCGATAGGTGTCCAGGGCTGTCTGCAACTGGAGCTTCTCTGATTCCTCGATCAGCGGACATACCCAATAGGTCTGTCCGCCGGATTGGCAAACGCTGCGCACTCTTTGCAGGATTTCATCCCGGCGGGAACTGGCGACCAGCCTGGTGGCAACAGGCGCACGGCCGGGTGGAAGCTCGTCAATGACTGATACATCAAGGTCGGCGTAGTAACTCATCGCCAGCGTGCGGGGAATGGGGGTGGCGGACATCATCAATTGATGCGGCTCAAGCCCCTTTTTGCTCAATGCTAGGCGCTGCTTGACGCCGAATCGATGTTGTTCATCAACAATGGCAAGCCCAAGCTTCTGGAAATTCACACCCTTCTGAAACAGGGCATGCGTGCCGACAGCCAGGCGAGTTTGTCCTGATTCGATTCTGGAAATGGCCGCTTTCTTCTGCGCGGGCGACAAGGCAGAAGCCAGCCAGGTAACTTCAATTCCCATGGGTTCCAGCCAGCCGTGCAGTTTCTGGAAATGTTGCTCGGCTAGGATTTCGGTGGGCGCCATCAAGGCGGTCTGCATGTCATTTTCAATGGCCTGCAGGCAGGCCATTGCGGCAACAACAGTCTTTCCGCTGCCGACATCACCTTGCAGCAGGCGGCGCATCGGGTGCGCGGTGCTTAAATCCCGGCGGATTTCACGCCATGCTTTTTCCTGCGCGGAGGTAAGGGCAAAAGGCAGGGTATCGCGCAAGGCCTGCTCCAGATGGCCGCCAGGTTTCAGCGGTGTCGCATGTTTTCCCGCACGCGCCTCTCGTGCCAGCCGCAATGAAAATTGCTGCGCGAGCAACTCATCAAATGCCAGCCGCCGTAAGGCCGGATGGTCGTGCGAATCCAATTGCGTTAACCGGATATCCGGCTCGGGTTGATGCAGCAGACGGACTGATTCGGCGAAGCCGGGCAGCCCCATGTCTGAATAGACCGATGCCGGCAGGGTTTCGGACATGTCCACTCTGGATAGTGCCTTGTCGATCAGCTTGCGCAGGGTGATTTGTCCGAGCCCGGCTGTTGTGGGATATACAGGCGTCAGCCGGGAAGGCAAGGGCGTATCCTGCGTGACAGGCTGAAAGCGCGGATGCACCATTTCCAGTCCAAAGAATCCGCCCCGCGTTTCACCCGAAAAACGCATCAATCGTCCCGGCTGCAAGGCCTGCAACTGACTGGGATAGAAGTTCAGCAGACGTATGATGAGCTGGCCACTGTCATCCGAGACGGTGGCAACCAGTTGCCGCTTGGGACGGAAGAGGATTTCCGTGTTCTGCACGGTTGCCTGGATGACGGCGGAGTGTCCGGGTATCAGGTCGCGGATGAGGGTCAGGCGGGTTTCGTCTTCCCAGCGAAGAGGCAGGTGCAGCGCCAGGTCCTCATCGCAGTGCAATCCAAGTTTGTCGAGTTTGCTTTTAACTGTCTCGGAAACTGGAAAGGAAAAGCTCACTGGTCAAAAAATACTCAGTGATCACTTATCGATTGCTTGGCCAATCACAATTACTGCATCAGCTTCCACTAGCGCACTGCGCGGCAGGGCAGCGACACCGACAGCGGCGCGTGCGGGATAAGGCTGCTGGAAATACTGCCCCATGATTTCATTGACCTTGGGAAAGTGTGCAAGGTCAGTGAGAAATACATTCAGCTTCACAATATCCGCCAGTTTTCCTCCCGATGTCTGGCAGACCGCGGACAGGTTTTTGAACACCTGGTGGATTTGCGCCTCGATGCCTTCGACAAGCTGCATGGAAGCCGGATCGAGTCCGATCTGACCAGACAGGTAAACGGTGTTGTCAACCTTGACGGCTTGCGAGTAGGTGCCGATGGCGGCCGGTGCGTTGGGGGTGGCAATGATGGTTTTCATATTACTTTGCGTATGCGGTAATTGGAGTAAGGATTATTGTGAGGATGCGCGCCCATCCCGCTTTCCTTTCATGCGGAAAATCCGGACTACTTCGGCAAGCTGGCGCAGGGCGCGCATGATGCGGGCAAGGTGCATGCGGTCTTCCACCTGAAGCGTGAAGTACAGCATGGTGTATGGGCTGCCATCCTCTTCTTCCATGGCGACATTGCCGATATTGGAGCCTTGCTCGGAAATGGCAGCCGCGACATGCGCGAGCACGCCGCGCTGGTTGGCGACAACCAGTTTGATGGACACATCGAACAGGCGCCCAGGTTCGGTCTCCCACTCAACATCCAGCCATTTTTCCGGATCGGATCGGAAATTGCGGATGCTGGGGCAGTCATGAGTATGAATGATGAGTCCACGGTCCTTGTGGATGAAGCCGAGAATCGGATCGCCGGGAATGGGATGGCAGCAGGTCGCAAGTTCCACCATCACGCCTTCGGTTCCACGGATGGTGATGGTTTGCGGGTGCGGCGCATGGCCGGTTTCATCTCCCATCATGTGCAGCAGCTGATGGGCAACCACCATGGCGGGCTTGCGGCCAAGCCCGATGTCCGCGTACAGCTCGTCAACTCCTTTGCTGCTGGCTTCTCGTGCCAGTTTTTGCAGCATCAATGCGGTTGGCGCAGGCGCTTCGGGATTGAGCGCCTTGATCGCATTGCCCAGCAGATCACGCCCCAGCCGGATGGAGTCTTCTATTTTAGTGGTGCGCAGAAATTGACGGATCTGTGAACGAGCCTTGCCGGTAACGGCAAAATTCAGCCACGCGGAATTGGGTGCCGCACTGGCCGCAGTGATGATTTCAACATGATCGCCATTGCGCAACTGGGTGCGCAGCGGCATCAACTCGTGGTTGATCTTCACGGCAACACAATGGTGGCCGATGTCGGTATGTACCGAATAAGCGAAATCGACGGCGGTTGCGCCACGCGGTAGCGACATGATGTTTCCGCGCGGCGTGAACACATAGACCTCGTCGGGGAACAGGTCGATCTTGATGTGTTCAAGAAATTCTGGTGAATCCTTGTTGTCAGCCTGAATATCGAGAAGCGATTGAAGCCAGCGGTGCGTGCGCTTTTGCACATCGGACAAGGGCGTATCGGAGCTCTTGTAAAGCCAGTGCGAGGCAACGCCGGTTTCGGCGAAGCGATGCATCTCCTGGGTGCGTATCTGCACTTCAATCGGCGTGCCCTGCGGGCCGAACAGGATGGAATGAAGTGACTGATAACCGTTGGCCTTGGGGATGGCGATGTAGTCCTTGAATTTTCCCGGAATGGGTTTGTACAGTCCGTGCAGGGCGCCCAGCGCCAAATAGCAGGAAGGGATGTCCTTCACCACGACGCGGAAGCCGTAGATGTCGAAAACTTCGGAAAACGCTAGATTCTTTTCCTGCATTTTCCGGTAAACGCTGTACAGATGCTTCTCGCGTCCGGCTACCACAGCTTCAACGCCGGAGTGAACGAGCTTTTCCTGGATGGCAATCTTGACCTTGCCGACCAGTTCACGGCGGTTTCCCCGGCCGGCCAGCACTGCTTTCATCAGTACCTTGTAGCGGTTGGGATGTAGGAACTGGAAACCCAGGTCTTCCAGTTCCTGGAAGACCGTATGCAATCCGAGCCGGTTGGCGATCGGTGCGTAGATGTCCAGTGTCTCGGCGGCTATGCGCTTGCGCTTTTCGACCTTGAGTTCGCCCAGCGTACGCATGTTGTGCAAGCGGTCTGCCAGCTTGATGAGGATGACACGAACATCCTGCGCCATCGCCAGCAGCATTTTGCGGAAATTTTCGGCCTGGGCGTGTTGCTCGGTGGCAAAGGACAGCTTGTCCAGTTTGGAAACGCCTTCGACCAGATGCGCGACGGCTTTGCCAAATTGAACCTGAATATCTTCGGCGGTGGCGGAAGTGTCTTCCACCACGTCGTGCAAAAGCGCCGCAGCAAGCGCCTGGGCATCCAGATGCCAGTCGGCCAGAATTCCTGCAACGGCGATGGGGTGGGAGATATAAGGATCGCCGCTTTTACGGAATTGCCCCGCATGAGCATCACGGCTGACATAGAAGGCATCCCGGACCAGCTCGATATCCGCGGCTGGCAGATACTCAAGATGCGGTGCGAGTGCGGAAAAGTCAGCCGAGATGTGCATCGCGGCTGACGCGTGCGGCGAGGGCGAAGGGTTAGGCCTTGCCTCGGTTGAGGATCTCAAGACCTACCTTGCCTGCTGCGATTTCACGCAGCGCGGTGACAATTGGTTTGTCACGGCTATCCACCATGGGTTGAGAACCCTGAGCCAGTTGCCGAGCCCGGTAAGTGGCCGCCAGTGTCAATTCAAAGCGGTTGCCAATTCTTGCCATGCAGTCATCAACGGTAATTCGTGCCACGTTATTACTCCATAAAAAACAGATTCAACCCTTGCCAAACGCTTCAAACAAAGGTGCCAATTTGAAAGTCTGGCGCGAAGTGACAAGTCGGGAAGCTTTGACCACGGCAGTCAGATCCTGTAGCGCCTGATCAAAATCATCATTGACGATTATATAGTCGAACTCGCCCGCATGGCTGATATCGTCGCAGGCGGCCGCCATGCGTTTTTCAATGATTTCCTGGTTGTCCTGTCCGCGACTGTTCAGCCGGTTGCGCAAGGCCGTGAGCGAAGGCGGCAAAATGAAAATGGAAACCGCATCCGGGAAATGCCGCTTTACCTGGCTGGCGCCCTGCCAGTCAATTTCAAGCAGCAGATCATGTCCGGCGGCAATTTCACCGGCAATCCAGGGCTGGGAAGTGCCATAGTGGTTGCCGTACACTTCCGCACTTTCAAGAAACTCCCCTTTGCCAGCCATTTCAAGAAAGGTGTCCTTGCTGGTGAAATGGTAATCCTTGCCATCGACCTCGCCCGGTCGGGGCGCGCGTGTCGTGTAGGAAACCGAAAGCCTGATGGAGGGGTCGTTTTTCAGCAAAGCCTTTACCATGCTGGTTTTGCCTGCGCCAGAAGGCGCGGCGACGATAAATAGCAAACCTTTGTTCATGATGTACCTGCACTATTCAATATTCTGCACCTGCTCACGCATCTGTTCGATCAGCACCTTGAGTTCGACCGAAATGCGTGTGGTTTCCGCCGAAACGGATTTAGATCCCAATGTATTGGCCTCCCGGTGCATTTCCTGCATGAGGAAATCCAGCCGTTTGCCCGCGGCGCCGCCCTTGTCCAGGGTGCGACGAACTTCGGCGATATGCGTGGAAAGCCGCGACAGTTCTTCTTCGACGTCGCTTTTTTGCGCAAACAGGGCAAATTCCTGGGACAAACGGTCATTGGCTGCGTCACCCAGGGCTTCCTTCAGGCGCATTGCCAGCTTGTCCTGCCAGGCCGACAACACGTTCGGCAGAATTTCCCTGGCTGCGGCCACGCTGGTTTCCACCCCTGACAGTCTTTCCAGAATATGCGCCTTGAGTCGATCGCCCTCGCGCCGACGGCTGGCGGCCAGATCATCAAGCGCGGCGCCTACCGCCAAAAGTATGGCGGCGGGGCTATCCTTGTCCGCTGGATCATCGGTGGCAAGCACGCCTTTCCAGTTCAGGATATCCGAAACGCTGAGGGCGGCCGCGGCAGGAAAGCGTGCCTGAATTTCCTTTTGCCACTGTGACAGGGACTCAAGAACCGTGCCATTCAGGCCGATATCGAGGTAGGCCTCAGGCAAGGGGGTATAGGTCATCCGGCATTCCACCTTGCCCCGGGAGAGCCGCCCGGCGATGGCTTCCCGGACGGCGGGTTCCATGGACCGCAGTTCTTCCGGGAGCCGGAAGCTGATTTCCAGATAACGCTGGTTGACAGACCGCAGATCGATGACAAGATGAGCCTTGCCAATTTTGGCGCTATGGCTTGCAAATCCGGTCATGCTGAAGATCATGGTGGGCGCTGTGCGAGAGTTTCGGGAAATTAACGTAAGGGATGCGGCCAGAACCGCAGATAAAATGATAACAGCTTTATTCCTGTCGATTTATGGCGACCCAACCCAATCAGTCCCTGCCTAACGGGTACCAGCTGAACGAATACACCATCGTGCGGAAAATCGGCGGTGGCGGGTTCAGCATGGTGTATCTGGCCCGGGACGAGGCCAATAATGCCGTCGCGATCAAGGAATATCTTCCTGGCGCCCTGGTGCTGCGCACGGAAGGTTCGGTTGTGGTGGAGGCCAACTCCGACGACAACCGCAATATCTTCCGCCATGGCATGAAATGCTTCTTCGAGGAAGGCCGGGCGCTCGCCAAAATCAATCATGCCAACGTCATTCGCGTGGTCAACTTTTTCCGCGCGAACGATACGGTTTATATGGTCATGCGCTACGAGCGAGGCAAGACCCTGCAGCAGCATATTCAGGCGAATCGCGGCAATATCCGTGAAAGCTTCATTCGCCGCGTGTTTGCCCAGTTGATGACCGGTCTCAGAGAGGTGCACACGCACAAGCTGCTGCATCTCGATATCAAGCCTTCCAATATCTATATCCGGCTGGATGGCTCTCCCGTGCTGATCGATTTTGGCGCCGCCCGGCAGACGCTGAATCAGGATGAAGTGCGCCTCCAGCCAATGTATACCCCGGGGTTCGCCGCGCCAGAACAGTACCACAACCGCGAAAGGCTGGGGCCATGGACCGATGTGTACAGTATCGGCGCCAGCATTTACGCGTGCCTGGCCGGTTACCCGCCCCAGGCGGCGGACGCCCGCCTGCTCAACGACAAGCTGGTTTCCGCGCGAGAGACCTGGCGCGGTGAATATTCCGAACAACTTCTGGAAACTGTGGATCAGTGCCTGCAACTGAATTACATGGAGCGTCCGCAAAGCGTTTTTGCGCTCCAGAAAGTGCTCATGGACAAGAACACCATGCATCAGCGTCGTCCTTCCATACTCAAATCACTCAAACGATCCCTTAACAAGGAAATCTTTTGATGGCTATCCGATAAACTGAGCGCCATGAAATTCACCATTTATCAAGCTTCCCGGCAGGGCGGGCGCAAGAACAACCAGGACAGGGTTGCATACTCCTATAGCCGCGATGCCTTGTTGATGGTGGTGGCTGACGGCATGGGCGGCCACATGCATGGCGAAATTGCAGCACAGATTTGCGTGCAGACACTGACCGAGCAATTTCAACTGCTTGCCAAACCCAGATTGCCCGACCCTCTGCAATTCCTGAATGAAGTTCTGACACGCGCGCACTATGCCATCAACGATTACGCGGTTGAACACGATCTGCTGGAGATTCCCCACACGACCTGTGTAGCCGCTGTTGTGCAGGACAACACCGCGTATTGGGCGCACGTGGGCGATTCAAGACTGTATTTTTTCAGCGAAGGAAGGCTGATCGGACGCACCGAAGACCATACCGCCGTGGCGCGCATGGTCAAGGACGGCTTGATCACCGAAGAGGAAGTCGCGCATCACCCGGACCGGAACAAGGTCAGCAATTGCCTGGGCGGTTATATCGCACCCGAGGTCGAGTGCGCGCCGCCCATGCCGATTCATCAATCGGACAGTCTGCTTTTGTGCACCGATGGCGTTTGGGGGTCGGTCAATATCCAGGAAATCGCGGCCATTCTCTATACCTACAACCTGGATGATGGTGTGCGACACCTGATGGACCATGCCGAGTTTCGTGGCGGCGAGAATGGTGACAATCTTTCACTGGTTGCCATGACCTGGGGTGATGCGAAGCTGCCGAGTGGCGAATCCGTATCGACCCTGTCGCTTCCAGAGCACGGCTTTACTACCCAGATCAACAAGCCGGAAGTCAACAGCGCCCCCGCCATATCGGACGAGGAGATCGAACGCGCCATCGCGGAAATCCAGAACGCGATCAAAAAACTTTCCAAGGAAGCGTAAAATCCCAGTCTTTTAGACTGGAGCCAGTAGTGTCCCATCGTCCCAGCGGCCGCGCCGCTCATGCCATGCGCACCTTGCGCATCACCCAGGGGTATACCAAGCATGCCGAAGGCTCGGTGCTGATCGAGTGCGGTGATACCAAAGTTATTTGCACGGCCAGCGTTCTCGAGAAGGTGCCGCCGCACAAGAAGGGCTCAGGCGAAGGCTGGGTCACCGCAGAATATGGCATGCTGCCACGTTCAACCGGCACACGCACCGACCGCGAGGCGGCGCGAGGCAAGCAGTCCGGCCGCACGCAGGAAATTCAGCGGCTGATTGGACGCTCGCTGCGCGCGGTGGTTGATCTTGCCAAGCTGGGCGAGCGTACCATCCATATCGATTGCGATGTCATCCAGGCCGACGGCGGTACGCGCACCGCCAGCATCACCGGCGCTTATGTTGCGCTGGCGGATGCGGTGAACTGGCTGACCGGACAAGGCAAGCTTGCCGAATCGCCATTGCGGGATCATGTGGCCGCAATCTCTGTTGGCATCTATCAAGGCGTTCCTGTGCTTGACCTGGACTATGCGGAAGATTCGGATTGCGATACTGACATGAATGTAGTCATGACAGGCAAAGGCGGCTTGATCGAGGTGCAGGGAACGGCTGAAGGGGAAACCTTTTCGCGCAAAGAGCTGAATGAATTGCTCGACCTTGCGGCGGACGGCATCCGGCAACTGGTCGAAGCGCAGAAAGCCGTACTGGAAGAATGATGAAGAGGATCGTGATCGCTTCCGGTAATCCCGGCAAGCTCAGGGAAATCGGCCGCATACTCGAACCACTCGATTTTCAGGTCGTGCCGCAATCCGACTTTGGCGTGCCGGAATGTCCGGAACCTCATGTCACCTTCATTGAAAACTGCTTGGCCAAGGCGCGGCATGCAGCCTTGCACACGGGTCTTCCTGCGCTGGCTGACGATTCCGGCATCTGCGTCGATGCGCTCAATGGCGCGCCGGGGGTGTATTCGGCGCGCTATGCAGGCGAGCCAAAGTCCGACCAGCGCAACAACGAAAAGCTCATCGAGGCGCTTAAAGGCGAGCCCAACCGCAAGGCGCATTACTATTGCGTGATCGTGCTGGTGCGACACCCCGATGACCCGCAGCCCCTGATTGCCGAAGGCAGTTGGCATGGCGAGATCATCGACACGCCGCGCGGCAAAAACGGGTTTGGCTACGACCCGTATTTCTACCTGCCGGAGTTTGGCAAAACCGGCGCCGAACTCGATCCCGATCACAAAAATGCCATCAGCCATCGCGGCAAGGCGCTTGATTTGCTGGTCACCAAGCTGCGTACAGAGCCTGGGCAATGATCTACCGGCTGGCGGCAGATGGCATGCTGCTGCTGCATCTGGCGTTCATTCTTTTTGTCATTTCCGGGGGGCTTCTGGCCATATGGAAGCCCAGGATCATCTGGTTGCATCTTCCCGCAGCAATCTGGGGCATGCTGATCGAGTTCATTGGCTGGATCTGTCCGCTGACGCCTTTGGAAAATCACTTCAGGAAGCTTGCGGGCGAGGGCGGCTATGAGGGTGGCTTTATCAACCACTACCTGTTGCCATTGATATATCCCGAGTCGCTGAGCATCAAGACTCAGTATGTGTTGGGCGGTCTGGTGCTGATCGTGAATGCAGTGGTGTACTTCTGGCTGTGGCGGCGAGGCACATGGAAAAGACAGTGAAGCTCCACACCTCGCCAGGTGTCAGTATTCCGCCACCGCTATCGCTTTACATTCATTTGCCCTGGTGCGTTCGCAAGTGTCCCTACTGCGATTTCAATTCGCATGCCGCCGAAGTCATTCCAGAATCCGCGTACATAGAGTCGTTGGCTCGCGACCTTGAGTTGGCGTTGCCGCAAATATGGGGCCGCAGAATTCAAACCGTTTTTTTCGGTGGCGGCACGCCCAGCCTGTTTTCACCGGAAGGCATCGACCGTATTCTGACTGCGGTACGTACACTTGCCCAGCTTGAACCACTTGCAGAAATTACGCTGGAGGCGAATCCGGGCACGGTCGAGGCCGGGCGTTTCAAGGGCTACCGCGAAGCAGGCGTGACCCGCGTGTCGTTGGGCATACAGAGCTTTGACGATGAGTTGCTTGGGCGTATCGGACGCATTCATGGCGGTAGCGAGGCGCGTCAGGCCGTGGAACTTGCCGCGCAGACTTTTGAAACTTTCAATCTGGATTTGATGTACGCGCTGCCGGGACAAACCCAGGCGCAGCTCGAAGCAGATGTCAAAACGGCATTGTCATTCCATCCGCCGCATCTGTCCTGCTATCACCTGACATTGGAACCCAATACACCGTTTGGACATGCGCCGCCAGCCAATCTTCCGGATGACGAGGCATCTTCACACATGCAGGACTGGCTTGATGCTTGTCTGGCTGACGCAGGTTATGACAACTACGAAACTTCCGCCTTTGCCAAACCCCGCCACCGTAGCCGCCACAATCTCAATTACTGGATGTTTGGCGATTATCTGGGTCTGGGTGCCGGTGCGCATGGCAAGCTTTCTTTTCACGACCGCATTGTCCGTGAAATGCGTGTCAAACACCCCGCGCAATACATGCAGGCGGTTCAGAAAGCCGAGCATGTCACCGAGACACGCGATATTGCAAACAAGGATCTGCCGTTCGAGTTCATGATGAATGCCTTGCGGCTAACCGAGGGCGTTCGGCCGGAACTGTTTCTGCAGCGCACCGGCTTGCCGCTCAATATATGCGCATCCGCGTTAAAAAATGCCGTGAACAGGAACCTGCTTGAGCATGGCGTTGACTATCTCAGGCCGACCCGGCTCGGCCGGCGTTTTCTAAATGATCTTTTGACACTGTTTTTATAAGCGCAATTTTGGCGCGCTGGTGCTATCTTTCCGTTATTGCTGTTACTGGAGAAACCCATGAAATGGTTATTGTCTTTACTGTTGCTGTTGCCTCTGGCCGTGAATGCTGCAGTGGTTGGCAAACTTGTTGAATATGAGGCGGATGGCGTCAAGATGAAAGGCTGGCTGGCCCATGACGACGCCATCAAGGGCAAGCGTCCGGGCGTGCTGGTGGTGCATGAATGGTGGGGTTTGAATGACTATGCGAAAAAGCGCGCAAGCATGCTGGCCGAGGCGGGCTATGTCGCGCTGGCTGTGGATATGTACGGTGACGGCAAGACTGCGGACAATCCAAAGGATGCCGGGGCGCTGGCCGGGTCGGTCAACAAGAATCCTCCCGTCGCGCGCGCCCGATTTGCCGCGGCTGAAAAATTTCTTAACCGCCAGCCGCTGGTGAAGAAAAACGAGCTTGCCGCGCTGGGTTACTGTTTTGGTGGCGGAGTCGTGCTCAACATGGCCAGAAACGGCGAGCCGCTGAAAGGTGTGGTGAGCTATCACGGCGTGCTGGCAACCGATGTTTCGGTCAAGCCCGGCAGCATCAAGAGCAAAATCCGCGTGTTTACCGGCGAGGCTGATCCGATCGTTCCGACGGAACAGGTGGAAGCGTTCAAGACTGAAATGGGCAATGCCAAAGCTGACTGGCAACTGGTTTCCTATCCAGGCGTGAAGCACACCTTTACCAATCCCGAGGCCGATGGCTACGCAGCGAAATTTGGCCTGCCGCTGAAATACGATGCCCATGCCGATTTCAACTCCTGGGCCCACACGCTGGATTTCCTCAAATCCGTTTTCAAATAATGTCTGATACCTGCAAACACGATCAGTGCGAACATCACGGCGGCGCCAGGCCGGCCGGATATGGCATCGCACAGACGGGTACCTTCAATGCGGATGCCTTTGAGCGCGCGGTAAATGATCTGCTTGCTGCTTGCGGTGTCGCGTCGGATACGGTTCACACCGGCCGCACGGCGCAGCGCGTGCGCGAGCTTTGGCAGAAACGTCTGCTGGGTGGCTATGCCATGGATCCGGCCGAGGCCTTGGGGGAAGGTTTCGCCGATGACCGCAAGGACATGGTGGTGGTGCGCGGCATCGCCATACACGGCGTGTGCCCGCATCATCTCGTTCCGTTTCGCGGGGTGGCGCATGTTGCCTATGTGCCGGGCGGACGCCTGCACGGCTTTGGTCGCATCGCGCGTCTGGTCGATGCCATTGGCCATCGTTTTACTTACCAGGAATGGATGACGCGCGACATCGCCGAAGCCATGATGACGCATGGCAAGGCAGCGGGTGCTGCCTGCATCATTGAAGCCGAGCAGTTATGTCTGCTGCTGGGCGAGGATCGGCGCGGCGACGAACGTGTTGTGACCCAGGCATTCAGCGGCTGCTTTGAAGGCAGTGACCAGTTCCGGAACGAATTCCTGCATGCCATTCAGGCTTCCCGGGTGTGAAGAAGCAACGCTTTGCCTTGATCATGTTGGCGGGGTGGGCGGCAAGCCTTGCGTTCTCCTGTGCATACTCAGCTGCTGTGCTGAAAGGTGAAACCATTCACAGCATTTCAGAAGAAACGGGCCTGGCTACCTGGGAAACCGAAGACAAGGGCGTTTATTTCCGCTTGACCCAGATCAGCCGGGAGCAGGCCCAGGCCTTCATGCTGGCCAGAGGGATGGATGAAAAATCCGCCAATGAGTTTGCCGGCACCTGTGTTTTCATGTCAGTGTTGCGCAACGACAGCAAAAAACCCATCAAGTATTGTCTGGCGGAATGGCGGTATGTGCCCCTGGAAAACACGCCACAACTCATGTTGACCAAACATGACTGGCTGGCCCGCTGGCAGCCCAGAAATTTCAACAAACCGGTCAGGACGGCATTTGAATGGTCGCAGTTCCCGGTTGAACAGACGTTCGCTCCCGGGGACTGGAATCAGGGCATGACAACTTACGAGATTCCACCCGGAAGCAGGTTTGATGTGACCTACCGCTGGTGGCAAGGCGGCAAACTTTTTGAAGGAACGCTACGGAATGTTGAATGCCACAAATAAGCTCGCCCTCGGCGTGCTGGCGGGATTTCTTTTTCTGGGTTTGACGAGTTTTTCCAGGGCTGCCGATCCGCCACTCCAGGTTTCTCTTGTTCCCTATAAACCGAGATTGACCGCGCCCGGTCTAGCGCTCAAGGATCTTGATGGCAAGATGATCACGCTGGCCAGCCTTAAAGGCAAGGTTGTCGTGGTGAATTTCTGGGCGACCTGGTGTCCGCCATGCCGGCGCGAGTTTCCTTCCATGGAGCGGCTCAGAGAACAAATGTCGGGGAAGCCGGTCGTGATTCTCGCGGTCAACGAGGGAGAAACCGCGGAAACGATCGAGCAGTTTGTTTCCACGCTTGACTTGCAGCCGGCGTTTTCCATCCTGCTGGATCAGGATAGTGGCGCGATGGCTTTCTGGCCGGTCAGGGGATTGCCAACCACTTATATTGTCGACAAGCGCGGGCGCATGGCTTATCAGGCCATTGGCGGACGTGAATTCGACCATCCCGAAATTATCAAACGTATCAACCAACTGGTACGGGAAAATTAAGCCGCGCTTCTTATTTTTTTAGGCGCCACCCGGGAAAATCAAGATCATGATCGATACCAAAGCTGAAGCCATCCGGCCGCGTACCCTGATATTGCCGCCGGCGCCCTATGCTGCGGCAATGCTGGGCGGCTGGTGGCTGGACCGGAATGTTCTGCCGTTAAGCCTGGACTGGGGCGAGGCAACGGAACCGTTGGGCTGGCTGCTAGTGGGTGTGGGGCTGGCTTTGTTCGTCGCGACGCTGATTACTTTCTGGCGGCATCACACCACGGTCAATCCTTACAAGGCTGCCTCGGAACTCTGCACCAGCGGACCCTTCCGCTTCAGTCGCAACCCGATCTATCTTGGCGACTGGTTCATACTTGCGGGGGTGTCATTGTTGCTGCGAAGCTGGTGGCCGCTGGTGTTCGCGCCGCTGATCTGGGCCATGTTGCGCTTTGGGGTGATCCGCCATGAGGAGGCTCACCTCGAAGGAAAATTTGGTGACGCGTATCGGCAATACAAAACCCGTGTACGCCGCTGGATCTGAAAATCGTCAGATTATCAGCCGGAGCACCTGTCGGGCATTTTCGGTTGTTTTCTGCGCAATCTCGTCTGGACTGATGTGCCGGAGCGTTGCCAGCGCGTTGGCGATAGGCGCTACCTGGGCAGGTTCGTTGCGCTGACGCGCGATCCACTCGGGTGGAATGTCTGGCCCGTCGGTTTCCAGCACGATGGAATCCAGCGGTAATTCCATTGCCAGTTGGTGCAAGTTTGTGGCGCGGGTGTAAGTGAAGGCACCGCCAAATCCAAGCTTGAATCCCAGCTTGATGAATTCCCGGGCTTGCTGCATCGAGCCGTTAAATGCATGGGCAATGCCGCCGGGCACCTTGATTCGTCTGAGGAATTTCAGTATCTGATCATTTGAGCGGCGGATATGAAGCAGCACTGGCAGACTGAATTTTCGGGCGAGCTTCAGTTGTTCCGAGAAATAAAACTCCTGCATGTTCAGGTCATGTTCAAGCACCCCGGGCCGGTCAATGCATGACTGGAACCGGTCGAGGCCGATCTCGCCAATGGCGACCGGCTGGTGGGCGCGAATCGCTTCCTCCAGTTGCGCCAGATGTTCTTCCTTGTGGATGTGCACGTACATGGGGTGCATGCCTAGGGCGATATCAACGCCTGGATATTGGCGACAATTGACCGTTGCCGGGAAGTTGAAGGCAGCAACCGATGGAACGATGATGCGCTCAACACCCGCCTCAAGTGCGCGTCGAGCGACTGCTTCGCGATCGGCATCGTATTCGGCGGCGTCGAGATGGCAATGGGTGTCGATCAGCATTTTGAGTCAAATTCAGTTTTACACGAGGCTTTTCAGAATGCGCGATACCGGTTTCGGGATCGCTGCATGGATGGCGTCCTCTACGGGCAACCACATTCTCCCTGTTTCCTCCACAATTATGGGCCGACGATCAAGCATGACTTCCTGCGGCAGGATGTGAAGGCGGAAGTGGGTAAAGACATGAGTGAAGACAGGCAGCGAATGAATCCGCGCAGGGCTTGTTCCTGTCAGGCGCTGACAGGTACCGCCAGCCTCGGCATCCATGTCGATCTGCGGCAGGCTCCATAAACCGCCCCAGATGCCGGGTGAAGGACGCTTTTCCAGCAAGACATCGGCGCCATGCCGGATAACCAGCAGTTGCGCCTGTCTTTCAGGCAGCGTCCTTCGGGGACGCGGTGAGGGAAATTGATCAACGAGGCCCTTGGCAAACGCCAGGCATGTGGCCTTGACGGGACATGTATGGCAGCGGGGACGGCTCCGGGTGCAAACCGTGGCGCCCAGGTCCATCAGCGCCTGGGTGTAAACCTCGATCGATTTATCCGGCAACAGGTCATTGGCAAGCTGCCACAACCTCGTTTCCACTTTCCTGTCGCCCGTCCAACCCTCAATGGCAAACGACCGGGCAAGCACACGTTTCACATTGCCATCGAGAATGGCGCCGCGCGTTCCAAAAGCGAAAGCCGCGATTGCGGCAGCGGTAGAGCGCCCAATGCCAGGCAAAGCGCAAATTTCATCCGTGTCATGTGGAAATATTCCTGCATGTTGCTCGATGATTTGCCTGGCAGCACGCTGGAGGTTACGGCCGCGTGCGTAATAGCCAAGGCCTGCCCAGTGAGCAAGCACCTCATCTTCGCTGGCGCGGGCCAGGATGGCGAAATCCGGGAAGCGCGCCATGAAACGCTTGAAATAAGGAATGACTGTAGCAACCTGGGTTTGCTGCAGCATGATTTCCGATACCCAGATGGGATACGGGTCACGCGTACCCTGCCAGGGCAAATCATGCCGCCCGTGCTGCTTTTGCCATTTGATCAGTTCATCCGCGAATCCCATCCCGGCATGTTAGCAGGGTGTTGAAAAACTGTTATGAGGGCATGATGCGGGGTCAGAAACCGGCTCCGGATTATTGCCAACAAAAAGGCCGGCTGCTTGCGCTAGCCGGCCAGAGGGGACCCCGGAACAACAAAATATCAGGCAGGTGACAGGCGCTGCTTGAAGAAGGCGAACAATTTGCCAAATGCGCTATCGGTCGGCGAACGGCGCTCGACCAGAACTGCCTGCCCGCTGCGTAACTTTTCAGCAAGTCTTTGCGGCGTGGTGGAGAACATGTTCAGGCCATCGGCGTCGGAAAAGAGATACTGGCCTTTCAGGCCGCTGATCCAGCCCAGCCTTGCCCAGCGGAAAGTGCCATCTTCGTAATGGAACTCGACCCAGTCGCCCTTTTGCAGGGAGCGTGCGCGTTCGGCGAATTCGTCTTCGACTTCCGGCTGTACCGTTTCAGGTTCGGCGGTGCTTGACGGTGTAGCAACAAGGTCGGAACCGGCTTCTGGCGCCGGAATATCATCCAGCAGTACCTCGGCTTCCGGAAGCGGAACACTTTGCGGATTGGCGCGTACGGCATTGGCGTGGAGCGCAACCAGCTCGGAAAAGAATTTCTCGGCGGCTTCAAGGCTCATCGGTGAAGCCTGGACGCCTTCCCGCAAGCGCTTGAGCAGACCGGGAAGAATGCGCACCAGCATCAGGCGGCTATCCATGTCGGGTTTGGGCTGAACGCTCCAGAGCAGCTCGCGCATGGTTTCAATGTGAGCGGAAAGATGAGGGGCGCTCTCGCCGCCTTCGATATATTCGCGCTTGAGCAGGTGGGTCCAGACATCGCGCAGGAAAGCGACTATGGCCGAAGGTGAGGGCTGGTCGGCCAGTGCGCGGCGGATATGTTCCAGCGCGACAGATTCGGCGGACTCGATGCGCTCCGCGCGCTGGATGTCGGCGATCTGCTCGGCCATGCCGGAATCAAGTTCCTGCTCCCGGCGCGCCTGCAATGCCAGCAGTGTATAAACAGCCTGCTCGAAAATGGAGGCATCCTGGTCATACTCGGAAATGATGCGCTGGATGACCGCTTCGACTTCAGCAAGCAAGGGATCGGATCCGGATTCTTCATTGCCGGTTTTTACAACCAGCGAACCAATCAGATCCAGTACCTGGCGTGCGGGGTGGTCGCGGTTGTTGAAAAAGCTGCGGTCAATGATGGCGGCCTTGAGCACCGGAACCTGAAGCTGTGCGATCAGGGATTTGATGTGATCGGGAATCGCGCGATCCTCGAACAGGTAGTCGAACAACATGGCGACCGCATCGATCATGACGGTTTCGAGCTGGCTGGCCGACAGCATGACCGGGCTTTGCTGCAATTCACGAACAACATTCGAGAATCCGCCGCTGGACTGAACCGGGCGCAGGTCGATCGTGACGCCACCCGGCAATGACAGCGCACCGCCTTGCAGACGATGCAGGGCTTCCATCATGGTCATCCCGAGCATGGCGGACACACCTGCGCCTCCCGCATGGAATGGGCTGCCAGCTCCGCCACCTGCCAGTGGCATGCCAGTGCCCCCAGCACCTGTGGCATGGCCAGCCGGTGATTGCACCAATTGTTCAAACAGATTCATGATGTCAGCCTGTTCATCGTTCCTGCTCCGGGAAGCGCGGTTTCCATCGGGCCGGGTTCTCATGCCTACCTTGAAGTCAGGCAGGATTCCCTTGTTAACCAGCAGTTTGTTTACTTCCTGATAAAGGCCGGGGAGTTCTGGATAGAGCATCAAATCGAACTGGTTCAGCAGCACCAGTTGCACTTTCACGTCGATGCCCAGCGATTCAAGACCGTCCAGAATGGATTCGCATACAATCCGCGGCCCCATCGGGTTGTCGTCAGAGGCCATTTGCGGCCTGCCTGTCAGCACACCCATGCGCACGTCCAACCCTACGAGTTCTTCGGCGCAATGAAAGCGCAAGCGCGATCCGGATTTGTTGACGGCAAGCGTTGCCTCAAAATCGGTGTCCCCAACCAGGGAAAGTTCATCGGTTGCAAGGTTTGAACGGCCCGAATCCTGTGATTGGGTCTGTTTGTCATAAGCCTTCAGAAAAGCCTGTTTGCAAGCCTGGAAGAGCTCGGTTCCCGTCTGGTTGAGTATGCCTTGCGCGCCGAAATACAGATTTCGGGTTTCCATCAATGGCGAGCGGTCAGCCAGTGAAATCAAGCTGTGTTCCATGGCTTCCGCCTGTCTCGAGAGCACACGCGCCATGCCGCTGGCGAGCATGTCGCGGCATTCAATCAGTATTGCCTGGTTTTCAGCGGTGATCGGCGTGCGACGTTTGCCGTATTCGTTGAGGTTGACAATTTTTTGCTCGGTCATATCGTGCTCCATGACATACTTTCTCGAAAGGCGCGGATAGCAGCCGGTCTGGTCTGAGAAAAGGAGCAAATGGCGGAGAAGGGGCGGAGTGTATCCCCCATACCTCATCCGGCGATCCCGCTATCTGATGCCTTGTACAAAAGACCCAGACCGGAGATTTTGCGTCCCCGTCTCGCGACGGGTTTGCCCTTGTCAGATGCCACCCGGTGCAGGAAAGGTTACCCACAACCAGTTAACTTTGCTTACGGTTTGTCTGGGGGAAAAGTTGAGTGATTGACTGCCGAAAAATGTCACTTCCCGACGAGCGGTGTCACATTTGGGAGGAATGGAGCGGGCGAAGGGAGTCGAACCCTCTTCATCAGCTTGGGAAGCTGAGGTAATGCCGTTATACGACGCCCGCGTGGTAAAATTGCCAATGTTTTCAAGGGCAGATTTGGCCCGCATCTTACTGCAAGTTTCCCGGCATATGGAAGCATTTTCCCTGGTTATAAATGGTGAAAGCCGTGTTTTCCCCGCCTCGATGACGGTGTCAGGTCTGGTCGAGGCGCTGGATTTGACAGGCAAGCGCGTCGCGGTCGAGCGCAACGGCGAAATCGTGCCACGCAGCCGGCATGCCGACGTGCAACTTGAAAGTGGCGACAGGCTCGAAATCGTCGTCGCGGTCGGCGGCGGCTGAAAGACTGTCTGTTTCTGCTCTCAACTCTCGACCCTCTACTCTCGACTGAATTTATGGATCAACTCGTAATCGCAGGCAAGACCTACTCATCCCGTTTGCTGGTGGGTACCGGCAAATACAGGGATTTTGACGAAACCCGGCGGGCGGTGGAGGCCAGTGGGGCCGAGATCGTCACGGTCGCGATCCGCCGCACCAACATCGGCCAGGATGCCAGCCAGCCTTCTTTGCTGGACGCGCTGCCGCCAACTAAATACACCTATCTGCCCAATACCGCTGGCTGCTACACGGCAGACGAGGCGATTCGCACCTTGCGACTTGCGCGCGAGTTGTTGGACGGACACAGCCTGGTCAAACTGGAAGTGCTGGGCGATCCGCAAAGTCTGTACCCCAACGTGGTGGAAACCCTCCACGCGGCGCAAGTGCTGGTGAAGGACGGCTTTCAGGTCATGGTTTACACCAGTGACGATCCCATCATCGCCAAACAACTGGAAGACATCGGCTGCGTGGCCATCATGCCGCTGGCCTCGCTGATCGGCTCGGGCATGGGCATCCTCAACCCGTGGAATCTGCAAATCATCATCGACCGCATCAAAGTGCCGGTAGTCGTCGATGCGGGTGTGGGTACGGCGTCGGACGCCGCTATTGCCATGGAACTCGGCTGCGATGCGGTGCTGATGAACACCGCCATTGCAGGCGCGCAAAATCCCGTGTTGATGGCTTCTGCCATGAAGAAAGCGGTCGAAGCGGGACGCGAGGCGTTTCTTGCCGGGCGCATGCCGAAAAAAATCTACACCGCCAGCCCCAGCAGCCCGACCAGCGGAATGATCGGTTCCTGAACTTGGAAGGCAGTATGGACGCCGCGCCGCAAAGGCGTATCAGAAGCTATGTCCTGCGCCAGGGACGCATGTCCGAAGCGCAGAAACGTGCCTACGAAGCAGGCATGCAACAGTGGGGACTGTCTTTTTCACCGTCGCCGCTGGATTTTGCAAAAACATTCGGGCGTGATGCGCCTGTCATATTCGAAATCGGTTTTGGCATGGGACATACCACGGCGGATATTGCCGCCGCGCATCCGCAAAACAATTATCTCGGCGTCGAGGTTCATACTCCAGGTGTTGGCAGCCTGCTCAAGGACATTCAAGAGCATGGGATATCCAATATCCGCATCATCCAGCATGACGCTGTCGAAGTGCTAAGCCACATGGTTCCCGACCATTCACTTGCCGGCATACATATCTATTTTCCAGATCCATGGCCCAAGAAACGTCATCACAAGCGCCGGCTCATTCAGCCTTCGCTGGTTGCGTTGCTGACGAAAAAGCTGGCGCCGGGCGGGTACCTGCACTGCGCGACCGATTGGGAAGACTATGCGGTGCAAATGCTGGAAGTGCTTTCAGCGGAGCCTTTGCTGAAAAATTCCGTGAACGGTTATGCGCCCCGTCCAGAGTGGCGGCCTGTCACCAAGTTCGAACAGCGCGGGATCAAACTTGGCCATGGTGTGTGGGATTTGGTATTTATACGTAACACCAACCGGTAACCAAAAGCCAGGCATTAAGATACTTCATGGATACTAAATCCCCCGGCGCGCTGGCCGCGCTGATTGAAGCTTTACGCGCCTTGCCTGGCGTGGGGCCAAAGTCCGCCGCGCGCATGGCCTACCATTTGCTGCAGCGTGACCGTACCGGCGCAGAGCGGTTGGCCGCCACACTCCATCATGCGCTTGCGCACTTGCAGCATTGCAGGTTGTGCAACAACTTTTCCGAGTCTGAAATCTGTACAACCTGCGCAAACCCACGCAGGGAGAAGCGGCTGCTTGCAGTGGTGGAAATGCCGGCCGACCTCAACATGCTGGAATCCACGCAAACCTACAACGGCCTGTACTTTGTGCTGATGGGCAGGCTGTCGCCGCTGGACGGCATCGGGCCGCGCGAAATCAGCATGGACAAGTTGTTGAACCGCGCGCTCGATGGTGTGGTGGAAGAAGTGGTGCTGGCGACCAATTTCACGCCCGAAGGCGAAGCCACGGCGCACATGCTGGGCGAGCGCCTGCGCGAAAAGGGGTTGAAGGTGTCACGTCTTGCGCGCGGTGTGCCGCTGGGCGGAGAGCTGGAATATGTAGATCTTGGCACGATTGCCCAGGCATTCCGCGACCGGCGGCAGGTTTAGAGCCTGTTTCAGCGGGTTTTATACCCCGCGTTGCGCCCAAAAAGCGATGGATGCGCGAAGCGACGCGAAACCAATGGTGACCTCTTGGCGAGCCGAGCGAAAAAGCAGGCGCGCTTTTTGGGCGCAACCCAAAGGGCTGTGGCACAGTAGGGCACATTGCGTTGTTGCGTACCGCTTGTTTGGATGACCAAACGGCACGTCGCGCGCCTAGCACTGCACCCCACAGTGCCTCAGCGCGGGGCATAAAACCCGCTGAAACAGGCTCTTCGCTCCTGTAAAATAGCGGTTTTCAAGAACACCTTCCGGGAACCGCATGGAACTCTCCGCCCTTACCGCACTTTCCCCGCTGGATGGCCGCTATGGCGGCAAGATTGCATCGCTTCGCCCTTATTTCAGCGAATTCGCCCTGATCAAACACCGGGTTTGGGTGGAAGTGGAATGGCTGAAGGCGCTTGCCGCAGCCAAAGACATCGCGGAAGTGCCGGCATTCTCGAAAGATGCCATTGCATTTCTTGACTCGATTGTGGCGAATTTTTCCGAAGCGGATGCCGCGCGGGTGAAGGAAATCGAAGCCACCACCAACCACGACGTCAAGGCCGTCGAATATTTCCTCAAGGAGCGTTGCAAGGCCAACGCCGAGATTAACAAGGTCAGCGAGTTCTGGCATTTCGCCTGCACGTCGGAAGACATCAACAACACCTCGCACGGCCTGATGCTGAAAGGTGCGCAGGAGGAAATCCTTGCGCCCGGCCTCACCCGCATCATCGACAGATTGCAAGCCCTGGCGCACGCGCTGGCCGCGCTGCCCATGCTGTCGCGCACGCACGGCCAGCCCGCCAGCCCCACCACGCTGGGCAAGGAAATGGCCAACGTGGTCTATCGCCTGCAACGCGTGCGCGTGCAACTGGCCGACCGCGAATACCTGGGCAAGGTCAACGGCGCGGTGGGCAACTACAATGCGCACCTGTCGGCGTATCCCGATGTGGACTGGGAAGCCTTCGGCAAGAAATTCGTCGAAAGCCTGGGCCTGACATTCAACCCCTACACCATCCAGATCGAGCCGCACGACTACATGGCCGAGCTGTTCGATGCCCACGTGCGCGCCAACACCATGCTCGTCGACCTTTGCCGCGACGTGTGGGGATACATTTCGCTGGGTTACTTCAAGCAGAAAGTAAAGGCGGGCGAGGTGGGTTCTTCCACCATGCCGCACAAGGTCAACCCCATCGACTTTGAAAACGCCGAAGGCAATTTCGGCCTGGCCAATGCCGTGCTCACCCATCTTGCGCAGAAGCTGCCCATTTCGCGCTGGCAGCGCGACCTCACCGATTCCACCGTCTTGCGCAACATGGGGGTAGGTCTTGGGTATACATTGCTGGGCTACGAATCCTGCCTGCGCGGCCTGAACAAGCTGGAAGCCAACCCTGCCGCGCTGGAGGCAGATTTGAACGCCAACTGGGAAGTGCTGGCCGAGCCTATCCAGACCGTGATGCGCCGTTACGGCGTGCCCAATCCCTACGAACAGCTCAAGGAACTTACCCGCGGCAAGGGCGGCATCACGCGCGAGACCTTGCACGTGTTCATCGATGGGCTGGCAATTCCCGATGCGGAAAAAGCCCGGCTCAAGCAGATGACGCCGGCCAGCTATACCGGCAAGGCCGAGGAACTGGCGATGCGCATTTGATTTTTTTGCCCCCTCTCCCCTTGTGGGAGAGGGTTTGGGTGAGGGGTGATGTTTGGGTGAACAACCTTTTCACCCTCCCCCTGGCCCCCTCCCCTCAAGGGAGGGGGGAATGTTTTTTGATGCCGCTTTCATGACTGAACCGACCGAAATCCTTCGCGCCAAACTAAATGGCGAAACCGCCAAAGTTGCCTGGGCAGAACTTCAGCGACATCATGCCCGCGGCGTCGTTGTCCGCGTGGCAGGCGAACTGGATTTGATCGACGTCGCCGTGGCCTTGGCGATGGACAATGGCGCGGCGGTCAGCCAGTGGATGCATGCCGGTCAACTGCAAAAGCCAAACGATGACCAGGCACGCGACTGGCTGGCGCGCGACCCGGACTTGTGGAGCGTTGTCGTCGCGCCGTGGGTGCTGGTGCAGGAAAAAACAGGTTAACCACAGAGGCACAGAGACACCGAGAAAACCGTGAGTCATCGAGTCAGGAATTGTGCAGAACTTGCCGTCTTTTTCAAACGTGCGGTTCGTGAATTTCTCTGTGTCTCTATGCCTCTGTGGTAAGTAATATTTTATGGATTGGTAATCATGTCCGCATTCGATAAAGACGTCGGCCTGGCCGACTTTCAGCAGGAAGTCATCGAGGCTTCTTTCAAGCAACCTGTTGTCGTCGATTTCTGGGCGCCGTGGTGCGGCCCGTGCAAATCGCTCAAACCGATTCTGGAAAAACTGGCGGAGGAGTTTGGTGGCAAGTTCATCCTTGCCAAGGTCAATGCCGACGAGAACCAGGAGCTTTCGGCCCAGTTTGGCGTGCGCGGCGTTCCCGCCGTCAAGGCCGTGGTGAAGGGAAAGATTGTCGATGAGTTTTCCGGCGCACTGCCCGAAAACGCCGTGCGCGAATGGCTCGACCGCATCGTCCCCAGCCCGGCGGAAGAATTGCGGCAGCAGGCGCAGAGATTACGCGGGGCGGGCGACGATGCCGGCGCGCTCAAATTGCTGGGCGATGCGTCGAAACTTGATCCTGGCAACGAGTGGGTGCGCGTGGATGCCGCCGAAATCATGTTCGTGAAAGGCGAGCTGGAAGAAGCCCGACGCCTGCTTTCCAGCATCCGCAATGAGGATGTGGCCAAGGATGCGCGCACCGTGCAGTTGCTGGCCCAGATCAAGCTGGCGGAAATGAGCGCGGGTGGTGAAAACGAAGGCACCCTCGTTGCCGCCATCGAAGGCGATGCCAACAACCTCGATTCCCGATTGAAACTCGCCAATCTGATGATTGCCTCGGGCCGTTACGACGAAGGCATGGACCAGTTGCTGGAAATCGTCCGGCGCGACCGCAGCTTCCAGGACGACATCGGCCGCAAGACCCTGCTGGACGTGTTCAACCTGCTGGGTGGACAGGGCGAACTGGTTTCCAAATATCGCCGGTTGTTGTCCAGTGCGTTGAATTAGGGAAGGTCTTGAAACGGCCAGTAGCGGAAGTTCAGGCTGGGAATCCAGACCGTCTCTTGTTCGGCCTGAGCGGTCCTACGTCGAGCAATGCGAATACGTCTGCTATGGCCTTCTGACCTGCCGCTCAGCAACCGAAGGACGAGCGTTGCGCGGCCTCCGGGAATCCCCCTGCTAGAGCTCATCAAATGGACTTGTCACTGATTTCATGGCCTGAAACACATGTGTATAGATCATGGTCGTTTGCAAGCTACGATGCCCCAGCAGAAGCTGTATTGTGCGAATGTCAGTTCCTGCAGCCAGCAAATGGGTGGCGAAGCTATGACGCAAACAATGCACACTCGCATGTTTTTGAATTCCAGCGCGGATAACTGCCTGCTTGAATGCTCGTTGAACCGTCGAGTCTGATACATGCCACCTGACCATACGCCCAGAGTCCCCCCAGGGTCGCAAGACGGCTGAAGGAAAGACGAACTGCCACGCGAATGACGAGGAGGCAGACGGATATTTGCGAGCCAATGCATCGGGCATCGGTGCCAAGCCTGCGCCCCGCGCAAGATCTTCTTTATGTAAAACCGCCACCCTCAGCAAGTGTTGCTCCAACAATGATCGCAGTTGGCTGGGCAACACGGTTGTCCGGTCCTTACTCCCTTTGCTATCCCGAATGTTCAGCGTTTTGGCTGATAGATCGATGTCTTTTACCCGAAGCGTGACGCATTCATGCACTCTCAGCCCGGCACCATAGATCAATTGAGCCATTAATCGGGAGGTTCCCTCCATTAGGCCCAATGTCGCTTTGGTTTCTTCACGAGTTAAAACCACTGGGATGCGCTGACGGCGCTGCACCCGTTTGAGACCTGTCATTTCGCCTAGCGGTTTCGCCAAGACGCTGTCGTATAAAAAGACTACCGCATTCAAGGCCTGGCTTTGGGTTGAGGCGGACACGCGGCGTTTGGTGGCCAGATAATTCAAGAAAGCTTCCACTTCCACCGAGCCCATTTGAGAAGGGTGGCGTTTGTCGTGAAACAGGATGTATTGCCGAATCCAGTACCGGTAGGCTTGTTCGGTACGAGGGCTGAAGTGCCGGCGGCGGCAGACAACGGAAACTTGCTCAAGCAAACGAGGGGGCTGACCCCATTACTTTCACTCCTTTACTGATGAAAAAAAGCTCAGCATAAGAGAGGTCCAATCGTCTTGCTATGCTGTCCGTATTATTGGGGGTTATTATAGAGACGCAGGAAAATGAAAACGATTGCGAATCATGAGGTTACATGGCCATAATGTACACCCTAAATAATAATGTTATACGGACGTTGGCGTCCGTATATTAACTGTTAGCCGGCTGACCATGACCGAACGCATTTTTCGCCAATACGAGTCTGACGAACTCGAGTACTTGGAAAGCGAAGAGGAGTTTGAAGCGTATCTAGACGCAATCGCTCCTTACATCGGTTGGATAGTCATCTACTTCAATTCTCTTGAGGAGCACCTTTCCGATTTCATCCGCGAAGTCGTTTTGAGAGACCCGATTCAAGACGAACGTCTCGATGTCTTTCTCTCAGAGATGCAGTACGCCGCGAAGTGTAGAGCGCTAATTCACCTCTACGGTCAGATGATCCAATCGTGCAAGGTGAAACGCACACAGGAAGAGCTAAACCAGCTGGAAAGAATGCTGCTTGAATGTGCAAAGCGACGAAACGAGTATGCGCACGCGGATTGGATTGACCTCAGAAAAGAAAGCTACGTGCGAGTTAAGACCAACTCGAAGAAGCTGGGCATCTTTCATCGCTACAGGAAGTTCGAGACATCGCTCATGGAAACGGATGTTGAATTCATTAACAACGCTCGACATGTTCTCTGCGAGTTCAATGACAACATTTGGTCCGAAATGCGCGGGTAAGCGACCGAAAATGAGAACCAGCCGGCTGGCTCTTACGCACGACAGTTCGACGGTCGCCAGCCTGAGTGGCGCTACACGCTCATGGCATGTACAACGTGTCGGTCACCCATACTGATCAGACAGACCAACATCGGGAACATGGCCGAAGGTGACAAGTGGGACACACCGTATGTCGTCTTTCCGCAGACCGATGCCAGGGTGAATCCAAACGCACCGCCCGCGATTCGAGCCGCTTTCGAAGAGGCCTGCTCTTGCTACAGAGCAGGCGCCTACACCGCTTCGGCCATCATGTGTCGCAAGACTATCGAGGGTGTCTGTGCTGAACACGGCGTCAGTGAGAGGAACCTCAGCGCGTCACTGAAGAAGATGAAGGAGAACGGACTCATTGACGAAAGGTTGTTCGAATGGTCCGATGCCCTGAGAACAGTCGGAAATGAAGCAGCTCACGGCGTAGGCGTCGCAATCTCACAGCCCGACTCCAAAGACACACTGGAGTTTGCAAATGCGATCCTGGACTACATGTTTTCGTACAGAGATCGCTTTGAAGCATTCAAGAAGCGCCGCGCGAGTGGGGCCTAACCCCTCGCTCAAGCTGACCCGCTACGGCAGGCACTGTAAGCCCGGGCTGAGGCACACTGTGCATCTTCTCAGCCCGGGCTTACAGTGCCTGCCTCCGCGGGCAGCTTAGCTCGAACTACATGGACTCTCCCTATCAAAGCAAGTGCGCTGGGTGTTGAGTTGGAACTAGACTGCGGCTCTACATACGGCCT
>JADFDC010000028.1 GCA_018263115.1 Thiobacillus sp.
TTATTAAATACATTAAGGACGCCTGTGTGGCATCGGCCGCAGGGTGTCTCGATCTATATGAAAACAAAAAAAACGGGTTAACAAAGTCTGAGCAGATTCGTCGCATGCGTGAGTTTTATTACGGCAAAAGCGATGGCAATATCATTAAAAACATAGCTAGAGGTGGGCAATTTCTCTGCTTGGATGATCTTTATGCCCCCCATTCAACTTGGAACGACTCAAGCATAAGATCACTGATATTAGATCGAATAAACATATGCGTCAGGGATGCCGAATCCGCAATGTTATTGAGATAGACGCCACCTGAAGCCCTCTTATGGGCCAATGGTAACTTTAAACAGCAAGTTAATGGAGGAGACCCGCCATTACAGCAGGCGTGGCCTATACTCTGGTTTGAGAAAAGTTGTGAATAAGGTTCCCATGGACACGAAACAACAAGAGCGCTATGTGAGATGGCAGGACTACCGAATTACTCACCTATCTTTTGCCATCAATCTCTTTCTCGGTTTTGCCGTAGCATCGTTGGCATATGTAATCAACTTAAAGCTGGAAAACAATTCACTTGGCAGTCTTCCCATCGAAACAACAATCTTTTGGTGGGCTGCCTCTGCCGCTTTTGGTTGCGTGGCCACAATGTCTAAATTGCTCGACTATCGATATACAGCCAGAAAAATTAAAGATGGAGGCTCATTCAATACGTTCATGGCTAAGTACTGCGGCCCAGTTACATGGAGTTCTTTCTGGGTGCAGGTTGTTACTTACGCAGTAGGCGCAACCATCTTTATTCTAGGTGTCGTAAATGCATAACATCGATCCACCACAGTTAAGGGTTCCACGATCAAAGTGCTCATGCTCGCGAAAGTTTTCGCTACAAAGAGGGAATTTGATGAAATGAGCCAACTTTTGGAAGAATGAAAATTAAAAAAATTTTATTCTTGTTATCTGGCTTTGTGGCAGTGATCTTCTTGGGACACTTGTTTACATCGACTTACAAAATAACAATTCTTAATAATACAGTGGCAGAGGTGCAAGATTTTAAACTTACAGTTCTACCAACATTGGATCATTACCAGCTTGGCAGTATTAAACCAAACCATAGCAAAAGCACATACCTAATAATTCTTGGTGACGGGCAAGTCAGATATGACGCAGTAGCACAAGGAAGAAAAGTGTCTGGAATCGTGATTGGTTATGTGAGTGCAGATATGGGAAGTAGATGTTTATTCTATCTCACTAACGCTGGCAAGAATTTGAGGCCTTTCTGCTAGTGAATCATAGGTGCCAGGCTCAAATTACAAGTAATCTGCTACCAAGTCAGCTACACAATCAAACTTTCCCCGACTGATTCAACAGCCCCATAAGCTGCGGCAGCACCTGTTCGGCTGCGCGCTGTCCTTCTTCGATGGCGATGGCGGCGCGGTGGAATTCCATCAGTCCCAGTTCTGCCAGGTGCGGGGTGATCATCACGTCCGCCGGCTCGCCCGCCAGCCGGCTGCGGGTGATCAGCACCTGCATGATGTTGATGCTGGTTGCCAGCACATCGAGCATGGCGGGCGGCTTGTCCGCCGCGTCGCGCTGATTGATGCCGAGTTGCGACATGCGCGTCTGAATCTGCGCCATGACGCTGTCGGTAATGGTTTTGGCTTGCTGCGGCTTTTTTGAGCGCGACGGCTTCGCCGCCTTTTGCCTGAAACGGCGGCCGACGAGGTCGGAGTTGAGGTCGACCGCGATCACCCAGTCCGCGCCCATTGCGCGGCACAGGGAGACCGGCACGGGGTTGACCAGTCCGCCATCCACCAGCCATCTCCCCTCGTGACGCGCCGGGGTGAACAGGCCGGGCAGCGCGATCGAAGCCCTGACCGCATTCAACACGCTGCCTTCCTGAAGCCAGACTTCGCGGCCGCTGTAAAGGTCGGTAGCTACGGCGGCAAATGACAAGGGCAGCTCGGCAATGTCGCGGTCGGCGAAGTGGTTGCGGAAAAAATCGATCAGCCTGTCGCCCTTGATCAGGCCGCCATTCAGCGAGAAGTCGAGAAAGCTAACCACGGTTTGCAGGGTCAGGCTGCGCACCCATTCATCCAGCCGGTCCAGATCGCCATCGACATAGGCCGCGCCGACAAGAGCACCGATGGAGGTGCCGCAGACGATGTGGGGATAAATGCCCGCGCGGTTCAGGGTCTGGATGACGCCGATATGCCCCCAGCCGCGGGCGGAGCCGCCGCCCAGGGCAAGCCCGATCTTGTTGGTGTTCGGTTTTTTCATGATGCGTCCCGCAAAAGAAAATCAGGCATGAAGCGTGGTTGAAGCTGCCTGCCAGGATTTGCACAGCGCCAGCTTGCTGCTGCGGTCCAGCCGCTTGATCTCGGCTTCGCGCCGTGCGGCTAGTGCGCGGCTGCCGACTTTTTCAGTATAGGCCAGCGCCACCGGCCTGCGGCTGCGGGTATAACGGGCGCCGGGCGTCTTGCCTGCATTGTGTTCTTCGATGCGCCGGCCGACATCGGTGGTGATGCCGGTATAAAGCGTGTCATCGCCGCAGCGCAGGATGTAGACGAACCAGGGTTTCAATTCAGGACGTGCTGCCAAGTTTGAGTGATTCTTTCAGCGAGTTGTTCAGCGGCGGAAATGATCGCTTCGGAGGCAGGATCGCCCGGCAGGGCCGAGCCAATCTCAATGCCGTAAAGATCGAGCGTTTCTGGCAGGCAATCCAGTTCTTTCGCCAGCATCAGTGCATCAAACACCCCCAGTCCGTGACTGGAGAGGCCTTGCCCATAATTTTCCCATTCATCATTGATGAAATGGTGGATGTCGCCGGGCTGGCCGCCGCCCTGCATGGCGTCGATCAGAATTACGTGGCTGGTGTTTTCCAGTAATGGGATGAGCGCGCTGCCGGGGCGATCGAGCTGGATGAGTTCGACTTCAGGAGGCAGACGGCTTTTCATTGTATCCACGACCAGCCAGCCGGCCTGGTCATCGCCCGAAGGCGAGCCGATACCGATGATGCGGGGTTTTTTCATTGGCTTATCTATTTCCCTCCCAGCGGGAAATGACCCGTAGGTCGGCAATACTTTGCCGACATTTGTTCGGCGGGAAGGTATTCCCGCCCTACTATTCTCTGATCAGGAAGATGAGCGCTCAACATTTACCCGCAAAAAATGCGTGGCGCATGAAATGCACGGGTCGTAGTTGCGGATGACTTTTTCGCAGTGCAGGCGCAGGGCGTCATCAGGCTGGTTCAATCCGAAGTTCAACAGAGACAAACGCAAATCCTCTTCAATCCGCGCCTGGTTCTGGCTGGTGGGCGGCACGATGCGCGCGTTTTTGATGAGGCCGGCCTCGTCCACTTCATAACGATGCCAGAGCAAGCCACGCGGCGCTTCGGTGGCGCCAAAGGCGATGCCAGCCCTGGGCCTGACGGACACATGGCGCGAATCGGGAACCGCATAATTTCCCAGCAGCCGAGCTGCTTCCTGCAGGGCAAACAGGATTTCCACCGCTCGCGCGGCCATGCTGATGAAGACATTGCCGTTTGGAAACACCAGCCCGGTTTCGGCGATCAGTTTTCGAATATTTTCCGGAAGCTGGTTTTGACTGAGATTGAGCCTTGCCAGCGGGCCGACGAGGTAAGGCTGCTGGTGATAGGCGCTGAACAGCGCGGTTGAATATGGCTGCTGATATTCGGCGAAATGCGCGTCGTATTCCTGCGAGTCGACAAGAAAACCGTCGCTGGCAGCAATGAAGCCGGTTTCGATGGCATAGGTGGAATCGTGCTTGAGCGCGACTGAAACAAACGGCTGGCTGTCGGCCGGAAGAGGAATGCTCGAAGTCCAGCGCACCAGCGCCTCGGCCTCAGGTATCGCATCCATGAGTTTCTGGCGCAGGATTTTTACTTGCGACAAGGCGGGCGCATGATGGAAACCGCCGACCCGCAATCCGACCGGGTGCACGGAACGCGCGCCGAACAGCGCCATGATCTCATTGCCCAATTCCTGCAGTCGCAGCCCGCGCCGGACAACGTCGGGATGGATGCGGGCAAGCTCGATGGCGCTATTGCAGCCGAAAAAATCCGGCGCGGCCAGCAGGTGGATATGCAAAGCATGGCTTTGTATCCACTCGCCACAGTAGAACACGCGGCGCATGTCGTGCACCCACGGACTGACTTCCACGCCGAAGAGTTTTTCCAGGGCCTGCACCGCCGTCATCTGATAAGCCACCGGACAAATCCCACAAATGCGCGCAACGATGTCGGGCACTTCACTGTAGTGGCGTCCTTCCAGGAACTTCTCGAAGAAGCGCGGCGGTTCGAAAATTCGCAGGCGCAGTTCTTCGATGTTGCCGTCCACGATGCGCAGGTCGAGCGCGCCCTCGCCTTCCACGCGGGTAAGCACCGGGACTTTAAGAGTGAGCGATTTGCGCTGCTCAGTCATGCGTGCCCCCGGCTTTCGCGGCCGCCTCACGGAAAGCGGGCGAGAAATTGTTGACGTTCTTGAAGCGCCGGGCGATGTCATCCGGCGAAAGACCCAGCCGCCTGAATTGCGCGGTCAGGGAATCGGTGTTGGGATTTTCGGCCGGGCCATAGCAGCCGTAGCAGTCACGCCCCAGGCCGGGACACAGCGCGCCGCAGCCCGCGCGCGTTACCGGCCCCATGCAGGGAATGCCGCGGCTAACCAGCACACAGGGCAGCCTGCGCCGCTTGCATTCGGTGCAGACCTTGTCGGCGTTGTCGCGCGGCAATACACCCAGCAGGAAATTATTGATGAAGCCGACAATCTGGGTGCTGTTGACCGGACAGCCCCACAGTTCGAAATCGACTTTCACATGCGCAGACAGCGGCGTGGACTGTGGCAGGCTGTCGATATGTTCGGGCTGCGGGTAAATCTGCGCGGCCCACTGCATACCGTTCGCATAATTCCGCAGTGCCTGGATGCCGCCTGACGTGGCACAGGCGCCGATGGCGATGAGCATTTTGCTGTTTTCTCTGATTAACCTGATGCGCGCCAGGTCTTCTGACGTGGCGATGCTGCCTTCGACGAAAGCCAGATCAACCCTTGCCTGGTCATCGAAAGGCCCGGCTTCGGCGAAGTGCACGAAATCGACCTGCTCGGCCAAATCCAGCAATGCCGGGCCCATGTCCAGAAGGGCCAACTGGCAGCCATCGCACGAGCTGAACTTGTGAACGGCGACTTTGGGTTTTGCTGATTTGTTCGCTGACATGATCAGAACCCCCGGTGGGCAATCAGCCCCTTCACCTGCGGCCAGCTGAACACCGGCCCGTCCTTGCAGACAAATGCGCCGCCAAACTGGCAGTGGCCGCAATGGCCCACCGCGCAATGCATGTTGCGCTCCATGCTCAAGAACATGTTTTCTTCCGGCATGCCGTGCTCGGCAAGCATTTTGGCAGAGACGACCATCATGCCTTCCGGCCCGCACATGACAGCCATGGCCTTGTCCGGCTGCATGGGAATACGGCCAAACAGGTCGGTCACGCGTCCGATGTGCCATGGCCACAGCGGGCCGCCCTCATCCGCCGCCACCATGACATGTGTGTCCGGGTGGGTATTCCACTGCGCGTACTGATCGCGCCAGATGAGGTCCTCGGCTTTCTTCACACCCTGGATGATGGTGAGATGGCCGTAATCGGCGCGTCGCCGCAGGATGTAATGAATGACCGCCACCACGGGCGCGCAGCCCAGTCCGCCGGTGATCACCACCACGTCCCTGCCCTTCATGTTTTCTATTGGCCAGCCACGGCCGAACGGGCCTCGCAATCCGATGCGATCGCCGATCTGCAATTCGGCCAGCCTGTTGGTGACCCGGCCCACAGCCCGGATGGTGTGGCCGATAGCCTGCTGGTCTTCCGGGTCGGACATGATGGAAATGGGTACCTCGCCCACGCCCGGCAGATACAGCATGTTGAACTGCCCCAGACTGTGGCGGAACGCGGCTTGGGCCGCACCATCTTCCAGACGAAGCTTGAGGGTGAAAATGCTGGGTGACTCCTGGGTACGACCAACAACGACCGCAGGTTGCGGCACCAGCATTTTGTCAGACAGATTCGCGACCATCGTCATGCGTTAACCCCCAGCGCCGCGATTTCCTCGGTGAGGTCAATGCCGGCCGGACACCAGGTGATGCAGCGTCCGCAACCCACGCAGCCACTGCGTCCGTACTGGTCATGCCAGCTGGCCAGTTTGTGAGTCAGCCATTGCCGGTAGCGGGTTCGCGTGTCCGGGCGCACGTTGTGGCCGTGGATGCAGGCATGGCCTTCGTTGAAACAGCTGTCCCACTGCCGGACATGCAGACTTTCGCCCGTGCCCGTGCTGGGTTCATCCATCTCGGCATGGCAGAAACAGGTCGGGCACACGGCGGTGCAGTTGCCGCAGGACAGGCAGCGTGCCGCCACATTGTCCCAGCGCGCGTGTTCCAGATTGTTCATCAGCACGGGCCGCAGGTCGCGGCCGGGCAGACTGCGCGATTGCTTTTGCGCGGCGGCTTCGCCCTGCTCTTTCGCTTCCTGCACCTGCTTTGGCGTGGCTTCTTCAAGCTTGAGGGCGGCAAGCACCTCTGTGCCCGCTTCGCTTCCCGCGGAAATCACGAAGCCGTTTTCCATCTCGGCAAGTGTCAAATCGAATCCGCTTTGCGGCGTGGGGCCATCGCCGGTGGAAGCGCAAAAGCAGGTAGCGGCAGGTTCCGCGCACTGCACGGCCACCAGAAACAGTGACTTGCGGCGGATTTCGTAATTCGGGTCTGGATAAGGCGGCTTTAGAAAATGCGCGTCCTGCAAGGCCAGGCCCGCAAGATCGCAGGCACGCACGCCGATGATCGCGGTTTTTGCCGGCTGGGGCGCAAGGGGTTCGAATTTCAGCGCGCCCTCTTGATCCCGTTGGACCTGCCACAGCGATTCGCGTGGCGCAAAGGCAAATGGCTTGATGGCCTGTGGCCCGTTAGCCCAGGCGAAATAACGGTTCCGGGGATCACGCGTCAGCCTGAACTGCCCGGGGGATTGCTCCGCCTGCACACCTCGGGGCAATTCCTTCGCACTCGCAAGCTCGCGAAAAACAATGGCATCGTATTCAATGGCAGGGCCCATGCAGCGATAGCCCCTGAACTGCAATTCGCCAAACAGCTCATGCAATTTGTGAAACCCCAGAAAACGCAGTGTACCAAGAGGTAAGTTCATGGATCAGGAATATTGCAGGACTACTTTAACTATATGCAGAAATCACTTTAACAAACAGTCTTAATCTATTCCGGAAATGTGACAGAAAAGTTGTCATGCTCAATTCGTTATAATGGTGCCTCACTGTAATGGAGGAGCTCTCATGCAACAGCAACTCGACATTTTCGTCGCATCCCTCACTTCATTCTGGACCCAGCTGGCAGGCTTCATTCCGCAATTGCTGGCCGCTCTGCTGCTGTTGTTTCTGGGCTGGATACTGGCCAATCTCGTGCGCACCGCAGTAAGCAAGGTACTCGATGTGCTCAAGTTCGACGAGTTGGGCCAGAAGACCGGCATCGAGGCTTTCATGCGTCAGGGCAACATTCAGTTGACGCTTTCGCGGCTGATCGCCAATCTCGTGTACTGGATCATCCTGCTGGTGGTCATCGTCACAGTTGCCAACAGCCTGGGACTGACCGCCGTCTCCCATCTGTTCGAGAAGGTCGTGTTCTACCTGCCCAACATCATTGTCGCCATTCTTGTGCTGGTGTTCGGCATCCTCATCGCGCGCTTCATCAACCGGCTGGTGTTCGCCTACCTCAACAACATGGGCGTGGGCGGCGCGCTGACGCTGAGCACGATGGCGGAATATTCCGTGATCATCTTTGTTTTCTTCGTCGCGCTGGAGCAGCTTCAGATCGGCACCCATCTGCTGGTCACCGCCTTCACGATCGGCTTTGGCGCCCTGGGTCTGGCGTTTGCGCTGGCCTTTGGGCTGGGCGGCCGGGAATGGGCGGCGGGCGTGATCAAGAAGCTGACCGAGAAATAATTGATTCAGCCTTCACGCCAGTAGAAATAATCCCAGGTCTGCCCGGTCAGGTGTTCGAGTTTTTCGAGCAAGCCGTCGCTGGGCACGGCCTCGGATTCAAATACATTCGAGATTTCGATAAAGAATCGCGCGAATCCGGCCTTGCGCCGCCAGTCGAGCTTCACTGCGTAACTTGATGTATTGCAATGTAAACAGGTGACGGTTTCATCCGCCCACCCGAGTGTTTTCTCCAGATCAATCGCTTGCCTGCAAGACCGGCATCGCGGCCTGGCATTGGCAGCCGTAATCAATTCAGGCTTGTCGAACGGCCCGTTCAATCGGATGGTGGTAGCTGTTTCGGTTTCGCCCAATGCGATTTGCGGCGAGCAACCCAGATAAACAATCATTTCAAGATAGGCAGGCCCGGCGCTGAAAAGACCTGGCAGATGTCTCTTGCCTGTCAGGCCGGTTTGCCGAAGCTGTTCTGCGAATGCGGCCAGATCATCAGGCGCCCATTTAGAATTTGTCGGGTACAGAACCAGGAAATGGATTGGCTTTTTCACCATGTTTATTCTTTATAAAAGCCCCTGACCCTCTGCCGCCACACCCACTTCCGACGATGCGCGCCACCATCTCCCCCGGTGAGAAGGCGATAACTTCTTCTCCTAACGGCGAGTATTCCTGGTGCCGATTCCGCCGCGTAAAACTTTGGCGGCCGGTAGTTTTGGACGAATCTGTCTTTGCGGCGTAGCGATGCCCGCCCATTTCAGCAGCGCGCGTACTTCCGCTTCATCCAGTTCCTGTTTTTGACCGCGCTTCAATTGCGGCGGCAAGGCAACCGGGCCGTATCGCGTGCGAATGAGGCGGCTGACCTTGACACCCACGGCATCGAACAGCCGCCTGACTTCGCGATAACGGCCTTCAAGAATGACCGTTTTCCACCACCGGTTGACACCCTCGCCGCCCGCTTCCACCAGGCTTTCCAGACGGGCCTCGCCGTCTTCCAGTTCGATTCCCTGAAGCAACTGCTGCTGCATGTCAGGCGTCAGTTCGCCCAGTACGCGCACTGCATACTCGCGTTCGACCTCGAAGCGCGGGTGCATCATCCGGTTGGCCAGTTCGCCGCTGGTGGTAAAGATCATCAGGCCTTCAGTATTGAAGTCGAGCCGGCCCACGCTGACCCACTTGGCACCGCGGATTTTGGGCAGTTGCTCGAAGACGGTCGCGCGGCCCTTGGGGTCGTCGCGACTGACGATTTCGCCTTCCTGCTTGTGATAGAGCAGCACGCGGACACGCTTTTCCGCAGCCGGGCGCAGATATACCCGGCGACCGGATACCTTGATGACATCGCGCGAAGTCACACGGTCGCCGACTTTGGCTGTTTGATCGTTGACTGTTACCCGGCCTTCCGCAATCCAGGCTTCCATGTCGCGGCGCGAGCCGATGCCCGCATCCGCCAGCGCCTTGTGCAGTTTGATGGGCGCTTCGGGTTCGGCCTGCCAGCGCTTGGCACGGGTTTCCGGCTCATGGCCAGTTCGCCGAGGTTGGCCTGTCTCCTCTGCCTGCGACGCGGCTGCTGACGGAGCCGGTTGAGTTGTGACAGGCTTTTGCCTGGCCGGCTTGGCTGCGGGTTTGCTTGGTGGGCGCAGCGGACTGCGACGGCGAGTAGGCATGATTGCTCTTCTACCGCTTGCTGGCAGCAAGCGGGTTATTATTCGTGGTGCTGTGAGGGGGCGGCGGCCAGCGCCTGCTTTTCAGAATCGGGGTCTGATTCGGATTCGGCCAATGCGGTTCGGGTTGCGTCTGATTCAGCGTCCACATCCTCGTGCGCTTCTTCAACTGGCTGGGACTCTGCCTGCGCTTCGGGAGGGGACTCCTGAATATCCACAACGGTGGTTTCCGTAACGGTTGTCTCCCCGGTCGCGAGTTCTTCGCGGACTTCTTCCAGCTCTTCGGGTGTAACGGCTGTATCGGGTGCAAGCAGGTTGCCCAGTTCTTCCAGCGGAGGCAGTTCCTGCAGCGAACGCAGGCCCAGGTCGGACAGGAAGCGCGGAGTCGTCGCGAACAGCGCGGGCTTGCCCGGCACATCACGATGGCCTACGGCTTCGATCCAGCCGCGTTCTTCCAGTGTCTTGATAATTTGCGCGTTGACCGACACGCCGCGAATGTCCTCGACATCGCCGCGCGTAACCGGCTGACGGTATGCAATGATGGCCAGGGTTTCCAGCACCGCGCGAGAATAGCGCGGCGGTTTTTCGTTGCGCATGCGGGCGAGGTAGGGCTGCATTTCCGGCCGGGTCTGGAAGCGCCAGCCTTCGGCAACCTGTACGAGCTCGGTGCCGCGTCCTTCCCAGTTGGACTTGAGCTCGTCGAGCGCGCGCCGCAGCATATCCTCGGACAGTTCCTGTTCGAACATGCGCTTCATCTCGCGCAGGGAAAGCGGCGTATCCGTCGCCAGCAGCGCCGCTTCCAGAATGCGCTTGAGTTCTTCCAGATTGTTGATTGCCGGTGTGTCAGTCATCGGAGTGTCATTCATCTGCGTGCTGTCCTTCGTTCAATTCATCAACCGTCATGCCTTCTTCGTGCAAGCGGACATAGATCGGCGCCATCGGCTCGGCCTGGGTGACGTCGATCAGGGTTTCCTTGGCCAGTTCCAGTACGGCGAGAAAGGTTACCACCAGTTCGGGCACGCCGGCTTCCTGCCGGAACAGGCTGGCAAATTCAAGGAACTGCCCGGGATGCAGCGACTTGAGAATGCGCGTCATGTGCTCACGAACGGAAAGTTCTTCGCGGCTGATGCGGTGATGCTTGTTGGCCTTGGCGCGGGAAAGAATGGATAGCCAGGCGGTGCTGAGATCTTCGGCCCGAACGTCCGGCAACCGGCGGGTAGCGGCTTCCACGGCCACGGAAACCGCCACGAAATCGCGTCCGGCCTGCGGAAGTTTGTCCAGCCGCTGGGCGGCCAGTTTCATCTGTTCGTATTCCAGCAGGCGACGGACCAGTTCGGCACGCGGATCTTCCGGCTCGGCGCCCTCTTCCGTTCGCGCCGGGCGCGGCAGCAGCATGCGCGACTTGATCTCGATCAGCATGGCGGCCATCAGCAGGTATTCCGCCGCCAGTTCCAGACGCGAGGCGCGCGCGGCTTCCACGTAGGACAGGTACTGGCGCGTGAGTTCGGCCATGGGCACGTCCAGCACATCCAGATTATGCCGCCGGATCAGATACAGCAGCAGGTCGAGCGGGCCCTCGAAGGTTTCGAGGAAAACCTCCAGCGCATCGGGCGGGATATAAAGATCGGCGGGGAGTTCCGCGAGCGGTTCGCCCTTGACGCGGGCGATGGGGAGTTCGGCCTGGACTGCTTCCATGACCGAAATTTTACCACCATGCCCGGAAGCATATCGGCACTTTTGTTTTTACAAAGTTTTTATTTATTTCCCGTACCTTGGGTGACATACTGGCTGCGGTTGTTGAAGATATTCAGCCAATATTCAAGCAAGGGAACACTTGCCTTTTTCAACGTATCGAGGAGAGCCATTCATGAATGCTTCCGGTAAATCCACAGACGGCGACATGCCTGATTTTTCCGATGTAGAAAGCGGTGCATCCAGCACGGCAAAGGAAACCGCCTCTGCTTTCAAAATGTACACCATCAAGTCTGGGGACTCGCTGTCCAAAATCGCCAAGCGCGAATACGGCAACGCCAATGACTGGCGGAAAATTTTTGAAGCGAACCAGGACACCATCAAGAACCCGGACAAGATTTTTCCTGGACAGGAAATCAAAATTCCGCTGTAACCCACTCTTAAAGCAAAGGAAAACCCATGAAAATCATGACGCAAATTTCTGTTGCGGCGTTCGCGGCTGCATTGGTTTTTTCACTCACCGCCTGCAAGAAGAAGGAAGAAACGGCTGCCGCTCCAGCTCCGGCCCCCGCCGCCGCTCCCGCCGCGCCTGATGTAATCAACGTGCCGGTGTCGGTCAAGCAGATCACGCTCAGCAACAAGATCGACGAGACCACCAAGCAAGCCGCCATGGCCATGGACAGCTTTGCCGCCAACGATACGATTTATGCCGTCGTGGACACCATCGGTTCCGGCAAGACCGCCATCAAGGTACAGTGGACTTACCACAAGGGCGAGAAGACCGCGCAGGTGAATGAAACCGTGCAGGAAATCGAAGCCACCGGCCCCGCCAGCACCGAATTCCACATCAGCAAGCCAAGCGGCTGGCCGGTGGGCGATTATCAGGTGGAAGTCTTTGTCAATGGCACGTCCGCCAGCGTGCAGAAGTTCGCGGTCAAATAGGCGCCAGCCCCGACGTTCGTCCTGATATCGGCAAGCGGTACGAATTGATTATTTAAACCGGATCCAACTTCCCCATGTGGGGGGTGATCCTTGAACAGTGGAGGAAATTCATGGGCATCATCTGGACCATCGTGCTGGGATTCGTCATCGGCGTCATCGCCAAGTTCATCACGCCGGGCAAGGAAAACATGGGCTTTTTAATGACCATCGGACTGGGCATTGCGGGTTCGTTTCTGGCGGGCGCCATCGGCCAGTTTATTGGCTGGTACAAGGCGGGTGAAGGCGCTGGATTTATCGCTTCGGTCATCGTCGCCGTGCTGATTCTGGTCATCTACGGAAAATACAAGGCCAGCCAGGCAGGCACCAGCATCAAGAAGCCTTGAGTTCTTTTCAGGAGGCAGCATGGATTACGCACTAGGGTTTCCACGTCGCAAGTCATCCAGCACCAGCGGAAACGGTCTGCAATTTGATGACATGGAGCAGATTCGTGCCGCCTGCCTGCAAATGATCCGCCGCCGCGCAATGCTCTCGGCGGCTGCCTCCTTTGTGCCCATTCCGGGCGCTGGGCTCATCACCGACACGGCCGTGCTGGTCAGCCTGATCGATGACATCAACGAAAAATTCGGCCTGGACAAGCATTCGATCAAGGAACTTGCCCCGGGTAAAAAGGCGCTCGCCTACCAGCTCATGACCCGGGCCGGCGGCATGCTGGCTGCGCGGTTTTCCACTTCGCGTTTGCTGGGTCTGATATTGCAGCGCGCCGGCCTGCGGCTAGGCATTGTTGAAGCCGCCCGGTATGCCCCGCTGGTTGGACAGGCGATCTCGGCGGGGATTGCGTATTTCATCCTGACCACGATTTCGCGCCGTCATGTGGATCAGTGCCAGCAATTGGTAAAAGAAATTTACTCAAGACAGACCGATTTATAAGCTGACACTGCAATGCACTCTTTGTCAGTTAGGTCATTGCCATTTGGCAAAGCCGAAGGCTTGTCATAGATTAAAAAACAATCCCAGCTATTCTGTTTCCAAAACAAGTCCACTTGCCTCGCATATTTTTTTATTCTATAAAAGTCCAGAAGGGCGAGAAGGAAGAAGAAACTATGGGGAGAGCCGTTTCAATAAACATGCCGTTTGCTACAAGTCCATTTTCATTACATTGGCTTGCTTTTCTGTTGCTTCATATTGCTTTCTATCCGCTACCGGCATTAGCTGACGATCATGAGGTTTTCACCGGGCCAATAGGCCGTTTGATAGCCAAACTCCATAGAGGCGACAAATGCGCGAAAGAGAATGAAACTGCGCGCAGAATACACTTTCACGACCTGAACAAGGATGGCAAGAAAGATGCCATCGTACTGTTCACGGTAGAGGGAGCTGGCTGTGGCAACAACTACAGCTTTCACATGGCGGCTTTTACCAATAACGGCAAAGGTTACAAACTTGCCGGCCACACGGTGATAGGTGGCAAGTGGAACGCGCATCCTGATTTTGAAAAAGTGGAATATCAGAATGATCTGATCATCCTGTACGTGCAGGGCCACAGCGAAAATGATTCTGCCTGCTGCCCCAGCTTGGTTCATAAGGTGTATTACAGAATTGCTGAAGGGAAAATAGTTAAAAGTAAGGGAGTAAAGAAATGACCAAGATAATTCATTCACTATTTACCTTGATGACATTCAGCTTGATTACCAGCACCTATGCGGATTTTGATTTAAGCAAGATCAAGGATATTGCCGAGAAAATTAAAACAATCCAGGGAAAGCCTGGACAAGAAACGCAAACTGGCAGCCACGATGTAAAGGTTATTCCAACAAACACCCCATTTACAGAATCTCAAAACTTACCCAGCAATAACAATAACAATGATTTCAGATCAACAATTGCTATCGCTGGCATAAAGCTTGGAATGACAAGAGATGAAGCAATTCAGGCACTAAAAAATCACAACCCGGGACTGAAGTGGCGCGGGCACAAAGTGAAACTTGGTTATGGAACGTTTAAATTTCAAAGTCTAGTTTCAAGCGAATTTGACGGAATAATTGTCGCTAGTTCTGGACCTGTGGAAACTACTTCTGGTAAAGCGGCAGAAGTTGTTCAGGTGGATTTTTCCGCACCTTGGGCAGGTTCAAAGGTGATTGGTGTCTACCTGATTCAACAATATGCCAACCAGAATGAACTGGCTTTGAGTGAAGTGGTTGGTGCACTGAAAAGTAAATTTGGTGAGCCCTCCAGAATTAAAACTGAGGCCCTAATGAATGGACTTTTCTGGGATTACAAAATTGGAGGGAGCGCCAAACAAAACTCACCTCAGGAATGCCCTTTTACTGGCCTGCAATTGGGTGTTCAAAGATTTTCGCTTGATGACAAGTTTTGGAGTCAAAACGGGAGGAGATCAGTTACCACAGGAACACAACGCATCAAAGGTTGTGGACCAACTGCAGTTGCCACCATATACACCGGCGGAGCATCCCAACAGGCGAACAAGAATTTAGTCTGGGCTATTGTTATAGGCATGAAGGACAACGAGGCCATATGGAATGAAGTAGATATGGCCACTAATAAGTCTATAGAACTAAACAAGAAAGCAGCGACTCAAGCAGAGGAAGCTGCCGAGAGTCGCGGCAAACCCAACTTTTAGAACTACATCCAGGCCAGAAAACTTACCAAAAAAAAGCCACCCAAACCTAACAGAAAATAGCGTAGCGCCATAGGAGACAAGTAGGTTGATAAGGCCAGGTAAGTTGTGCTGCGAAGATGAGCCAAAAAAGGGAGACACATGAGAAACACAATGCTAAACGCACTAGTTTTTTCAGCGATTTCATTAACAGCTACCAACTTGGAAGCTGCCGATGAGAAGAAACTTGCCACAAATTATTTTGAGAACGTAGTGGAAATAGGCAACTACTTTTCTCATTTCCCGATAATTATCGATCTGACAAAAAAAGGATGGACGATCGTCACGGTTGATTCTATTGAAGTCATAGAACGAACGCGCGATGGGGGCATCTTCGCTACCTACCCGCAAACGATATATCTGCTTCGTAATTCAAAAGACAACTCTTCGGCTATCTGCTCTATCGCTGGTGAATCAAAAAGCAACTTCGATGCGAGAACGACTCACTATATAAGTTGCCACAAGTGAATGTGGCAGCCACGGCTGATCAGGGTTGTGTCATTGCAAAAAATTTATGAATTTTTATTTCATGGTTGAACCGTAATTGACATTAAATGGAGATGCAAATGGTTGAGTTCATCAAACCCGATGGAAGAATTCTGAGCAAGAAAGAGAAGGAGGAAGACGATGCCCTCAAATGGGCAGGAATATTGATCTTGATCGGTTTGTTTGTTGGCGGGGTTACAGCATACTTGCTGACTGACGGAATGGGGTTGGCTAAATCAATCAGATTAAGTTTAGTTTTATTTGCGGCTGGCGGGCTGGGGTACTTATTTTATTTGTTCAATGAACTCATCGGAAAAATCATAGGATTCACTATCTTAATTGCTATCCTTTCAGGAATTGGTTTCGTTCTTTATCAGTGGATGTAGAGAGTGGTACATTTGTTGTGGTTACAGTCTGAGTTGAAAATCTTTCGGCCCAATCAACCCAGGAGTTGGGCCTCTTATATTCCAATCAGAACACACAGATATTATTTAAACACCACCTTCACCACATCTCGGTAATGCTTCGCAAAGTGGATGGTGATGCCTTTGCGGATGTAATCCGGCAGTTTTTCAAAATCGCGGCGGTTTTCGTCGGGCAGGATCAGTTCCATGATGCCGGCTCTTCTTGCCGCAATGACTTTTTCGCGGATGCCGCCGACAGGCAGCACCTGCCCCGTCAATGACAGTTCGCCGGTCATGGCCAGCGGTCTCGCCAGCTTTTCGTTGCGTGCCAGGCTGAGCAGGGCCGTGGCCATGGTGACGCCCGCGCTGGGGCCATCCTTGGGGGTAGCGCCCTCCGGAATGTGCAGGTGCACGAAGCTGGAATCGAAAAACGTCTTGTCTGCCTTGTAGGTCTTGAGGTTGCTGGCGATGTAGCTGTAGGCGATTTCGGCCGATTCCTTCATGACCTCGCCCAGTTTTCCGGTGAGCTTGAAACCGCGATTGAGGGTGTGCACACGCGTGGCTTCGACGTCGAGCGTAGTGCCACCCAATGAAGTCCAGGCCAGGCCGGTCACTACGCCAACGGCACTTTGCGGTTTGTCTTTGTGGAAAATGGGTTTATCGAGATAGGTCTCGATTTCCTTCACGCCTACTTTGATTGGCGTGGTGGTGCCATTCAGGATTTGCACCACGGCTTTGCGGGCGACACGGCCCAACTGCTTTTCCAGATTGCGCACGCCGGCTTCGCGGGCGTAGCCTTCGATGACATGGCGAATCGCCGAGTCACTGATCTGCACCTGACCTTTTTTAAGCCCGGATTTCACAAGCACCTTGGGCCACAGGTGATGTTTGGCGATGTCGATTTTTTCCTCGGTGATGTAGCCCGAAAGCTGGATCACTTCCATGCGGTCCAGGAGCGGCCCGGGGATGGAAAACTGGTTGGCGGTGCAGATGAACAGGGCCTTGGACAGATCGAAGCGCACGTCCAGGTAGTGATCCAGAAAGTCCGCGTTCTGTTCGGGGTCGAGCACCTCCAGCAGCGCCGACGCCGGATCGCCCTGATAGCTGGCGCCGATCTTGTCGACTTCATCCAGCATGATGACGGGGTTGGCGGTGCCGGCTTCCTTTAACGCCTGGATGAACTTGCCGGGCATGGCACCGATGTAGGTGCGGCGATGGCCCTTGATCTCGGCTTCATCGCGCATGCCCCCCAATGAAAAGCGGAAGAACTTGCGCCCCAGGGCCTCGGCGACGGATTTGCCGATCGAGGTCTTGCCGACTCCCGGCGGCCCGACCAGCAGCAGGATCGAACCTGACACTTCGCCTTTCATGGCGCCGACGGCCAGGAATTCGATGATGCGGTCCTTCACATCGTCCAGGCCGTCATGGTCGCGGTCGAGGATCTTGCGCGCGCGCTTGAGGTCGAGCTTGTCTTCCGACAGCATGCCCCAGGGCAGCACAGTCAGCCAGTCGAGATAATTGCGCGAAACGGTATATTCGGCCGAGCCGGTTTCAAGCACGGAGAATTTCGCCATTTCCTCGTCGATGCGTTTTTTTGCGGCTTCCGGCAAGGTGATCTTCTTGATCCGCTCACGGAATGTTTCCAGCTCGGCGGTCTTGTCGTCCTTTGAAAGCCCCAGTTCCTTCTGGATGGTTTTCAGTTGCTCACGCAGGAAAAATTCGCGCTGCTGCTCGGACATTTTTTCTTCCATGCGCCCGCGAATCTGGCTTTGCAGCTTCGCCACGTCCAGTTCTTTCTTCATCAGCACCAGCACCTTTTCCATGCGGCGCTTGAGGCCCAGCGACTCCAGCACATCCTGCAATTCCTGTTTGGTGGCAGTGGTGAGACTGGCGGCAAAATCGGCTAGCGGTGAAGGCTCATTCGGGCTGAAGCGGTTGAGGAAGAATTTTAGTTCCTCCGAATACAGCGGGTTCAGCGGAATCAGGTCCTTGATGGTGTTGATGATGGCCATCGCATAGGCCTTGATCTCTTCTGAATCGGGTTTGCCCGGCTCGTTCGGATATTCGACCCGCACCTTGTAGGGCGCCTTGTCGGAAATCCATTCAACAATGCGAAAGCGCCGCAGGCCTTCGGCGATGAACTGTATCTTGCCTTCGTTTTTTGCCGGATGATGCATGCGCACCACCGTGCCAAGGGTCTTGAAATCCTCGCGCGTGGCGTTGTCCGAATCCTCCGGCTTGACCAGCACCAGGCCGACCATGTGATGTGTCGATTCGCCAATGGCCTCGACGGTTTCCATCCAGGCCGACTCGTTCATGATGAGCGGCAGGGTTTGCGCGGGGAAAAAGGGTTTTTCGGAAAGCGGCAGCAGATGCAACTCCGAAGGCCAGCGTTCGGCCGGCAGGAGTTTTTGTTCTTCGGGCTGCTTGAGGATTTCGCCCTCGATGGGCGTATTTTCGTTTGGCATGTCTGGCTATCGCATTGTTAATCTCAATACCAGATTAGGCCATTCAGCCAGAATTCAATCTCAGTTGAATGCCAGCCCCATCGCCTCCCTGACGTCGCGCATGGTTTCGCGGGCCAGTTCCTGGGCTTTTTCACAACCGTCAGCGATGATATTCCTGACCAGATCAGGACTTTCCTCGTATTGCCTGGCCCGGTCGTGGATGGGCGTCAGCTCACGCTGAACGGCATCGATGACCGGCTGCTTGCATTCGATGCAACCGATGCCCGCGCTGGTGCAGCCCTTGACCACCCACTCCTTCACGCCGTCATCCGAATACACCTGGTGAAATTGCCAAACCGGACATTTTGCGGGGTTGCCCGGATCAGTGCGGCGCACGCGGGCGGGGTCGGTCGGCATGGTGCGGATTTTCTTTGCCACGCTGTCCAGGTCTTCACGCAGTGCAATGGTATTGTTGTAGGACTTGGACATTTTCTGCCCATCCAGCCCCGGCATTTTCGACGCCTCGGTGAGCAGGGCCTCCGGTTCGGCGAGGATCATGCGCCCGCCGCCTTCCAGATAACCGAACAGACGCTCGCGGTCGCCCAATGAGAGGTTCTGCGCGTCGTTCAGGATGGCCTGAGCGGATTCCAGCGCGGATTCCTCGCCCTGCTCCTGATAAGCCGTTCGCATTTCCTGATACAGCTTGGCCTTTTTGCTGCCCAGTTTCTTGATGGCGGCCAGCGCCTTTTCCTCGAAGCCCGGCTCGCGGCCATACAGATGGTTGAAGCGGCGGCAGATTTCGCGGGTGAATTCGATGTGCGGCACCTGGTCTTCGCCGACCGGCACGAGGTTAGCGCGATAGATCAGGATGTCCGCGCTTTGCAGCAGCGGATAGCCGAGAAAGCCGTAGGTGGACAGATCCTTGTCAGAGAGTTTTTCCTGCTGGTCCTTGTAGGTGGGCACGCGTTCCAGCCAGCCCAGCGGCGTCATCATCGACAGCAGCAGATGCAGCTCGGCATGTTCAATCACACGGGATTGCACGAACAGCGTGGCCTGTGACGGGTCGACGCCCGCCGCCAGCCAGTCCACCACCATGTCCCAGACATGCTGCTCGATATCCTGCGGCGTGTCGTAATGCGTGGTCAGCGCATGCCAGTCGGCAACGAAGAACAGGCACTCATGCTCGTGCTGAAGCTTGAGCCAGTTCTTGAGCACGCCGTGGTAATGGCCAAGATGAAGACGCCCGGTGGGGCGCATGCCGGATAGGACTCGGTTGGCAAACATGGTCAATTAAGCAGAACGGATATGAGTGAAAGAAGGGTTTGATCCGACACCCCGGTCAACAGGGTCGCGAAGGTGAAAACCAGGCCGATCAGCGGCCACATGAGGGTGCTCAAAATCCCCGTCAGCATCAGCGCGATCAGGATGAAAAACCCGAAGGGTTCAACGCGTGCCAGCATGGCCGAAGGTCCGGGTGGAAGCAGGCTGACGGCGATGCGTCCGCCATCGAGCGGTGGTATCGGCAACAGGTTCAGCGCGGCGAGTATGCCGTTGATGAACACGCCTGCCGCGCCCATCAACATGAGCGGTAACCCCAGAGTGCCCCCAAGCGTATGGCCAAGCTGAATCATGGCTGACCAGAAAACGGCCATGACCATATTTGCGCCTGGACCTGCGGCGGCCACCCAAAGCATGTCGCGCTTGGGATGCTTTAGATTGTTAAAATTGACCGGCACCGGCTTGGCCCAGCCGAAAAGAAATGCCGGCCCGCCCGCCAGCTTGCTCATCAACAATAAAAACAAAGGCAGGCCGATGGTGCCCACCGGGTCGATATGCTTGAGCGGGTTGGCGGTCACGCGCCCCATCATCCAGGCAGTCTTGTCGCCGAATTTCATGGCGGCGAAACCATGCGCTGCTTCGTGCAGGGTAATGGCAAAAATCACCGGAATGGCGAAGACGATGATTTTCTGGATGAGCGTCAGTTCCATCTGGGCTTAACTTTCAAACGGCGTCGCATCGCCCTTGCCATAGCGCAGTACGCGCGGCTCGTCGGACATCAGGTCCACCACTGTCGTGGGCGTCAGACTGCAACCGCCTCCATCGATGACCAGATCCACTTGATGTTCCAGTCGATCACGGATTTCCCAGGCCTCGTTGAGCGGAACATCCTCGCCCGGCAATTGCAGGGTGGAAGACAGGATCGGTTCGCCCAGTTCGGCCAGCAAAGCCTGCACAATGGGGTGATCCGGAACGCGCAGGCCGATGCTGTCATGACGCTTGTGCAAAAGCCGCTTGGGCACTTCTCGCGTGCCCTTGAGGATGAAGGTATACGGACCCGGCGTGTGCGCCTTGAGCAACCGAAACTGCGTGTTGTCCACCTGGGCATAACGACCCAGTTCGGACAGGTCGCGGCAGACCAGGGTCAGATCGTGGCCTTCATCCAGTCCGCGTACCCGTAACAGCTTCATCGCCGCTTCCTTGTCGCCGATATGACACCCCAGTGCATAGCAGGAGTCGGTGGGATAAACGATGACACCACCATCACGCAGGATGGCGACGGTCTGCTGAATCAGTCTTTGCTGAGGGTTATCCGGATGGATATTGAAAAATTGGGACATGTTTTCTTGGACAGTTTTGGAGGCTGTCCAATTATTTAATTCCTTGTTGCGATGTTCCAATTATGCCAGATGGGAAGGCATTTCGACGGCAAGGATGGAATGCCGCCCAGTTCACGCCCATGTTCACCGGGCGCATGAAAATCCGAGCCGCGCGAGGACATCAGATCGAAATGACTGGCCAGTTCGGCGAACAGACTGTATTGATCGGGCGTATGGCTGCCCGTGACCACTTCAACGCCCACACCGCCCAGTGTCTTGAAGTCGCCCAATAATCGCCGCATGGCCTTGCCTTTCAGGTCATAGCGTCCGGGATGCGCCAGTACGGCCTGACCGCCGCTGGCGCTGATCCAGTTGATCGCGTTTTCCAGCGTGGTCCATTCATGCGGCACATAGCCCGGACGGCCGCGAACCAGGAATTTCTTGAACACCGTTCTGATGTCCTTGCACACGCCCTGCTCGACCAGAAAGCGTGCAAAATGCGTGCGGCCGATGAGTTTGCTGTTTTCGGCATACTTTTTCGCGCCTTCCAGTGCACCGGCAATGCCATGTCTGCCCAGTTCCTGGGCAATCCATTCCGCCCGTGCACATCTTCCCTGCTGGATGCTTTCCAGTCCGGCAACAAGCACCGGATGCGAAGGGTCAATATTCAGGCCGACAATGTGCAAGGTTGCACCGCTCCAGGACACCGAAATTTCCACGCCGTTGACAAAGCCAAGGCCCATTGAAGCAGCCATCTCCGCGGCCTCGGCCAGGCCACTGACATCATCATGGTCCGTCAGGGCAAGCACATCCACGCCCTTTTCGGCAGCGCGCCTGACCAGATCGGCCGGGCTAAGCACACCGTCTGAGGCGGTGGAATGGCAATGGAGATCGTAATTCAAGGTGGAAATACTTGGACGGGTCGGGAAATCATAGCAAAATAGCCGTCGTTCCGGCCTTTCGGCCCAGCTTTAACATTTGTTAAATGAAAAAATTCCTGTTTGATCTTTTTCCCATCATCGTTTTCTTCATCGCCTACAAGCTGGGTGACTCCTACCCGGAGCAGGCACAGTCCATCCTGAATTCATTTGGCATGCATGCCGCGCCGGGCGGCAAGCCGGGCATTTTCCTGGCGACGCTGGTCGCCATCTTCGCCACGTTTGTACAGGTTGGCTGGGTCAAACTGCGTGGGCACAAGGTGGAAATCATGCTGTGGGTCAGCCTGTTCATCATTGTCGTCTTCGGCGGTGCCACGCTTTACCTGCAGGATGAAAACTTCATCAAGTGGAAGCCGACCGTGCTGTACTGGGTTTTCGCCGGGGCCATCTTTGGCGCAGCCGTGTTTGGCAAGAACCTGATCCGCACCATGATGACCAGCCAGATGGAACTTCCGGAAGCCGCCTGGCGTCAGATGAACCTGAGCTGGGGCGGATTTTTTGCATTCATGGGGATTGCCAATCTTTGGGTGGCCAACAATTTCTCGACGGACGACTGGGTGAACTTCAAACTGTACGGCAGCATTGTCCTGATGCTGATATTCGTGGTCATTCAATCCCTGATGCTTTCAAAATACATCGACAAGGAAGAACCCAAGTAATGTGGTATGCCATCAGCGGGGAAGACATGCCCGACAGCCTGGAAAAGCGTCTGGCCGCCCGTCCTGCCCATCTGGAAAGGCTGAATGCCCTGCAAGGCGAAGGCCGGCTCCTGCTGGCAGGTCCTTTCCCCGCCATCGATAGCGTGGATCCCGGTCCAGCGGGTTTTACGGGCAGCCTGATCGTGGCGGAATTTGATTCACTGGAATCGGCCCAGGCCTGGGCGGATGCCGACCCATATGTGGGCGCCGGCGTTTATGCCCGCGTCAGCGTCAAACCCTTCAAGAAAGTATTACCGGCATGAGCCTTGCCGCGCTGGATATGGAAGCGGAAATCCGCAGGCGGCTTGAACCGCTCGCCCCTTCCAGCTTGCATCTGGAAAATGAAAGCGCGCAGCATGCCGGACATGCCGGCGCAAAAGAGGGCGGGCATTTCCGCCTGACCATTGTTTCCAGCCAGTTTGATGGCCTGAACGCCGTTGCGCGCCACAGGATGGTTTATCAGAACCTGGGCGACCTGATGCAAAAAGGCATCCATGCCCTGGCCATCAGCGCTTTCACGCCTGACGAGTTTTAGTTTTTCTGTTTAGTTTGTTTACCGAGGAGTCATTAGATGAAGAAAATCCTGTTAGCAACCTTGTTATTGGCCAGCGTGCCCGCTGCCTGGGCGGAAGATGCAAAACCCATCGCCACCGTCAACGGCCGCGAAATTCCGTCGATATACGGCGATCTGGCCAAGCAGAATCTGTTGCAGCAAGGCGCGCCCAATGACGCCAACCTGAACACCCGCGTGAAGGAAGCCCTGATCAATCAGGAACTGCTTTCCCGTGCCGCCATTGAAAAAGGCCTGGACAAAACCCCCAGACTGGCTGCCGCCATGGAAATGCTCCGCCGTGAGCAACTGACCAAAGCCTATCTGGAAGACTATGTCAAAGGCCACCCGGTAACGGACGCGGAAATCCAGAGCGAATATGACAAGGCCAAGGCCAGCGCCACCGGCAATAACGAATACAAGTTGCGTCACATCCTGGTAAGGGAAGAATCCGAAGCCAAGGCAATCCTGGCCCAGCTGAAAAAGAAAACCGCTTTTGACAAGCTGGCCAAGGAAAAATCCAAGGATCCCGGCTCAGCCAAGAATGGCGGCGATCTGGGCTGGAATGTGCCTGATTCCTTCGTCAAGGAATTTGGCGAAGCACTGAAAAGCCTGAAGAAGGGTGAAACCAGTGAACCGGTAAAAACCCAGTTCGGTTATCACATCATCAAGCTGGAAGACATTCGTCCAGCAAAGATTCCCCCGCTGGATGAAGTGAAAAACGACATTCGCCAGCAGCTTCAGCAGCAACGCGTGCGCGAGGCGGTAAAGGGACTACGCGCCAGCGCAAAAATAGAGTAAATTCAAGTCCCGCTCACCCAAAATCAGGGTGGGCGGGGTTTACCCCTACTCAACCGGCTGGAAAATCATGAACGAAAAAGATGCCCGCACCAATCTGCAAGAACAGTTTCTGAATACCTTGCGCCGCGAACGCACCCAGGTTTCAGTTTTTCTGGTCAATGGCATCAAGCTGACTGGCCGGATCGATTCGTTCGACCAATTTGTTGTTCATCTCAAGGGACATGATCAAGCGGGTCAAATGGTATTCAAACATGCCATTTCCACCATTTCGCCCAGCCATCACGGCGATGCGAGGCCTCGCCCGCAACAGGCAGAATCCTGACTACTCCTTGAGCCTTGCCGCGAGGTACGCACGGGCCTGATCGGCATTCATCAAGGCTGCTTGTCCGCCCCGATAGGGCTGGCTGAACAGCACTTGCACGCCAGCGTCCTTCTGCTTCACATACATCACCACCACGCCATCCGGATGCTTCTCGATCCAGCCAGGAATCTCGTTGCGCGTCAATTGCGCAATCGATTGTTCAAGGCGTCCATGAAACTGGAACTGGGCATGGTAAGTGCCCTCGTTTGCCACCGGCACCCCTCGATCCTGTAATGCCCTGATTTTTTGTGCGATGGGCTGTACTTCATAAATGCGCCCCAGACTACCCAATACGGAAACTTGCATGACCGCCAGAAAAATAGCGCCCAGCAAGGCAATCGATGGCAAGCGCCAGACCGGATAACGCGCGGACAGGAACAAGCCGAATGCCGATGCCAGCAAAACCACGCCTGGCCAGGCGGGCGGATTTTCCCAAGATGAAAATTTCCCGGGCAAGCCGTCAATCGCATAAAAAATCAGGATTGCAGCAAATCCGCCAGACAGTATCGCGGGAAACAGGATTCCATCCCTCGTTGACCGGGTCAGCAGACGGCCCGAAAAAAGGGCAAACGCAGGAAGCAGCGGCACCAGATATTGAACCTGCTTGCCGCTGATCAGCGAAAACGACACGAAAACCGGCACCGCCCAGGCCAGGCAAAATCGCAACCCTCTATCCAGCCCCTCGCTTTTCACCGCGCCAAACCGTTTCCACAAGCCCGGCCATACCAGCCAGGGAAACAACAGCAGCGGCAGCAGCGGCAAGTACCACCAGAAAGGCCGCTTGTGCGCAAAAGAATCGACCATGCGGTTCGCGGTCTGTCCCCAGAAGATGGCGTTGCGGTATTCCTCTCCGCCGTGGATGGCCGCTGGGATCGCCCATGCCAGCGCGATCGCCGCGCCGCCCAGCACCGCCAGCAGGATGGCGCCATACCAGCGTTTCCAGTTCTGCCCGGCCAGGTTTGAGTTTTGCAGCCACCACGGCGCAAGCAGAGCAACGGGTAGCAGGTGCAAAAGAATGACAGGGCCCTTGGCTAGAACGCCCAACCCTATTGCAAGGGCCATCCAGGTAAACCCGCGCTTCACTGACTCATCGGCCGCGATGAGCAGGCCGCGCACACCAAGCAGGACAAAGAACGCCAGCATTACGTCGAACATTGCGACAGTTGAGAATACAAGCCACAGCAGACTGGAACCGAGTATCCACAAGGCATTCCGACCAGCGTCCACATCATCCGGCCAGAGCCGCCGGGCAATGTCCATGGTCAGGAATAATCCCCCAAGGGAAAAAAGCGGTGACACCAGGCGCGGCCACCATTCATTGACGCCAAAAAAAGCCCAGCCCAGGTTGTACAACCAGAACATCAGCGGCGGCTTGTGACTGTAGGGCTCGCCATTCTTGTACAGCACCAGATATTCATCGCGCAGCCACATCTCCCATGCAACACTCGCATAGCGCGTTTCGTCGATGGGTGTCAGCGGCCTGACCATAAAAGCAGTCAGCGTCAGCAATGCCAGTATCAAAACCGGCCCGATCAATGATTTGAAACTATTTCCGTTCACTATTGATGGTCGTCCTGAGTTTCCAACTCCCTGGCGTAGGAGCGGCCATGCCGCATCTGCCGGTACAAGCGCACGCCCATCATGCCGGAAATGATGAACAGCACAATGGACAAGCCGATCTGCCAATGCGAACCCACCGTCAGCCCGCTGCCCGCCAGCGAAAAAATGAGTGTTTGCGGCAGGTAGCCGGCAAAGCTGCCGGCAAAGAAATGCAGCTTGGGAATTTTCGACACCCCGGCAATCAGATTGGTGACCAGATTACTGCCCGCCGGCAACAGCCGCACAAGCAGCGTCATCGTAAAAGTATGGCCGCGGATGAAATCCTCAAATCGTTGCAGCTTCTCCGGAAACATTCGCCTCACCAATCCGCGGCCAAACAGGCGGGCGTAGTAGAAGGCCAGCATGCATCCACCCAGTGCCGCGACTGCGCCCAGCAGCAGGCCCAACCACACGCCAAACGCGTAGCCGCCGAAGAAAGCCACCAGTTGTCTAGGCAGTCCCAGCGCGGTCATGATGGCGCCTGCCGCCAGAAACAGGCCGTAACCCCGCACGCCATGACCGCGCACATTTTCGTCGATCCAGTCGCGCTCGAAGATGTGCTCCAGCCCGGCATTCTTCAGCAGCAAGCCCAGGCCGACCAGCGAAAGAATCAGGAAAATGCCCCGCAGCCAGACGGGCAAGTGCGGCTTGCGCATTCAGTCAGCGGAAATGATTTCCGGCCTGCGCACGCGTCTTTGCAGCCAGGCTACACCGAACAGGTCGACGATTCCCACCCACAGGCGGTTATGAATGCCGTACTTGGACGCGCCGCGCTCGCGTGCACGGTGATTGACCGGCACCGACACCACCGTGCCACCGTTGCGCTGTACCAGCGCTGGCAGGAACCGGTGCATGTGATCGAAGTGCGGCAGCTCCATGAACGTCGCTCGTGCAAACACCTTCAGGCCGCAACCGGTATCCGGGGTGTTGTCTTTCAAAAAACGACTGCGCACGCTGTTGGCAATTTTGGACGACAGCTTGCGGATGTACGTGTCCTGCCGCTTGTTTCGCCAGCCCGCCAGCAACTCTAGATTTGTCGCTTGCGCGGAATCTTCCAGTACCCTCAACAATGCTGGAATGTCGGCCGGATCGTTCTGCCCGTCACCATCCAGCGTGGCAATCCATTCGTAGCGGGCATGCTTCACGCCTGTTGCCACCGCCTGACTCTGGCCGCAGGAGGCTCGATGCGTGATGACACGAAGCATCTGAAACTCGCTTTTCAGCCGATCAAGAATCTGTGTCGTGCGGTCCGTGCTGCCATCATTGATGTAGATGATCTCGAACTCGGCCTGGCTTGTCAGGGCAGCGGCAATCTCGCGAACCAGCGGCTCGACGTTCTCCTCCTCATTCTTGACAGGCACGACGACCGATACGCGGCCATGGTAAGGATGGGTTGGCATGAAGCGTCCGTTTAAAGAAAAACCAAATTTTACGGGCGCTTACATGCCATTCGCAACGTATTACTTCCAGCCGTCGCGCTGGGGACGTTGCGTGCGAGTCGCTGGTTTGCGCTTCTCTCCTGTCCGGTTGGGCGCGGGTTGGGTGTTGTAGCGTTCCTGCATGCGGCGCTCGCTGGGGCCGGTAAATCCGGTTTCACTAGCTCCGGAATTTCTGGCCTGCCCCGAATGACCTGCCGACTTGGGCTTGTGGCCAAAAGCGTGCTTGGGCTCGCTTGAAAAACGCTTGCCAGGCTTGCCGCTGTTATTGCCACGGCCGTTATCGCGTCCACTGCCACGGCGCGGCGCTGCTTCGCGCATGCGCGACTTGGGTTCCAGACCCGGGATTACCGTGGCTTCAATCTTGTGGCCGGTATAGCTCGAAATCTTCTTCAACAAAATGCCATCACGATGTGAAACCAGCGATACCGCAATCCCGGTCGCCCCTGCCCTGCCCGTGCGGCCGATGCGATGCACGTAATCTTCGGCCTGCTTGGGCATGTCGAAATTGATCACGTGGGAAATCCCCGCCACATCGATGCCGCGCGCGGCTACATCGGTCGCCACCAGCACGCGGATTTCGCCGCGACGCAGTTTGGTCAGGGTACGGTTGCGCGCGCCCTGCGGCATGTCGCCATGCAAGGCCGCAGCGGGAAACCCTTGGTCAAACAGGTCTCCGGCAAGCAGATCCGCATCGCGTTTGGTCGCGGTAAAAATGATCACCTGTTTGAGATCCGTATCGCGCAGCAGATAATCCAGAATGCGGCCCTTGTGTCCCAGGTCGTCACAGAAATGAATTCGCTGTTCAATGCTCTCGTGCCGGTCCTGCTGGCTGGCCACTTCCACCCGCCTGGGATCGTTTAGAAGATCTTTGGCAATTTGCGCCATTTTCCCATCCAGCGTGGCGGAGAACAGCAGCGTCTGGCGGGATTTTGGCGTGGCATTGGCAATCAGCTGTACGTCCTCGATAAAACCCATGTCCAGCATGCGGTCGGCTTCATCCAGCACCAGCATTTCCAGCCGCGAAAAATCCACCTTGCCGCGCTGCATGTGGTCGATCAGGCGGCCGGGCGTGGCAACCAGAATATCTACCGGTCCCGAAAGCAGGCGGTTCTGCACGGCATAAGGTGTTCCGCCCAGAATCGATACGCACTTGGCGCGGCGCATGTATTTGCCGTATTTGGTGGCGGCAGCGGTAATTTGCTGGGCCAGTTCCCGGGTGGGAGACAACACCAGAATGCGCGGTCCCTTGCCCGGGCCCTTGGGTGGCTCGCTCAGTTTGTGCAACGCCGGCAGCATGAAAGCGGCGGTCTTGCCCGTGCCGGTCTGGGCGGAGGCCATCAGGTCGTGGCCAGCCATGACAATGGGAATAGCCTCAGCCTGGACGGGCGTGGGCTCGGTATATCCCGAGTCATTGATGGCCTTCAGGATGAAGGGATTTAAAGCAAGCGATTCGAAAGTCATGGTTTTCCTGTCAAACAAAAATGAACAGCGGCCCCAAAACTGCAGGGTCGATGCACGGTTGGCGCTCAGTCGCTAACCGGCAAACACTGAATGAACAGGAAATTGGTCAGGGACACCGTTTTGAAACGGTATTGAACGGCTACTTAAGCTGTGGGGGGGGGATTGCTCGGAATCGCGTTACCTCCGCGATTCCTCGGCCCTTCGGGCCCGCCTCGCTATTCGCTCGGCGTCTTTCGCGAGCAGTGCTCGCTCACCGAACCCTGGGGGTTCTAATCAACCCCACTACCCCACAGATCAAAACACCCTTTGTAATGGGTGTTTTGATCTGTGGCGGAGAGGGGGGGATTCGAACCCCCGTCAGGGTATTACCCTGAACACGCTTTCCAGGCGTGCGACTTAAACCACTCATCCACCTCTCCGCGAAGCCGGGCATTCTAATCGAGACGGGGGGTTAAGGCAAATTTATCTATTTGATTCTCCTCATAATTACCGGGGGTTGAAAACCCTGTTGCCGTCCCAACATATGGAAAAAATTTAATTTGGAGATCGCATGCAGACCGAAAACAACGCGCCTGAAACTACGCCTGAAGAAAGCGGCAAGGAAACCATGCCCAGCCTTGAAGACATGCTGCGCAAGGCGGAGCTGGAAGCACAGGAACACCACGATGCCTGGCTGCGCGCCAAGGCCGAAACGGAAAACATCCGCCGCCGCGCGCAGGAAGATGTCACCAAGGCGCACAAATTCGCCGTGGAAAGCTTTGCCTCCGAGCTGCTGGCGGTAAAAGACAGCCTCGAAGCTGCGCTCTCCGCCGATCCGTCCAATCCGGAAAATCTCAAGAATGGCGTGGACCTGACCCTGAAGCAGCTTTCCGGCGTGTTCGGCAAGTTCAACCTGACCGAACTCAATCCGCTCAATGAAGCCTTCGACCCACATCGCCACCAGGCCATCAGCATGGTCGATGCCGACCAGCCGGCCAATACCGTAGTCATGGTGCTGCAAAAAGGCTACCTGCTGCACGACCGCGTGATCCGGCCGGCACTGGTCACGGTGGCGAAACCAAAAGCATGACCGGCTATTGAAATTAAAACCCCTAACCCAACATTGATAACCAGTTAATTGATTTTTTGAAGGAAAACACACCATGGGACGCATTATCGGAATTGACCTGGGCACCACCAACTCCTGCGTGGCTGTCATGGAAAACGGCACGCCAAAGGTAATCGAGAACGCCGAAGGCGCGCGCACCACGCCTTCCATCATCGCTTATGCCGACAACGGCGAAATCCTGGTCGGCGCGCCCGCCAAGCGCCAGGCCGTTACCAACCCCAAGAACACCCTGTACGCCATCAAGCGCCTGATTGGCCGCCGCTTCGAAGAGAAGGAAGTCCAGAAGGACATCGGCCTCATGCCCTACAAGATCATCAAGGCCGACAACGGCGATGCCTGGGTGGACGTCCGCGACCAGAAAATGGCGCCGCCCCAGGTTTCCGCCGAAGTGCTGCGCAAGATGAAGAAAACCGCCGAAGACTATCTTGGCGAAGAAGTCACCGAAGCCGTCATCACCGTGCCGGCCTACTTCAATGACAGCCAGCGTCAGGCCACCAAGGACGCCGGCCGCATCGCCGGCCTGGAAGTCAAGCGCATCATCAACGAGCCGACCGCGGCCGCGCTTGCCTTTGGCATGGACAAGAAGGAAGGCGACCGCAAGATTGCCGTGTATGACCTGGGCGGCGGCACCTTCGACATTTC
>JADFDC010000029.1 GCA_018263115.1 Thiobacillus sp.
GAATGACTTATTGCCGGTCGCGCCCACAAGGTTTTCGTTTACATCATTTGCAAGCTGAACTTCAACCTGCCACAGGCCGGCCAAACCGCCGCCCAGATCTTCGGAACCCTTGAAGCCGATGCGGGAAGCGTAGCTGGAAACGTTGTTCAGCTTATCGTCAGCACCCACAGTAGCGTCATCGGTGTCAATACGATCAATAGACATGGTCATCACGCCGTACACATCCACGTTGGAGGTCGCGGCAAAGGCGGGAGCGGCAACCAGGCCGGCAACTGCCAGGGCAATCAGTTTCTTTTGCATTTAAGTTCTCCTTAAGAACAATGAAAAATTAGTAAGCTCTGCAGAGCTGTCCTAAAAAGATCGGACAAGGGCCATTATCCGGATTGACCCATCCGATTCAAGAAAAAACGTTGCGAAATCCCCAACTTGGTTGGCCATGGCGTGGCTTTTTGGCAACCAAATCAACAAACAACCGGAATTAATCTTTATTAATCAATCAGTTAAAAGGCGTTTGTCACACAACAAGGCTTGTTGTATTCAGGGAACATCAAATAATGCCGCCAAGGCCTGGCCGGGATTTTTGGCCCGCATGAAAGCTTCGCCGACCAGAAAAGCATGGACCTGATAGTCGCGCATGAGCTTTACATCAGCCGATGAGAGGATGCCGGATTCGGTAACGACAATTCTTTGATTGCCACCCTCTCCGCCAGTCTCTTCCCCCTCTCCCCTGGCCCCTCTCCCGCATGGGGAGAGAGGAACAGGGGCCCCTCCCCCTTGACGGGGGAGGGGTTGGGGAGAGGGTGCGGCCGCAATCTGCGGCAATAAATCCAGCGTGGTCTGCAAACTGACTTCAAACGTGCGCAGGTTGCGGTTGTTGATTCCCTGAAGCGGGGTTTTCAGTTGCAGGGCGGCAGCGAGTTCTTCGGCATTGTGGGATTCGACGAGAACGGCCATGCCAAGCGAGTGGGCAAGGTCTTCGAGTTCGCGCATGGCTTCAATGTCAAATCCCCCCAACCCCCCTTTATCCAAATCCCCCCCACCCCCCTTTATCAAGGGGGGCTCTCCCTGCCCCCCTTGATAAAGGGGGTGGCGAGCTTGCGAGCCGGGGGATTCAAAAGCCGCCACAATCAACAGTATGCAATCCGCCCCCATGGCCCGGGCTTCATAGACCTGATACGGGTCAATCATGAAATCCTTGCGCAGCACCGGCAAAGAACAGGCCGCGCGGGCCTGTTTCAGGTATTCGGGGCTGCCCTGGAAATACTGCACATCGGTCAGCACAGACAGGCACGCGGCGCCGCCCTGTTCGTAGTTGGCGGCAATTTCGGAGGGATTGAAGTTTTCCCGTAGCACACCCTTGCTGGGGCTGGCTTTCTTGATTTCGGCAATTACCGCTGCCTTGCCGGCTGCAATCTTCGCGCGGATGGCTCCCACGAAATCACGCGGCGGCAGCTGGTCTTTGGCGCGGGCCATCATCTCGGCCAGCGGGGCAATTGACTGAGCAGCGGCAACTTCTTCCCGTTTGGTGGCGAGGATTTTATTGAGGATGTCGGACATTAATTAACAGGGAGGTAAGGGAGGAAGGGGAGGTTTGAATTTTTTGTCGCGCAAACGGCGAATGCCGTCACGCATATGAACCACATTAAAATTAAGCAGGTATCCCATTGGATACCCACCTAGTCGAAGGTAGCTGATTAACTGTGCCGCATGAAGGGAAGATAGTTTTTCTACCGCCTTAAGCTCCAGCACGACCTTCCCTTCAACAAGCATATCCAGCCTGTATCCGGAATTGAGGCTTACACCTTCATAACAAATCGGCAAATCAACCTGCCGGGCAACATTCAAGCCCGCCTTGGACAGGTCATGAAAAAGGCAGATTTCATAGGCGCTCTCCAGGAGGCCTGGCCCGAGGGCGGTATGAACTCGCATGGCCGCACCAATGATCTGCTCTCCCAGACTATGAAGGTTTTCCTCCATTACCTCCCTTACCTCCCTGTTTATCGATTTTGGGAGTAAAGAATATAAGCATTCAACTTGGCCAGGGCCGCGCCGGAAGAAATGGCTGACTTTGCCATGGAGACACCTTCCTGCAAACTGCCTGCCTTGCCCGAAACATAAATTGCCGCACCGGCGTTGAGGGCAACAATGGCCGCAGCGCCGGCATGGACATCGCCCAGTGCCGCCTTGATCATGGCAACGGCTTCTTCCTTGCCGTTGACCACCATTTCGTTCGCGGCCACTTGCGGCAATCCGAACAGGCCGGGCTCGAGTTCATATTCGGAAACATGGCCATCCTTGAGCTCGGCGACAAAGGTCGGGCTGGCGAGGCTGATTTCATCCAGGCCCTCTTCGGCATAAACCACCAGCACGTGGCGGCTGCCAAGTTCCTTCAAAACCCGGGCCAGCTTGCCTGTCAGCTCGCGGTTGAACACGCCCATGACCTGATTGGGCGCGCCAGCAGGATTGGTCAGCGGGCCCAACATATTAAATAACGTGCGCACGCCCAGTTCTTTCCTGACGGGTGCGGCATGTTTCATGGCGGAATGATGATTGGGCGCGAACATGAAGCCGACGCCGATCTCCCTGACGGACTGGGCAACTTTCTCGGGAGAAAGGTTCACGTTGACACCCAGCGCCTCCAGCACATCCGCGCTTCCGGAGGTGGACGACACCGAGCGCCCGCCATGCTTGGCCACTTTGGCACCGCAGGCGGCCGCCACAAATGCGGCCGCGGTGGAGATATTAAAGGTATGCGCGCCGTCACCGCCGGTGCCGCAGGTATCGACCAGATATTCAACCCCGCTTAACGGCACTTTGGTGGACAGCTCGCGCATGACTTCGGCTGCGGCGGCAATCTCGGTAATGCTTTCGCCCTTCATGCGCAAGGCAACGAGAAAACCGGCGATCTGCGCGGGCGACCATTCGCCGCCCATGAGCGCGCGCATGGCAATCAGCATGGCTTCGCGGGGAAGGTCCTGGCGGTCGAGCAATAGAGTGAGGGTGTCTTTGTAAGTCATGTTGTTCCCCCCTCCCCCTTGACGGGGGAGGGGCCGGGGGAGAGGGTGCGCGAATTGAGATGGTCAAGGATACTTTGCATCACACCCTCCAGGTTTTCAGTCACTTCATTATTCCAGAATCGCAACACAGTAAAACTCTGCAATTCCAGCCAAGCGGTGCGCTGCGCATCGTACTCGATCTGACCGGCATGTTGCCCGCCATCCAGCTCGATAATCAACCTGGCCTCAAGGCAGGCAAAATCCACAATATAAGAACCAATGGGCTGCTGACGTTTGAACTTCCAGTTGGCAAAACGTTTGGCACGCAAATGTTGCCAGACCAGACGTTCAACATCAGTTGAGTTTTTTCTTGGTTCCCGTGCTCGTAGCAGTAGCGTTTCCATGGGCATTTGCAGAATCCGGCATCTTTATACTGATCGCCCCCTCTCCCCATCCCTCTCCCGCGAGGGGAGAGGGGGCATAGGCTAAACAGCCTTTTCCTTCAGGAAATTCGCCAGCATGGCGTGACCATGCTCGGTCAGGATGGATTCGGGATGAAACTGCACGCCCTCCACGATCATCGACTTGTGACGCACGCCCATGATCTCGCCATCGTCCGTCCAGGCAGTGATTTCCAGGCAATCGGGCAGGGATTCGCGCTCGATGACCAGTGAGTGGTAACGCGTGGCGCGGAAGGGATTGGGCAGGCCCTTGAATACGCCCATGTCCTTGTGCTGGATCATGGATGTCTTGCCATGCATCAATTCCCTGGCGTGAACAATCTTCCCGCCGAATGCCTGGCCGATGCTCTGGTGACCAAGACACACACCCAAAAGCGGCACCTTGCCGGCTAATTCCTTGATCAAGGGCACGGAAATACCCGCCTCGTTGGGGGTGCAGGGGCCGGGGGATATCACGATGTGGTCAGGCTTGAGCGCGGCCACGCCTGGAAGATCAATTTCGTCGTTGCGGATAACTTTCACTTCCTCGCCCAGCTCGCCAAAGTACTGCACCAGGTTATAGGTGAAGCTGTCGTAGTTGTCGATCATCAGGAGCATAAGGCCACCAATTCATTGATTTCCAAGGGAGACTCTCTCAACTCACTTGAATTACTGCCTGCAACAATACCGGATACTCTATTGTCCCTATGGATTGCCAAGACAGACCGCCAATTTTATGTCGGATTGTGTGACCACTGTGTGTCTCTCAGTTTTTGGGGGCTGAATATTTTTCTTGGAATACACTTTGGCAATATCAGTGCATGAACTTAATAACTGATAGCAGCCTCTAGTGGATAACAACGGGAACCGATTTCACGGTAACGACACTGCGCACCAGAACTCTCTGTCAATATCCCGATTCTTGTTCAAACTCCAGTGTTTTATTAATGATTCCATGAATCTTAGGCCGGGAATGCATACTTAAAATATTCGAGGTCAAAAGCAAATGCAGTCTCAACAATCATTCTTGATCTATCCGTATACAGCGCCTCAACTGTCGCATATTCAGGCCTGACTCCTGTCTTGAATGCCGGAAACCATAGCCCGCTCCAATGGACTCCGAGTTTGCCACATATCCTTTCAATATCTTGAAGCAAGGATTCATAACGAATGACATCATCAAGACAGAATCTTCCATCTATAAGAAACTTGTCACTATCTATTGGAAGTTTGTATCCACTTAGCACCCATTGTTCGAATAGCGCACGATCTAGCTCTAGATCATTGAACTGAATATGCGGATTGCTCCTCTTCCGGAAAAAATAGAAGGCTGAAACGACCTTTTCATAAGGATTGCGAATTACGCAAAATTTGAAGTAACCGTTCCAGATTTCCTCGCCCACCATCCGCCTAATCAACCATGCAGGCATATGGTTCCACCATACGCAGTTTTTTGGCATATTCGGGCCTCTGTGGCCAACTATACCCGACTCTGATACATGTTCATGCCTCCAATGGCTCTCAGCCCACTCATCGCCAGGCATACAGAAACGCTCAAAATATGACTCGACAGAAGTCCCACCAGTTTTGACTGTCTTTGTATAAATGAATCTGTGGCCATGGCTTACAAGCATGACGATCGATCTCAGGCAAGAAGAGTATCTATCTGCAAGCGGCCAAGGACACTCAAAGATTTAAACCAGCACCAAGGCTTGATCCAATATGGGGCGCTTAACCGAATTCAAGCCAGTTCTGCCGCCCTCACCACGGCGCGCGCCTTGTTCCGGGTTTCTTCCCATTCGTTTTCAGGGACAGAATCGGCCACGATGCCCGCGCCTGCCTGTACGTACAGGGTTTTGTCCTTGATGACAGCAGTGCGGATGGCGATGGCGAGGTCCATGTCGCCGTTGAATCCAAGATATCCGACGGCGCCGGCGTAAATCCCGCGTTTCGTGGGTTCCAGTTCGTCGATGATTTCCATCGCACGCACCTTGGGCGCGCCGGAAACCGTGCCGGCGGGAAACGTCGCGCGCAGGACATCCATCGCCGACAGGCCGGGTTTGAGTTGCGCGTCGACATTGGACACGATGTGCATGACGTGCGAGTAACGCTCGATGGTCATGTTCTCGGTGACCTTGACCGAGCCGGTTTGCGCAACCCTGCCCAGGTCATTGCGGCCCAGATCCAGCAACTGGAGATGCTCGGCGCATTCCTTGGGATCGGCCAGCAGGTCCTTTTCCAGCGCCAGGTCATGCTCGCGGTCGCGGCCGCGCGGGCGCGTGCCAGCGATTGGTCGAACGGTCGCGGATTCGCCTTCCTTGCGCACGAGAATTTCCGGTGAGGAGCCCACCACGTGATGATCGCCCATGTCGTAATAGAACATGTAAGGCGAGGGATTCAGGCTGCGCAACGCCCTATAGAGCGTCAGCGGGCTGGCGGCAAAGGGCCGGCTCATGCGTTGGCTCAACACCACCTGCATGATGTCGCCGTCGACGATGTATTGCTTCGCGCGCATGACCGCCGCCTTGAAGGCGGCTTCGCCAAATTCGGAAATCGCGTCGGCATGCGCAACGGATTCCGTGTGCGGTGGCGTCAGAGGCTTCAACAATTTTTCCGCGTGGACCTGCAAACGCTGGCAGGCGGCTGCATAGGCATCGGGCTGCATGGGATCGGTATACACGATCAGCGACAGGCTTCCCGAAAGATTGTCCACCACCGCCAGCTCATCCGACAGCAAAAGAAGAATGTCAGGAGTATGCAGCGTATCGGACTTGCTTCCATCTGCCAGACGTTTCTCAATGTAGCGGATAGTGTCGTAGCCGAAGTAGCCGGCCAACCCGCCGGAAAAACGCGGCAGCCCCGGCAGGGGCGCAGCCTTGAACTGGGCCAGACGGTTTTCGATGAAGGCCAGTGGATCGGCGGTTTCGTGCGTCTCGACAATCTGCCCGCCGGTTTCAACCGTAACGGCATGCCGCCGCACGCGAATCACGCTGCGGGCTGGCAGCCCGATGATGGAATAACGGCCAAAGCGTTCTCCGCCCTGCACGGATTCCAGCAGGTAGGAATACGGCGCATTGGCCAGCTTGAGGTAAAGCGCCAGCGGGGTATCAAGATCGGCCGGCAGTTCGCGCACCAGCGGGATGCGGTTGTAACCCTGCCGGGCGAGGTCGTTGAATTCGGTTTCAGTCATGGTTGTTCCGTGAAATGTGAATGGTGAAATGTGAAACGTGAGTACGCCGTATCACACTCACCATCGTTTGCAGTTCACGAATCCCATGCTGATTACGCCGCCTTGAGCAACAATCTGCTGGCTTCGTACAGGCTGGGTACGACCGCGTCCAGGTCAAGCTCAGTCACCGGCCGGCCGCGGTTGTAGCCATATGGCACGCAAAATACCGGACAGCCTGCCGCACGCGCGGCCTGGGTATCGTTGAGCGAATCACCGATCAGCAGCAATTCGGCCGGCCGGCATTTGAACACTTCGCAGGCATGCAGCAGCGGCAGCGGGTCGGGCTTGCGTTTTGGCAGGCTGTCGCCGGACAGGATCAGTTCAAAGTAGTCGAACAGGCCGGTGTCCTTCAACAAGGGAACCGTGAACTGCTCGGCCTTGTTGGTAATGCAGGCCACATGCAAACCCATTTGCCTGAATGCCTTCAGCCCTTCCTCCACGCCGGGGAAAGGCCGCGATTCGCGCGAGACATTGTCGCCATAGTGCTTCTGATAAAGCTTGATCGCGCGATCAAACAGTTCGGTGTCCGGCTCGGCCTCCATGTCGCCTGTCAGCACTCGCTTGACCAGGCGCGATACGCCGTTGCCGATGTAGGTGGCGATGGTCTCGGGACTTGGGCACGTCATGCCCAGGTCGGCCATCATCAGCTCGGCAGCATGCGCGAGGTCGGGCGCGGTGTTGAGCAGGGTGCCGTCAAGGTCAATAACAACGGCTTTGATGGAAATTGGAAAATTCATAATTCAACACAGGGAGGAACGGGAGGTTCAGGGAGTAAACCTTTTAGAGATGTTCCTCCCTTACCTCTCTTGCCTCCCTGTTAATGATGATTTAAACCTTGGCCAATTCCGCGCGCATCTGGCCGATGATGGTGTCGTAGCGATGGGGGTCGCTGTCGTTGCGCTTGCCGAACACGGCGGAACCGGCGACGAAGGTATCGACGCCTGCCCTCGCCACTTCGGCGATATTGGCCGGACCCACGCCGCCGTCGATTTCCAGTTCAACATTCAGGCCACGGTCGGTAATCATCTTGCGCACCTTGCGCGCCTTGTCCAGCACGTAGGGAATGAATTTCTGGCCGCCAAAGCCGGGGTTCACCGACATCAGCAGCACCATGTCGATCTTGTCCAGCGTGTATTCCAGCACGTCCAGCGGGGTAGCGGGGTTGAACACCAGGCCGGGCTTGCAGCCGTTTTCGCGGATCAGGCCAATGGTGCGGTCGATGTGCTCCGAGGCTTCGGGGTGAAAGGTGATGTAAGTGGCGCCCGCCTTGGCAAAGTCCGGAATGATGCGGTCGACCGGCTTGACCATCAGGTGCACGTCGATCGGCGCGGTGACGCCGTGCTTGCGCAGGGCTTCGCATACCAGCGGGCCAATGGTCAGGTTGGGCACGTAGTGATTGTCCATCACGTCAAAATGGACAACGTCCGCGCCGGACGCGAGCACATTGTCGACTTCCTCGCCCAGCTTGGCGAAGTTGGCCGACAGGATGGAGGGGGCGATTCGGTAAGTCATGATGTCACTCCGGGATATTTTTCAAAACCGGCATTTTAACCCAGTTGAGCGCCAGCTTTGGATACAATGCCGGAAACCGTTTTCCTCATAAACGCCATGGCCGAAAGCAAGAAACACGACATCAACATCACCGTTCGCACCGTGTATATCCCGGAGCAAAGCGACCCCGACAGCGACCGCTATGTTTTTGCCTACACCATTGTCATCGCCAACGAGGGCACCGAGGCCGCGCAGCTGATCTCGCGCCACTGGATCATTACCGACGCGGAAAACCGCATCCAGGAAGTGCGCGGCCTGGGCGTGGTGGGCGAACAGCCCTTCCTGCGGCCGGGCGAAACGTTTGAATACACCAGTGGTACTTCACTTGCCACGCCGGTTGGCACCATGCGCGGCAGCTATCAAATGGTGTCGGAAGACGGCCTGAAGTTTGATGCGGAGATTCCCGAGTTCACCCTGACCATGCCTAGGGTATTGCATTAATCGGGGTTAATTCGTCAGCGCCCAGCCTCGCAAGGAAACCTTTTCATTTTTTCATCGTCCACCAAACGATGAAAAGCAGCAAACCCAGCGCAATGCCTGCCTCCAGCAACAGCCAGTAAAGTCCCGCGCTCTCATCAACAACTGGCACCGCTATACTCCTTATTCATGAATCGTCTCGCACTATCTTACTGGTCCGGCTTTTCCGCAAGCCTGATGTTTGCGCTTCTGCTTGCGGGCTGCGCGATCCAACCCCCAACCGCCCCGATCGCGGAACCCATCCCCCTCCCTGCCCCGACGCCTGCCCCGCTCCTCCCCTCGCCTCCTCCCTTGCCTGCCCCGCCGCCCGCACCCTTGTCGCAACTGCGCGCCACGGACTGGAGTGCCCTTGGCAACTGGCATCAGGACTCGCTGATTGAAAGCTGGCCGGCCTTTCTGCAAAGCTGCGCGGGCCTGAAGAACCTGCCAGCCTGGCAAGCAGTATGCGCTGACGCAAAAAATCTGAATGGCTTGGACAATGCGGTTGTTCGCGCCTTCCTTGAACAGCGTTTTCAGCCTTACGAAGTCTTTAACCCTGACAACACGCTTGAGGGCACGATCACCGGCTATTACGAACCCCTGATCAAGGGCGACCGCCTGCCCAATGGCAAGGCAAGATTTCCGATCTTCGCCACGCCCGAAGACCTGATAGTGGTGGACCTCTCCAGTGTTTATCCCGAGCTGAAAAGCATGCGCCTGCGCGGCAAGCTGCAAGGCAACAAGGTCGTGCCGTATTTCACGCGAGGCGAGATTGAAAATGGGAGCTTCAATGGCAAACCCATTGCCTGGGCGGATGACGCGGTGGAACTATTCTTTTTGCAGATCCAGGGATCCGGCCGGATTGAACTGCCGGACGGTTCGCACCTCAGGGTGGGCTATGCCGACCAGAACGGCCATCCCTATAAATCCATTGGAAAGATTCTGGTGGATCGTGGTGAGCTGAAGCTGGAAGAAACCTCCATGCAAAGCATCAAGGCCTGGGGCGCCGCCAATCCGGACAAGCTTCCCGAGTTGCTGAACAGCAATCCCAGTTATGTATTCTTCAAGGAACTGTCCAATGGCTTGAGCGGGCCGCTGGGCGCATTGGGCGTGCCACTCACCGCGGGCCGTTCCATCGCCATCGATCCCAAGTTCATTCCACTGGGCGCGCCCGTGTTTCTCTCAACCACGTTTCCAAATTCAGAAAAGCCACTCAACCGCCTGATGATGGCGCAGGACACCGGCGGCGCCATCCGCGGCGCGGTGCGCGCGGATTTGTTCTGGGGCTTTGGCAATGAAGCGGGCGAACTGGCCGGCAAAATGAAACAGAAGGGAAGAATGTGGGTGCTGCTACCGAGGGACTACCCTGTCATGACAAACACTCAGCGGTAGCTATTCTTTTACCTCGAACACTACTTTGACCCGAAACAACGCACGGACCTGTTGGCCTTTTCGTTTGGCGGGAATGAAGCGCACATCGCGGAAAGCCTTCAGCGCTTCCCGCCCAAAGGCATCGTACCCTGCTGGGAAAATCTCGATCAATTTGAGGTCAGTCACTTCACCATCGTTTTCCACCCGCATTTCAAGAATGGCATAGCCGGATGCACCCTGTGATTCATATTCTGAGGGATATACCGGTTCGATCTTGCGCACCGGTCTGGGCTGAACATCAAGCTCCTTCGCGGCGTAGTAATGCGTGTCAACGGCCAGGGGAATGTCAATCGCCGGCCCTGGCTGGCTCTTGGCGGGTTCTGGATTGTTGGGCCTGACCTGCCCGGTAACCGGATTGGTCGCAGCCGGTTCGGGAACGGGTTCCGGTTTTGCATCTGGTTTGATTTCCGGCTGATCCTGCAAGACCACCGGCTGCATGTCAGAAACGGTAATCAGTGTTTCCGGATTGTCCAACGAACTTAACAGCAAGGGTTCCTCTACCACCTCGGGCGGAGCGGGCGCCTGGCTTTCCAGTCGCGCTTCCAGCACCTGATCCATGGCCACCACCGTGCGCGGTGTCACGCGGATGAGGCCAATAACGGCAGCGTGAACCGCTATGGACAGCCAAAGCGCAAGCATGGCGCGCCTTACTGCTGGCGTCAGGTCTGTGAATGAACTGGTCAAGATGGACTAGTCTGCAAAAACGCTACAGGAACTATCATGTGGTTATCAATACATCTCATCAACACATCTGGAGACAGACATGAAAAGCATGCTCGGAGGGCTGTTCATCTTATCATTGACCGGCACGGCCTCGATTGGCATGGCTGGCGGCGAGGTTGCTGTAAGCAAGGTCACCATCAAGGCTGCCGATGGCTCGGAAGTGCCCGTTACCATCGCCGTTCCGCCGGGCAAAGGGCCTTTCCCGCCGGTGATGTTCATCCATGCAAAACGTGGTTGGGACAGCGCGGAAGAAACCCACATCCGCGAACTGGCCAGCCAGGGATTTCTGACTGTTGCGCCTGACTGGCAAAGCGGCCGCATGATCGAGCGCTGGCCTTCCGAACACAATCCGGCAACGGAACTGGATGTCGAGGCCGGGCTGGATTTCCTGATGAAGCACCCGAAGGCTTGTAAAACTCCTGTCGGTCTGGTCGGCCAATCGCGCGGGCCGTATTACGCCATCCGCCTGGCGGCCAAACGCGGCAAGGACATTGCCGCCATCGTCAGTTATTACGGCCACATGCAGAATCCGAACGCGCCGGAACCCGACCAGCTTTTCCGCGTCGCGCCGGAGGTCATGCAACTGACCACGCCCATGCTGTTCCTGATCGGCGAGCAGGATTTCGAACTCAGGCGCATTGTTGGCGGGCGCGCATTTTATGCGCTTTGGGAACGCGGCGTGCCGGTGGAATACCAGGAGTACCCATTGGCGAGGCGTGCTTTCGATTTCAGGCAAGATCAGGGACCGGAAGAAAAGATCGCCGCGCGCCATGCAAGGCAGCGGGCAAAGGAATGGCTGGCAAGGTGGATGAATCTGGACGCCGACATGCAGTGCCCCAAGAACTAAACGGGCTTTCTGGCCACCATATCAATCAACGCCGACATGCCGCTGTGGCCCGCGCCTTCCTCGATGACATCCTCATGCTCCAGCAGGTGCAGGATTTCCCAGTCACCAAAATTTTCGCGCAGCATCGCCTCGGTGTACATGTTTTCCGCATGCGGCGGGCCGCCGGTGCCGTATTCCAGCTGTCTAGGCGTGTAGCCTTGCATAATCAATAATCCGCCCGGCTTCAGCGCCTGACGAATTCCTGCAAACTGCCTTGCCCGACCTTCCGGTCCCACAAACTGGATGAAGATGGCGGCAATGACGTCATAGGTTTCATGCGGCCAATGCCATATGTGTAGATCGACTTCTTCCCAGCGCAGGTTGACGCCGCGCCGTTCGGCCAGTGCCCGTGATTTCTCCATCGCGACCGGAGAGGCCTCGATGGCATGTACTGCCAGACCTTGTTCCGCCAGCCATACGCCGTTGCGGCCTTCGCCATCCGCCACCGCCAAAGCAGACATGCCCGGCTTGAGGCGGAGAGCCTGACTGGTCAAAAACGCGTTGGGCGCCTCACCAAACAGGAATCCGGGTTGCGCATAACGCTCATCCCAGAATGGGACCGCACTCATTTTCTGCTGGCGACAGTCAGCAATTGATCCAGTTTGTCGGCAGGCACATAACCGGGCACGCGCTGGCCGTTTTCGAAAATCAGCGTCGGCGTTCCGCTTACACGCAGTTTGTTGCCAAGGGCAATTATCTCATCAACCGGATTGGCGCATTCGCCGCTGGCCTTGGGACGCTCGCCCCTGAGCATGTAGGCTTTCCATGCCTTGAGGCGGTCTTTCTCGCACCAGATCTGCTTGGATGTTGGGATGGCCTGGGGATGCAAGCCTTCGATCGGGTAGAGGAAGGTATAAACCGTTACGTTGCTGAGCTTTTCGATTTCGGGTTCAAGCTTCTTGCAGAAAGGACAATCCGCATCCGAAAAGACCACCAGCTTGCGGCTGCCGTCGCCTCTCACTTCCTTGATGGCCTTGTCGAGCGGCAACGTGTTCCATTTGACCGCATTCAGTTTCTCCATGCGCGCGGCCGTCAGATTGCGGCGCGTGGACAACTCGATGATGTTGCCCATCACCAGATATTTTCCATCGGCGCTTGAATAAATCACTTCACCATCGATCAGCACTTCGTACAGCCCCCCATAAGGTGTCTTGGTGACCGAGGTAATCTGGGCGGCCGGGAATTTCCCCGTTATTGCCTTGCGAATTTCCGCTTCGCCCGCATGAGCAGCCACGCCGACCAACATCAGTGCCGATAAAAACAGGTGAGACAAGCGCATCGTTTTTCCTTAGTTAAAAAAAGCTTCGTGGATCATTGCCGATTTCAGCGGCCCGATCCGGTTCAACACATTCATGCCTGAATTCCGTGCCAGGGCCGGCAATTCGCTATCCATTCCGAACAGGCGCAGCAACCCATCCGTCACCGCCTGCATGCGCGCAACTGGTTCCGCTCTTCTTCGGGCATAGCGCTGCAATAATTCCGCATCTCCGCAGCTTGCCGATCCGCGAGCAGCCAGCACTTCAGCCAGCGTTTCCGCATCGCCGAAGCCCAGATTGACGCCTTGGCCAGCCAGCGGATGCACGCCATGCGCCGCATCGCCCACCAACGCGCATCCAGGCCCGACCGGCATGCCTACCTGCATGAGGGAAAGCGGAAACGCCGCGGCAGGCGTCAGCAATTCAAGTTTACCCAACCGCTGAAGTCCGGCCCCTATCACTTGTTCACAAAATACATTTGCGGGCAGGTTGACGAGTTCCTGCGCATGTTCAGTGGACGTTGACCAGACCAGCGACATGCGGTTCCCGGGCAGTGGCAGATACGCGATGATGTCGCCGTGCCTGAACCACTGAAACGCCGTGCCGCGATGGGGGATTTCCACGTAAAAATTCGCCACCACGCCGGATTGGTTGTAAGGCTCGGTACGCGCTTCGATCCCGGCCAGTTTGCGGATTTGCGATACCCGGCCATCCGCGCCGACAATCAGTTCCGCCTCTATCGCGCGGCCATTTTCCAGCGACAGTGTGGAATGGCGATCGCCCCATTCGACTGTCGCGACGCCGGCCGGGCAAAATATAGTAATGGCTTCCTGTTCTTTAGCTGCCTGCCACAGCGCATGCTGCAAACGTCCGCTTTCCAGAATGCTCGCAAGTTTGGGCACGCCCGCCTCGTAGGCGTCCATCACCATTTCGCCCTTGCGGTCGCCCGACACATCCATGCGAAATACCGTTTGCACCCGGCCGGCACCCAGATTCCGCCAAGCGCCAACACGGTCCAGAAACGCTTCGCTGCCAGGGCTGATGGCATAAATCCGGGTATCCCAATCCTCGCCAGGAAGCTCCGTCAAACGCGGCTCAACCAGTGCGACGTTAAGGCCCACCCTGGCCAGCGCCAATGCTGTACTGGTGCCCACCAGACCCGCACCGATAACCGCTGCATGAAAGCGCTGGGTCGTTTTTTGAGTCATCCGTGCCGTCCGAACAGCATGCGTTTGGCCACGAAATGTCGCGCTGGGGGAAACGTCTGCAACGCCATCAAACCCGCGCCACGCAAATGGTGCAACAGGAAGTTCGACGTGGAAAACGATTTCACCAAAACGTCGGTAAATCCGATCCCCGGCAAGGCGTCTTTTCTTCTGCTGGCTGCGTACTTTTGCAATTGCTGGCTGGACCCCAGCAATTCATGCGGCGTCTCAAGACAGGATTGCGCCAGTTCCCAGGCATCACGCAGTCCAAGATTGAAGCCCTGTCCCGCTACCGGATGCAGCGTTTGCGAAGCATTGCCGATGCGCACCACGCGCTCGCCGGCGCGCACGCCCCGGTAGTCCAGCTTGAGCGAAAAGCGCGCGCGCGGTCCGGTGGAAATGAAGCGTCCCTGCCTGCCGCCAAAATGTTCACGCAGCGCTGCAAGGAAGTCGCTGTCATCGAGCGACATGATGTGTTCCGCCTTTTCGGGCGGATTCACCCAGACCAGCGAAAAGCCCTTGCCATTGGGCAGCAGCGCCACCGGGCCATCCGGGGTGAAGCGTTCATAGGCCAGGCCCTGATGCGGCAATTCGGTCGCCACACCCGCCACGACGGCGACCTGATGATAGTCGCGCGAAAACACGGGTTGTCCGGCGCTCCCGCCACGGCCGCCATCGGCAACGACCGCCAGCCCGGCAGCGAACTCTTCAGGATATTCGCCGCCAGTTTTGATTTTGGCCGCCTCGGTTCCCGGAGAGATCGCTTCAACCGGGGTGCCGTAGCGGATCTTCACACCGGCTTCCTTGAGCGCCGCTTCAAGCGCATTGTGCAACTGTCCATAGGCAAGCACATACCCCAGCGCCGGCACCCCTTCCTCGACAGCACTCAACGCAGCACGGCCCAGGCCGCCCTTGTGCGAGATGTGGATGCGGGTGATGGGCGTGGCTTCTGTCAGGTGCGCCCAAACTCCAAGACGCTCCAGGATCAGACGCGAACCGTAGGACAACGCGAGTGTTCGCTTGTCGTTGACAGGCACGTCAATTGCGCGCGCTTCAAGCACCAGCGGATTCAGCCCGCCCTGTTTGAGAGCCAGCGCACAAACCGCGCCGACCGGCCCTGCACCGGCAATGACGATTTCACTGGTTTCAGTCACGCATGCAATCCTCGATGTCTGCTACCGTTCTGGGCGGATGGGTCAGCACCTCGCAGCCCGTTTCCGTCACCAGCACATCGTCTTCAATGCGGATGCCGATGTTCCAGAAGGCTTCCGGCACATCTTCTGCCGGACGGATGTACAAGCCGGGTTCCACCGTGAAGGTCATGCCGGGTTCAAGCGCGCGCCATTCTCCATTGAGCTTGTACTCCCCGGCATCATGCACATCCATGCCCAGCCAGTGGCCGGTACGATGCATGTAGAAACGCTTGTAGGCTTCCGATTCGATGAGCCCGTCGACTTCACCCTTGATCAGCTTCAGATCGACCATGCCCTGGGTCAACACACGCACCGCAGTATCGTGTGGATCGTTCCAGCGGCTGCCTGGCCGAATGGCTTCAATGGCTGCTGTCTGGGCGGCCAGCACCAGTTCGTAAGCATCCTTTTGCGCGGCTGAAAACTGTCCATTGACCGGAAAGGTGCGAGTAATGTCTGCCGCATAGCTGCCATACTCGGCGGCGGCGTCGATCAGCAACAAATCGCCGTCACGCAGCGGCTTGTTATTGAAGACATAGTGCAACACACAGGCATTGGCGCCACTGGCGACGATGGAATTGTAGGCTGGCGCCTCGGCGCCACCTCGGCGGAAATCCGCAAGCAGTTCCGCCTCGATCTCGTATTCGTGCAGGCCGGGGCGGGTCGCGCGCATGGCGGAAACATGCGCGGCAGTGGAAATATCCGCCGCACGTCGCATCAAGGCCAGCTCATGGTCATCCTTGATCAGACGCATCTCGTCAAGCCAGATGCGCGCATCAACCATGCGTGACGGTGCATGCACGCCGCTGCGCGCCCTGGAACGTACCGTATTGAGCCAGCCCATCATTTGCGTATCCCATGCAAGATCACGACCGATGGTGTAAGCCAGCATGGGCTGGTTTTCCAGCAGACCGGGCAATTCATGATCCAGCGCGTCATGGGAGAAGGCTTCGTCAAAACCAAAGGCCTCGCGCGCCGCTTTCGGCCCGTAGCGAAAGCCGTCCCAGATTTCACGTTCTTCGTTCTTTTCACGGCAGAAGAGAATGTGGCGCGGTTGTTTTCCGGCAATCATGACCACTACTGCCTCTGGCTCGTTGAAACCTGTCAGCCAGTAGAAATAGCTGTCGTGCCGATAGGGGTAATGTGTGTCGCGGTTGCGCGGCACCTCCGGCGCGGTGGCAATAATCATCACACCCTCGCCCATCTCCTCGAGGATTTTCCGGCGGCGCTGGCGGTAAACAGAATTGTCCATATCAGCAAATTTGGCTGCAGATTTCATGATCGAGTTCCCGCAATCGTTCCGGGGTCCCAACGTCTTTCCAACGGCCTCCGTAATATTCTCCGGTCACCATTTCCTTCTGCATGGCATCCTTGAGCAGGGGTGCCAGGGGCGATTTTTTCCAGGGCTCGATTGCTGCAAACAGTTCACGACGGTAAATGCCAATGCCTGAGAATGTGAGGGGGCGAGCAGTAAGCAGGGGCCCCGCATCGCGGGGATGCGCACGGCCGCGAGCACCCTCGGCCCCCGACACATCGCCCCATGAATCACCACGAGCGGCTACGGAGGGGGCGGCGAGAGACGCAAGGGGTGCTTCCTTGTCCTGTACCTTGCCACCTTCCAGCACGAAATCTCCCTTCAGATGATGCGGCGGGTTGTCCACCAGCACCAGATGGGCAAGGGTGTTTTCAGTCAGCATGCGTGCCATGATGCCCCTAAAAAGGGCAAAGTCATAATCGCAAAACACGTCACCGTTAATGACCGGAAAAATCTCCGCCTCGATCAAAGGCAGAGCAGTTGCAATGCCACCCGCCGTTTCCAGGGCTTCGCCTTCGCGTGAATAACGAAGATCCACACCGAAAGCATCACCTTCGCCCAGCACCTCTTCGATCTGGTCACCCAGATGGGCGTGGTTGATCACGATCCGTTCAAATCCAGCTTTGGCAAGTTTCTCAATGTGCCACAGGATGAGCGGCTTGCCCGCAACGGTTAGCAGTGGCTTCGGTGTGTGGTCGGTCAGCGGGCGCATGCGTTCACCCCTGCCTGCTGCAAGTATCATTGCAACCTTCAAAACGTATACCCCACTTGCGCCTGGCGATTTTCCAGCTCATCGAGCAGGCGCGCCATCGGGTTGAGTTCGGTATAACGTTCGCAGGTCTTGCGCAGGTAATCCATGACCAGCGGCATGTCTTTGAGATAGCCATCCTTGCCATCCCGATGGAACAGCCTCGCAAAAATCCCCAGCACCTTGATGTGGCGCTGCGCGCCCATCCATTCGAAGTCGCGGTAGAACTCATAGAAATCAGAGCTGACTGGCAGCCGGGCAGCGCGCGCAGCCTCCCAGTAGCGAATCGTCCAGTCGAGCACCCGCTCTTCGTCCCATTTGATGTAGGCATCCTTGTAGAGGGAGGCCAGGTCATAAGTAATCGGGCCATGCACGGCATCCTGGAAATCGAGCACGCCAGGGTTGGGGTCGGTCACCATGAGATTCCGGGAATGGTAATCGCGATGAACATAGACTTTGGGCTGCGCCAGGTTGTTGGCCAGAATTCGCTCAAACACCGTGTGCAGGGTTTCCTGCTGCGACTGACTCAAGCCAACGCCAAGATGATTGCTGACGTACCAGTCCGGAAACAGGTTCAGCTCACGCAACAATAGGGTGCGGTCATAATCGGGCAAAACACCGGAACGGCTGGCCAGCTGGATTCGGATCAATGCGGCATTGGCATCGAGATACAGTCCATGGGCGTTAGCATCATTCAGAACGGACAGATAGGTTGTGTTGCCCAAATCGGTCAACAGCAGGTAACCCTGGTCAAGATCCTGGGCCAGCACTTTGGGCACATGGGCGCCGGCCTCGCCGAACAGACCTGCAACATGGACGAATGGCCGGCAATCTTCATGCGCCGGCGGGGCATCCATGACGATATAATGCCGGTCATTGAACGTGGCGCGAAAATAGCGGCGAAAACTGGCATCGCTTGATGCAGGAGCAAGATCAAATGCATCGGACTGCATTTCCTTGCTCAGCCAGTGTTGCAGGGCCTGCAAACGCTCCATGAAATAAAACCGATTCAACTTGACCAAAAACCGGATTTTACCGCTTGCGCCTGTCCCTTGGCTTTTTCCTGTTTTCACTTGCCTTGTCCGGGTGGGCTGGCGCTCGGGCCAGCGATGCGCCGCTAATCCTGAAGAAGGATATCGAACTCCGGGGTTCCCGGGCGGCCGGGGAAGAAGGCCCGCTGTTTCTTTCAGCGGATGTGGTCCAATCAATTTCCCCCGAAATCATTGAGGCCAGCGGCAAAGTCGAGGCCCGCAAGGCCGGACAGAATTTCTTTGCCGACAAGTTGCGCTATGACCGCGCGCAGAACCAGATAGAAGCCAGCGGAAATGTCCGCCTTGAGCAGTCGAAAATGGTGGTCAGCGGCAGCGCGCTGAAACTGCAACTGGACAGCCATACCGGCTTTCTGACTGATCCGCGTTACCGTATTCTCCCGGCGCCCGATGCAAGGATTTCCGGCCGAGGGAGCGCGAAATCACTTGAGTTCGCAGGCGAAGAAATCTATTCGGCAAAAGACGCTACGTACACGACCTGCCCCGTCGAGAGCGATGACTGGTACTTGAAAGTCGCCAACCTGGAAATCGACCAGAACAGGCAGGTGGGCACCGCCCGGAATGTAATGCTGACCTTCAAGGGTGTGCCGCTGATGTACACCCCCTGGGCTGACTTTTCACTGAATGATGCCCGTAAAACAGGTTTCCTGCCCCCCACCATCGGCTTTACAGGTAAAAGCGGCCTGGATATCACGCTTCCCTATTACTTTAATCTCGCGCCCAATTATGACGCCACGCTTTACCCACGATTGCTGGGCTCGCGCGGCCTTCAACTGGGCAGTGAATTTCGTTACCTGATGCCTTCCTATCAAGGCGATGCAGCGCTTGAATATTTGCCCAACGACCAGACCGACGATCGTTCGCGCTGGCTGGCCTCATTGAATCACAAGCATCGCTTCAACCAGAAAATCAAGGGTTCGATTACCTTCCTGCGGGTTTCGGATGATGAATATTTCCGGGATCTTTCCAACCAGGTTGCCGTCACATCCCAGTCCATTCTTCCCCAGGAAGGCCTGCTGACATATGAAGGTGACCACTGGCAGGCGGGATTTCGCCTCCAACAATTGCAAGTGCTGCAGGATATTGATGCGCCGATCAACCCTACCCCCTACAACCGGCTGCCCCAGCTGACACTGACAGGCACCCGCAATCTGGCAGGCGGCCTGCAAGCGTCCATCGACAGCGAATATGCCTACTTCCGGCACCCCACGCTGGTTGACGGCAGCCGGCTGACGCTCTACCCCAGCGTGAAACTGCCTTATCGCACCAGCGCGTTTTTCGTTACGCCAAAACTGGGTTACCACTTCACGCGTTATCAGCTTGATGACAACCCGGTTTTTCCGGAAAAAAACACACGCTCCCTGCCCATCGCCAGCATCGATTCAGGGCTTTTCATGGAGCGTGATTTCAGTTTCCGTGGCAAGTCCTATCTGCAAACGCTTGAACCTCGCGCCTATTATGTCCATGTGCCTTTCCGCGATCAAAGCGATTTGCCGGTATTCGATACGGCGCCTCTCGACCTGAGCTTCGCGCAGATATTCACCGAGAACCAGTTTGTGGGCGGCGACCGCATCAACGATGCGAACCAGTTGACCCTTGCGCTGACCAGCCGGTTCATTGATGAAAACAACGGGCTTGAGAGGCTCAAGGTAGCCATAGGACAGCGTTATTATTTTTCCAGCCAGCAGGTTACCCTGCCGGGAACCCCCCCACGCGACAGCCTGTCTACCGACCTGCTTGCCCTGCTTTCCGGCCAGATCAATGATGCCTGGCGTGTGGATGCCGGCTGGCAGTTTGATACGGATTTGGGCAGAACTATTAAAAACACGATATCAGCCAGCTATCGACCCGGGCCAGGACACGCCGCCAGCATGGGTTACCGTTTTCAGGATGGATCAGTTGAACAATTGGACACCGCCTTTCAGTGGCCGCTTACATCGCGGCTTTATGGCCTGGCCCGCGCCAATTATTCGTTCCGCGACAACCGCCTGATCGAAGGTCTGGCCGGACTTGAATATAATGGCGGTTGCTGGATCTTGCGCGGCGTTGTGCAGCGCATCGCCACCGCTGAAAGGGATGTCAGCAATTCCTTTTACCTGCAATTGGAGCTGAACGGCATGGGAAGGCTTGGCGCCAGTCCCATGAACGCATTGAAAGAAAGCATTCCAGGATATACACCGACCAATGAATTCCAGAACCCTTAAGCTGCTTGCCATTGCCCTCCTGGCTACCGCCACCTCTGTCATGGCGGCACCCGCAATCCAGACCATTGACCAGATCGCCGCGGTGGTCAATGACGAAGTCATCACACGTCAGGAACTGGAAAAACGCTACCAGGAAATCACTCAGCAGATGCGTGGGCAGAACATCCAGTTGCCTCCGCGCAAGCTGCTGGAACAGCAGTTGATGGAACGCATGATCACCGAACTGGCGCTCCTTCAGTTCGCAAAAAATTCAGGCATCCGGGTTGATCCCGTGCAGGTTGAGCGCGCGGTCCAGCGGATTGCCGAGCAAAACAAATTGACCGTCGACCAGTTACGCGAAGCACTGGAGAAGGACGGAATGAACTTCGACCGTTTCCGCGAAAACATCCGCAACGAAATCCTGCTTGCGCGAACCCGCGAACGCCAGGTTGATAACAAGCTGACGGTGAGTGATGCCGAAATCGAAGGTTATCTTCAGACTCAATCCGCCCAGGGAAAGGACGAGGAATTCAATCTTTCACACATCCTGGTCACCGTTCAGGAAAATGCCTCGCCTGAACAGATACAGGCCCGCAAAGCCCGCGCCGAAGACATCCTGAGCCAGCTCAACAAGGGCGGCGACTTCGCCCAGTTGTCCGCCAGTTATTCCGATGCGCCCAACGCGTTGCAGGGTGGCGGCCTTGGCTGGAAGACCAGCGGCCAGATTCCCGCGTTGTATCTTGATTCGCTGCGCAACCTCAAACCGGGCGAAACAGCGCCTCTCCTGAAGAGCGCCAATGGTTTTCATATCGTCAAGCTGAATGAAAAGCGCGGCAAGGATAGTACGACAGTGATTACCCAGACCCGGGTGCGCCATATCCTCATCAAGCCCAGCGAACTGACCTCCGAGTCCGATGCCAAAACCCGCCTGCAGCAAATCCGCGAACGCGTGGAACAGGGTGGCGCCAAATTCGAGGATCTCGCCCGTCAGTATTCCGAGGATCTGGGAAGCGGTTCCAAGGGCGGCGAACTCAACTGGGTCAATCCCGGCGACCTGGTACCGGAGTTCCAGAAGGCCATGGATGCGCTCAAGCCGGGCGAATTGAGCCAGCCTGTCCAGTCTCCCTTTGGCTGGCATTTGATCCAAGTGCTGGAACGCCGGCAGCAGGATGTCACCGAAGAGCGCCAGCGGCTTCAGGCCCGCCAGAATATCCGCGACCGCAAGTCGGAAGAAGCCTTCCAGGAATGGGTTCGTCAGGTTCGCGACCAGGCTTATGTCGAACTCCGGCCCCTGGACTGAATATTTGATGTCACACATCACAGGCCGCCCTGACAGGCGGCCTTTTTCATCCTGGGAATCAGCATGACTGAGCTGCCAGTCATTGCCTGCACGTGTGGCGAACCCGCTGGCATCGGGCCCGATTTGGCCATCCTGCTCGCAGACATCGCGCTGCCCTGCCGGCTCAGGGTATTGGGCAATCTCAACGTGCTGCGCGAACGCGCGAGGCGCCTCGGAAGGAATCCCGAACTCGTTGAACTAGACAGGCAAGACCCAACCCCCGCGCATGCTGTTGGCAAGCTGACTGTGCAGTCAGTGCCGGTTTCGGCACCCGTAGCCGCCGGGCAACTCGACCACCGCAACAGCCGTCACGTGCTGGCGCTGCTGGATGAGGCAATCGACGGCTGCATGCACGCCCGCTATTCGGCCATGGTTACCGGCCCGGTGCACAAGGGCATCATCAACGAGGCTGGCATCTCGTTTACCGGCCACACAGAATACCTTGCCGAGAAATCCGGCACACCCAGGGTGGTGATGATGCTGACTGGCGGCGGGCTCAACGTTGCGCTGGCTACGACACACTTGCCGCTTTCCGAGGTCTCGCGCGCCATCACCCGAGAGGAACTCACCGCCGTAATCCGTATCCTGCATGCCGACCTGGTCAGCAAATTCGGCATCGCACAGCCTCGCATCGCGGTATGTGGACTCAACCCGCATGCGGGTGAATCCGGCCATCTTGGCCACGAGGAAATCGACATTATCGAACCCGTGCTGAATGGCTTGCGCTCAGAAGGCATGAACCTCACCGGCCCGCATCCAGCCGACACGCTGTTTGCACAGTTGCGCAAGCAACTCGCAGATGCGGTACTGGCGATGTACCACGATCAGGGCCTGCCGGTGCTGAAATACGCCAGCTTCGGCGAAGGCGTCAACGTCACGTTGGGCCTGCCATTCATCCGCACCTCGGTCGATCACGGCACCGCGCTGGAACTGGCAGGAACAGGTAACATCGAGACCGGCAGTTTGCTGGCTGCGATCAAACTGGCCATCCGGCTTTCCAGCACCAACGCATGAAACATATCCCGAGGAAACGGTTCGGCCAGCATTTTCTGACAGATGAAGGCGTCATCCACGCCATCGTCAGTGCCATCAATCCCCAACCAGACGACGTGCTGGTTGAAATCGGCCCCGGTCTCGGCGCGCTCACCCATCCTCTGCTGGAACGCATTCCCCGTCTGCATGTGGTTGAACTGGACCGCGACATCATCGCGCGGCTGAAAAAAAACTGGCCACCTGAAAAACTTGTCATTCATGAAGGTGATGCACTGAAATTTGATTTCGGAAGCCTGGGTAACAAACTCCGTGTGTGCGGCAACCTGCCCTACAACATTTCCAGCCCCCTGCTGTTCCACCTGAAGGAATATGCCGGCCAAATCTCCGACATGACCTTCATGCTGCAAAAGGAAGTCGTCGACCGCATGGTGGCAGCACCTTCCACGCCTGCCTATGGACGACTGTCCGTCATGCTCCAGCGAAGCTTTCACATGGAATCGCTGTTCGACGTGCCACCCGAAGCCTTCGACCCGCCGCCCAAAGTCGATTCGGCAATCGTGCGCATGATTCCGAAGCCGCCCGGCAGCTACCCAATACTGGATGAAAGCCATTTCGCTGAAATTGTCGCCGCTGCCTTCTCCCAGCGCCGGAAAACGCTGAGAAACACTCTGGGAAAAATGATTGGCGAAGAAGCTTTTGGCGTGGCAGGAATCAACCCCGGCTTGCGGGCGGAAAACCTTGGCGTCAGCGATTACGAGAAACTGGCCTTGCTCTAACCTTGGGCGTAATCAATCTCCGCCACGCATCCAGCCCGCTGACCCCTTCTGAATAAACTCGATCTTGTAGCCGTCCGGGTCCTGCACGAAGGCGATGACGGTTGAGCCGTGTTTCATCGGCCCGGCTTCGCGCGTGACGGTTCCACCATTGGCTTTCACGTCCTCGCAAGCCCGGTAGGCGTCGTCGACCTCGATGGCGATGTGGCCATAGGCATTGCCCAGGTCGTACTTGTCGGTTCCCCAGTTGTAGGTGAGTTCCAGCACGGCAGTCTTGTCTTCGGTGTCGTAACCGACAAACGCCAGGGTGAACTTGCCGTCAGGGTAATCCTTCTGCCGCAACAGTTTCATGCCCAGCACGCGGGTGTAGAAGTCGATGGAGCGGTCGAGGTTTCCAACCCTTAACATGGTGTGCAAAATCCTCATGCTCCCAAGCCTCCAGACGCAATTCGCAGAAACGAAGCGATCATGACGAAGACTGCGCAGACAGGGCGCGGCGAATGATCCATATCATCATGGGCGCGATCAGCAATACGCCGATCAAAATCAACGAAAGCCCGGATTCATCCAGCAACAAGGACGGCGGCAAGACATCCACACCGGCAAAATATTTTGCCAGCCCCAATCCCGCCAGGATGGTACCGATGGCGTCCAGGATGATCAGTTTCAGGGGAATTTGCATGGCGGCCTGTTTTGCATGTTGCCTCTTGAAAACCGGATAATTCAAATCATCAATTTATGGCCATGCCTGTCCAGCCACTCGCGCGCTGTTTTGGCATCAGGACACAGCGACTCGACCTGTGCCCAGAACTGGCGCGAATGGTCGAGGTGCAGCAGGTGGGCGACTTCGTGCGCTGCCACGTAATCGATGATGGATACCGGCGCCTGGATCAAGCGCCAGTTGAGGCGGATGCGGCCATCGGGATGGCAGATGCCCCACTGGGTTCTGGCGTCGGACAATGCGAATTCCGGAATGCGGCCGCCCTGCTTGCGCGCATAGTGCATCAGCCGTTTTCTGAGCATTCGCTCGGCGCGGATTTTCAGCCAGTTCTTCACCAGTTCCGGCACTTCGTCCGCGTGTGACACGGATGCCCACAGCATGCGGCCATTGCGGCGGATGTCCGGGAACAGGCAGGGCGCGACACGGATCTTGAGTGGCACGCCAAGAAAGAACACGTTTTCGCCGTCGCGAAGTTCGGGCTGTTCGCGCCGGGTCTGCTCGATCTTGTCCAGATTCTTCAGCAGCCAGTCGATGCGCTCCTGAAGAAAGCGATCAATCTCTGCCTGCGTGACCCACTTGGGTACATTGACCCGCACACCCGATTCGGTGACGGAAAGTCCCAGCGTGCGGCGGCGGGTACGCGACAGGCGGTAGGGGATTTCCCGCCCTTGAACCTTGATGACGGCGTTATCGTCAGGCATGTGGAAGCTGTTTCATCTCCGATTCGATCCAGTGTTTGACTTCTTCATTCAGCGCATCAGCCTTCTTGCCTTCGGAGGATATCACCGGGCCGATGGAAACGGTAACGGTTCCGGGACGTTTGAGAAAGGAATTCCTTGGCCAGACCTCGCCTGCATTGTGCGCCACAGGCAGCACGGGCGTCTTCGTATGCGTGGCCAGCCATGCACCACCTATGCCGTATCGACCAACTTCACCCGCCTTGACGCGGGTACCCTCGGGAAAAATCAATACCCAGAAACCTTCCGCGATGCGCGCCTTGCCCTGCGCCACGATCTGCTTGAGCGCCTCCTTGCCGGCCTTGCGGTCGATGGCGATCGGCGAAGCCATGCGCATGCCCCAGCCGAAGAACGGAATCATCAGTAATTCCTTCTTGATGACGATGGACATCGGTGGAAACAGGGTCGGCAAGGCGATGGTTTCCCAGGCCGACTGGTGCTTGGCCATGACAATCACCGGATGATCCGGCAGATTTTCCAGGCCCTTGATCTCGTACCGGATGCCGCAAATCAGCCGGGCCAGCCGGACGACGATATGGTTCCAGAGAAAGATGATGCGGTAACGCGCGAAAGGTTTGACCGGAAAAGTCAGCAGCGCCAGCAGGCTGAAGACGATGGTCAAAAAGGATTGAACGATGGCAAAGAGAGAAGAGCGGAGAAAATTCATGTCCGATCGATGAGCGCGTCCGCCGCGGTTGCCAGGTTGGGAAACACTTCCGTTGCCGCGGGCAGTCCACCCGCCGCCATGGTTTTCTTGCCCTTGCCGGTTTCCACCAGGATGGGTAGCGCACCGACGGCTGTCGCGGCTTCCAGATCGCGAAGGGAATCGCCGATCGCCGGCACGCCTTTCAGGTCGGCGTGAAACCGCTCCCCAATCTGTTTCAACATGCCGGGTTTGGGTTTGCGGCATTCGCACTGACTGTCCGCAGCGTGCGGGCAGTAGAACACTGCATCGATGTGGCCGCCGTATTGCGACAAGGCCTTGTGCATTTTGGCGTGGATGGCATTGAGCGTCGCCATGTCGAGCAGCCCGCGCCCGACACCCGACTGGTTGCTGGCCACCACCACACGGTAGCCGTTCTTGTTCAACCGCGCAATCGCCTCCAGACTGCCGGGAATTGGCTTCCATTCCTCCGGACTCTTGATGAACTTGTCCGAATCGAAATTGATGACACCGTCGCGGTCGAGAATGACGAGCTTCATCAGGCGGCGAGTTTGGAGAGATCGGCCACGCGATTCATGGTCTGGTGCAACTGATTCAGCAATGCCAGTCGATTGTTTCTTAGTGCGGGATCTTCCGCATTGACCATGACATTATCGAAGAAGGCGTCGACTGGCGTTTTCAGTGCGGCCAAGGTTTGCAGGGACACCGTGTAATCACCGGATTCAAACGCGGTATCAGCCTTGGGCTTGATTTGCATCAAGGCATCAAATAATTCAATTTCCGCTGCTTCTTTGAATAGAGATGGATTGATTTCTGTGGGTACAGGTTTGTCCACTTTCTTGAGGATATTACCAACGCGCTTATTGGCTGAGGCAAGGCTTTCCGCTTCCTGCAATTGCTCAAACTCGCGAACCGCATCCAATCTTTTCATGATTTCATGCAAAGGTGGCATGTTCGAGAAAACTGCCGCAACCCTTTGGATACCCATAAACATCATCTGATTTTCATGGCGTTCGTAGATGAATTGCTTCAACTCCACCGCGACTCTCTCATCCAATAGCGATCGATTAAATGTACTTATTGTGAATTCAATAAGCTCATCAAGATTTAGGCCCTGATTGTTTCCATCTCTAATTTGCCCAAGCACTTGAAATAATTTAATTACAGATAAAGCATGACGCCTTAAAGCAAACGGATCTTTTTCGCCAGTTGGCTTTAGCCCGATACCCCAAATTCCTACAAGGGTCTCCATTCGATCAGCGATCTGCAAAATCTCACTAACCAGATTGGCTCCCCATTTACCTTCATCGAGACGCAGTAAATATTGATCGGCTATAGCCTGAGCCACTCTTTCATCTTCACCATCATGTCGAGCATAGTAACCACCCATGATGCCCTGCAACTCGGGGAACTCACCGACCATATCGGTCAACAAGTCGGCTTTCGCAAGTAATGCAGCTCGGTCACAGGCCATCACGTCTGCACCGACCTTTTCTGCCACCCAGCGAGCGATGGCCATCACGCGCTCCACGCGCTCGCCCTGGCTGCCCAGTTTGTTGTGGTACACCACTTTTGACAATCCCGGCACACGCGATTCCAGCGTCTTCTTGCGATCCTGGTCGAAGAAGAACTTGGCATCGGCCAGGCGCGGACGCACCACGCGCTCGTTGCCGCCAATCACCGCCGAAGCGTCCGCCGGCGCGATGTTGGAAACGATCAGGAACAGGTTGGTCAGCTTTCCGTTTGCATCCAGCAGCGGAAAATATTTCTGGTTGGCTTTCATGGTCAGGATTAGGCATTCCTGCGGCACTTCGAGAAAAGCTTCCTCGAATTTGCCAACCAGGACATTGGGGCGTTCGACCAGCGCCGTTACTTCATCCAGCAAGGCATCATCTTCAATCGGCTTCAGGTTTTGCCTTGAAGCCGCTGCCTGCAACTGGCGGACGATTTCCGCACGACGCTCGTCAAAACTGGCGATCACCGAACCTTCCTCGCGCAACTGGCTTGCGTAGCGGTCGGCATCCTGGATGACGATGGCTTCGCTTTTTGCCTCGAATCGGTGGCC
>JADFDC010000002.1 GCA_018263115.1 Thiobacillus sp.
GTGAAGCCAGCGACTGGGTGGTGCGTGACAGCGAACGCTGGCATGGCTTCGGCAACCTTGCCGAAGGCTTCAACATGCTCGATCCGATCAAGGCCACCGTGATTACCCCGGGGCTGGATGTCGATGGCGACTTTGCGGAATCCGGTATTCCCGCGGCCATCGTTACCAAATACCTGGCCGAGCACGGCATCATTGTCGAGAAGACCGGGCTGTATTCGTTCTTCATCATGTTCACCATCGGCATCACCAAGGGTCGCTGGAACACCATGGTCACCGAACTGCAGCAGTTCAAGGACGACTATGACAAGAACCAGCCGCTGTGGCGGGTGCTGCCAGAGTTTGTAGCCAAATATCCCCGCTATGAGCGGATCGGGCTAAAGGATTTATGCGAGCAGATCCATGGTATCTACAAGATTCATGATATCGCTCGCCTGACCACGGAAATGTACCTGTCCGAAATGGAACCGGCCATGAAGCCGTCTGACGCATTCGCCAGGATGGCACATCGCGAAATCGACCGGGTGGTCATCGATGAGCTTGAAGGCCGGGTAACCAGCGTGCTGCTGACACCTTATCCGCCCGGTATCCCCTTGCTGATTCCCGGCGAGCGTTTTAACCGGACCATCGTGCGCTATTTGCAGTTTGCCCGGGAATTCAACGAGAAATTCCCCGGTTTCGAGACCGATATCCACGGCTTGGTCAAAGAACAGCTCAATGGCGAGGTGCGCTATTATGTGGACTGTGTAAGGCATTGATTTGTAATCATAAAAATTATTTTCCGGTCATAATTGCTACCGGGAGGTCCGGGCACATTCTTCAGGTCTTAATACGGGCCAACAATAGCCGTTAGTAGGGTGATAGCCCCTAGAGTACGGTATGTCCGCATACGTAATAATCGTTAGCCGCCTGTTTGCTTTTAGCTACCCGGAAAACCAGGGTGCAGCCTGAGCGCAACCATGACAGACAGGCCTGACGTCCCCGTTTTTTCGACCCAAGATCGCGACCAGTTGATTGCCGCGAGTCTTGAGTGGCTTGCGCTTCCCATCAATCAGATGTTCGCCAGCCTCAAGGGGGGCAGGATAGCTGAAGCGCGGCAAGACGCACCAAACCCGCGTGATCTGGGCGTTTTATACAATGCCAGTCCCATCATCAATCAGCCTGCGCCACAGGAAACCCGGCAGGCAGATGACGAAATTACCGAGAAGGCACCCGCATATCTTCTGGAAACGCTGGCCAGAAAGGTCAATGCCTATCTGATGGGCGAAGAAGGCCAGTACCGGCTGACCCTGATCGACCAGCAGGACTATGACATCCTGGTCACCGAACTGGGGCGTTACAAGGCCGAAATAGACGCGCATGACACGGTTCTCGGCTTCCTGGAGGCGCATCTGGGACACCTGTACGGGCGCAAGCTTACCCGCGAAAGCAATCCCTACTACCTGCACAATCTGGCGTTCTTCATCCTGGAAGGACTCAGCGATCTGGAAATATCGCGCGGAATCCGCCGTGGGTTGTTGCGGGATTTTCTTGATCAGGTTGTCCCGGACATGCAGTCCAATCTGTGGGGGCTTGCCAACCGCCTGGAACCCATAGCCAAGCAAACCCGTCTGGGTTCCGCTGCTCAACCCGTATCAAGGCATTCACCCGGTTCACATTACCGGGGAGAGACACCTGCTGGCCAACAGGCTAACTACCAGGGTGGCTATCAAGGCCAGATACCAGTGGGTGGCAGTAATGATTTCCCTGCTCTGGCACAGGTGGCAGCGGAAAAGCTTGAGAATGCGCCTCATCGACTACTCGAACAGTTGCTGGGGGCACTGGAATCCTTTGACCGTTATGCCTCAACCGCTTCAGCGGGTTCCATTGCCACGCCGCAAACCTTGGCGCGCTGGGCCAGCTCGGCGCCGGTTCAGGCGGAAGATGTGACCTTGCAAGGCGTTCGCGCAGCAGGATTGGTGCAGCATTTGCCGGGTGCCGATGCTTCTCAGGCGGGCGTGTTGAACGCACTTTCCCCCGTCATCATGAAGACGGTGGCTGAAAACTCCGCCTTGCTTGATGATCCTCATCATCCGTTAAGAACCCTGCTGAATCGCGCATCGGAGATCGTCGCCGCGGGGCCTGCGCCCAAGGAAACCGAGCAGCTTAGACAGTGGGCAGAATCCGCCGGGCGCGGGCTTCTGCAACAACCTGGTGATACTCAGCGCTGGCTGGCCGAACTGGACAAGCTGGGTGCCGGTGCGCTGATCAGACGCCAGGAACGCGTGCTCGAATTGCAACTGGAGATGGAAGGCTGGCACCGGATGTTGCGGGCACGCCAGCGCTCCGATGAAACGTTGGCCCGTGCCTTGAACGGCAAGAATCTGCCGCGCGAGGCGGCAGCTTTCTGTGATGGTTCCTGGCGGCACGTGCTGGCCATGATCGCGTTGCGACATAACCCTGGCACGCAGGTCTGGCAGGACGCGCAAAATGCCGTCACAGAGTTTACCCAGCTTCCCTTGGCGGAAGAACGCCTGCTACAGGTCAGGCAGGTTGTGTCGAGGGAGATGCACAACTTCTTCAGCATACCCGAGCCAGATCTGGCCGAGCCGCCCTGGTTGAATCAACTGTCACATCCCTTGCTGGCCCAATCGAGCATGTCGTGGATGAACCAGACAAAACCGGCAGGCATTCCAAACGCCCAGACAGGCGACGCAGTGAATCTTGAACTGGGGGCATGGGTACGTTTCGCGGACAGAACCGAATGGCCATATCCGCTCCAGCTGGTTTGGAGCAGCCTGCCATACGGCTGGTTTGGGTTTGTGGATGCAGCCGGACACCGAAGCTTCCGGATGGAAAAGTCGGAGCTCCTTGGTCACCTGGAACGGGACCGGGTGGAGCAGTTTGGACAGAGCACGTTTGACAAGTTACCCGCCTTGATGGACCTGAACATTGAATCCTGGACGTATGAAGATCAACTGCTCTCCACCCTGCGGGACCAGGACACGGGTTTCCTGAATCGCAGAGGATTGATCCAGTCATTGAGCGCGAGCGCGGCGCTTTCCAGCGAAGAGCGTTGGCAGGCGACGGTTATCGATTTTCCAAATCTGGCGGGCCGTTATGCCCACAGCCAGCAGGCGGGAGACGCGGTCATGGCAGGTGTTTCAAAAATGTTGAGAACGTTTGGCCGGCCGGGTTTGATGATTGCACGGATCGCCGATACGCGCTTTGTGCTGGCTTCCCCCGAGCCAGGAGAGGGACTTGCGCAGGAAGTGCAGTTGCTGGCAAACCAGTCTCCGGAGAAATCAGGCGAGATGCGATTCGCCGTCGGCTGCTGTCCGGAAGCGCCAGCGGGTGAAGAGATACTGCGGTTTGCAGAACAGGCATGTGCCGCTGCATGGGAGGAAGGATCCCAGCAGGTACGGGTGAACTCCTATCTGCTGGCGCAAAGTGAGGACTGGATGCGTGCGGTGACGCGTGTCATGGGGGAAAACCGCCTGGTGCCGTTTGTGCAACCCATGCGTTCCTTGCGCAAGGACTTGCCAGGCCATGGAGAAGTATTGCTCAGGCTGAAGTCGGACGATGGGAAATTTGTTTCTCCCGCGATCTTTCTCCGCGAGGCGGAAAGACAGAAACTGGTTGCCCAGGTTGATCATTGGGTGTTGCGAGAAGTATGCAACTGGCTGGTGCATCATGAACTTCCAGAAGGCGTTGAATCGTTGTCAGTCAATTTGTCAGGCCAAACGCTATCCGATCCGGATTCGTTGCAGGAAATTCAGGACATTATTGATAACAGCGGGGTGCAGCCGGAGAAATTGATTTTTGAAGTGACCGAAACCATGGCGGTGCTCGACCCGGAACAGACCCGTCAGTTTCTGAGCCGGATTCGTGAGCGCGGTTGCCGCACTGCCCTCGATGATTTCGGCACGGGTTACGCCAACTACAGCTACCTTCGCCAGATGCCCTTCGATTACCTGAAGATAGATGGCAGTTTTATCAGGGAGTTGCTGAAAAACGAATCCGACCAGGCACTGGTCAAATCCATGTGCGACGTAGCGCGCGGTTTGGGCATTTCCAGCATCGCGGAATTTGTTCATGACGAAGCCATGTTCCCCTTGTTGACCGATCTGGGCGTGGATTATGCTCAAGGTTACGCAGTAAGCGAGCCCATGCTGCTTGCGAACCTCTTTGAAGAAGCCAAGAACGGCCCGACTTTACAAAAGCTTGCTTTATCAAGCACTTGATATTAGAATTCTACGTTTCCTTGCTCCACCGCATCGCGCCGCGGGGGGCTTTATCCAGAAGGGGGTTCAATGCGCCATTACGAAATCGTCTTTATCGTGCATCCCGATCAGAGCGAGCAGGTTCCCGCCATGATCGAGCGTTATCGCACCAACATTACCTCGCGCTCCGGCCAGATTCACCGGCTTGAAGACTGGGGCCGTCGTCAGCTGGCCTACCCGATTGCCAAAATGCACAAAGCACATTATGTGCTGATGAACATTGAATGCGATCAGGAAACCCTGGCTGAACTCGAACACGGCTTCAAATTCAACGATGCCGTGTTGCGCCATCTGATTATCAGCAAGGATGAATCCGTGACTGTTCCTTCACCGATGATGAAGGAAGAAAAGGCGCGTTCCGTGCTGGATGGTGAAGCCAAGGCCAGGCCTGAAGCCGAAGCTGCCGCCGACTGATCCGGATTGCCCTGATTGAACGGAGAATCAGACAACACGCTGATTCTTGCTGGAGAAATAGTCAGCCTGGAGTCCACCCGAATCAGCCCCGCAGGTGTTCCCATTGCCAAGGCACTCATCCGGCATGAGTCATGGCAAGCCGGTCAGAAAATGCAATGTGAAATGGTTGTAGCGGCGCAGGCCGAAATGGCCACAAGGCTAGGCAAATTCAAGCCAGGCATGCGGATCAAGGTAAGCGGGCCGTTATCCAGGGCCAGTCAGAACAACCGTAATTTATTGATGTGGATTGAACATTTAACCGAGGAGTAAGCAACATGCCCCGCCCGATTGGAAAGAAAGCAACCGGAAAAGATGGTAAGCCCCGCCGCGACAGCGGCAACCGCGCGCTGTTCAAGCGCCGTAAGTTCTGCCGCTTCACCGCTGACGGCGTGAAGGAAGTGGATTACAAGGATGTGGAAGTGCTGAAGGAATTCATCACCGAAAACGGCAAGATCATTCCTGCACGCATTACCGGCACCAAGACCCATTTCCAGCGTCAGCTGTCTGCCGCGATCAAGCGTGCCCGCTTCCTCGCGCTGCTGCCCTACACCGATTTGCACTAAGGAGACCGCCATGCAAGTGATTCTGATGGAAAAAGTCGTCAACCTGGGCAATCTGGGTGACGTGGTCAAGGTCAAGGACGGTTATGCGCGGAATTTCCTGATTCCTGGAGGCCATGCCAAGCGTGCGACGGAGACCAATATCGCCGAGTTTGAAACCCGCCGAGCCGAGCTGGAAAAGGAGCAGGCCGCGCGATTCGCCGCTGCCCAGGCGCGTGCCGAAAAACTGGAAGGCCTGATGATCCAGATTACCCAGAAAGCCGGGGTGGATGGCCGTCTGTTTGGTTCCGTGGGCAATGCCGATATCGCCGAGGCGCTGAAAACGCAAGGCCATGAGGTTGCCAAGGCTGAAGTGCGTTTGCCTGAAGGCCCGTTCAAGATGATCGGCGACTATCCCGTGGTACTGTCCCTGCACACGGATGTGCTGGCGAACATCACCGTTTCGGTATTGGGCGAACACTGATCGCCTCGCAACGTTTACTTGAAAAGGCCACTTCACGGTGGCCTTTTTTAATTCCTGATCTTTGCACCGTCTGTACACGGGTTTTCCACAAACTTATCCCTGTGAATGAAAATTTCACCGGAGTAGAATCCACTCATGGCCGCCGTCCATCCCTTTAGCAATTCCGCCAGTGCCGCGGAAAATACGCTTGCCGCACTGAAGCTGCCACCGCATTCACTGGAGGCGGAACAGGCTGTTCTGGGCGGGTTGTTGCTGGAAAACGGCGCATGGGACCGCATTGCCGATCTGGTGAGCGGGTCCGACTTCTATCGCCAGGATCACCGGCAAATCCTCAAGGCCATTGCTAGGCTGATCGGGGACAGCAAGCCCGCTGATGTAGTGACCGTGGCTGAGATGCTGCAATCCATGGGCGAACTCGAATCCGTCGGTGGCCTGCCCTATATTGTTTCACTGGCCAGTAATACGCCCTCAGCGGCCAACATCAGGCGCTATGCTGAAATCGTTCGCGAACGCGCGGTGTTGCGCAAGCTGGTGGAAACCGCCACCACAATCGCCGATTCCGCCTATGCGCCATCCGGACGCAGTGCCGGGCAATTGCTTGACGAAGCAGAAGCCAAAATTTTCGAGATTGCCGAATCCGGCAGCCGCAGCAACCAGGGGTTTCAGGAAATTCAGCCCCTGCTGCGGCAGGCGGTGGAGCGTATCGATGAACTCTATCATCGGGACAATCCCAGCGATGTGACCGGCATCCCGACTGGTTATTCGGATCTCGATCGCATGACATCCGGCCTGCAGCCTGGCGATCTTGTCATCGTTGCCGGCCGCCCGTCCATGGGCAAGACGGCGTTTTCGCTCAACATCGCTGAGCACGTGGCGCTGGATGCCGGATTGCCCGTGGCGGTGTTTTCCATGGAAATGGGCGCGCAGCAGCTGGTGATGCGGATGATCGGATCAGTCGGCCGGCTGGATCAACACAAGCTGCGCATCGGTCAGCTCAAGGACGACGACTGGCAGCGCCTGACCTACGCGCTGGGCAAGTTGAACGATGCGCCGTTTTACATCGACGAAACCCCCGCGCTCAATGCGCTTGAGGTCCGAGCCCGCGCCCGGCGTCTCATGCGCCAATGCGGTGGCAAGATGGGACTGATCGTGATCGATTATCTCCAGCTCATGTCTTCCGCCAGCCAGGGCGAGAACCGCGCAACGGAAATTTCCGAAATTTCCCGGTCACTGAAAGCCTTGGCCAAGGAGCTTCAATGTCCGGTGGTTGCCTTGTCCCAGCTTAACCGTTCACTCGAGCAGCGGCCCAACAAGCGGCCGGTAATGTCCGACCTGCGCGAATCCGGTGCCATCGAACAGGATGCCGATGTCATTCTGTTCATCTATCGGGACGAAGTCTACAACCCTGACAGCCAGGACAAGGGCAAGGCTGAAATCATCATTGGCAAACAGCGCAATGGACCCATAGGCATGGTGCCGCTGGCCTTCCTCGGCGAACATACCCGCTTCGAAAATCTGGCACTGCCGGGAAGTTATTAATGCGCCCGCTGGTCGCGCGAATATCGCTCGACGCGCTGGCGCATAATCTGCGCGTGGCACGCAGGCATGCGGGCCAGTCAAAAATTCTTTCAGTCATCAAAGCCAATGCCTATGGCCACGGCCTTACCAGGGCGGTACGCGCGCTGGGGCAAACCGATGGCTTTGCCGTCTTGACGGTTGAAGAAGCGGCAAACCTAAGACAAATGGGCGTTGAAAAACCCATCCTGCTGCTTGAGGGACCCTTCCAGGCTGGAGAGATGGCGACTATCGCGGATCTGGATTTGATGCCAGTGCTGCATAACCCTCAACAACTCAATTGGCTGCCGCTGTCGCACAAGCCCTTGAGCGTTTTCCTCAAGTTCAACAGCGGCATGAACCGGCTCGGTTTTTCGTTGGCGGATTTTGACGGGATAATCGAGCAGATAAAGTCCTACGCGAATATTGATCAAATCACGCTCATGACCCACTTCGCGACCGCGGATGAGGAACTGGGCATAGATTGGCAATGGGAACGTTTTCTTGGCAAGGCTAAACTAACCGGCTTACCGGTCAGCGCCGCCAATTCCGCCGCATTCCTGCATTATCCCGAAACCAGAGGGGAGTGGTCGAGGCTCGGCATCATGCTGTATGGTGCTTCCCCTTTTGCTGACATGACTGCGGCCGAATTGGAGTTGCGGCCGGTCATGACGCTTCAGTCGGAGATAATTGCCATGCAGCATCTGAAAGCAGGTGAAGGTGCCGGATATGGCGTGACTTTCATGGCTTGCGAGGTTACCCGAGTGGGCATTGTTGCCTGCGGCTATGCTGATGGATACCCTCGTCATGCGCCAACGGGCACACCGGTGATGGTCAATGGAAAACGCACCCGCACGCTGGGGCGAGTATCCATGGACATGCTGGCAGTCGACATTACCAATTTGCCCGATGCGAACATGGGCAGTCCTGTCACGCTTTGGGGAGAAGGTTTGCCAATTGAAGAAGTCGCCAGGCATGCGGGCACGATCAGTTATGAATTGATGTGCGCACTGGCGCCGCGCGTAGCGGTCGTCGAGGAATAAAAAAACGGCGGAGATTTCTCCGCCGTTTGTTTTTTCATGCCGCCTGATTATTTCCTGACCAGGATTTTCTCTACCCAGCCCTCGCCGTCGTTGCCCTGTACCGAGATGAAGCCATTTTTTTCCTCGCCGGTGAAGATGACTTCTTCCCCTTTGGCCAGACTGGCGACAACCTTGGAAGTTTTGCTTGGTTGGCTATAAATCTTCAGGCCGCCGATTTTTCCCGTCAGCGCATCGCCCTTGTCGAAGGCCATGCCTGCCTGGGTCGGCTGGCCGGATGCGCCCTTCAGATTGATGTCCTGACGTGCCAGCTGCGGGTTGTTGCGGATGGACTTTACGATGTTGTTCCAGTTATCCAGATAGCTGGCCGCGATGACTTTGCCCTCTGGTGTGCTGGTGTAAGCACCCAGGCCGCCGACCGCACCGCCGCCACCCAGTATGCCGCCGATGCCCCAGTCGGTTTTTTCGGCATTGCCGGTTGCCGATGCGATTTGCAGCGACGTGCGTGAATCCGAAAGGATCATGGTCGTTTGCGCCGATTTGAACTTGAGGCCTGCTGCGACCAATCCCGCTGCTGCGCCAAGCACGCCACCAAAGCCGCCGAGCAGGCCGCCGACCCCGCCGGAATCCTTGCTGGAAAATACCGCATCCGGCGTCAGCACGTAATCGGCGGTGACCATCTGGCCCTTGCCCATGTTCGATCCTTTGCGCAGCTCGCCGGACTCGGCCAGTTGCCGTTCCTGCATGAGGTTGCCCATGGCGCGGCCGCGCTCAACCAGAACGAAGCAGTTCGATTGCTGAACCATCATGCGGATCAGGCCGGTGGGAGATTGCAGACCATATTGCAGCAAGTGGGAAATCACGGCGTCCTGCGGCTCGACCACGGCCAGGGTGCCATAGGGCTTGTCGCATTTTTCGAGTTCCTTGGCTTCGCCTTGCGCGCCATCAGGGCCGGCCGAGCCGGTGGCCTGGCCTTCTTCCTTCTTGTCGCCGCCCAGCTTGAAATCGAACAGGCCGGCATGCGCGGGCATGATCAAGACCTGGGTCATGAACATGCTGGTAATTATGGCTGTGGTGAGTTTTTTCTTCATCGTGTTTCTCCCTTTGGATGCATTGCCTGGATCGGTAAGACGGGAAAAGTGTAATCCATTAACCGTTGGCTGTGGAGGGTCGGATGCAAACAGCAGCTTCAAGTGTCTCTCCGCGAAAACATTCCAGCTTTCTCGGTGTTTCCAGGAACATTTCCACGTCGAATTCATCAACCGCCTGATTGAGCAGACGCTCGAAGCGATCCGGATCGGTGACCTGTTCGTAGATTTCCATCCACAATCCCGGATCGTCGCGTTTTTTCAATAACCTGCCGCTTACGCCGCTGCGGCAGGCAAGGCGGGCTTGCATGGTTCGAACCGCCTGCTCGGCATCAAACTCATTTTTTTCGCTTACCCGATAGTAGATGTAGTAGTAATTCAAGGGAGGGGATAGGGTTGGCGTTTGAGGCTCAAAACCGGGCCACCCGCAGACTTCCAGTGGATGGGCTGATTGGCCGATATGCTGTCGATTTGCGCCACCGCCAGCAGGTCAAACCCGCCTTCTGGCGCCGGTGCGGCATTGACGACCATGCCTGATGCCTGGCCTTCCATGTCTGGCGTATAGAGCGCGTCACCCGCTGTTGGCGTCTCGTTGCCCTCCATATGCGCCAGGTACATGCGGCGTTTGAGCTTGCCCAGGTACTGTGTGCGGGCAACGATTTCCTGGCCAGGGTAGCAGCCCTTTTGAAAACTGACGCCGCCCAATACTTCCCAATTGATCATCTGCGGCACGAACTCTTCCTGCGTGGCAGCGGTAATCATCGGAATGCCATTGGAAAGCCGCAGCCAGTCCCAGGTGCTTGTGCCGACCGGCCTGGCGTGATGCGACAGTGCTTCCCAAATGGCTGGCGCACGGGCGGGTGGCAGCATGAGCACAAGCTTGTCTTCGCCGATGCGCACAGTCTGGCCGTGCGCATCGGCTGCGGTTTTCATGGGGCTGTCTGGCAGGAGCAAGCCCGCTTCACTCAGGGCAGTCTGGGCGCCGGGGCCGGCCAGAACCAGCCGCACGTTCTCGTCCGTTGCATCGCGGGCAGCAACCTTGGAGCGAAGCACGAACATCTTCAAACGCTTTAAAACGGTCTCGCGGATGTCGCCGGACAGTTGCAGGCAGGTATCGGTGCCGTTTCTCCATATGAGGAAATTCGCCAGCATTCTGCCCTTGGCCGAGCAGTATCCATTCCAGGCCGCGCTTTCGGCATGTAGACCGCGCACATCGTTGGTGAACTGGTTTTGCAGAAACTCGGCCGTGTCCTCGCCGGAGAATGCCAGCAGGCCCAATTGCGACAAGTCGGCCATGACCGTGCCGGTTTGCGCGGTGGCAAGTTCTTCAGTGGGATTGCCGAAATCGCGTACCTGCCCGCCTTCTATCCGCGCGCCCTGACGGGTTAAAAAGTCTTGCCAGTCTGGAATCATGGTGGTGCAATCAGAGTCATTCGATTGCGCAAATTCTACATGTTTATACCGCTTGAGTTAGCCATAAGGCCTTCGCGGGTTTATGCGGGGATTTTGCTGTTGGCGTGCAGCCTGGCAGTGTCAGGAATCTGGCTCGCGGCGGTGCCGGCCTGGGGTAAGGTGATGATGGCACTCGGCCTGATTCTGGCCTTGTTTTATTGCTGGCGAAAAGACTTGTCAGATATACAAGGTCTGCGCATTGTGCAATCAGGGCAAATCGAGATTCTTCTGTCTGGTTGGCAACCCGCTGTGATCACAGGTCAACCGGTTGTATTGCCCTGGCTGGTCAGCCTGGTTGTTGTGCCGGAAGCCGGCAGGGCACGCAGGTTGATGATCTGGCCGGATGCGGTGGATCCGGCGTCCGCGAGAAAACTACGGGTCTGGCTAAAATGGGGGTTTCAGCCCGAACACGCTTGATTCACTGGGCAGCTCATATCTCGGGCATCAATACTTCACATACGCCAGGGCAAACCAGTCCCGGTCTCGGGTTCAGGATCGTGTTGCCAACAACGGGCAACGTCTCCGGAAAATCGCGGCTGAAGTGGAGGCCGCGGCTTTCGTGACGAAGCATGGCGGAGCGGACGATGAGGTCTGCGGTCATGACCAGGTTGCGCAACTCGATCAGGTCGTGGCTTACGCGGAAATTGCGGTAGAACTCGTCGATTTCATCCTGCAGCAGCTTGATGCGGTGCGCGGCGCGCGCAAGGCGCTTGCTGGTGCGGACGATGCCAACATAGTCCCACATGAAGCGACGGAGCTCAGCCCAGTTGTGCGCAATGACGATTTCTTCGTCGGCGTCGGTGACACGCGACTCGTCCCACTCCGGAATGGTTTGTGAAACCGATGGCGCATTTTCCAGAATATGACGGGCGGCGGCGCGGCCGAATACCAGACATTCGAGCAGCGAATTGGAGGCCAGCCGGTTGGCGCCATGCAGGCCGGTAAAAGCGACCTCTCCTACCGCGTAGAGATTGCATAAATCGGTACAGCCAAACATGTCCGTAACGATGCCGCCGCAGGTATAGTGCGCGGCTGGAACGACAGGAATCGGCTCGTGTGTCATGTCGATGCCCCATTCCGACAGTTGCCGGAAAATGTTGGGGAAATGCTCGATGATGAATTTGGTCGGTTTGTGCGAAATGTCGAGATAGACACAGTCCAGGCCGCGTTTTTTCATTTCGTAGTCGATGGCGCGGGCGACGATATCGCGAGGCGCGAGTTCGGCGCGAGGGTCGTGAGCCGGCATGAAGCGTGTGCCATCCGGCAGCTTGAGCTGCCCCCCTTCTCCCCGGACTGCCTCGGTGATCAGGAAAGATTTTGCCTGCGGCAGATACAGACAGGTCGGGTGAAACTGGATGAATTCCATGTTGCCGACACGGCAGCCCGCGCGCCAGGCCATGGCAATGCCATCGCCGGTCGCCGTGTCCGGGTTGGTGGTGTACAAATAAACCTTGCCCGCGCCGCCTGTGGCCAACACCGTATAGCCAGCCGAAAAGGTTTCTACCTTGCCGGTTTCGTTGTTGAGGGCATAAACGCCATAAACCCGTCTCTCATCTTCTCCGGTGTGCCGGCCAGTAATAAGATCCACGGTCAGATGATTTTCCAGTAGCGTGATGTTGGGGTGACTGCGAATTCGGTCCGCCAGCGAAGTTTGCACGGCGCGTCCGGTTGCGTCCGCCGCGTGCACGATGCGGCGTTCGCTGTGACCGCCTTCGCGGGTCAGGTGATAACCTGTACCCGAGGATTCGTCTCCCGTAAAGGCAACCCCCTGACTGACCAGCCAGTTGACCATTTCCCGTGCCTGGGTGACCACGAATCGGGTGACCGATTCGTTGCACAACCCGGCACCCGCCACCAGGGTATCCAGGATATGGGATTCTTCCGAATCGTGATTGTCGAGAACGGCGGCTATTCCCCCTTGGGCCCAGGCGCTGGCGCCATCCATCAGTTCGCGCTTGGTCAGGATGGTGACGTGTTTGTGCGGCGCCAGATGCAGCGCGGTGGTCAGGGCAGCCAGGCCGCTGCCGATAATGAGGACTTCGGAGTTATGCATGCTATAGCAATGATACCCAGCAAATTACCCCAAAAAGCTGATAACCCTCTATTCAGACTGAACTTTTTTTACAGATGCGGGTCGGAATGCCGGAGTGCGCTCGCTTATACTAACCGGACAAATATAAGGCATGCTGCAAGGGAGTACAGTGGAACGCGAAATTGACCAGGAACTGGTCGAACGCGCTCAGAAGGGTGACAAACGCGCATTCGAGCTGCTGGTGCTCAAATACCAGCGCAAGCTGGCGCGTTTGTTGTCGCGTATGGTGCGTGATCAGGCAGAGATCGAGGACATCACTCAAGAGTCCTTTATCAAAGCCTATCGGGCACTGCCGCAATTTCGTGGCGAGAGCGCGTTTTATACCTGGCTTTACCGCATTGCGGTAAATACAGCCAAAAATTATCTGGTGGCACGGGGGCGTCGCGCGCCGACGACGACGGTTTATGACAGCGAGGATGCTGAAAACTTTGATGGTAGCGAACTCTTGCATGACATCTCCACTCCCGATGCGGAGTTGCAGACCAAGCAAATTGCCCAAGCGGTGAACGAAGCGGTGGATTCATTGCCAGAGGAGTTGAGGACGGCAATTACCCTGCGGGAAATTGAGGGTCTGTCCTATGAAGAAATATCGCAGATGATGGATTGTCCAATTGGTACTGTGCGTTCCCGGATTTTCAGGGCACGCGAAGCGATTGCGGAAAAAATACGCCCCATGCTGGGCACAAGTAAAGACAAGAGGTGGTAACCATGCAAACCCAGAACAAATACATCCAAATCGAAAATGAAGAAACCGACTGGTTGTCCGATCTGCTGGATGGCGAGGTACCAGCTCGAGATCGCGCAGAGGCAATTGGTCAACTCTGCCGTGACGAACAGGCTCGGGAACGCTGGGCGCTTTACCATGGCATAGGCGACGCGATGCGTGGCGCGCCGATGCTGTCCGCGCACTTCAATGGCAGTTTGCAGGCACGGCTTGCCGCCGAACCAACAGTTCTGGCGCCAAGATTGCGCCGTTATGGGCCGCCCGCCATCATGGCGCTTGCGGCTTCTGTTGCGGTTATTTCGGTGGTCGCGCTGATGCCCGGACTAACCGGCAGTCAAACCGGTGGTTTGCAGTTGGCGGCAGCCTCCAGGCCTGTTATCCAGCAGGTCGAGGAGCAAATGGCACCGTATTTGGTGGCACATCAGGAGTTTGCGCCGGTTGCGGTCGCCTCGCCATATCAGCGCGCCGTGATGACTCTGGATAAACCTTCCAAATGAGAATTCCGCTTTCCTTGTTGTCTTCCCTGTTTGTGTCGCTGGTACTCAGCGCACATCATGCTCATGCGGCTGATGCGCTTGATATGCTGGAAAAAGCCAACGAAGCGGCAAGCAGACTTAATTACACGGGTACATACTTTTATCACCATGGTGAGCATACCGAGGTACTTCGGGTATCCCATCGGGTCGACAAGCGTGGAGAGATGCACAAGATAGAAGTGCTGGATGGTCCGCACCGTGAATTTCTACGTATTAATGACGAAGTTTATTGCCACATGGCGGACGGGAAAACCGTCCGCATCGACAAGAATGCTGTGCAGCGTTTTTTCCCGGCTGTAGTGCCTGATGATACGGTCAATCTGGCTCGCTATTACATTCCCAAGCTAGGCGGAACGGATAAGGTCGCTGGACGGGAGTGCCAGGTGATTATTCTTGAACCGCGAGACCAGTTCCGCTATACCCACATGCTCTGGCTGGACCGCCAGACCATGCTTCCCCTTAAGACACGCACGGTCGACAATCATGGCGCACCGGTTTCGATGTTTGTTTTTTCTGAAATTGAAATTGGCAGTAAACCTGACAAAGCAATTTTTGATGTTCGCATGGCAGGCAAGCGGATACAGGCGGCCAGCCTTTCTTCCAACATACAGAACTCGGGGGGGTGGAGCGTTAGCCCACCGCCGGGGTATTCAAGCGTTTTGGAGGCGATGCGTCCGATGCCTGGCAAGAAATCGCCTGTGCTGCACCGGGTATATTCCGATGGAATGAGTAATTTGTCCGTATTCATCGAGCCCATCGTGGAAGGTGAGTCATCCCTTGAAGGGCTTTCGACCGAGAATGCAATCAACATTTATTCTAGGCGCATGGCTGGACACAAGGTGACGTCAATGGGCGAAGTGCCGGCGGCTGCGTTGCTGGAAACCGCAAACTCGGTCCAGAAGAAGTAATGTGTGCCACATATGCTTGAACAGAACGCGATTGTGCTAAAGACCGAGGGCAACCAAGCCTGGGTGGAAGCGCGTGAATCAGGCGCCTGTGGCAGTTGCGGTTCCGGGGGGTGTTCCACCCGCAGGCTGGCCGAAATTTTTGGGCGGCGCGAGCGGGCGTTTGCCGTGGACAATGTACTGAAAGCGACTCAGGGGGATCAGGTAATCATAGGCATTCCCGCTGGCGCCTTGTGGAAATCCGCCTTCCGGCTTTATGGATTGCCACTGTTGATGATGATTGCGGGCGCATTGGCAGGCCAGCATATGGGCGGTGATCTGGGCGCGGTTGCTCTGGCAGTGTTGGGGCTGCTGTTTGCCAATTGGGCACAGAAATTCTGGCGGGCATCGCGTGCGTGGCAGCCTGTGATGCTGCGCCATAGCGGCGGTCAAGCCGGTTTTATCGTTAAATCCTGTTGAAGAGGCTAGTCATGAAACATACTTTTCTAAGCGGCATATTCGGTGCGGCGATGCTGATGATTGCCACGGTTCAGGCAGCAGTGCTGGATGTGGCTGACCTGGTCGAAAAAAATGGCCCGTCCGTCGTCAACATCAGCACAACCAAAATCGTGCAGCACTCCCAGGGCATGCCTTTCCCGATGCCTGACGAGGATGAGATGATGGATTTCTTTCGCAAATTCTTTCCACCGGGCGGATCTCAGCGGGAAGGCCCGCCGCGTGAAATTCCTTCGCGCGGTAACGGCTCCGGATTTATCGTCAGCAATGATGGTTACATCCTGACCAATGCGCATGTGGTGCAGGGTGTGGACGAGGTAACGGTCAAGCTCACGGACAAACGCAAATTCACCGCGAAAGTAATTGGTTACGATACGAGGACGGATGTTGCGGTGATCAAGATCAATGCCGCCAATCTTCCCGCGGTCACGATTGGAAATCCCGACAAACTTCGCGTAGGCGAGGCCGTAATTGCCATCGGATCACCGTTTGGCTTTGAAAACAGCGTGACCTCGGGCATCGTCTCGGGCAAAGGCCGTTCGCTGCCGTCAGAGAATTATGTGCCCTTCATTCAGACAGATGTAGCGGTCAATCCGGGTAATTCCGGTGGCCCGCTGTTCAATCTGCGCGGCGAAGTGGTGGGTGTCAATTCGCAAATCTACAGCCGCAGCGGCGGCTATCAAGGCGTTTCCTTCGCCATTCCCATTGATGTCGCCATGGAGGTCGCCAATCAGCTCAAAACCAGCGGCAAGGTAGCGCGCGGCTGGCTGGGCGTAGTGATACAGGAAGTGACTTCCGAACTGGCGGAATCCTTTGGACTGGATCGCGCGCGCGGTGCGCTGGTGGCGGAAATTCAGGAAGACAGCCCGGCCGCCAAGGGCGGGATACAGGTCTCCGATGTACTGCTTAAATTTGACAACAAGGCAGTCGAAAATTCAGGCGATCTCCCGCGCCTGGTCGCCAACGTCAAGCCGGGCAGCAAGGTGCCGGTCCAGGTATGGCGAAAGGGAGCTAACCGGGAACTTTTCATCAATGTGGGCGAGTTTCCCGATGAAGGCAAGACGGCCTTTGGCCCCAAAACCCAAAAATCCTTTTCGCGTGGTGGACTCGTTCTGGCTGAACTCTCAAAGGAACAACGCCAGGAGATAAAGGTGAACGGCGGTCTGCTGGTGGAAGAATCCAAGGGCGATGCGGTGAGAGCGGGCATCCGGGTGGGTGATGTCATTCTTGCAGTCAACAACACGGAAGTCAGCACGGTCGAGCAGTTCCGCAAACTGATTGCAGCGGTTCCCGTAGGCAAAAGCGCCGCCATCCTGGTGCGCCGTGGCGACAATTCGCTCTACATTCCGTTGAAGATTTCCAACGGCAGCAGTGAGTGATCCTTTGCCCGCTTTGACCCTGTTGGGCCGGAGCGGGTGTCATTTGTGCGAGGATATGCGGGCAATCCTGAATATTTGGGTTGCCCGTTTCGCTTTTACGGTTCACGAGATCGATATTACGGGTAATCCTGAACTGGAAACCAAGTATGGCTGGGACATCCCGGTTTTGCTGGTGGGAGAAAGGGAAATCTGCCGTCATTATCTGGATGAATCAGCGTTGCAAGCTTGGCTTTCTGAAAAGGGAAATTTCCTTTAAAATTCAAATTGTTGATTTATTCTTCCGGGCACGCTGGCCGTGCCCTTCTTGCTGTGCAAAACAACATCCGCAATTTTTCCATCATCGCCCACATTGATCACGGCAAGTCCACGCTGGCTGATCGCATTATTCATTTGTGCGGCGGCCTGTCGGACCGTGAAATGGAAGCGCAGGTGCTGGACTCGATGGATCTGGAAAAGGAGCGTGGGATTACCATCAAGGCACAGACCGCCGCGCTGGAGTACAAGGCCAGGGATGGTCAAACCTATTACTTGAACTTGATTGACACCCCCGGCCATGTGGATTTCTCCTACGAAGTCAGCCGCTCGTTGTCGGCGTGTGAGGGCGCGCTACTGGTTGTGGATGCCTCCCAGGGGGTCGAAGCGCAGACCGTCGCAAACTGCTATACGGCGATTGATCTGGGCGTCGAAGTGGTGCCGGTGTTGAACAAGATTGATCTGCCTTCGGCTGATCCCGACCGGGTCAGCGAGGAGATCGAGGACATCGTCGGTATCGACGCGACCGATGCGGTGAGAGCTTCTGCCAAGACTGGCATCGGCATTACCGAGATTCTGGAGGACGTGGTTAAGAAAATACCGCCACCGCGCGGCAAGGAAGATGCGCCGCTGAAAGCGCTGGTCATCGACTCCTGGTTTGATAATTACGTAGGTGTCGTCATGCTGGTGCGGGTGGTGGATGGCATGCTCAAGCCCAAGGACAGGATTCGTCTAATGGCGACCGGCGCGCAGTACCTGACCGAGCAGGTTGGCGTCTTTACCCCCCATTCCAAACAGCGCGAGTCGCTGTCGGCGGGACAGGTGGGCTTCATCATCGCCGGCATCAAGGAGCTGAAAGCCGCGCAAGTCGGCGATACCGTCACCCTTGCGGACAACCCCGCCAGCGAAGCGTTGCCCGGGTTCAAGAAAATCCAGTCGCAGGTTTTCGCCGGCCTGTATCCGGTGGAATCGCATGACTTCGAAGCGCTGCGCGATGCGCTGGAAAAATTGCAGTTGAATGATGCCGCCCTGCAGTTCGAACCGGAAGTTTCGCAGGCGCTGGGTTTCGGGTTCCGTTGCGGATTTCTGGGCCTGTTGCACATGGACATCGTGCAGGAACGGCTTGAGCGGGAATTTGACCAGAACCTCATCACTACCGCGCCAACCGTGGTGTATCAGGTGCAGTTGCGCGACGGGACCATGGTCGAGGTGGAGAACCCTTCCAAGCTGCCTGAGTTGTCGAAGATCGAGGCCATATTTGAGCCCATCATTACCGCGACCATTTTCGTGCCTGAAGAATATCTGGGCAACGTGATGACGCTGTGCAACCAGAAGCGTGGCGTGCAGGTGGACATGAAATACGTTGGCCGTCAGGTCATGCTCAGGTACGAACTGCCGATGAACGAAGTCGTGATGGATTTCTTCGACAGGCTCAAGTCCACCTCGCGCGGCTACGCTTCGCTGGATTACGAATTCAAGGAGTTTCGCGCCGCCGATCTGGTCAAGCTGGACATCCTCGTCAATGGCGATAAAGTGGATGCCTTGTCGCTCATCGTTCACCGCTCGAATTCCGTGTACCGGGGGCGCGAACTGGCCGCCAAGATGAGAGAGCTGATTCCGCGCCAGATGTTCGATGTGGCCGTACAGGCGGCCATTGGCGCGCAGATCATAGCGCGTGAAAACGTCAAGGCCTTGCGCAAGAACGTGCTGGCCAAATGCTACGGCGGCGATATCACCCGCAAGAAGAAGCTGCTGGAAAAACAGAAGGAAGGCAAAAAACGCATGAAGCAGGTCGGTAATGTGGAAATTCCGCAGGAGGCATTTCTTGCCATCCTGCAGGTGGGAGAAAAATAAATGGATGCATTGGCCATTGCGCTGATCGCGGGGCTTGTCGTCGGCGTCGTGCTGGTTTTCAAGGGCGTCATCGGGTTGCCGCTGCTTTTGCTGGTTGCCACGCTGGTGACAGGCACCATCTGGCTGTGGGACAAACTTGTTCTGTCGAAGAAGCGCCCGAAGGATGAAGAGCGTACTTCAGGGGTCGAATATTCGGTAAGCCTGTTTCCGGTGATTCTGCTGGTGTTCTTGCTGCGCTCCTTTCTGGTCGAACCTTTCCGCATTCCTTCAGGCTCGATGATGCCGACTCTGCTGGCGGGCGATTTCATTCTGGTCAACAAATACACTTATGGCATCCGTCTGCCGGTCATCGACAAGAAAGCCATCGAGATCAACGATCCCAAACGCGGCGATGTCATGGTATTCCATTTTCCCGAGGACCCTTCAACCGACTACATCAAGCGCGTTGTTGGCCTGCCAGGCGATATGGTCGAATACAGGGACAAGCGCCTGGTCATCAATGGCCGGCCGCTGTCTTACCGTGAAAACGGCACGTTCAGTTTCGAGGCAGGCGGACTCAATTACGTGACCGGCATCGTCTATCGTGAAAAGCTGGGAGAAAATGAGCATGAAACCATGGTCATTCCCGGTATCCCAGGCTTCATGAAAGAGCAGTTGAAGTCCTTTCCCAGCCAGGGTAACTGTACTTACAATGACGAAGGGTTTGCCTGCCGGGTGCCTGAAGGGCATTATTTCATGATGGGCGACAACCGCGATGGCAGTAATGACAGCCGCTACTGGGGATTCGTACCCGATGGCAATATCGTGGGCAAGGCTTTTTTCATCTGGATGAATTTTGGCGATTACAAGCGCATAGGCACCACAATCCACTAAGGAGATGAGCATGATCAACCGTCATCATCAAAAAGGACTGACTCTTATAAGCCTGCTGTTCTGGGGCGTCATTATCATTTTCATGGCACTGTTGGCGATGAAGCTGATTCCGGCCTACACGGAATTCTTCACCATTCAGAAAATACTCAGCGATATTGGCAATGATCCCAATATAAAAAGCATGAGCAATGGTGAAATTCGCGACAAGTTCAACAAGCGTGCGATGGTGGACAACATTTCCACCGTCAAGGCATCGGATCTTGACATCGGCCGGGATGGCGGACAGACAGTTGTCTCGGTGGAATATCCTTTCCAGACGACGCTCGTAGGCAACATCAGCCTGCTGGTTGATTTCTCCGCCAGTTCGGACGGTGGCGGCGGTCGCAGCTCCAAGACAATTGAGTAGGCAAGACCTGGCCCGGCTGATCGCCAGACTGGGCCATGAATTCAAGCAGGAGAGCCTGCTCCGGCAGGCGCTTACCCACCGCAGTTACAACTCCCAGCACAACGAGCGCCTGGAATTCCTCGGCGACTCGGTACTGAACTGCGTGATTGCCCGCGCCCTTTACGACATCTTTCCCCAATTGCCAGAAGGCACGCTTTCCCGCATGCGGGCCAATCTGGTCCGTCAGGAAACGCTGGCGGATATCGCCGTCAGCCTGAAGCTGGGAGATTACCTGCTGCTGGGCGAAGGCGAACTCAAAAGCGGCGGCTTCCGCCGGCCATCCATTCTGGCGGATGCACTGGAGTCAATTTTTGGCGCGGTGTTTCTCGATGCGGGATTTGATGTCGCGCGCTCGGTTGTGCTGGGTTTGTTTGACTCCGTCATTGCCAATATCGATCCCAAGGCGTCGGGCAAGGACGCCAAAACCCAATTGCAGGAATGGCTGCAGGGTCAGCGCCATCCTCTGCCAGAATATCAACTGGTTGGCACGCGCGGCGAAGCGCATGACCAGATTTTTGTCATTTCATGCAATGTCCCCGCCCTGGGCATAAAAACCCAGGGACAGGGTAGAAGCCGTCGCGCGGCCGAGCAGGAAGCCGCGATGGCGGTTCTTAAGCAGGCGGGTGCAGTGGAGTGAGCGAAGCGCAGGGTTATTCGCGCCGATCTGGTTTTATCGCCATCGTGGGCAGGCCCAATGTGGGCAAGTCCACGTTACTGAATAAACTGGTGGGACAGAAAATCAGCATCACCTCGCGCAAGGCGCAAACCACGCGTCACCGGGTGACGGGCGTTCGCACCGAACCTGCCGTGCAGTTCGTCTTTGTCGATACGCCCGGCTTTCAGACACGGCATGGCGGCCGACTCAATGCCGCACTGAACCGCAGTGTCAGGCAGACCTTGTCGGATGTGGATGCGGTGCTGATGGTGGTCGAGGCGGGAAAATTCAATTTGGGAGACAAACAGGTTGTCAACCTCCTGCCTGAAGACCGGCCTGTGCTGCTGGTGGTCAACAAGCAGGACGAGGTCAAGGATCGAGCTGCGATGCTCGAATATTTGCAGAAAGTTTCAGAATCACGGCCCTTTGCTGAAATCGTGCCGGTTTCCGCCAAACACGGCATTGGCCTGGACGAGTTGCTGAAAACGCTGGCCCGATACCTGCCGGAGGGCGAGTTTCTTTATGGCGAAGACGATGTCACCGACCAGACTGAAAGAATGCTGGCAGCCGAATTGATCCGTGAAAAGCTCTTCCGCCTTTGCGGCGAGGAAATTCCCTACGCCACCGCCGTCGTCATCGACAAGTTCGAGGAAGAAGGTAGCCTGCGGCGCATTTTCGCCACCATACTGGTTGACCGGGACAGCCAGAAAGCCATCGTCATCGGCAAGGGGGGGGAAAGGCTCAAGGCCATTTCCACCCAGGCGCGACTGGACATGGAAAAGCTGTTCGACGGCAAGGTCTATCTTGAAGTCTGGGTCAAGGTCAAAGGCGGCTGGTCGGACGATGTCAGGGTGCTGAAGTCACTCGGCATTGAGTAATGCAGAAGTGGAAAACCTTGAACCACAAAGTTCACCAAGGCCACAAAGTAATTATCCTTCGTGTTCTTTGTGTCCTTTGTGGTATCGCTTCATTTTAGGCTGAACCATGGCCCAGGCCCGCACTGACAACGAACCCGGCTTTGTTCTCCACACCTGGCCGTTTCGCGAAACTTCGCTCATCGTCGAAGTGTTCACCCGCCATCATGGCCGAATGGCATTGATTGCTCGCGGCGCGCGTCGTCCGCGCTCGGCATTGCGCGGGCATGTGCAGCCATTTACGCCCCTGCTTCTTTCCTGGTTTGGCAAAAGCGAAGTGCGCACCCTGCACGGCGCGGAATGGCAGGGCGGTGTCGAACCCTTGAACGGTCTGCCGCTCATGTGCGGCTTTTATCTCAACGAACTGCTGCTCAAGCTGCTGGCGCGCGATGATCCGCATGAAGCGCTGTTCGATTATTACCGCGCCACACTTGTAGAACTGGCCCAGCCCAACGGCAATGACCTGGAACGCGTTTTGCGCCGCTTCGAAAAGCACCTGTTGTCCGAAATCGGCTACGCCGCTACGTTTCACGAAGAAGCGGAAACCGCCCGCCCAGTTCGCGATGACACCCGGTATGTGTTTGTGCCGGAACGCGGCCCGTATGCCGATGAGGATTCAGGCGTCAGCGGCATTCCGGTTTCCGGCCAGACCCTGCTTGATCTCGATCAGGACAGGCTTGATTCCCCTATTACGCGCACCGAGGCCAAGCTGCTCATGCGCGCGCTGATCAACCACCACCTCGGCGGCAAGCCGCTTTATACTCGGCAAATGTTGAAAGAACTGACTGAAAAATGATCTATCTTGGCGTCAATATCGACCACATCGCCACGCTCCGGCAGGCGCGCAAGACCCGCTATCCCGGTGTCGTGGAAGCTGCCCTGGCTGCTGAAACGGCAGGCGCGGACAGCATCACCCTGCACCTTCGAGAAGACCGCCGCCACATCCAGGATGAAGACGTCGACATCCTGCGCCGCGTGCTCAAGACCAAGATGAACCTGGAAATGGCGGTGACCGAGGAAATGATCGGCATCGCCGAACGCATCAAACCGCAGGATGTGTGTCTTGTTCCGGAGAAGCGCGAGGAACTCACCACCGAAGGCGGCCTCGATGTGGCCGGGCAAATCGACAAGATTCGCAGCGCCTGCACCCGTCTAAAAAAAGCCGGCATCCGCGTGTCGCTCTTCATTGATGCCGACACCAAACAGCTCGAAGCCGCGCGCGAATGCGGCGCACCGGTAGTCGAAATCCACACCGGCCACTATGCCGACCTCGAAGAGCCCGCTGCCAAGATTCAGGAACTCGACCGCATCCGCAAGGCGGTTTCCTACGGCCTGGGACTGGGGCTGACCGTCAACGCCGGACACGGCCTCACCTACCACAACGTCCAGCCCATCGCCGCCATATCCGGCGTGCACGAACTCAACATCGGCCATGCGATTGTTGCGCAGGCGATTTTTGTGGGATGGGAGAAGGCGGTGTCGGAGATGAAGCGGTTGATGGTGGAAGCGGCGGGGTGCAGGATGTAGCAAATTACTTCTGGAGCATTTCCCCCAATGTTGAATCCTGGAAGGCACCCCAAGTGGCCTGCGTACTATATGTAGGAAGAAGTACTAAGTACTATGTTGTCTAATTAAAGGTTAGGAAAAAACAACCATGCGTCGTCAATTAGCAATCGTAACTTTTGCCGCCCTACTTAGCGGATGTGCTACTGCACTAGAATCCGTATACGTCCCGGCAGACTCTTCAGGCTGGAAATTAGGCTACGGTTCGGACCGCCGAGGCCAAACCATCGCTGAATATGTCCCGAGTAACGAGTCGATAAACAACTGGACAAAGTTGTTAACAATTCAATTTCTAGAAGGCGAAAATCGCTCACCTTCCGTCGTGATGGAAGACCTTAAGTCAAGAATGCAGTCGCGTTGCCCAGGCTCATACTGGAGCGTAATAAGCCAAGATTCTGTCAGCATTCTTTATGAATGGAACATCAAAGGATGTTCGACTAACCCAGACCAGCATGAAATAGCACGTTTACTCAAAGGCAATGATGGGGAACATCGAATTGCATATACAGAGAAAACTAGTGCAATGAACCATGCCACCCGTGAAAAATGGATAGCCTCATTCAAAGAGGCATATGTTGAAAAAAGCGGCAAGAAAGTTGTACTGACTGGTCGGTGAGATAGGTGACAAAAAAGTCTGTGGGGGGTATCCCGAATTGGCTGTTTGAGGGTATTTGGCCGGGGGTTGCCCGGCGGCAAGTGACTTTCTTTGCTCCGCCAAAGAAAGTTACCAAAGAAAGTCGGCCCCGCTGTGCTGCTCCTTCGGAGTAAACCTCGGTCGAGGACTTGAATTGGGCGGCTGCGGAACTCGCCCTGCGGGCTCAGACAGTCCTCGCCGAAGGCCCCCAATTCAGATTTTCGGACGAGGCCGCCCAGAGGGGGAGTCAAAACCCAAATCCCCCGGCGCTTCGCGCCACCCCCTTTATCAAGGGGGTAACAAAGCAAGCCCCCCCTTGATAAAGGGGGGTTGGGGGGATTTGCCTTTGGTTTTTGCTTTTGACTCTCCCCGTCTATGCCGCCGCAGCCTGGAGCTTTCGGGGCGGAACAACGCGGCGCAGCCTGTCTGGCCCTGCTCACTTCTGCAAACAAATAAGGCGGGGCGAGTGCAAGATTAATTGGCGCTTCGCGCGTGCCGCCCGCCCGGAAGCTTCAGGCTAAGGGCAGCCGAAGGCCGGCATGGTTGGGTCATCTTTCTTTGGTTCCTTTCTTTGACGAAGCAAAGAAAGGAACTTGCCGCCGGGCAACCCCGGCCATGAGCAGGTTGAGTGGGTGTTGAAATCCGGTGCAATGCACTGCGTTTATTGCACCCTACTCAACCTCCTCATACCTTACTTCCACTATCTCCAGCTCCCGCTTCCCCGCTGGCGTCATCAGACTGACGGTGTCGCCTTCACGCGCTTTCAGTAACGCCCGGGCCATGGGTGACACCCAGGAGATGCGGTTTTTGGAGGGCTCGGCCTCGTCGATGCCGACGATGGTGTAGGTGGCTTCCGCGCCCAGATCATCTTCCACGGTGACGGTGGCGCCGAAAAAAACCTGGTCGGTTTCTTCCCGCGCGGCGGGGTCGACGACTTCGGCGTTGTCCAGCCGTTTGGTGATGTAGCGGATGCGGCGGTCGATTTCACGCAGGCGTTTCTTGCCGTAGATGTAGTCGCCGTTTTCCGAGCGGTCTCCGTTGCTGGCGGCCCAGGCGATGATTTCCACCAGCTTGGGACGTTCGGATTTCCAGAGCTGTTCGAACTCGGCTTTCATGCGCGCATGTCCGCCGGGGGTCATGTAGTTCTTGACCCCGGCGGGCAGGGTGTTGGCACCCTCATCCTCGTCGTCATCCGGAACACTGTCGCTTTCCCTGGTGAAGGCCTTGCTCATTACCAGAAGAATCCAAACAGCAAACTGGCGGCCAGGGACAGGATCAGGCTGCTGGTGAAGGGAAAATAATACTGTCTGCCCTGTCTGTTGAATGTCGTATCGCCTGGAAGCCGGCCCAGGCCAAGCCGCGACAGCACGGGCCACAACAAGCCAGTGACGAGCAGGAAAAGAACCAGGGTAATGAGATACTTGAGCATGACGACATTCTATAAAATTTAACCCATGGCTGAACGACAAAACACAATTCCCCCGCAATTCGAGCGCACGCAGATTTTGTTGGGCGATGCGGGGCTGGCCTGCCTGGCGTCAAAACATGTTGTTGTCGCCGGGTTGGGCGGCGTGGGTTCCTACTGCGCCGAAGCGCTCGCGCGGGCGGGCATCGGCCGATTGACCATCATCGATCACGACGTGGTGGCGGCATCCAACATCAACCGTCAATTACCCGCATTACTTTCCACGGTTGATCAACCAAAGGTTGAGCTCATGGCGGCGCGCATCCGCGACATCAACCCGGAATGCGATTTGTGCGTGATGCGCGAATTCATCGTGCCGGAAAGCGTGTCGAGCCAGATTCCGGCGGATGCGGATTACGTCATCGACTGCATCGACTCGCTCAACTGCAAGACGGCGCTGGTAGAACATTGTGTAAAGAGCGGTATTCCCGTGGCGTCCAGCATGGGTGCGGGCAACCGGCTCGACCCTTCGCGAATCAAACTGGCCGATCTCTCGAAAACGCATGGATGTCCGCTCGCGGCGATGATGCGCAAGCGTCTGAAACGGCGCGGGATAACCAAGGGCGTGCTGACGGTGTTCACCGATGAACCGCCGAAGCCGCCGCGTCCACCCGAGCCAGTCTCGGGGCGCGGCAGGCCACGCGCGGTAAACGGCACCATCAGTTACATGCCGCCATTGTTCGGGTTGATGCTTGCGGGCGAAGTGATTTGCCGATTGCTTGCCAAGGAGAAGGCGCAGCCTACTGCGTAGCCTGTTCCATCTGCTTGCGCCGAGCTTCCTCGTCCTGCTGCATTTGCCCTTCGAGACCTTTGGCTTTTTCCAGCGCATTGATCTGGGTGTCAAAGGGCGTCGCTCGAGGTTCCTCGGTTTTGGGGGCGGGTACCTCCGCTGGGCCATCGCAGCCGGTAACGAGCAGGCATGCGCCGATCAGCAGCGCGGAAAAAATCTTTATGTCAGTCCTCCAGTAATCCGGTTGGCAGGCCATCTATGCTAACGCTGTTTTTCTCACGCCAGTAATCCAGCAGTCCAATCGTTCCTTTCTTTTCCGCCCAGCGCGCCAGCGTGTCGCGCTCGCCACGGTAGTCCATCAGCGGAACGGCGTAGCCGCAGGAAGTCTGCACGGATTCGATGCGCATCAGGATGATTTGCCGCTCTCCGGGCAGATCGGGAAAAGCAGGCCGCCATTTTGACCAGTCCGCATCCTGGCGTCGGGTCACGTCGCCCTTGCCATACAGACGAAGAATCAGCGGATCGCCTTCAAAGCTGCAAAACATGAGGGTGAAGCGGCCATTTTCACGCAGGTGCGCCGCGGTTTCGTTGCCGCTGCCGGTCAGGTCAAGATAGCCCGCGGTTTTCTCATCCAGCACGCGGAAACTGTCCATGCCCTTGGGCGAGAGGTTGATGCGGCCGGAGGCAGGCGCCGTGGCCGTAAAGAAAACAGGCTGGCGCGCGATGAATGACAGATGACTCTCGTTGAGTTCGGGATAGAAGCGCGCCATTTATTGCGCCTGCTTTCTCAGGAACTGATCCAGGATACGCAGCCGCGTTAGGGGATCATTCATTTCAAGCAGATCCTGTTTGATGCTGAGCTTGAAGGGCAGTTTTTCTGACAAACGATAGCCAACCCATACGGCATCTTTAAAATGAGAGTCCTTAACAGGGGCAGGACTGTCCGCCAGAATATGCTTCAGAACTTCCGGACACAGACGCAGTTCCTCGGGAATGGTACAAGATTCTTCGATGCTTATTGGCTGCATTGAGGCTATCAGCACGCCGTCTTGCGGCATCCAGTTACGGGCCGCGTAGCGTTGCAAACCCTCAACCAGGATATGAAAGATGCCCGGCTGTGGCATATCCCATTCCACGATACGGACTTCCGTGCCAACTTCAAAGGGAATGGCGAGCTCGCCAACTTCGCTGCCTTCACGGATGGCGCAAAGTCCGAAGGTCGAGTTGTCGGCGAGACAGTTTTTGATCAGATCAAGATATCGCTGTTCGAATATTTTCAGTGGCAGGCACCCGCCCGGAAACAGGACAGTTGAAAGCGGAAACAGCGGCAGGGTGCGATGTTGTGAAGAAAACATGCCACCGCGTTCCGGTTACCTTGTTTCTCCCCAGCGAGGCATGAGTTCATGCGAAATGCCCAGCTGGTCGAGAATACGCGCAACGATGAAATCGACGATATCTTCGATTCGTTGCGGGTGATGATAAAAACCGGGATTGGCGGCCAGGATGGTGACATTAAGCCGCGCCAGCTTGAGCATGTTTTCAAGATGCAGGGCGGAAAATGGCGTTTCTCGTGGCACCAGAACGAGCTTGCGGTTTTCCTTGATCATGACGTCCGCCGCGCGCTCAATCAGATTATCGGACAGTCCCTGGGCGATGGCAGCAAGCGTGCCCATCGAGCACGGACAAACAACCATCGCGTCGCCCGCACCCGTGCCGGAGGCCATCGGTGCAAACCAGTCTTCCCGGCTGAACACGCGGAGCTTTCCACGCCCGTATGGATAGCGATCATGCAGCCAATTTTCGAGGTGGGCGGCGCGGCTGGGAAGGGTGATATTCAGTTCCTGCGCGGCAACGACATGCGCGGCCTGGGTGGTAAGCAGTTGAACACGCGTGTTGGTGTTCAGCAGGCATTCCAGCAGGCGCAGGCCATATGCCATACCCGATGCGCCACTGAGCGCGAGCGTGATGGTTTTTTCAGACATGGACCGATTGTGCGCCCAAGTCCGGCTTCGCGGCAATCAAGCGCGCGACAATAAATCCATTGGCCGCGCCAAATACCAGTGCAGCGAGGGCGAAGAATGGCAACAGCGCAAGAATGCCGGCGGAAGGCAACAGCCAGACCCAGGCGAGCAGAAGCTGTCCGCCGATATGTGAAAAAGCGGCAAGGATGGAAAGCGAGACGGGGCCGAACAGTTTTTCCGGCAAGTACTGAATGATGGAAAGAATAAGCAGACTGGCAGCGGTGCCCGAAGCTGCCAGCCAGAAACCAGGCGAAAGAAAGCCGCCAAGCAGCAGGCTGCCTGCCAGCAGGCGGATGACCGAAACCCAGGCCGCTGTTTTAAAACCGTTCTGCAAGAGCACCAGCAGGATAACGATGTTGGCAAGGCCGGGCTTGATGCCGGGTATCGGGCTGGGCAGGGCAGCTTCGGCCAGGGTCAGTCCGATGGCAATGGCGGCAAGTCCCGCGATGCGGCGGTCTTCATCAGTAACCGGCAAAATGACTTCGCGCATCTGTGAATAATGGCGCATCAGTAGTTGAGCGTATCTATTCCGGCGGATTGCCCCGGAATTTCCAGCGTGACCTGGTTGGCAAGGCATAATAGGGCATCGCCCGCCCGGCTGATCCAGCCCTGTTTCACGCAGATTTGCCGGAGCCCGGGATCACCGACGACGCGCGCCTTGCCGGTGACGATTTCAATTACGCTGCTTCCCCTTGTGCCGGCAATGCTTAATGTGCGCGGCGTGTGCAGGGGCAACTCTGCCACGATCTGGCCCTTTGCGCGGATAACCACGGTATGCCCGGCGGAATCTTGCGGCTTGAGCAGGAAGAGCGAAGAAACAAGAAGGCACCCCAGCAGGAAAATGACGTAGTCGCCTGGTTTCAGGAGTCCCGTGATAGATCTTGTGTCGAGCATGTCAAACCAGTTCCCGGTGCCGGATCAGCACCTGCTCGCGGTCGCGGAAGGCCGCGCCGAGCGATTCGACGAAATAAACGGATCGATGCTGTCCGCCGGTGCAGCCGATGGCCACGGTGAGATAGGCACGATGGTCGCGAATGAAGCATGGCAGCCAGTTTTCCACAAAGGCGCGGATATCGGCGAGCATGGCCATGGCATTGGGGCTGGCTTCAATATAAGTTTTGACCGGATCGTCCTTGCCGGTCAGCGGCCGCAGATCGGGCACGTAATGCGGATTGGGAAGACAGCGCACATCGAATACCAGATCAGCGTCCAGTGGAATACCGTGCTTGAAGCCAAAAGACTGGAATAACAGGGTAATGCGGGAACGATCGACCGAGATCAGATCCTTGATCCAGAGCCGCAACGCGCTGGGTGATAAATCACTGGTATCGATACGGTGCGCGCTTTCAACGACTTCGCCAAGTTTCTCGCGTTCAAGCTGAATCGCCTCGGAGAGTGAAACCGTATCCGAGGAAAGCGGATGTCGCCTGCGGGTTTCGGAAAAGCGCTTTACCAGCGTCAGGGTTTTCGCTTCGAGGAAAATGACCTTGACGTCATAGCCATCCGATTTGAGTTTCTCCAGTACATCTGGAAAGGCGGAGAAATCTTCCCCGCTTCGCGCATCGACCGCAATGCCGATTTTTTCCTGGCCTGATGAACACAAGTGCCGCACAACTTCGTCAACCAGGGTAAGCGGAAGATTGTCGATGCAGTAGTAGCCGGCATCTTCCAGTACGGCAACGGCAATACTCTTGCCAGAACCGGACAGACCCGATACCAGCACGACCTGCATCAGCTTTCCTTGCCCATCAAGCTTTGCTGCCGCGCCATGAGCTCGGCAGCCGGGTTGATTCCGCGGCTTTTCAGGATGTAATTGCGCACAGCCACTTCCAGCAGGACAGCCAGGTTGCGCCCGGCGGCAACAGGTATTCTGACAGTGGGAATGTCCACACCGAGAATGCTGGTTCTGGATGCTTCCATGTCCAGACGGCTGATCGGGTCGATGCTGTCGCTGGGCTTGATCAGTTCCACGATCAGTTTCAGGTTCTTTTTAAGTTTGACAGCTGTTTCACCAAACAGTGAGCGTATGTTCAGAATGCCCAGTCCACGAACTTCCAGAAAATCGCGCAGCAGCTCCGGGCAGGAACCCTCAAGTGTGTCGGGCGCCACATGGCGAAGTTCCACCGCATCATCGGCGATCAACCGGTGGCCGCGAGCGATCAGTTCCAGCGCAAGTTCGCTTTTTCCTACCGCGGCCTGTCCCTGTATCAGGATGCCCACACCGGTCACTTCCAGAAAAACACCGTGAACAACGGTGGATTCCGCGAGGTTCTGAGTCAGATAATGTCCGAGATGCAAGACGACATCCGGGCTTGAGCGGCTTGAGGCAAGCAAGGGCGTGTTGGTCCGGATGGCGGTATCGACCAGCAGTTCAGGCGGTGTTTCACCATCTGCGAAAATGACGGCGGCCAGGTCAGGCGTAAAAAGGTGGTCCATCTTTTCCTGCAAGGAACCAGAGCTCAATTTCCGCAAGTAATCCATTTCCGGATTGCCAACCACCTGAATGCGGTTTGGGTGAATCAGATTCAAGTGACCAACCGGTGCCTGGGTCGATTTGTGCAGGGATTCAGAATTCAACTCTCGGGCATTGCCATCACGCCCCGCGAGCCAGCTTAGATTGAGCGATTCAGCATTGTCCTGGAACAGCTTGCCTATGGAAACAACGCTTACGGTTTCCATGTGGTCAGCAATTTATGCAATTCAATCGGCGAAGGGGCCGCCAGAAGCTGCTCGCGTGTGGCGGCATCGCCAAAAAGCTGAGCCAGTTCGCCCAGGATTTGCAAATGGCGTTCGTTGGCGTCTTGCGGCACCAGCAGGATGAAACAGAGGCTGACAGGCTGGTTGTCCGGGGCATCAAATTCAAGCCCGGGTTTCAGCCGGTAAAAAGCACCTGTTGCCTCCTTAAGGCTTTTGATCCGGCCATGCGGAATGGCGACACCAAAACCCAGCGCGGTGGAACCAAGGCGCTCACGTTCAAACAGGTTGTCAAAAACTTCCTGGTGTTTCAGGCCTTTCAGGTTTTCGAACAACTGGGCGGCATGCTCAAACAGTTTTTTCTTGCTGGAAAAAGCCTGATTAAAGACGGTGCTTTCAGGGCTGATAAGGGGTGCGATCAAATTCATCATTGTTATTTTCGACACCGACCAGATTACATGTTCAGTTTGCGTGACGGAATTTCATGATAGGCGGATACCATTCAATTTAGCGTGCGCTGGAATCAAACCCCCGTCCTCGAAAATGTATTCAGACCAGGATGAAAAAAGCTTTATTCTGCGCAACATCAGGGCCGGGAATGCGGCCCTGATGGACAAATTATACGTCAGTCGACTGGTGTTTCACCCCGCCGGCTTCAGGATGGTGATCGGCATTCTTTTCCTTGTGTTTGACGATCTGTCTGTCCAGCTTGTCCGTCATCAGATCGATGGCGGCGTACATGTTGCCATCTTCGGCGTGGGCATGAAAATCCTTGCCCCGTACATGCAGCTTGACCTCGACCTTGTGGATCAATTTTTCCACTTGCATGATTACCGACGCATCAATGACATGGTCAAAATGCCGTTTGATTCGTGCCAGCTTGCCCGCTACATATTCGCGAATGGGTGGGGTGATTTCGAGATGATGGCCGGAAATGTTGAGATTCATAAAAAAGCCTCCAGAAGTTACAGAGTAAAAAAATCCCGCCCTCTAATGCCAGACAGGCGGGACAGTTTATTTGGATAGTTTGAAAAGGAACTCCACACTCTCAAATTAGGGGAGAACCGTCGGTTTTTCAAGTCAAACAAGCTTGGTTTTATAGAGATTTACGCAAATTGGCGGGCGGAATTTGCAGGGATTCGCGATATTTAGCGACCGTTCGACGTGCCACAACTATCCCTTGTTGGCCCAGCACTTCAGCAATCTGGCCGTCGGAAAGGGGTTTTTTCAGATTTTCGGCGCCGACTAACTGTTTGATCAGGGCTCGGATAGCGGTTGAGGAGCAGGCCCCACCTGTTTCGGTGGCGACATGGCTACCGAAAAAGTATTTCAGTTCATAAAGACCACGTGGGGTCATCATGTATTTTTGCGTGGTAACCCTGGAAATGGTGGATTCATGCAAACCCACGGCATCGGCAATTTCCCTGAGCACCAGGGGACGCATGGCAACTTCGCCATGCTCGAAGAAATTTCGCTGGCGGTCAACAATGGCTTGGGAAACACGCAGGATCGTGTCAAAACGCTGCTGTACGTTTTTAATCAGCCATTTGGCTTCCTGCAATTGTGTGGACAGTTGGCCGCCTGACTCGCGATGGCGGGAGAGAATGTCGGCATACACCCGATTGATGCGCAGCTTGGGCATGGCATCCGGATTTAAGCTGGCCAGCCAGAAGCCCTTGATTTTCCTGATGTAAACATCCGGTACCACATAATGGATATCGCCCGCGCCATAATTTGCGCCCGGCTTGGGATTGAGATTCAGAATAAGCTGACGAGCTGCGCGTAATTCTGCATCATCGATATGTAATGCCTTTTTGAGCTTGCCAATATCTCTTGCTGCTAGCAAGCTCAGGTGTTCTCCCACGATTTTCATGGCGATATCGCGGGATTCGGTGGTTTCGGGAAGTGCTTTCAACTGCAGCATCAGGCATTCGCTCAAATTGCGTGCGCCAACACCAGTAGGGTCCAGATTCTGCAAGTGTCTTAACGCGATTTCGAGTTCTTCGAACTCAATTTCCAGTTCCGGGGCCAGGCTGGCGGAAATTTCTTCAAGGGATTGCTCCAAATAGCCATCTTCATCAAGCGCATCAATCAGCATGGTGACCAGGGCCTGATCGCGCCTTGTCAGGGGTACCAGGGAAATTTGCGAGGTCAGGTGTTCGCGCAGGGTAGTGGAAGCGGCGGCCATCTGAGGCCCCGAATCATCTTCGTCATCTCCGCCACGGGCGCTGTAATCGTTCCAGTCCATTTCATCCAGACTGGTCTGCCGGTCATCCGGGCTGCTTTCGGGCTGAGATTCGGTGGTGGTTTCAGTGGGGCTCTCGCTGGCGGATGGCTGGGGGGCGTGCGTTTCTTCTTCGCTTTCCCCTTCGCGTTCCAGCAGTGGATTTTCCTGGAGAATCTGCTCGAGTTCCTGGTTCAGTTCAAGCGTGGACAACTGCAGCAGGCGAATGGATTGCTGCAGTTGAGGAGTAAGCGCTAGATGCTGGGAAAGCTTGAGCTGGAGGTTGTGCTTCATACTGACTACTATCGGACAAAAATCGTGCCAGCTTTAGACTACTACAGTTTGAAGTTTTCCCCCAGATAAACCTTGCGTACGGTGTCATTGTGAATGATGTCGTCGGGGTTTCCAGAAGCTAACACACGACCCTCGTTGATGATGTATGCGCGATCACAAATTCCCAAAGTTTCGCGGACGTTGTGGTCGGTAATGAGCACGCCAATATGGCGTTCCTTGAGAAATCGGATAAGTTTCTGGATGTCCAGTACGGCTAGCGGATCCACGCCGGCGAATGGTTCGTCCAGCAGGATGAAGCGCGGATTCATGGCCAGCGCCCGTGCGATTTCAACACGCCGGCGTTCGCCACCGGAAAGGCTCATGGCGGAAGCGTCACGCAAGTGGCCGACATGCAAATCTTCAAGAAGGTTATTGAGATGTTCTTCCAGATCGGATTCCCGGTATCCCTTCAGTTCAAGCACGGCCCGCACATTGTCGGCAACCGACAGCTTACGGAAAATTGAAGGTTCCTGCGGCAAATAAGACAAGCCCAGTCGGGCACGCTTGTGGATGGGGAGGTGGGTCAGCGGATGCTCATCGAGTTGAATGGTACCGTCATCGGCAGCGACCAACCCGACAATCATGTAAAAACAGGTGGTTTTTCCCGCGCCATTCGGACCAAGCAGGCCGACAACCTCGCCGCTGCCCACTTCAAGCGATACGTCGTGGACAACGGTACGGTTCTTGTAGCTTTTGCGGAGATGTTCGGCAACAAGCTTTGTCATTGTTTAACAGGTTTGTTCTTGTTTTCCTGGGGAGATTTGTCCCCATCGTTTTTTGGCTTGGGACGGATGACAACGCGAACCCGGCTGCCTGGCCCCTGGACGTTCTGCTGGCCTGCCACCTTGTAGAACTCGGTCTTGGCGTCGTAGGTAATCAGGCTGCCCCGGATTTCATCGTCCCCCTTGCGCAGGCGCGCTTCGCCGGACAGGCTGAGCAGGCTTTGCAGGTTATCAAATTCAACCTGGTTGGCATATCCCTCGATGTACTCATCAACGCCGTCGCGCTTCTGCCGGAAGCTTACGGGCCGGCCACTGGCGGATACGCTCTGCAGACCATCTCCGTTTTGTCGGGCTTCGATACGGTCGGCACGCATCATCAGCGTGCCCTGAATGAGCACCACGTTACCCTGGAAAACACTGAGCTTTTTGATGTCATCCAGTGTGACGTTGTCCGCTTCCAGGTGGACGGGTTTGTCCCTGTCTGCTTTTTCAGCAAGGACGGGCAAGGGCAATGCTGTGGCCAGCATCATTATGAGGAGGGATCTAAGCGCGGGGTGCATTTTGGAACTGGGCCTTGACGCGGCCCTTCAGTTTGAGAATTCGGGTTTTGCCGGACAGTTGCATGCCCATCGCGGACACTTGCAGACCGGGCGCGGTAATGGTGACGGGGTGCTGGGAAATGATCTGCTCCTGATCAGGCAAAACCTTAAGTGACTGGCTTTTCACGGAAAGCGCGCCACGTCCGGCGGATGCCGTGCGGCGCAGGCTGACGTCGTCGGTAAAAACGACTTCCTCCCCCTTTGCGCTGACGCTGGCGCGGCGTGAACTTACGATCATTTCTCCCTGCTTGGCGTGAAGATGGGTGAACTGGGGCTGTTCAAGCAGGGTCTGGTCATTGGCCGGGAAATGGCTCAGTTTGCTGGCGGTCAGCCGGTAGCGCGGAATGCCGGCTTCATCGGTGCTGGAAGCCTTGAAATTTTCGATGATGGAATCAGGTGCATGCCCGTTTTTTTTGCGCGGGCTGCCGGCTTCCTGAATGCTCTGCTCCAGCCAGAAACTCAAAGCGGCCAGCAAAGCCAGGATGGCGAGAGGCAGCCAGAATGCGTTGCGGTCAATCATGCGAGATAAATAGCCATTTGCGAGTCAAATGTCCCCTGTGCGCGCATGATGAATTCGCAGGCTTCTCGGACGGCTCCCCGGCCGCCCTCCCGCCGGGTAAGGTAGTGGGAATGCGCCTTGACCAAGTCGGGTGCGGCGGGAACGGTGATTGCCAGTCCCGAACGCCGCATCACGGGCAGATCCACGACGTCGTCGCCCATATAGGCTGTTTGTGCTTCGCTGAGGTTCAGGTCTTGCAGCAGTTGTCGATACACCGTGAGTTTGTCGTGAGCGCCTTGATGCAAATGCGTAATCCCCAGATTGCGCGCGCGGTGGATAACAAGCTGTGATGTCCTGCCGGTGATGATTGCCAGTTCTACGCCGGTGCTCTTGAGCATTTTCAGGCCGTGGCCATCAAGTGAATTGAAGGCCTTGATCTCATGACCGTCATCGGTCAGGTAAAGCGATCCATCGGTCATGATGCCATCGACGTCAAATGCGACCAGCTTGATGGCTCGGGCGCGTTCAATCGCATCCTGGGTCATTACACCACCCCCGCTTTCAGAAGATCGTGCATGTTGAGCGCGCCGACAAGTTTGCCATCTGTGTTTATCACCAGAAGTCCGTTTACTTTCAGGCTTTGCATTTTTTCAACTGCTTCCACGGCAAGCTGATCAGGGCCTATGGTTTTGGGGTTCCGTCCCATCAGGTCGGCTATACGCGCGATATGGATGTCAATGGATTTCTCCAGTGCCCGGCGAAGATCTCCGTCAGTAAAAATGCCGGCCACGTGGCCGGATTCATCAACGATGGCGGTCATGCCCAATCCTTTCCGGGTCATTTCAAGCAGGGCTTCTTTCAACGACGCGGAATGGTTGACAATTGGCAAGGCATCGCTGGTATGCATGATATCGCGCACGTGAACCAGCAACCTTCTGCCCAGGCTGCCACCAGGATGGGTGCGGGCAAAGTCTTCCGGCGTAAAGCCGCGCATGTCCAGTAGCGTAACGGCGAGCGCATCCCCCAGCGCGAGCGCGGCAGTTGTGCTGGCCGTTGGCGCCAGGTTGAGCGGACAGGCTTCCTTGTCGACTGCGGCATTGAGATGCACGTCGGACTCGCGTCCCAGCGTCGAGGAAGGGTTGCCGCTCATGCCGACAAGTTTGGCGCCACGACGTTTTATCAGCGGCAGGATGGCTGTGATCTCGGCGCTTTCACCGGAGTTGGACAGCGCAATCACGACATCATCGTGCGCGATCATACCGAGGTCGCCATGACTGGCTTCGCCAGGGTGGACGAAAAAGGCAGGTGTGCCGGTGCTGGCGAGCGTCGCGGCAATCTTGCCTGCAATGTGTCCGGATTTCCCCATGCCTGTGACCACAACCCGGCCCTTGCAGGCCATGATGAGCTGAACGGCTCGATGAAATTGTTCGTCGAGCCGATCCGCGAGGGCTTGCACGGCCTCTGCTTCGATGTGCAGGACGCTCCGGGCAAGCGATAACGAACGGGAAATGTCGGTTTGGTTCACGGTTTGTTTCATTGTTTTCATAAGTATACTAGGGAAAACGTTCCTATCTGCCTATGCATAACACACTCGAATTTGTCCTGATCATGCTGGCAGCAGCCGTTCTGGTGACCATCCTGGCGCGGGCATTCAAATTGCCGACCATGTTGGGGTACCTGCTCACCGGCATAACCATCGGCCCCTACGCGCTGGGCTGGATTCCGGACACGCCGCAAACCCGGTATCTGGCCGAATTTGGCGTCGTCTTCCTGATGTTCTCCGTAGGGCTGGAATTCAGTCTGCCGCGCATGCTGGCGATGCGTGCAACCGTATTTGGTTTCGGCGGCGCACAAGTAGCCGTAACGCTGTTTGCAACCCTTGGCCTCGCATGGCTGATGGGCATGGATATTCCGGCAGGGGTGGCCCTGGGAGGTGCCCTGGCCATGTCCTCGACAGCCATTGTCTCAAAGCTGCTTTCCGAACGGGTTGAGTTGCAGTCACCGCATGGAAAGCTGGCGATGGGCGCGCTGCTGTTTCAGGATCTTGCGGTGGTTCCGCTGCTGATTGTGATCCCGGCGCTGGCCATGCCGGCCGGTTCGCTTGCGCAGACCATGCTGTGGGCCTTGCTGAAGGCGGCGCTGGTATTGTCGGTGCTGTTGTATTTCGGGCAGAAGCTGATGCGGCCATGGTTCCATCGCGTGGCGGGCGCCAAATCGCCCGAACTGTTCACGCTCAACCTGCTGTTCATAACACTGGGCCTGGCCTTCCTGACCGAGCAAGCTGGTTTGTCGCTGGCGCTGGGAGCTTTTCTGGCGGGCATGCTTGTATCCGAAACCGAATACCGCTATCAGGTTGAAGACGACATCAAGCCCTTCCGCGATGTGCTGCTGGGATTGTTTTTTATCACGGTGGGCATGCGACTCGATTTGAGCGTGGTTTGGCAGCAGATTCTTCAGGTTCTGATCATGCTGGGTGTCATTGTCGCGGGCAAGGCGTTGGCGATCTGGGCGCTTTGCCGGGGATTCAGACATGGGCAAACCACCTCCATCCGCACGGCGCTAGCGTTGGCGCAAGGGGGGGAATTCGGCTTGGTATTGCTTGCCCTGGCGGCTGATCAGAGTTTGATGAGCGTGGAAACTGCTCAGCCAGTGCTTGCGGCGTTGGTGATTTCAATGTTGATCGCGCCCTTGTTGATCCATCGCATGGAATGGATTACCGGCAAACTGGCCGGAAGCGAATGGGCTAATCGTGCCAAGGAAGTGCATGACATCGCGCTCAAGACATTCGGCAAAAGTGGCCATGTCATTCTTTGCGGCTATGGACGAAGCGGCCAAAGTCTGGCACGTTTTCTGGAGACGGAAAGCATACCGTTCGTGGCGCTGGATTTCGATCCAGAACGTGTCAAGGCTGCCGCCGCCGCTGGCGAGAGTGTGGTGTTTGGCGATCCCGCGAAACGCGAGGTATTGATCGCGGCAGGCATTTCGCGCGCCCGGGCGATGGTCATCACGTTTTCGGATTTGAATGCAGCCATGTCCATTCTCCGGCATGTACAGGACATCAAACCTGAATTGCCCGTAGTTGTGCGCACCATAGACGACAGTCATATCGACCAGTTGAAGGATGCCGGCGCGACAGAAGTCGTGTCGGAAGTCATGGAGGGGTCGCTCATGCTGGCTTCCCATGCGCTGATGCTGTTGGGCATCCCGCTTTCGCAGGTCTTGAAGCGCATCCGGTCCGTGCGCGAATCACGCTACGCGTTGATGCGCGGATTCTTCCGCGGCGCGACGGATACGGATGAAGACCTTGATGAGGAAGCGCAGCCTCGGCTGTTTTCGGTGTTAATGACTGCTCAATCCGCAGCGACCGGCAAAAAGCTTGACGATCTGCATCTCGATTCGCTGTCGGTGGAGGTGATTGCGGTCAGGCGGCGCGGCATCCGAGGGGTTAATCCCGGTCCGCAAACTGTGATTGAAGAAGGTGATGTGCTGGTGCTGCGCGGAATAGCGGAGAATCTGGCTGCAGCCGAAATCAGTCTGCTTCAGGGATGAAAAAAGCGGCCTCATAGGCCGCTTTTTTCATGGTTTGACTGGTTTGGCAATCAGAACAGGATGGCTGCTCCGCAATTAGCTTCTCCAGAGCCTGCGAGCCAGGCGCCAGTGGTAGCATCGTAGCAGTTAGCGGCGGTAGGTGCGGTACCGCCCGCAGCATACGCTGAAAAACGCAGGGTGCCCCGTTCCGCACCATCGCCACCGTCAACTTTTCGATCCAGTTCCGCCAGCACTTCTACCGGAATCTGGGGCCCGGTTTTCAGGTTGTGCCGATTCGTGGCTGTCCCTGATTCGACGGCATAAACGTTGTCGTAAATCATCTGCATGCGCGCATTCCAGGGGTTGGTCGGAGTAGTGGTGTTGGATTCAGTAGCATTGTAAGTGAACGTGCCGTTAATGAATCCTGCATGCGAAAGGTGATCCCAGACCGCGATTGATTCCAGACCGGACTCAATTTGGCCGTCCCCATCACCCACGGTAGTGGAAGCCACATTCGGGATTTGTGTACCAGCCAGATTAAAATCGCCCGGCAGTGCACGATAACGATCCTGAAAACCGAAATAGGCTGCTTTGACGCCGTCAATCTGATTCGCCAGATTTCTTACGCGCGCACTGGTGATCAGCTCCTGGCCTTTAAGGATGCCACCCAGCAAAAGACCGATAATGACCAATACGATGGCAATCTCGATCAAGGTAAAACCGCGTTGATTGTGCTTCATTTAGCACTCCTTGTAGTTGGGACCCAAGTTTAAATGTGCAAAATACATGCCAAAATTTTCCCATATCAAAACAAGCCATAACCATGGATTGACAAGGCAAGTACTAGGGAATTAGGAGAGGGTTCTTGGAAATCGTGACGAATAATCAACAGGGATGCCGGGATTTTGTCATTCTTCACATCAAGTTTTATGCAAGGGTGCCGACACTGAATAAGTCCTCAGTTTCATGACTTGGCAAAAATTTTGAATACCACCATCGGCCGCTACGCGGCGTTTCTGACTTCCATTTCGCATACTCGCTGGTTGGCGTTCATGCTGCTTAGTCTGCATGTGGCGGTGGCATTCGAAACCGGCGAGGAGTGGGTCAGAGCCTTTCTGATGGCTCACTATGGTTTTTTTCTGTTGTGGCAACCGCTGCTGCAAGGACAGCAGAAACTGGAAACACGCCTGGCGGTTCCAGTTCTTGGGATGGCAGCCCTGCTGATTTTGGTACCGAGCGGGTGGATGATTGCACTGTGGGTGGCGGTATTGGCGGGGTTGACTGGCGCAGTTGCGGCGGGAATGCCTGGCAGGGGGCAGCGCTGGATTTATCTTCTGGCGCTGACTTACCTGCTGACCTTGCTTTTGTTATGGATCATGCCAAGGGTGTTGGCGGATCAGAGTCTGCCAGCATTGCTGCGTCAGCTTGTTCAATGGGGACTGCCGGTTCTGCCCGCGCTGATTCTCATCTCACGCGGCAGGATGCCTGCTGCCATGGCCAACGCGATGGACTTTTTCTACGGATTGATGGTATTCCTGATGGTGGTGGTTCTGGCGCTGGGCACGTTTGCCGTTGTCGCGGTAACAAAATCAGGCTATGCCATTTCACTGGCGCAGACCCTGACTGGCATGGCTGTGCTATTGATTGTAATGAGTTGGCTATGGAATCCGCGCGCGGGATTTTCCGGGTTGGGCGGAGTCATGTCGCGCTATTTGCTGTCCGTGGGTCTGCCGTTCGAGGAATGGGCGCGCGGGTTGGCGACGCGTGCCGAGCGCGAGCGGGACCCGGAAACGTTTGTGCGCGATGCATTGGCGGATACTTCGTCGTTGGCCTGGATCAGCGGCGGAACCTGGACGACGGCACGAGGGAGAGGGGAGTACGGCAAGCGATCAGCGCATGTTTCCAACCATGCTTTTCACGGGCTTGCCCTGGAGTGGTTTTCGGAACGGCCGCTTACGCCTGCGCTATCACTGCATGTCAGGCTGTTGTCTCAATTGCTGGGCTATTTTTATGCCAGCAAGGTTCGAGAACAGACGCTGCGGGATCAGGCCTACACCCAGGCGATTCATGAAACCGGCGCCCGGCTGACGCACGATGTCAAAAATATCCTTCAATCCATGAAAACCCTGATGACCGCGGCAGAAACCAGCGGCCCGGAAGATGCGGAGCGGCTTCAGGCCTTGCTGGTGCGGCAAATTCCGCAACTCGCGCAACGTTTGCAGAATACCGTCGACAAGCTCAAACAGCCGCATGAGGTGGACAGTAATTTGATCAATGCTGAAACCTGGTGGAGAGATTTGCAGGCGCGTTACGCGCATGACCGGGTTCAGTTCGCTACGCTTGAGGAGGGATGTGATGGAAAGTTGCCTCAGGATCTGTTCGACAGCGTGGCGGATAATCTTCTGACAAACGCCTTACGCAAGCGCAAGGCGGATGGTCAGCCGGTTGCTGTTAAAGCAGAGTTATCCTGTAAGGAGGGATTTGTGTTCTCGGTGGAGGATGATGGTGATCCCGCCCCGGATCATGTGGCGCGAAATCTTTTTCTGGGGCCAGTCAACTCGGAAATGGGCTTGGGGGTGGGGCTTTATCAGGCTGCCCGACAAGCCTCCATGTTAGGTTTTGAGTTGAGAATGGTCGAGAATCGTTCCGGGAATGTCTTGATAAGATTGATGCCTAAAGACAGCCTCCTGCCGGACAGACACGAGTAGTAAGCAGCGTAGTTGGAATCCAGATCAGCATGTCATCAAACTCCTTGACGAGTTCGGATGAGCTGTTGTCCGCGGGTTTGTAGGGTATGCGACTGACGAATTTCTGGTCCGCATCGGAAAGTGCGTTTTCCAGCTCATCCGTGCCGGCTGGCGTTGTCAAGGTCGTTCCATTTGCGCTGAGCGCGGCGTAACCATTGGGGCCATGGGATAACACTACAACAGGAACATCCCTGGCAATATTGCCGCTGCTGCAACCGCCGCTTGAGGTATCACAGACCTGGTTTGGTCCAATGCTTCCGCTTGTGAATCCTAAAGATCGGTTGGCGTAAGTTGTGCTGACACTGTATTGGAGTCTGTTGCCCCATGCGTCCTGTGATGCCGCACCCAGCGTAACCCACGGAAGGTTTCCTTGAGCTTGGGTGCAAGTTTCACCTGTTCGATTTTCCAGACCGTCTCCATCTGTATCGGGACAAGGCAAATAATGACGCAGTATTGCGTTAGGCCATGATCCTGATGCAACGAGTGGATTTGCGCAGTAAGTGTTACAACTTGTGGTATCGCAAGAGTGTGTGGGACTGCAACTGCTTCCAGAACAACTTATGGAGCATACGTGGTTGACTGCATACCCCAGAATTGCATCTCGCGCTTCTTCAAGTGTCCGTTTTGTTTCAATTGTTCTTCGGGATTCGATTTGCGCGGTTAGAGGAACCAGCAAGCCACCCGCCAGAACAGTAAGGATAACCAGAACGATGGCCAGTTCGATCAGGGTAAAGCCGCGCTGAGTATTCATGGCATTTCCTTGGCTTCTGATCGACGGATGCCATGCGCTTCATAAACGCGGCCCTGGTCAAGCGTCTGGCCAGGCTTGAGCGTTTTGCCTCTTGCATTGAACTCAAAGGATTCGCCTGCCTGCGGTTTGCCATTGATCCAGCGGGTGGAATGGCCGTCACTCCGGATAACGACCCCATCATAGGTCACTGGTTTTGGGGGAGAGCTGTCGGTCTGAACTGATTGAGTTCGATTTTGCAGCCTGGCTTTTTCCAGGCCGGCCCGCTGCTCAGAGGTGTAGAACAGCCGGCCAAGATCGGCAAGGCTTGCTGGCGGCGCCAGCAGCGAAAACAGAATCAGACCGAGCGCGGCTTTCATGCCCCCCCCACTTTTCTGGCGCTATACCATAGCAGTTCACATTCCGCTTCCAGACCCGGCTGGTTGAGCATTTCGGGTTGGGGATTGCCGGTGCGGCTGAGCGTGCATGATTTTGTTCTGAACAGGCCTATGCCGCTGGAAGCCAGCTTGTCCAGAAAAAGGGTCAGGTCGTTTTCAGTTAATAGCGGCATGCGCAGCTTCATCAGGGTTTGTTCCATCTCAGCGGAGTCAGATGAAGGGCTGGCAGGTTCAAAAGTGTATTGAACGCCATACAGGCGTGTGGACTCGTTAGATTTCTGGACGGCTTCCAGCCACGCCAGGCGGTCGCCACCGGCTGCCACACCCTTTTGCTCAAGGCGTTTGTAGGCAGAAAGATGGGACAGGATCAGATTTTTTTCCGCGCCCGACCGCATTAACTTGGATTGAGCGGCCCCTCGTGCCAGCTCGAGGTTCTCCTTCTGATTCCTTGTCGTTTCGGCATGTTTGCCGGTTGTAATCCAGACCCAGGCGGAGAGGGCCAGCGCGATCAGGAAGAACGCAAGCATTGGCAGCAAGGTGCGCAGGCTGGCAGTTTTCATGGCTGGGCACTCCGAAGCGTAAGTCCCATGGAAAAGCGGGCTTCCGCAAGTTGAGCATTTTGCAGGGTTGTACCCGAGAGCGTTGAGCTGGAGGCGGTGTTGACTGGCTCGCTGCGTAATACAACTTCACTTGCGCCAGACTGTGCGCGCAAGTCTTGCATGAAGTGGTTGATTTTGTCCTTGGCGTCACGGTAATTACCATTAAACGGCCATATGCGTGCGTCGAGCACAAGCGACTCTGCGGGGGAGGTAGTACCACCGGTGCTCAAACCACTGCTGTCCCAGGAAAGCTTGTCGAGCAAGATGTCGGGGTGGCGGTCAAGAACGTTCGACAGCACTTCATAGGCACGTCGCGGCGTATGATTTGCCGCCTCGATCCGGCCGGCGGTTTCAACCAGCCGCGAGAGAGACTCGGCGGATAAAGGCACGTTTGGCAATTGTTTCAAGGTTTCCCGGTACAGCGTCTCACTCTGTCGGATGGAAGCCTCAATCTGCTGCATCTGCGAGGTGTTCGCGCGTACCTGAAGCCAGTTCCATCCTGCCATGGCGGCACCTGATACCAATGCCGCGCTGCCTGCTGCGAATAATCCCCATTTGATCTGATGCAACCGGAATGACTTTGAAAGGGTGGCTGGCGCAAGATTTTCAAAATGCGGCTCCAGTGCTGCCAGATATACAACTTCAGGTGCGTTGACCATCAGTGCCGCGGGTATGCCCAGCCTGCGGCCAATTTCGTCCGCATCAAGCAGGCGGGTTTCGAACTGAGGGTCCGCGCCGAGTGAAGCTTGCGCGGACTGCAGCGTTCTGGACAGATCCAGAAGTGCAACTGTCAAACGCGCTTCGCGTGGAAAGATTCGCTGGCTTGAAAGATAAAGCTGAGTCTTGGATACCTCGTCCGCGATATTCAAGTTGGCGTTGCCCGCGTTGTCTGTACGGGTGAGCCGGGAAAAACGCAAGCGACCCTGCTGAAAATAGGAAAGCCTCAGCCCCGCAGATTGCCGGGAGGCGAGTAATACATGCGGGGCGGAAATCTTGAGCCGCTTAAGCACATTCTCGGCGGCAAGAGACATCAATGTCATGCCGGCAAACGGAATATTCTGCCTGCGGATTTCGGCGACCCAGGGTTGCAGCCATTCGCTGTCTGTCAGGGAAACCATCAGATAGCGGTCATCACGCCGGCCTTCACTGGCGCGTCCCTGTTGTATGGCGGCTGAATAGGGCGCGTTGCGGAAGATTTGCCGCAGCTTGCGCACCAGCAGTTCCTGGCGAGCGCGGCCAAGCACATGCGGAAGGGTTTCGAGACGGTAATCCTCGTCCACTGAGTCCACGATCAGCGTGACAGGAAGGCGACTGTGCTGCGCCAGCAGACTGGAAAAACGCTGGAGGCCTTCTTCAGTTGCAGGAACTTCAGCCAGCCAGTCCAGACTGCGCCAGCCCGCCAGCAGGACAAGTCCGCCACGCGGGCTGAGATAGACGAGGAGACGTTGACCCAGATTCATAGCGGAAGGTTGAACGCCATGTCATAAACCGGCAACAGCACGGTAATCATGAAGAATCCAAGCAGGATCGCCACAAACAGTATCAGGGCAGGTCCCAGTATCTTCAAACCGCGTTCAATGGAATCTGCGACTTCACGATTGTAAAAGTAGGTCACGTTGTCCAGCGCACGATCCAGCGCGCCAGTATTTTCGCCCACGCGCAGCATGCGGATCACCAGCGGCGGGAAAATGCCCAGGTTGGCGAAGGAGTCGGTCAGCCCGCGGCCTTCGGAAATCTGCTGGCCAGCCTGGCGGATACCTGCTGCGACAACACGGTTTCCGACGATGGCTTCGCTGGTCCGCAGCGACTCCAGGACGGTCACGCCAGAACGATACAAGAGAGAAAGATAGTGGGCGAATCTGGCCAGTATGACTTTCTTCAGAATGGCGCCAAGTATTGGCAGATTCAGCAACAAGCGATCACGCCACAACTGGCCTGCGGTGGTGCGCCTGGTCCAGACTATCAGAGCGGTCAGCAGGGTGGTAATCAGGAGCAGTAGCCACAAGCCGTTTTCGTTGAGCCAGTGGGCGGTTGCAAACATGGCCAGGGTGGAAGGCGGCGGCTGGATGTTGGCGGTTTTTAGAAATGGTTCGAAGCGTGGCACCATGTAACCCATCAGCACACCCACGGCGATCAGCACAAATATCATGACAAAGGCTGGGTAGATCATCAGTCGCTGGGTTTGCGAGGCAGCTTCGTCCTGCCACTTGAGCGTGGTGGCCAGGTTTTCGAATACAACGTCGAGCCTGCCGGTTTGTTCGCCCGCTTTCACGACGCTGATGAACACGCTGTCGAATACGGAGGGATGCGCGGCGAGCGCTTGTGACAACACTTTGCCACCTTCCAGGTCTTCCAGCAGGGCGGACAGGATGTCACGGAAACTGTGCTTGTCCATGGTGTCGCGCAGATCGCGCAGGCCTTCCAGCAGCGGGATTCCAGCACGGGTAATCTGTTCGAGGTGAAAGCAGAAGGTAATGAGGTCGCGCCGGGTTATGCGCTCGCCGCCAGGCAGGGTTTCACGCCCCGTTTGACGCAGCGTGATGAGGTCCAGCCCCATGCGTTTCAGACGCAGTTCCAGATCTACTTCGTTGAGTGCAGCTAGCCAGCCACGGTTGGTGCGGCCGGTCTGGTCCATGGCGCGGTATTGGTAAAACGGCATCAGACGCGTCCTGTCAGGTCAACGACACGGGAAACTTCGGCGAGGGAAGTCAGGCCTTCCAGAACGCGGCGAATGCCGTCTTCCGCGAGCGGATGGTAGCCGCGTTCCTGCGCTGCCTGCCGCATTGCCTGCATGGGTGCGCCCGAGGCGATGAGCTCGTCCATGTTCGTATCCAGCCGCAGTACTTCGATCAGCGCCATACGGCCACGATAGCCCTTGCCATCACAATGCTCGCATCCAGTTGGCTGGTAGATCACAGGTTTGCCTGCTGCTTCCCAACCAAGCAGGTGGGCTTCATTTTCGTCGGGGGTATAAGGCGACTTGCAGTGCGGGCACAGCTTGCGTATCAGCCGCTGCGCCACCACGCCAATGATGTTGCCAGCCATGATTCCGGGCGGGATGCCGATATCCAGCAGGCGCGGGAACACGCCCAGCGCGGAGTTGGTGTGCAGCGTGGTGAACACCTGATGGCCGGTCATGGCGGCACGAAAAGCCATTTCCGCCGTTTCCCTGTCGCGGACTTCGCCGACCAGAATGATGTCGGGATCCTGCCGCATGATGGAGCGGATGCCGTTGGCAAAATCCAGCTTTACGGTTTCATTGACCGAGGTTTGCCTCATGAGGGTGACCGGATATTCCACCGGATCTTCCAGGGTCATGATGTTGATGGTCTCGTTGTTCAGGTGTGAGAGCATCGAATACAGCGTGGTGGTCTTGCCTGACCCCGTCGGCCCGGTGATGATGAGGATGCCTTCAGGCCGTGCCATCATGAGTTGCAACTGCCTGAGCGCATCCGGCGTGAAGCCCATGCTTTCCATCGGCATGATGGATTTCTCGCGGTCCAGAATGCGCAGAACGATATTTTCGCCATGAATGCCAGGCTGGGACGACACGCGGAAATCAATCGGCCGGCCATTTAACGTCAGCGACATGCGGCCATCCTGCGGTGCGCGGGTTTCCGCGATATTCATGCCGCACATGACCTTGAGCCGCACGGCGATACCCGGCCAGTAGGTTTTGTGCAGGCTGCGAACCTGTTCGAGCACGCCGTCGATGCGATAGCGAATGCGCAGGAAGGCATGCTCTGGCTCGAAATGGATATCTGAGGAGCGGCGCTTGACCGCATCCACCAGCAGCGCACCGACCAGCCTGACGACAGGTTGGGTGTATTCTTCGACTTCGTGGGTAAAGCTTTGGTAATCGACTTCGCCGGTTTCGATTTCGCGCAGGATACCGTCCAGGGATAAGTCAAATCCGTAGAATAGGTCGATGTATTCAAGCAGCTGGGCTTCGCCTGCCAGCAGCGCGTCAATTTCCATCTGGCTGCCCAGACCGGCCTTGAGCTGGTCGAGCGCCACCACGTTGAACATGTCGGTCGTAGCCACCGTCAGCACATCACGTTCCTCGTCGTAGGCAATGGGCAGAAGGTGGTGGCGGCGGGCGAAATCTTCGGGTACCAGTTTCAAGGCATCGGGATCGGCGACGACCTGCGCGAGGTCGATCGCCTGGCTGCCCAGCGCATGAGCAAGCTGATCACGAAGCACTGCTTCAGTGATGAACCCAAGCGCCACAAGCTGGCGGCCGATTGGAAGACCGGTGGCTTTCTGCTCCTTGAGTGCGATGCGCAGCTGGTCAACCGTGATCAATCCCTGGGTGGCCAGGGATTCGCCCATGCGGAGTTTTTTGCGCCTTTCCATTCTGAGCGACTACTTTTTCAGTTGGCTGATGCGCTTTTCAGCCTGGGTACGATTGAACCGCGTGGTCGGGCCAGCCAGCTTGAGCGCTGATTCGTAATAACGGATAGCAGCATCGGTCTGCTTTAGATGATCCAGGCTCACCGCCAGATTGAACGCGTAGTCAGCATTGCCGGGTTCAAGCTGGTGTGCATCAAAGTAAGCCTGCTCGGCATCCGACCAGCGTTTTTGATCGGCATACAAATTGCCCAGCGCGTAATACAGAAATCCGCTGGACTCGCGTGCGATCATGTTTTTGATACGGGATTCAGCCGCCACGGAATCCGTGGTGCCAAGAGTGTCGATCAGCGCGGCCTGGGCGATGGCATTGCGCGGAGAGATATCCAGCACGGCCTGATACAGCCGAATGGCTTCGGCGGATTGCCCCCTGGCTTGTGCAATGCCCGCCAGTCCAAGCAGGGCATCTGTATCAGGGCTGGCGCTGGTTCGCTGTTGATAGAGAGCCTGGGCTTCATCCAGCCTGCCAGCCTGGAATGCGGCATAGGCCTCTTCAAGCAGGTTGGAGCGTAGAGAAGGTGTTGGTATCAGAACCGAGCTTGAGGTACTCGGCTGCATTGTCGACGTAGAGGGCTGCCGCGCCGGAAGGCGGGCTGGTTTCATCTTGGCCGTTTGCGGTGTGGGCGGATTAGTAAGCACCGCTTCAGATTGTTCGCCGGAGTTTTCCTCGCGCACGGTTACCGGGGCGACCTCTGGCGGCGTGGTGGGTTGCGGTTGTGCGAGGCTGGGCGGCGGAATGATGGCAGGCGCAGCGGCTGTCCAGCTTTGGGGCTGGGTCATCCTGTAAAAATAGAAGCCATAGGCTGCCGCGATGAACACCGCAAGCAGGGCAGTTGTGGGCACCAGTCCAAGCGGCCAACGCCACTCGCGAATTTTGCCAGGATGAGCTATTTCTTCATCCTGGCCGGGAGGCTCCACCCATTCACGCCTGGGTTTCGACAGCGTGCTTGCCAGCGGTTCAAGCTCGAGTTCGTCCATGCCGTCTTCATTTACATTGACAGCTTTGGAATGACTGGCGTGGGACTGCTCTGCCTGCCTGAGGGCTTTGAGTAACAGGCTCATGGGGTGCTGCTGGTCCTCGCGGGCAGCAATCGCTGAAAGCGGCGCATTTCGTCATCCTGCAATGAGCCATCGGTGACAATGATGGGCCTCAGGAAAATCACCAGTTCGGTTTGGCTGTTCAGTCGTTCATGCTGACCGAAAATGGCGCCGATTCCTTCCGGTCGGGACAGTCCGGGCAGTCCGTCGCGTGCGCCGCTGATGTCGTCCTGAATCAGGCCACCAAGAATGACCGTTTGACCGCTACGAACCTGAAGAAGCGATTCCATTTCACGTACCTGGATAACGGGCACCTTGTTGGGGATGGATACAGGGATGTCGGGATTGGGGTCGATTACATCGCCGACCTTGCGGGTGATGGTTGGGCGGACATTCAATGTGACCTGACCATTCTCACTCACTTGAGGCGTCAGGCTCATTACCAGGCCAATTGGGACGGTCTGAGCGGTGGTGGTGAATGACTTCGTGATGCCAGCATTGGCAGCGGTGGTGGTATCGGCCTTGACGTTGAAGTAAACAAGATTGTCGACCACCTTAAGTAAAGCAGTTTGATTGTTTAGCGCCATTAGCCTTGGACTGGAGAGCACCTTGGTTGAACCATAGGACTCAAGCAGATCGATTGTGGCCTTGAAATCCCACTTGTCATTGTTGGTGTAGGCGATGGAGAAGAACGGCGACAGGGAATTGGCCAGGTTTGTTTGTGCGGTAGGTGCGGTGGTAACGGACCAGCCGGTTGACAAGCCACTTGCGAGACTGGACCAATTAATGCCCGCCTTGTATTGATCCTTCAGGCGAATTTCTACAATCGTCGCCTCGATCATTACCTGGCGTTGCGATGCACTGGAAACCTTGTCGAGATATTCCTGTACCAGTTGGTGCTGCCGCTCGTTGGCAAAAACGGAAACCGTGCCGGCCACAGCATTGACAATGACTTCGCGCTCGCTATCACCGGGCTGCGGTGCAGCACTTTGCGATATGGCCGAACGAATAAGTTCCTGGTTTTTGGACAAGCTGTTCCTTGCGTTGTCATTGTCCCGGACATCAACCTGAATCCGATTGGCTTCTGCTATTGCGGCACGTTCTTCAGACTTTTTCTGCTCTGCCTTGGTGGCGTAAAGTATGTTGACGATGTTGTCCTTCAGCACTACCCAGTAATCATTATTGGACGTTGTGGTGACGTTGGTGTTGGAGTTATTGCCAGCAGTTGCGGAGCTCCCGCCAGATGTGACTGCGCCAGATCCGGTTGCGGAAATTTGCGATGCCACACCGATAGTGGAAGTTGTGTTGCGCGACAGATTGACGTAATTGACCTTGTAGGTTTTGAGGAAAGGCGTATCCGGCAGGATGCTGATGGTTTTGCCTTCCATCACATAACGCAAATTTGCCTGCCGTGCGATGCGATCAAGGATCGCAGGCAAAGGCTCGTTGACCGCGTTAAGCGAAACACGTCCGGTAATGCCGGGGTGGATGTCGATGTTGAATTTGGTGTCGCGCGCGATTGAAAAAAGCAGGTCTTTCACGGCAACGTCGTTGACGACAACGGTATAGGTGGGAACCGCCGGTGCGGGACGAGGTGGCGGCGTATAAGGGGCGGACTTGACCGGTGCTGGCGGCGGTGCGGTCTCGACTTTTGCCGGTTCCGCTTCACGCTGGATGTGCCCGGGAGAAGTATCAAAAGCCTTTGGCGGTACGCAGCCGGACAGCAAGGGGACAAGACCAGTCCCGAAAATCAGGAATGCCAGGGCGGGGTGAAGAGTCATGTGCGGTTTTCCTCTTGCGGGAGGGTGGCGCGAATTTTTCCCGCCGTTCGTAAAAATACTTCAGGGGTGCGCAGTTCGGGCGGCAGGCCGGATAGCGCGATCAAGGCGGTCTGCCGGTCCTGAAATTCACCCGCGACCACTACCCAGGCTAAACCATTCTTTGTGCGTGCATTAAAGCCGCGAAGCGGCTGCGGAAACTGGTCTTGCTTGCCTTCAAGCAGGACAAAGGCTTCCTCGGCATTTTTGGCTGTCAGCACCTGAATGACGAAGGTGCTGGCAGGTGCACTTCTTATCCAGTTGGCGCTATCCGGAATCGAAGCATCAGTCATCGTTGACTCGACGGGTGTGGCGGCAACGGGCTGAACAGGCAGGGTGATTTTGGCAGCGGGAGGTGACGTGAGCAGAGCTGGCGTAGCCTGCACTCCCAGTGCAAACCAGCTTAGATAGGCCAGCAACGTCAATCCAGCGGTAACGCCTGCCATGGCCCAGCCCCATCGACGCAGCTTGATGGGGGGTAACCTTGCTGATTGCATTTCAGCGTCTTTTGCGGCCGCCTTGACATGCGCAACGCTAAGGTTGTGTGTTTCATCGCCATACGCGGCCAGCAAGGATTTGTCGGCCAGAATGTTGATGCGCCGCGACAGCCCACCGGAAAATCGGGCGATGGTTTTTACCACGGCATTGGAAAAAAGATCGGGGCCACGGTAGCCGGCCACCTGAAGACGGCTTCTCAAATAATTGCGGGTGTCGCTTTCGGAAAGCGGTGGCAATGTCAGGTTCAGGGTAATGCGGTCCTTGAACTGGCGAATCCGTGGGTCAGCCAGGGTCTGGTCCAGTTCGGGCTGGCCAAACAACACGATTTGCAGCAGCTTGTCCGAGGCCGTTTCAAGATTGGTCAGCAGACGCATGAACTCCAGGCTCTCAAGCGTCATGCCTTGCGCTTCCTCGACAAAGGCTACGACACGGCGGCCGCTGCCGTGACGGGAAAGCAGGGCATTATTGAGTTGATCCAGCAGAATCTGGCGATTGCCTGCGGTCGTTCCGTTGACACCCAGATCAGACAGTATCGTGACGAGAATTTCATCGGGCTGCAAAGTGGGATTGCCCAGATAAACCGTGTCGATATTATCCGGCAGTTGCTGCTGCAGCATGCGGCAGAGCATGGTCTTGCCGCTGCCAACTTCGCCAACGACCTTGATCAATCCCTCGCCATGGGTGATCGCATACACCAGCGTGGCAAGCAAATCCCCGCGTTGCCCGCCTTCAAACCAGTAGTCGGTGTTGGGCGTGATGCGGAAAGGGGGATCGGTCAGGCCGAAATATTCAAGATACAACGCGGCGGCCCATTATTCATTGCTGTACGTCTGCATGCGGCTGTACAGCGTGGTGCGGTTGATGCCGAGTAGCTTTGCCGCTTGCGAGAGATTGCCGTGCGTCATGTTGAGCGCGGCTTCGACATAGGCCTTTTCCCATTGCCGCAGGGTCTGGTCCAGGTTGAAATTGGCCAGGGTCTGCAATTGCTTGCGCGCGGTTTCGATCAGCGCCTTGGCATCGTTGGGCAGCGGAATTTCCTGTGGGTAGGCAGTATCGGTATCCAGCTCGGCCTCTAGTTGCTCGGCATTGACTTTCATGCCGGGATATTTGGTGGTCAGCCGGATGACGATATTGCGCAGCTCACGCACGTTGCCCGGGAAGTGATAGTCCTCCCACAGTTGCGTCGCATGGGTGTCAAGTTCGAAAGGCGTGCTGCGCGCTTCGCGGGCATAGAAATCGCGGAAGTGATCCAGCAGCTTGAGTTTGTCCGGCCCCATCTCGCGCAATGACGGCACGGCAATGCTGAAAACCGATAGGCGATGATAAAGATCCGCACGGAAGCGGCTGGCCTTGATTTCGGCCCGCAGGTCCCGGTTGGTGGCGGCGACTACCCGCGCGTTGGACTTGCGCGACTGGGTTTCGCCCACCCTCTGGAATTCGCCGTTTTCCAGTACACGCAGCAGCTTGGCCTGCAGTTCAAGCGGTAGCTCGCCGATTTCGTCCAGGAATAAGGTTCCGCCTTCAGCTTCCTCGAAATAGCCTGCGCGCGCCGTGGTTGCGCCGGTAAAGGCACCCTTGGCATAACCGAAAAGCGTAGGTTCAACCAGTGTGGGTGAAATGGCGGCGCAGTTCAGCGCCAGATAAGGTTTGCTGGAACGGGGCGAAAGCTGGTGCAGGCTGGAGGCGACTTTTTCCTTGCCGCTGCCCGATTCGCCTTCGATCAGCACCGGGAAAGGCGCGCTGGCATATTGCTGAATCTGCTGGCGCAGCTTGTCCATGCTGGGGCTGATGCCGACAATGCCGGAATCCTTGGCGGGCGCGGGAACCTTTTCGGCGGAACGCTCCGCATCCTGAATCATCAGGGCATTGAACAGCAGGGATTTGAGCCTGTCGGGTTCGCAAGGCTTGGCGACAAAATCGATGGCGCCCAGCGCGCGAGCGTGGCGGGCATTGGCTTCGTCGCTCTGGCCTGAGAGCACAATGATCTTGATGGTGGGCGAGATACCCAGCAAGTCCGATATCAGGGCGAAACCTTCGTCAGGCTTGTGCGGCTGGGGTGGCAGCCCCAGGTCGACGAGCGCCAGTTGCGGCGGGTTGCTAAGCTGGGTCAGCAGACTTTTAACCTGTGCCCGGGACTCCGCCGCGACGACCTCGAAGTCCTTGCTGAGAACAAAGCTCAACGTATCCGAAATCAGCGGATCGTCGTCGACGATTAATAGAACGGGTTTATCCGGTTTGGCCACGCTCGCTCCTTATTGTTTGGTTCTTATTTTTTCGGGTAAATTGCCCTTCGACTTTAGGATTATTTGTCGATTTTTCGACAATTTTGCCAGACTAATGCCAGAATGCCCAAGACTTTGGGGTCAGCCTGCCATTGGCGGATAAACGGATTGTCTGATAAGCCAAAAAAACATGTTTGAAATGCTTGAAATCCGCCCGGATGAGCCCCCTCGCGCGCTGATGGTCTGGCTGCATGGTTTGGGGGCGGATGGCTATGATCTGGAACCCGTTGCCCAAATGCTGGAAATTGCCGGGATTCATCATGTGCTGCCTCATGCACCTGTCCGGCCGGTAAGTTTGAATGGTGGCTTGGCGATGCGTGCATGGTACGACATCGCTTCGCCAGACCTGCAATGGCGCGAGGATGTTGCAGGTATGCAGGCCTCGGCCCATGCCGTGAAATCCATGATCGAAAACCTGCGCGCGGAGAACGATTTGCCTGTCTTGCTTGCGGGGTTTTCGCAAGGGGCGGTGATCAGCCTGGCGACGGCAGCTTTGGGCGTGGATTTATTGGGGGTGGCCGTACTTTCGGGCTATTTGCCCGCTTATCTTTCAGATGTGCCCGAACCGCTTCCCAGCGTTCCAGTCTTCATGGCGCACGGCAGGCAGGATACGGTCATCCCGTTTGACCTGGCCAAGGCGGGGTCGGACATGCTGATCAAGTCGGGCTGTTCGCTTGACTGGCATGAATACGACATGCCGCATGCCATTTGCGCGGATGAAATCAATGCACTGCGAAAGAACGTAACACGCATGCTGGCAACAGCCTGATCGGAATCTAGTTCAGCGGACAGAAGCTGACACGAATCCAGCCCTCGCCACGTTCACCCATTTCTTCCAGCTGGATCAGGCGTTTTCCGTTCAAGTGGGTATATTCAAAGATGCGCTTGTGCGCATATTCGGCTGGATCCAGGATTAAAGTAGTGCTGTTTTCGCCAGGCAGAATCAGCGCGGCGATCGGAAGTTCGGTACCGGCAGTGTCGATGCCATTGACTTCGTAGACAGCCATTTTCTTCCCGTAAAGCATGACAAGAACGGGTGACTCGGGAAGGGTCTCAATGCCGACCGAGCTTTGGTAGTCGCCAAACCGCGACAAGCGGCGAACGATGCCAACTGACCAGGTTTCCGCCTTGTCGGGCTTGACGCCAACCAGCGCGCCTACCCGTAGCCAGTCCTTGTCATGAGTTTCGATGGTTGTGCCATAGCCGCACTCGCTTTCGTCCTCCATGATCCAGCGTTCAGTATCAGGCAACAAACTTGAAGGGCGGGCCGCATGGTTCGTCCGTTCACGCGTGCGGTCGGTGACGAAGCCATAGACATGTATGTCCGCAGCCTCTTCATAGATTACGTTGTCGGTGTATATGTTGTTTCCCTGTTCACCGCCGCATTCCTTGATGTGCGCGATCAGGGGAGTCAGCCCATGAATGATTTCCACTACTTTCTTGACGGATTGACGTGGTTTGCGGCGCTGTTCGCGATGATTGAGCGGCGCCCACTGGCGTTCAAGCTGTTCGATCAAATCCAGGCTTTCGGAGACGCGAGCGTCCTCGGTCAAGCCCACCCTGGCCGGCGGATCGCCTTCTTTCAAGCTGGCACGGATGGTTTTAAGCCGGGCCAGCAACTCCATGGTGGACCAGTAACGCGTCGTGATTTCCGGTCCCTTGTTGCGGATACGTCTTGGGCCGCGATCGTCGGATGTGTCCACGGCAAACACATGCTGTCCTTCGTTCAGTGTTTTGCTTAGCGAGAGCTTCTCGCGCCATCCCTCCAGCCAACGGTCAATCAGGTCGATCTGGCGGGGGTACAGGGAACCGGAGTTGGACTGATCCAGCATCAGGGCGTGAAGATATTCGTGTTCGCACGTGCTTTCCGCCGTGTCATGCGGATATGCCAGCAAGGATTTTTTCTGGAAGCCTTCGGTTTCAGCAAACACATAAAGATTGTGCAGCCTCAGCCACACTTTTTCGCTCGGTTGCTGATAGCGGATGAAGCGCCACTTGATCAGTTGTCTGAAGCCGCGTATGGCGCGCAGGCTGACCAGCGGCATGAATTGTTCCAGCTTCGATTTTGCCGGGCTGCGGGTGAATCCAAGGGTGAAGCTGTGATACGCCCGCACCACTTCCCAGTTCAGGTTGTAAATGGCATGCCAAAGCTGGCTTTCTATCGTGCGGGCCATCCTCGGGTTGCGCAAATATTGGTAAACCAGTGTGGTTTGAAGGTCTTGAGCCTTTTCATCCAGCAGCATGAGGATGCTCAGGCGGTCGCTGGAAAGCTCACTGATGCTTTCGTTGAAGCGCTTGATTTCGGTCAGCAATTCCTGATGCGCCTTGACCGCGTCGCCCACCGGCAGGTTCTGCACCCAGCGGGTAACGGATTTGATGCTGGACAGAGGGTCATCCTGATTGACGCGCGCACCCAGCAACTTCGATACGCTGGAGGAAAGTGCTTCGCTTAATTTGCCCATGATCCTGGAGATTCTGCCCTGAAATATGAATTTCTGTTGTTAATTACTGCAAACACCGTGCCCAGCGTCAGGCCAGTTTGGCTGCCATCCACTCTTTGGCTGAAGCCAGAGCGGCTGGAAGCTTGCCCGGTTCAGTGCCGCCCGCCTGCGCCATGTCCGGCCGCCCGCCACCCTTGCCTCCTACTTGGCTGGCGACATAATTGACCAGTTCGCCAGCTTTGATGCGGCTGGTCAGATCGGTGCTTACCATGGCCACCAGACTGACTTTTCCATTAGAAGACGCTCCCAGTACCAGCGCACAGGATTTCAGCTTATCTCTTAGCTTATCGGCGGTTTCCCGCAGGGCTTGAGCGTCGCCCTCAATTTGTGCAGCCAGCACCTTGATGCCGCCTATGTCATACGCTTCGGCAGCAAGATCATCCCCTTGACTGGCGGCCATTTTGGCTTTCAGGCGAGACAATTCCTTTTCCAAGGATTTTACCTGATCCTGAATCTGGCTGATTTTATGAGTCAACTCGGCGGGCTGCGCCTTGAGGGTGGCTGCTGCCTCACGTATCTGGTCGTCCAGATTGTGCAACCAGGTCAGGGCATTGTCGCCGGTGATGGCCTCCACGCGACGGATACCCGCCGCTACGCCGCCTTCCATGACAATCTTGAATGGACCGATGTCACCGGTACGGGCAACGTGGGTGCCGCCGCACAGTTCGCGCGAGGAGCCGATGTCCAGCACGCGCACCTCGTCGCCGTACTTTTCGCCGAACAGCATCATGGCGCCGGTTTTCTTTGCCTCTTCGATAGGCAGAACGCGCGCCTGCGTCGCTTGGTTTTGCAGAATCTCGGCATTGACCTTGTCTTCCACGGCGCGAACCTGCTCAACTGTCATGGGGCCGGTGTGGGCAAAGTCGAAGCGGGTTTTTTCCGGATCGACGAGCGAGCCCTTTTGCTGGACGTGATCGCCCAGCACTTCGCGCAAGGCCTTGTGCATCAGGTGGGTGGCGGAATGGTTGCGCATGGTTCGGGCGCGACGCAGGCCATCTACCCGTGCTGCCACAGTATCACCCACGCATAGTGCGCCTTGGATCAGCATGCCCTGGTGGCCGAACACGTCAGCGCGGATTTTTTGCGTGTCGCCAACTTCAAAGCGCGCGTTGCTGGTTTCCAGTATGCCGGTATCGCCCACCTGGCCGCCGGATTCGGCGTAGAATGGGGTGTTGTCCAGCACAATCATGCCCTGCTGGCCTGGCTTGATTTCATCAACTTCGCTGCCGTCGACATAAATGGCGGTGATTCTCGCGCTGTCGATATTCAGGCTGTCGTAGCCATGGAAGGTCGTGGGCTGACCACTGTATTCCAGCGTGCCTGCTGCCTTGAACTTGCCCGCTGCGCGTGCCTGCTCACGCTGCTTCTCCATGGCGGTGTTGAAGCCGGCCTCGTCCACCGTCACGCCGCGCTCGCGGCAGACGTCGGCCGTGAGGTCGAGCGGAAAGCCATAGGTATCATAGAGTTTGAAAGCGGTGTTGCCGTCCAGGGTTTTCGCCCCACCTGCCAACGCCTCTTCCAGAATCGCCATGCCATGCTGCAGGGTTTCGCCAAAGCGAATTTCTTCCTGCAGCAGCGTATCGGTGACACGCGCCCTGGCTTGCTCTAGCTCCGGATAAGCCTCACCCATCACGGCGGCAAGATCGGCAACCAGTTTGTTGAAGAATGGTTTGCCTTGTCCGAGCTTGTGGCCGTGGCGCAGGGCACGGCGGATGATGCGGCGCAGTACATAGCCTCGGCCTTCGTTGCCGGGGATGACGCCGTCGACAATCAGGAAGGAACAAGCGCGAATATGGTCGGCGATGACTTTCAGCGAGGGGCTGTCCATGTCGGCACAGCCGGTTTCGCGCGCGGCGGCCTTGATCAGCGCCTGGAACAAATCGATTTCGTAATTGGAATGCACATGCTGCAACACTGCTGAAATGCGCTCCAGTCCCATACCGGTATCGACGGAAGGCTTCGGCAGTGGATGCATGGTGCCGGACTCGTCGCGGTTGAACTGCATGAACACGTTGTTCCAGATTTCGATATAGCGGTCGCCGTCTTCGTCAGGGCTGCCGGGTGGTCCGCCGGCAATTTCCGGACCGTGGTCATAGAAGATTTCGGTGCAGGGTCCGCAGGGGCCGGTGTCGCCCATGGCCCAGAAATTGTCGCTGGCATAACGCGCGCCCTTGTTGTCGCCAATGCGAACGATGCGATCCTTGGGCACGCCAATCTCGTTGGCCCAAATGTTGTAGGCTTCGTCGTCCTCCGCATACACCGTTACCCATAACTTGTCTTTTGGCAGCTTGATGTCTTCGGTCAGGAATTCCCAAGCGTATTTGATTGCATCGCGCTTGAAGTAATCGCCAAAGCTGAAATTGCCCAGCATCTCGAAAAATGTGTGGTGACGTGCCGTGTAACCGACGTTTTCTAGATCGTTGTGCTTGCCGCCCGCCCGCACGCATCTTTGCGAAGAAGCTGCACGCACGTAGGCACGCTTGTCCAGGCCGAGAAACACGTCCTTGAACTGCACCATGCCCGCGTTGGTAAAGAGCAGGGTCGGGTCGTTGCCGGGAATCAGCGAACTGGACGGAACGACGGTGTGGCCCTTGGAGGCGAAAAAGTCCAAAAAGCGCAGGCGGATTTCGTTGCTGGTCATGATGGCGCGAAAGATTTGAATCGCGCCATTTTAACCCGAGTCTCAGCGTTTCACGTCTGCCGAAACCGCCAGAAAACCGCCCCAGGCCAGCCGGTTGGACAGGATGAACTCCAGTGCCCGGGCCAGACTTGAACTCGATGGCAGAAAAATGGCCGTGCGCATCCGCGCATTGTTTACAGGCAATTGGGCCAGCACGTTGCGAACTTCATCCGTTGTATGCCAATGCGCGCCGCGGTAGGCGCCGCTGCCGCCTGTCTGGACCTTTTCCCGCCACAACAGGCTATGGCGGTTGAGCAGGCCCAGAACCATGCGGCGTCGCGCGACCCGCGCCATTTCGCGCAGGGCCTGCGGCCAGTTATCCACGAAACACAGGGCGGTGACCGACACCACGTTGTCAAAGCTGGCATCCGCGAAAGGAAGCCTGCGCGCATCGCCCTCGATCCAGTCGATCTGGGGCGCGCGCCGGCGGGCATGGTGTTGATTGGCATAGTTGAGCCACTCCGCATTGGGGTCGAGGCCGGTTACTTTCAGCGTATTCGCGCCGGCAAAACGGCGGGTAAACCAGCCCGTTCCGCAGCCCACGTCGAGCAGGGTCTCACCTGGACTGGGCGCGAGCAATTCATTCAGCAGGGCAAATTCCGTCTCGCCGATCCAGCGCCCGCGCGGCGTGTTGTACCATGCGTCGTAGTTTTCGGGTTTCATGCCGCCAAAGATTTCCAGGCGGCGATCAAGGCATCAGCCGCCACATCGATCTCGGCGGATGTGGTGAAGCGGCCCAGAGACAGGCGCACAGCGCCCGCTGCCCGTTCGGGTGTAAAGCCCATCGCTGCCAGCACCCCGGAGACGGCATGACTACCGGCGTGGCAGGCCGAACCAGTGGAGGCGGCCACTTCCGGCGCAGCGGCCAGCAGGCACCAGCCCTCGATGGCGGGGAAGGAGAGGTTGAGCGTGTTGGGCAGGCGTTCTTCGGCATGGCCGTTCAGTAACAGGCCCGGAATCGCGGCGGCGAGGCGCTGGTGCAGATCGTCGCGCTGCGCACTCAGGCGCGCGGCTTCGCCGTCGAGTTCCAGCCAGGCGAAACGCGCGGCCTCGCCCAGTGCGACGATGTGCGGCACGTTCTCGGTGCCAGGCCGCAGGCCGTGTTCGTGCCCAGCGCCGTACTGGATGGATTGAATGGGGGTGCCTGAGCGCACATACAGCGCGCCGACACCCTTGGGCGCATAGACCTTGTGGCCGGCGATGGTAAGCAGGTCAGCGCCCAGTTCGTTCACATTGACGGGAATTTTGCCAACTGCCTGGGCTGCATCCACATGCATGAGCGCGCCGGCGGCATGAACACGATCAGCGATGGCGCGGATGGGCTGGAGGGTGCCCACTTCGTTGTTGGCCAGCATGACGGAGACCAGGGCTACGTCGTTGCCGATTCGCAGCGCATCGGCATCGATGCGCGCAGCGATATCAACCGGGATTTCCGCCACTACCCGGCCTTCTTTTTTCAGCTGCCGCATCGGCTGCGCCACCGAAGGGTGTTCGATGGCGGAATACAGCAGGTGGCCTGCGCACGACCTAGCGGTGCCGAGGATGGCCAGGTTGTTAGCCTCGGTGGCGCAACCGGTGAAGACGATTTCTTCCGGTTTTGCGCCGATCAGTGACGCGACCTCTTCCCGCGCCTGAGCCACGGCCTTTTTTGCCCTTTGACCGTAAACATGATCCGAGGACGGGTTGCCGAAGTGTTCGCGCAGCCAGGGCAGCATGGCTTCCGCCACACGCGGATCGATGGGCGTGGTAGCGTTGTAGTCGAGATAGATGGTGGGCATGACTTGCCCTTAAAACGTCAGGTTCATGTCCGCCGGAATGACCACGTCCTTGTAGTAGCGCGTCGGGTCGGCGAGCTTCGCGCCGTCGATCAGGTCGCGCTCACTCATGCCGAACAGCGGCACGTTGAGCGGACAGGCCAGCACCTGGCCGCCCTCGCGGATGAACATGAAGAACAGATCTTCCACCAGCGGCAGGTCCAGTTCGTCCATGCGCTTCATGACCGCTTCGCCCACTTCTGGCATGTCCGGCAGGCATTGCAATTTGCCCACCTTGTCCTTGTGAATGGCGTTGACGCCGCGCGAGCCGAAATACACCGTGACTTTCGCGCCTTCCCTGAGCAGGGACAAGGCCGTCATCATGGCGTTGAACACCTGGCACAACTCGTCGTGAAAGCACATGATTGAAACCGATTTTCCTTTCGTTTCCATGGCAGCTCTCCTTTTATAACGAATTCCCCAATATGCGTTCCAACGGGGTTTCCAGTGCTTCACCCAGGCCCAACATGGCATCCGAAGGCACACCTTGCGCAGAGAGCGTTGCGAGGATGTCCAGGGGCATGATGATTGCGCCGTCCTCGGGTTGTATGGCGACGCCGTTCAGCCACAGGCTGGGGAATCCATCACCGTGGGCGCCACGCTCTACACTGTACTCAGTCTCCACGCTTATCCGGAAATGCCGAGCCAGGGCATCGGCGTAAGCCGCATACAGATTGCAGCGGCCGCCGGGCGGTTGCTGGGAAATGACCTTTACCTTCAGTGTCATGTCAACCTCCAATCACGCTTTTGAAAAGGATGTAAGTCGCCACTACCACCAGAAACCAGGCGAATGCCTTTTTCAGCGTATTCTGGGAAATCCGTGTGGCGAAATGGGCGCCGGCAAAGCTCCCGATCACCGTCACGACAGTGAAGCTTCCCATTAATGCATAGTTGATGGGCACGCCGCCCATATAACCGGCAAATCCCGCGAAAGATTTCGCCGCGACGATGGCGAGCGAGGTGCCCACGGCGGTCCTCATGGGAATGCCCGAGAGCAGCACCAGGGCCGGTACGATGAGGAAGCCGCCGCCCACGCCGACCAGGCCGGTCAATATCCCCACGCTGATGCCATGCAAGGCAATCTGGCCCATGCAGGGCGAGAAGAAGTTCTGGCAACCGCCGATGGCGGCCGTTCCGCCGCCGGTGTTGAGCACGCCGCCCGCGGCTGGCGCGGCCAGTCTGGCCGGTTTCAGCATGCGCCAGGCCGCAGCGTACATCACCAGGGCGAACAGACCGAGCTGGATCACCACGGGAGTCAGCAGGCCCAGGCGCGCGCCGGCAAAGGTGCCCGCCACCCCGAATAGGCCGAACACCAGGGCGACCCTTGTGTCGACCAGGCCACGGCGCCAGTTGTCCATGGCGGAGACGGTGGCGGTGACTGCCACCACACCCAGGCTCATGGCAATGGCCGACTTGGGCTCCACATGCAGCAGGTACATCAGCGCCGGCAGGGCGATAATGGAACCGCCAGAGCCAAACAGTCCCAGCACCATGCCGGTGGCCAGGCCAGCGAAAATGGCGGATAAGGCCATGACGCTCTCCTTATGAGAAAAAACTTGACGAAGCACTCGGGTTCTGTCTAACATTCAAACGTTCATTGGAGTATTAGATGAAAAATTCAGGAAGGCAAGTAAAAGATGTGCTGTATGCCCAGGTTGCCCGCATCGGCAAAGCGGTTTGCAGCCCCAAGCGTCTTGAATTGATCGAGTTGCTCTGCCAGGGCGAGAAACCGGTAGAGCGGCTGGCAGCCGAGGCCGAAATTTCGCTCAAGCTGGCCAGTGCGCACCTGAAAGAACTGCGGCTGGCGCATATGGTGGAAGCCCGCAAGGAGGGTAAAAACGTTTATTACCGGCTGACCAGCGAGGTGGTGGCGGATTTTTGGGTTGCCATCCGTTCGCTGGCTGAAGACCGATTACTGGAGCTTCGCGCTTCACTGGCCAAATTGTCAGAGCATGCCCACGAGCTCACACCCATGAGCCGCAAGGAACTGCTGGCGCGAGCAAAGAAAGGCGAGGTGACGGTTCTGGATGTGCGGCCCGAGACGGAATACCACACCGGCCATCTTCCCTATGCCCAGTCCATGCCACTGGATGAACTGAAAAAGCGCCTAGATGACCTGCCGCGCGACAAGCCAGTGGTTGCCTACTGCCGTGGCCCCTTCTGCCTGATGGCGGTGGAGGCCGTGGAGCTACTCAACAAAAAGGGATTCCAGGCGATCCGTCTTGAAGACGGTGTGGCCGAATGGCGCGCCAACGGCCTGCCTGTTGAAACCATCGTTTAAATCCAAAGGCCTTAACCAAGGAGACTTGCCATGTTCTTTCGTCAGCTTGCCACCCGTGAAGCCACGTTGTCCTACCTGTTCGGTTGCGGTTCCTGTCACGTTGCTGTCGCTGTCGATCCGGTGCTGGGCGATGAAGACTGGTTCATCAACGAAGCCGCAAGGCAGGATGTGAAAATTACCCATGTGATCGACACGCACGTTCATGCCGATCATTATTCTGGCGGCCGGGAACTGGCCGATAAAACCGGGGCGAAATACTGCTTACATGAAGCCAATGCCGGGCGGGTGAAATTTGCCTTCGAGCCGCTCAAGGACGGACAGCGCATTGATGTGGGCAATGTCTATGTCGACGTGCTGCATACACCGGGCCACACGCCGGATTCGATCTGTCTGCTGGTGACAGACAAGCGGCGCGCGGAAGTGCCCTGGTTTGTGTTGACCGGCGATACGCTATTTGTCGGGGCTGCGGGCCGTCCCGATCTGGCGGGCAAGGAAACCGAAATGGCCGCCGTGCTGCATGACAGCATTCATGCCAAGTTGTTGAATCTTCCGCCCGAGGTGGAAATCTATGCTGGCCACGTTGCGGGCAGCGTGTGTGGCGCGGGTATATCCGGCAAGCCTGCTTCGACTGTCGGTTTCGAGAAGCGGTGGAATCCCATGCTGTCGCTGGATCGCAACGCATTCGTCGACGCGCTGACCCGGGAAATTCCGCCGCGGCCGGCGGAAATGGATCGCATGGTAAAAGCCAATCTGGGCGCGGCGTGAGCTGATTAGTTCGTATCAGCATGAGCCATATTCTCAGTCACGAGGCGATGGAGTACCGCTACGGCATCCGCAACAACTTCGCCCAGTTTTCACATCAACTGGTGCAGGTATTTTTTGTTGGCCTGACCATCGGCATGTTCCGCACTGTGGTGCCAGCGCTGGCCGAAACCGAATTCGGCGTGGCCAAGGGCTCGTTCATGATGCTGATGGCGTTTGTTACTGCCTTCGGATTCGTCAAGGGCACACTCAATTTCGTTGCGGGCCGGATGTCGGAACGAGTCGGCCGCAAAAGAGTGCTGTTTTTAGGTTGGCTGGCGGCGGTGCCGATGCCGTTCATGATTTTGTACGCGCCTTCGTGGAGCTGGATCGTGGCGGCCACGGTGCTGCTTGGAATAAACCAGGGACTCACTTGGTCGATGACTCAGACTTCCAAGCTCGATCTCACCACGGCAGAACAGCGTGGGCTGACTATCGGGCTGAATGAATTTTCCGGCTATTTCGGTGTGGCCGTGGCGGGCATCATCACTGGCTATCTCGCCACCGCTTACGGGCCACGCGAGGGATTGATGCTGTTTGGTCTGGTGGCAGTGGGCGTCGCCGGACTGTTGACGCTGGTTTGGGTGAAGGACACGCTTCCTTGGGCGCACGCGGAAGGTAAAAAGCACGCCGCCGGATTGATGGGTGGTTCAAGGCCGCGTTACCCCGCCATCATTTCGGACACACCCGGCACTTGGGAAGTGTTCACCCTCATGTCCTGGCGGGATGCGCGCATGGCTTCGATCAGCCAGGCGGGACTGGTGGAGAAATTTGTTGATGCGCTGGTGTGGGTGTTCTTCCCTGTCTATCTTTATCAACATGGCTTGAGTCTTGCTGGCATCGGTTGGGTGGTGGGCGTGTACGGCTTTGTGTGGGGCATGTCGCAATTCATTACGGGTCATTTGTCTGATCGCATCGGACGCAAGAAACCCATCGTCTGGGGCATGTGGGTCTGTGGTGCAGGCGTCGCCCTGGTGCTGCTGGGCAAAGGTGAACTGTGGTGGTCGTTTGCAGCTGCCGTGATGGGCTTTGGCATGGCATTGCTGTATCCGACGCTCTCCGCTGCCGTATCCGATATCGCACACCCCAATTGGCGTGGCTCGGCAATCGGCATTTATCGCTTCTGGCGCGATCTGGGTTACGGCATCGGCGCGCTGTTACTGGGTGCGGTGGCCGCACTGTTCCGTGGCATCGAGGCCGGATTCTGGTTTACCGCTGCCGCCATGTTTGTCTCTGGCGCCATTGTCTGGTTGGCCTGCGAGGAAACGCATCCAAGGCTGAATCCGGCGATTCCATGATGGATGTCATTTTGGGGCGCAGCAATTAGAAAAAAACGGGGCCAACTGGCCCCGTTTGTCTGTGTGCTGAGTAAATCAATCAAACCATGCCCGGGTTGCTGCTACCAATGCCAACCACCTTGGGCAGGTTGAGCTTGACGGGTTTGATGACTTTCATGTCGCGCAGATATTCAGCGACCACGTCCCAGATCGGGGCGCCGGTCACGCCCTCGCCCACGGGCGCCCAGCCGGCAACTTTGTAGGTCTTGTTGGGATCGACGGCTTTGCCGTTCAGCATCATGTTACTGATGCGTTCGCCGATTTTCTTGTTGGGGTTGACGGTGTAATGGATGCCGCCCACGCGCACCATATCGCCACCCTGCTGGTAGTAGGGGTCGGCATTGAACAGGTTGTCGCACACGTCTTCCATGATGGTCTTGATGGTTTCGCCTGTCATGTTGGTCAGTGTGGTGGCGGGATAGGTGATGGCTGTCTGGTCCATCAGGCGGTCCATGGTGATGACATCGCCCGGCAGCAGCGTGGTGCCCCAGCGGAAGCCGGGTGAGAAGGCCGCATCCGCGCCTTTCACCTTCATCAGCGCATCGAGGATAACCTGGTCGAAGGTCCCGTTGAAGTTGCCGCGGCGGTAGAGAAAATCCTCTGTGACGGCCAGTTTCTCGTTGAGCTTGTCGTTGTAGGGATCGCGGATCTTCTTGATCAGCGCCGCCATCTTGGTGTCTTCGGCAAGCAGGTTGGAGAACACGGGCAGCAGCTTGTATTTCCAGCCGGCGACCTTGCCATTCTTGACGTCGAAATCCATGACGCCGAGGAACTTGCCATTGGAACCCGCGTTCGTTACCAGGGTGACACCCTTGGCATTCTTGACTTCAATAGGCTGAGGCACGCCATCATGAGTGTGGCCGCCAAAGATGGCGTCGACACCGGTGACGCGGCTGGCCATCTTGATGTCGACGTCCATGCCATTGTGCGAGAGCACCACGACAACCTGCGCGCCATTGGCGCGGGCATCATCGACCCATTTCTGCATGCCGTCATCGCGGATGCCGAAGCTCCAGTCCGGCACCATGTAGCGCGGGTTGGCGATGGGGGTGTAGGGGAAGGCCTGGCCGACGATAGCGACCTTGATGCCGTTCATTTCACGGATGACATAAGGCTTGAATACCTGGTCACCGAAATCAGCAGTGACTACATTCTGGGCGACGAAATCCACGCCCGCTTTCTTGAAATCGTTGTCGACAATTTGCTTGACGCGCTCGGCGCCGTAGGTCATTTCCCAGTGCGGTGTCATGACATCCACACCCAGCGCGATGCAGGCATCCACCATATCCTGGGCGTTGGTCCACAGCGCCGTAGCCGAGCCCTGCCAGGTGTCACCGCCATCCAGCAGCAGTGAGCCGGGGCGCGAGCCGCGTACCTTGTCAACCAGGGTTTTCAGGTGGGCGAAGCCGCCGACCTTGCCGTAGGTTTTGGCTGCCTGGACAAAATCAAGATAGGTGAAGGCATGAGCCTCTCGCGTGCCCGGCTTGATGCCGTATTTCTTGAGCAGATGCTCGCCGACCAGATGGGGCACCTTGCCTGTTGCTTCACCGATGCCAATGTTGACATTGGGCTCGCGGAAATAAATCGGCAACAACTGAGCATGGCAATCGGTCATATGCATCAGCGAGACATTGCCAAACTTTGGCAGATTATAAAAATCCACATCGCCCGCGAGGGCTTTCTTGCTGTCGATGGCCATGCCAGAAGCGGCGGCGACTGCCAGCATTTGCAGAAATTCACGACGATTCATCATGGTGTTTGTTCTCCTCTGTGGATGTTGGTTTCGATTTCCACTGATTGTTGATTCAAAGAACGATCGGGTAAATAGTAGCTATGGGCCATTTGATGCAATCAATAATGACCTGAACAAAAAAGGCCTGGAAGATTCCAGGCCTTAATCTGCGCTTGCTTGTCTTACTTGCGGAAGACGTTGGCTTTCATCGGCAGACCATTTGACAGATAGGAGTGGAAATACTCCAGATTGTTCATGTCGGCGCTGCCTTGTGCCGGAGGAACGGCACGAACCTGCTTGTAGCAGCCATCATAGCGCTGCTGCAGGGTCACCAGATTGTCACCGCCACGGAACACCGGCCAGTGCACCGCGTGGCCGACGGCAGGAGACAGCAGTTCGGAACGCAGGCGCACGCCGGCATTCTGCACGTGGCAGGTGGCACAGGCAAAATTCAACTGGCCCTTGCGGGAGAAGAAGGCTTTCTTGCCGGCTTCATAAGCGGCTGTGGCGCCCGCACCCTCGACCTTGACGTTCATCAGCATGCCGTCGGATTGCGCGCGCAGCGCGGTGGTCAGCAGCCCCATGGTCTTCATGTCGTTGACCTTGTAGGCTTCCTCGCCGTTGGCGACACGGCAGGCGTTGATGGCATCGTGGAGGGTCACGACCTTGCCGGCCTTGTCGTCAAAGTAGGGATAGTTGCCCGCGATGTTCTTGCCGCCATTGGGGAAACAGTCTGCATATTTCTTGCCATTTTTAAACGCTGTATCAAGCAGCTTGCGGCCCTTTTCCAAGTCGCCTTCGAAGGGTGGGAATTCCATGATGGCATCGTACTGGGCTTTGGAGTCTGCATCGAAAGCAAGTGCTCCATGTACATAATCGTCCAGTTTTACGTTGGGGTATTTCTTGGTGTAGTAATTGACGAATTCCTGCCGGTCCTGTTCGGGTGCGGCCATGGCACCAGAAACACCACTAATCAGGCCTATAGTAACCAGCCCCAGTAAAGCTTTTTTCATAATCTTCCTCCGTGATTCCTAGGCGGTAAAACAGATAAGGACGGAGCGGAAAGCCCCGTCCTTAAAATCGGTTGTTAATTAACCGACCGTGGTCTCGTCGGTGCGCTTGTCACCGGTGTTGTCTACCCAGCTAACTGCCACTTTGTCACCCGCTTTTGCGCCCTTGACCTTGAAGCCCAGGTAGGGGTTCTTGGACACGCCGCCGCCCATGCCAGCCTTCAGGACCGCCGCTCCGTTAACGGTAGCGGTTACTTCGGTGATGTAGTGGGCAGGGACCAGTTGACCGGTTTTAGCGTCCTTGCGCTGGCCGGTTTCCATGGGGTGGTTCATCAGCACTTTGATATCGGCGGTGTCACCAGCCATGGTGGCACGGATTTTCATTGGTTCAGCCATGTTTGTTTCCTTTCGAATTCAGTTTTGTCAGATGTCTTTGGAAGGAGGTCAATTAGCCGCCGCAGCCGCCGATGGTCACTTTCACTTCCTTGGTGGCCTGATAGGTCTTGCCGCCGGCGGTCACGATGGCGCGAACCAGTGCGGTGGCACCCATCTTGATACGGGTGGAAACATAACCCTGCGCACCGCCGGACAGTTCGAAGTCGGCAACCAGCGGGGTGTTGTTCTTTTCGGCCAGGATGGCGATGGCAGAAGTGCCAGCGATGCTGCTGGTGACTTCAACCGGCACCACTGCGCCGTTCTCGGCGATGTCCGGGGCCTTGATGACGATATCCTTGGAATCGGTCGCGGCGGGCAGGCCCATGCCTTTCATGGCGTCGGCCAGGTTCTTGGCGTCGAAGGCAGCGCGTGGCGCAGCCAGCACGCGGGTGGGGGTAATCAGGCCGGCGGCAACTGCCACAGCCACAGCACCAGCGCCAGTGGCGCCTTTGAGGACGTTTCTACGCAAAGCGTTCATGCATTTCTCCTTGTTGAAGAGTGTGTGTTAAAGACCATAAACAAAGTCAACGACTTTGTCGATTTCCTGCTCTGTCAGCACCTTGTGTTTGCCGAAAGGGATCATGGAGCTGTTCGGATTGAGTGCAGTCGCATCCCAGATCTGGGCACGCAGCTTGGCCTTGTCAGGATAACGCGCGCTCATCGCGATAAGCGGCGGTCCGTAAAGACCGGTTGATTCGGCATCGGCTTGAGTCGGCATGCCGTGGCAAGCCAGGCAGTTACCCTTGGTACGGTTGTACGCGATGTCCTTGCCCGTTTCCTCCTTTTTGGGGGGGTCGGCAGCCTGGACGGATCCCGCAATCACCATCATGCCAGTCAGGCCAGTGGCCAGAGCCAGTCTGATATTGCGCATAGTCATCCTCCATAGTTGATTTAGATTTCAAACACGGACTGGTATATGAGCGAACTCTTATCCAGTCTCGCGCTATCCTGTATGGATAGGCCAAGCATAGAGCAGGATGTTTTCTCCATGCAAGCGTATTGACTGGTTTTTGCGTTGATTCGTGCAAGTAATTTATTACTAGACGCAATACATTTTTACGTGTGGGGTTTTATTTCTTGACTGCCTCGGCAGCCAGCGCGGCTTGCCATTCGCGTCGCCGGGCTTCAGCTGAAGAGAGTTCATAGAAATTGCCATCCCCTGCCTTCAGACCAAGATTGACCTGTTCCAGCGCGGCAGGCAGATTGCCCAGCACGGCGAGCGACTCCGCTTCCGCGCGGTGACTGGCCAGCTTGTGGTTTTGCGCGGCTTCAGCGCGGGCAAGCAGTTTCCAGAAGCGTGCGTCATCAGGCCAGGCGGTGGTTTTCGAGGAAGCAAATTCCGCGGCTTCCTTCGTTTGTCCCGTAACAATGAGTACATCGGCATAGCCGTACAGCAGCGGTTTGTAATGGGGGTGACGCGCGATGCCGTTGCGGTACCGCTCGAGCGCGACCCTGGAACTTCCTGCCTTGTCCGCAAGTTCGGCTTGCAGGTTAAGCAGCATGGGGGATTGACTAAGCTTGAGCGCTTTGGCCAGCTCGGTTTCCGCCTCTGCGTATTTGGCCTGGCGGGACAAGGCAATGGCGAGTCCGTAGCGGCTGGCGGCTTCAAACAGGGTTTTCTTTTGTTTGATCTGATCCTGGAAGCGTCTGACCGCGTCTTCGGCCAGGCCTTCATTTGCGATCAGCCGCGCGCGCACCAGGTGAAATTCAATGGAATCCTTGACCTGCCGGTAAGGGAGTTTCTCAATTCGCGCATCCATGTCGGCAATGCGCTGGCTGTTGAGCGGGTGGGTGCGCAGATAATCTGGCGCGTTGGTGTCATACAGCCGGTTGGCGCGCTGCAGTCGATTGAAGAAGCTCGACAGCCCGGTTGGGTCAAATCCGGCGCTGGTCAGTGTTTCCAGCCCGACCCGGTCGGCTTCGCGCTCATGCTCGCGAGTGAAGTTCAACTGGCTCTGGATATTCAATGCCTGAGCGGTGGCGATGGCGGCCGAACCGACATTGGCATTGGAGCGTGCCGCCAGGATGGCGATTGCAATCGCGGCGATGGTTGGCAGATAACTTTGATCCTGTGCGGCAATCATGCGTGACAGGTGTTCCTGGCTGACGTGGGCAATTTCGTGCGCCAGCACGCCTGCCAGTTCAGACTCGTTTTCCGCGGCCTGGATCAGCCCAGTGTGCACGCCAATGAAACCGCCGGGCAGGGCGAACGCATTGATCGACGGGTCGCGCACGGCGAAGAAAGTGAAGCTGCGCCCGCTACGGTTGCTTTCAGAGGCCAGTTTTGCGCCAATATTGTTCAAGTAGGCTTCGACTTCGGGGTCCGACAGGAAAAGCGGACTCGCGTAAACGTCACGCATGATGGCCCGGGCCAGTTCGCGTTCCTGTTTGTCAGATAAATACTGGCGCGAAGACTCGCCAAGATCGGGCAAGTTGCTTGCCCAGACTGGCGGAGCAGCCAGGGTCAGGGCCAGGAGGGAAACAATGAGTTTTTTCACGGTGCCGGGATTAATTTGAGTTTAAGATGGATCGATACGCGAAGAGTTCAATACTGGAGTTTAACAATGAGTGGTGACTTCACGCATTTTGATGAGAACGGCAAAGCGGTCATGGTGGATGTGGGCGCCAAACCGGATTCGCGCCGGATTGCGGTGGCGCAAGGCAGTATTGTGATGAAACCGCAAACCCTGGCCATGATCGCGCAAGGAACGGCTGGAAAAGGCGACGTTCTGGGCGTGGCCCGCGTGGCCGCCATCCAGGCTGCGAAGCGGACTTCCGATCTGATCCCCTTGTGCCATCCCATCGCTTTGACCCAGGTAAAAGTTGAGTTTGAACTGGATGAAGCGCAAAGCCGGGTGCGCTGTCTGGCCACGGCTGAAACGGTTGGAAAAACCGGTGTTGAAATGGAAGCCCTGACGGCGGCAAGTGTTGGCCTGTTGACCATCTATGACATGTGCAAGGCGGTTGAGAGGGGAATGACGATCGAAGGGGTCAGGCTGATCCGCAAGGAAGGGGGAAAATCGGGGGTCTGGACTGCCGGCTGAATAAGAGTATGAATGTGTCTTACTCAAGTGTGTCGTATCTTGAATAATTCAACACATGAACTGGCTTGTACGCATAACCGCCTCGCTGTTGCTTCTCGTTTTTTCTTCGGCATTGATGGCAGAGGAGGTCGAAGTGACCTTGCCTTCCGGCAATGTCATTGCCTACACGCGATATCCCGCCTCCGGTAATGATCTTCTGCTCTGGTTTGCTTCGGAACGGGGATTGGGAAAGGCGGAAAGCCATGCCGCGCTTGAGTTGTCTGAAAAGGGTGTCGAAGTCTGGCTGTTTGATCTGGCCAGCGCTTTGTTCCTGCCGCAAACACCGAGCAGCCTAGATGGCATTCAGGCAGGCGATATGCAGCGCTTGCTGGAACGTGCATCGTCAACCGGCGCTAGATTGTGCGTTTATGCGCCAAGTCGTGCCGCCGTACCGGTTTTGAGGGGGCTGGCCGGCAGGCCTGATATCAATGCCCGTGTCTTGCTGATGCATCCGAATTTTTATTCTCGAGTCGATGCGCTGGATGGCGCCGATTATCTTTCATTCGGCAGCTTGAAATCGGTAGATGTGCTTGTTCTGCAACCGCGCCGTTCCGCGGCCACACCGTGGGTCGATAATCAAGTCGAGGCTTTGCGGAAAACGGGCGCCAATACCGCGCTGAAAATGCTCGAGCGGCTGCGCGAGGGATTCTGGGTCCGTGAGGATGCAACCGATTACGAAGTCAATCAGGGCAGGAATCTGGCGGAGCACATGCTGAACTGGATGAAGGGAACGCCGTGATGATGAGATTGCATACACTGTTTTTTACCCTGATTTTCCTGATGGCAAGCCAGTCATTCGCCGCTGGCGGATTTCGCCAACTGGACCCGGTTTCGCCGCCAGACCTGACGTTAAAAGATCTGACGGGAGAGATTCGAAACCTGAACGATTTCAAAGGCAAGGTGATTCTGGTGAATTTCTGGGCAACCTGGTGCCCGCCCTGCCGCAGGGAAATGCCTTCCATGCAGCGCCTGAAAGAGAAAATGTCCAGACGGCCATTTGTCATCCTTGGCGTTGACTCCGCCGAACAGCGAGAAGAAGTCGAAGAATTTCTGAATTTGGTGAAGATCGATTTTCCGATCCTGCTTGATCCGGACACTGCGGCAACACGTCGGTGGAAGGTTTTTGCCCTGCCCACCAGCTTTCTTGTCGACCGTAACGGCAAGGTGCGCTATTCGATCTCGGGACCAACTGAATGGGATGAAGGCGAAGCCGTGCAGATCATCGAATTGCTAATGCAAGAGAAATAGGTGGTTGTTAAAACCCTTCTGTCCCTCACGATTTATATTCGCGCCTGCAGGATTAAATAAGCTGATTGCAAGAAAATGCCCAAATGAAGCAAAATAACGGCATATTCGAAATAATTAATATTTAGCGCATCACCGGTGTGCAGTTCCGGGATGTCCATGCCGTTGTCAAAACGGTTTATGGCGGGAATTCCTTATCTGGATAACCTCCCACGGCAAAGCCGCCGGGATGCGCTGGCTTTGTTTTTGAGATTATGCACGCACGCATCCCGACCGAAGACCATGCCAGGCAGGAGGTGAAATATTCCACCTGCTATATGTGCGCGTGCCGTTGCGGCATCAAGGTGACCCTGCAGGAAGGCAAAGTCCGCTTCATTCAGGGCAACCGTAACCATCCCACCAACCAGGGCGTGCTGTGTGCCAAGGGCTCGGCTGGAATCATGAAGCAATATTCCAAAGCCAGGCTGTCCGAGCCGCTGATTCGTAAGCCCGGAACGGAACGCGGAGCGGGTGAATTCGAGGTCATTAGTTGGGAACAGGCGCTGGATATCCTGACCCAGCGTTTGCAGGAAATTCGCGCCACCGATCCCTCCAAGCTTGCGTTCTTTACAGGCCGCGACCAGATGCAGGCGCTCACCGGACTTTGGGCACAGCAGTTTGGCACGCCAAACTGGGCGGCACATGGCGGATTCTGTTCCGTCAACATGGCGGTCGCCGGGTTGTACACGATCGGTTTTTCATTCTGGGAATTCGGCGCGCCGGACTGGGATTACGCCAAATACTTCATCATGTGGGGCGTGGCGGAAGACCATTCCTCCAACCCGATCAAAATCGGCCTGGAGAAGCTCAAGCGCGGCGGCGGAAAATTCGTCACGGTCAATCCGGTCCGTACCGGCTATTCCGCCATCGCGGACGAATGGGTGCCGATCAAGCCGGGCATGGATGGCCTGTTCGCGCTTTCCATCGTGCATGTGCTGCTGTCGCGTGAATTGTTCGATTATGAGTTTCTCGTCAATTACACCAACGCCACCTGGCTGGTAATCCAGAACCCGGGTCACCCGGATGACGGACTGTTTTTGCGCGATGTAAATGGTCAGCCGCAGGTGTGGGATCTGGAAAGGGAAACCTTCGTCAACGGCATCGAGGCGGGCATTACGCCAGCCCTGTTTGGCGACTTCGTCGCCCAGGATGGACGACGGCTGAAGACGGTGTTCAGCCTGATGGCGGAACGCTATCTGGACGAACGCTATGCGCCAGCCAACGTCGCGGCCGAATGCGGCGTGCCGGCGGAAACCATCGAGCGCATCGCGCTGGAAATGGCGCATGTCGCGTTCAAGGAAAGCATCGAATTCCCCATCGAGTGGACTGACGTGTGGGGCCGGAAGCATGACAAGGTGGTGGGACGCCCGGTCGCCATGTATGCCATGCGCGGCATTTCCGCACATTCGAACGGGTTTCATGCCTGCCGGGCAATTCACTTCATCCAGATGCTGCTGGGCGCGCTGGACGGCCCCGGCAACTTCCGCGCGCGCGCGCCCTATCCAAAACCCATTCCGCCGCACCAGCAACCGGAAAACAATGTCGACATCATCAACGCGCCGAATACCGCGCTGTCGCGCCCGCCGCTGGGATTCCCGACGCGGCCGGAAGATCTGGTGATCGACGAGCGTGGCAATCCCCTGCGTATCGACAAGGCTTATTCATGGGAAGCGCCGCTGTCTTCCCACGGCCTGATGCACATGGTGATCACCAACGCCGCCAACCATGACCCGTATGCGCTCGACACGCTGATCCTGTTCATGTCCAACATGGCGTGGAACTCGACCATGAACACGCAGGCCATCCAGGACATGCTGCGGCAGAAAGACCCGGAGAGTTTTGGTGAGTACAAAATTCCCTTTCTGGTGGTGGTGGATGCCTTCCATTCGGAAATGGTCAACTTCGCCGATCTGGTGTTACCCGATACCACCTACCTCGAACGCCACGACTGCATTTCGCTGCTGGATCGCCCGATCTCCGAACCGGACGCGGCGGCCGATGCCATCCGCTATCCGTTGATCACACCCGATAGAAATGTTCGGCCCTGGCAGGAAGTCATGGTGGAACTGGCGTCGCGCCTGAAATTTCCGGCATTTACCAACAAGGATGGTACGCGCAAGTTCAGGGATTACCCGGACTTCATCGTCAATTACGAGCGTTCGCCCGGTGTGGGTTTCCTCTCCGGCTGGCGTGGAAAAAATGGCGACAAATTCCTCAAGGGTGAGCCCAATCCCAACCAGTGGCAGGCCTATATCAATAACCAGAGTTTCTTCGCGCACCACTGGCCGGACAACCAGAAATACATGCGATTCGTGAACCGCGATTATCTCGAGGTGGCTTCCGATGCAGGTTTCCTCGGCAAGGTTGAGCCCATCATCATGCAGTTTTATTCAGAACCCTTGCAGAAGTTTCGCCTGGCCGGACAGGGTTTGTATGATGGCCCTCAGCCGAAGGACCCGGCAGACAAGGAGCGTCTGACAAAATACTTCGACCCGTTGCCCCTGTGGTACGAGCCGCTGGAACAGCAACGTGTCGACGCGGAAGAATACCCGTTTTATGCGCTGACTCAGCGGCCCATGTTCATGTACCACTCGTGGGATTCACAGAATGCCTGGCTGCGGCAGATCATGGCGCAGAACTATCTTTACATGAACGCAAGGAAAGCCACCGACTTGGGACTGAAGGATTTCGACTGGGTGTGGGTCGAATCGCGCAACGGAAGAATTCGCTGCCAGTTGAAAACTATGGAAGGCTGCCAGGAAAACACCGTGTGGACCTGGAATGCTATCGGCAAACAGAAGGGCGCATGGGGCCTGAAGGAAGAGGCTTCCGAAGCGACCAGGGGTTTTCTGTTGAACCATTTGATTTCCGAATTGCTGCCGGAACGAAATGGTGAACGTCGCATCACCAATTCCGATCCGGTATCCGGCCAGGCGGCATGGTTTGATCTGCGTGTGAAGATACGCAAGGCAGAGCCGGGTGAAACCGGCAGCTGGCCGCAGTTCCCTTCTATCAAGCGTCTGCCGACAGACAGCTATTCACGCCCCGAAGTGCTGCGTTATGACGCGCGCATCGCGCAGGACGACAAGGGGCAATCATGAGGCTGGGGCTGGTCATTGATCTGGACGTGTGCGTGGGCTGTCATGCCTGTGCAGTCTCCTGCAAACAGTGGAATGCCTCCGGCACCACCGGCGCGCTGCCGGATTATCAGCCTTATGGCGCCGAACCCTCCGGTGTCTGGTTCAACCGCATCCGCCACTTTGAAGTGGGTAGCTATCCCAACAGCAAGACAGTCAACTTCCCCATGTCCTGCATGCATTGCGAGGATGCGGATTGCGTGACGGTGTGTCCGACCGGCGCCAGCTACAAGCGCGCCGAAGACGGCATCGTGCTGATCGACCAGGACAAGTGCATGGGCTGCAATTACTGTTCATGGGCATGCCCCTACGGCGCGCGCGAACTGGATCGTTCTACCGGGACGATGAAAAAATGCACACTTTGCGTGGACCGCATCTACGACCAGAACATTCCTGTCGAGGACCGGCAGCCGGCCTGCGTGCTGACCTGTCCCGCCCATGCGCGCATGTTCGGCGACTTCGACGACCCGGATTCCGAGGTCAGCAAGGTGGTGCGCGAGCGCGAAGGCTACATGCTGCTGCCGGAACTGGGCTACAACCCGACCAATCATTATCTGCCACCGCGCAAGCACAAGCCGATCCCTGTTGAAATGAGCGCGGACAAAACCGGTCTGGCTGGCAAGTTGAAGCAGTTCGTCAATCGCATGGTCAAACGATAAGGAAGCCGCATGCATCCCGCATTTTCGGTTATTTTTTTCACGGTTCTGTCTGGCGCGGGTTTTGGCCTGTTCGCGCTGCTTTATCTGGCTGATTTGTTCAAGCTTGGCGGCGGCATGCCCGGCGCGCATGTTTTCTGGACGGGCGTGCTGGCCATTGTCATGGTGGGTGTTGGACTACTGTCCTCCACACTTCATCTGGCCAACCCCAGAAATGCCTGGCGCGCGTTTTCACGTTGGCGCACTTCGTGGTTGTCGCGCGAAGGTGTGCTGTCGGTCGCGTTCTATCCATTCGCGATGATTTATCTTGCCCTGTACTGGCTGGACATATGGCCGATCGTGCGTCATCTGAGCGGGGCATTGGCGACTCTGATAGCGTGGATGACCATTTTTTCCACCGCGATGATTTATGCCAGCCTTAAAACCATACGCCAGTGGAATACCCCGCTGGTGCCCGCTGCCTACCTTTCGCTGGGCCACTTTTCCGGTGGCATGATCCTGCTCGTAGTGGCGATGATGGCCAAAGTCGATGTCATGCCTTATGTATTGATGTCCCTTTTCCAGCTATTCGTCGCGGCCTTTGTAAAAATGATTTATTTTTACTGGATCACCCGCATCGGGGTCGGTTCAACCATTAATACCGCGACCGGGTTTACCCGAGCCCAGGTTCGCTTGCTGGATGCGGGGCACACGCACGGTACTTTTTTAACCCAGGAATTCGGTTACCAGGTACCGCGAATGCGAGCTTCGGGTTTGAAAGTGATTTCCATGGTGCTGGCTTTCGGACTTCCGGTTTTGTTGCTGGGGCTTGCGTTGAAACAGGCCAACCTGGCATTGAGCATGGCGGCGCTGCTTTCGGTATTTGCGGGTCTGGTTGCCGAAAGATGGCTTTTCTTTGCCGAAGCCCGGCATGTCGTCAACCTTTTTCACGGGTCGCAGCGCTGTTGATTTGAAGATTCCCTATTGATTTTTCAGGGGAAATCAGTATATTAGCGTTTGTTAATGCAATTCATCTGGAGTATCTGAAGACATGTTCGGTGTTCGTGAAATAGATCCCAATCAACTGGAAGCCCTGAAGGCAAACGGCTCCCTGCAACTGATCGATGTGCGGACCGAGGCGGAATTCGCCCAGGCCAAGATCGAGGGTTCCACGCATATCCCCCTTCACATGCTGCCTCTGAAAGTACAAGACCTGCAAAAAAGTGAGCCCATTGTGTTCTATTGCCGTTCTGGTGCGCGATCGGCGCAGGCTTGCGCCTGGCTGATGTCTCAAGGGGTGAGCAATGTCTATAACCTCTCGGGCGGCATCATGAATTGGGCACGATCCGGTAAGGCTTTGGCAGCCTGATCGACCAAGGTCAAATTGGCCGATACCGTATTGCAATAATTTGACCTGTGGGTTAACGTAAGAAATTCCTGATTTGTTAACGTTTGGAGACATTCAAAATGGATTTTAGTAAAGAACTCGATGCCCGTGGCCTCAACTGCCCCCTGCCCATTCTGCGTACCAAGAAAGCACTTGCAGAGATGACCAGCGGCGACATTCTGAAAGTCATCGCCACTGATCCGGGTTCCGTCAAGGACATGCAGGCTTTTGCCAAGCAGACGGGCAACGAACTGGTGAACTCCGCTGAAGCTGGCGGTGAATATACTTTCTTCATGAAGAAAAAATAATTCGGCACCAAGACCGATACCTTTGACAAATTAGACCGGGAGATCTCGCATGGAAACCAAAAAGCTCGCCATTATTGCCACCAAGGGAACGCTCGACTGGGCCTACCCTCCCTTTATCCTGGCTTCCACCGCGGCAGCGCTGGGTTATGAAGTGCAGATTTTCTTCACTTTCTATGGCCTGCAACTGGTGCGCAAGGATGTCTCTGGCCTGAAAGTGAGCCCGCTGGGCAATCCTGGCATGCCGATGAAAATGCCTTTTGGCCCCAAATGGTTCAAGGGCATCAACTGGAATATTCCCAATGCTGTGCAGTCCCTGGTGCCCGGTTACGAGAACGTCGCCACCAGCCTGATGAAAATGACCATTGCCAATAACGGCGTGGCCACGATTCCCGAACTGCGCAGCTTGTGCCAGGAAGCGGACGTCAAATTCATTGCCTGCCAGATGACGGTTGAACTGTTTGGATTTGAGCACAGTGACTTCATCGATGGCATGGAATACGGCGGCGCTGCCACCTTCTTTGAATTCGCCGGCGAGTCTGATATCTGCCTCTTTATTTGAGCAGGATGTCAATTGCACAAACTAAAGGCAGCTCAGCTGCCTTTTTTGTTGTCAAGGAGCATTCGATTCTGTTTGTGGTTTTCATGCAACTGGATCACACGGTTTATCCCCTTGCGCCATTTTCCAATCATGATTCACCGACTTTGAGGTATATTCCTTCTACTTAATCAGAAGGTTAAGCCTTGCATAACAGATTATTTTGCTCAGGAGGCACTATGAAATTCACTCGTCTCGCTATCGGTCTCGCCCTCGCAGGCCTCTCTTTTGGCGCAAACGCAACCAACGGCTATTTTTCTCATGGCTATGGCATGAAAGCCAAGGGCATGGCTGGGGCCTCGACAACCAATACGGAAGATGCCTTCTTCGGTGCTAACAACCCTGCGGCTGCCGCTTTTGTGGGTAACCGAATGGATTTGGGCGCGGATGTGTTTAGCCCAATACGTGAGGCAAGTCGTATTGGAAGCACCGGATTTGGAAGCCCGCCTCTGCCATTCACGACGCCTCCCAATGATGCAAGTTCTGAGAGTGAATCTAACGTTTTTCTGATTCCTGAATTTGGCTACAACAGAATGGTTAATTCAACTCTAGCTTTGGGTGTGACTGTATATGGGAACGGTGGTATGAACACTGATTACCCATCATTTGCTGGAAATTGTGGGCCATCAGGAAACCTTCTATGTGGCTCGGGCAGCTTGGGTGTAGATTTGATGCAGTTAATTATTGCTCCAACTGCTGCTTATAAAATTGCGCCTAATCACTCGATCGGCATTTCTCCACTACTGGGGTATCAGCGTTTTAAGGCAGAAGGGTTACATGCCTTTCAGCATCCTGCTGTTACTTCTAATGCGGCCGCTGTAACGAATAACGGTTACGATGATTCATTCGGTTATGGTGTGAGAATTGGCTATCTCGGTAAAGTAACACCAACGGTAACAATAGGCGCCGCATATGCCAGCAAGATGAATTTTGAAGAATTCGACGATTACGCCGGACTCTTTGCAGAACAAGGGGATTTCGATATCCCGGAAAATTATAATATTGGAGTTTCCTGGCAAGCTACTCCCCAGTTCAAATTGGTATTGGATTATCAGAGAATAAATTTTAATGATGTAAAGTCTGTTGGGAATCCATCTGCTAATACATTAACCGGGGCTGCACAACTTGGAAATGACAATGGTTCGGGCTTTGGCTGGGATAATGTAAACGTATGGAAATTGGGGATGGAGTATAAGTACAGCCCCAAAGTGACTTTACGCGCAGGCTACAGCCATGGTGATAATCCGATTAACGGAAACGACATGGGTGAGGTTATGTTTAATATTCTTGCCCCCGCAGTAGTTGAAGACCATATTACCTTGGGCTTTACTTATGCTCGTGCCAATGGTGATGAAATTACTGCGGCTTATATGCACGGATTTAAAAATGATGTTTCTGGCGCAGACCCATTTTTTGGGGGCACGGATACCATTCAGATGTACCAGAACTCCATTGGCATCCAATATAGCTGGAAGATGTAATTCTCTTTTCTCTAATATTCTTATACAATCGGAACCGGGCCTCGTGCCCGGTTTTTTGTTGCGACTTTCATAAGGTGTGACATGTTGAAATTTTTTGCCCTGGCTGTAATGCTTTTTTCATCGTCCCTATCCTGGGCGATCACGCCCTATATTCTGGGGGAAAAGTTTAAACCGGCGGAAACAGCCAAGGTGGCGGATGAGGTTGAAGCCAGGCTGAAGTCCGCGGGTTTTCAGGTGCTGGGGCATTATTTGCCGCATCAGTTGCCCGATTATGGCGTGGTGGTCGTATCGGATGAAGGCGTGATGAACGAGATCCGTGCGCTGGGCGGATCGAACATCGTTGGGGCGGGCATTCGTGTCGGGGTCAAGTCGGACGGCACGGTCACCTACATGAACCCGGATTACTGGTACCGCGCCTTTTTCCGTGGACAGTTTCCGAAAGCTGAAAAAACCGTCAGTGCCCTGAAAGAGAAACTAGCCAAAACGCTTGGCGCGGGTCTTGGTTTTGGCGGGGATGAAACCGCTGAAGACTTGCCCAAGTATCGTTACCTGGTTGGCATGGAACGATTCGATTCCGAAAAGAATCTCCTTGCACAGCATGTGAGTTTTGACGAAGCCGTGAAGACCGTTCAGGACAATTTGGCCAAAAGCGCGGCAAGAACGTCGAAGGTTTATGAAGTGGTGATGCCCGAGAAAAAGATGGCTGTGTTTGGCGTTGCCATGAATGATGAAACGCTGGGCGATGGTCGCTGGATTGCAAAAATTGGCGGGCAGGAGAGCATTGCCGCGTTACCTTATGAGCTGTACGTAGTCAATAACTCGGTGTATGCCTTGTTCGGCCGCTATCGGATCGCGGTCTCTTTTCCGAATCTGAGCATGGGGCATTTTATGCGCATTCATTCGACTCCGAATGAAATCGTGGACATGCTCGGTGCGGTAGCCGGGGCAAAGACCGCGAAGAAATAATCAGCGCCTTGGAAAGAGAAAGGGCCGCATCGCGGCCCTTTTTTATTGCCGTAACCTGGAAAGTTGGCTGCGCAATTTTTCCTGCATGGCCGTAAAATCAGCCAATCGTTTTCTTTCCTGCTCGACCACAGCGGGCGGGGCTTTACCGGCAAAACTCGGATTGCCGAGTTTTCCGTTGCACTTGTCCATTTCGCCTGCAATCCGTGCGATTTCCTTTTCCAGCCGTGCGATTTCCGCATCCCTGTCGATTTCGATTTGCAGCATCAACCGGCAGTCGCCCACGATGGCTACCGGCGCGTCGCCCGCGGGCAGTTCGGGATAGATGTCGAATTTGGAAAGCTTGGCCAGCGCGGTCAGATAAGGGCCAAATGCCTGGTAACGGTCTTTGTCACCAGTCAGGGCGAGCGGCACTTTCTCGGCGGGAGAAAGTTTCATTTCACCCCGCAGACCGCGAACGGCATCCACCAGCGATTTGAGTTCCAGAATATGGGTGTTGGCTGACTGATCGGCAGCGCTTTCATCCACCATTGGGTAGGGCTGAAGCATGATGCTGTGTCCGGTCCTGCCGGCAAGCGGGGCAACCTTCTGCCACAGCTCCTCGGTAATGAAGGGAATGACGGGATGCGCCAGGCGCAGGGCGCTTTCCAGAACGCGAATCAGGGTATGGCGGGTGGCGCGCTGCTGCGCCTCGTTGCCTGTATGGAGTTGTACCTTGGCCAGTTCCAGATACCAGTCGCAATATTCGTCCCAGACGAATTCATAGATCGCACGGCTGGCCATGTCGAAGCGGTAGTCGGAGAAGGCGGCCAATACATCACGATTGGCATCATTCAACCGGTTGATAATCCAGCGATCGGCAAAGGAATGCTCGATTGGCTGAGAAGCATCCTGGCCGCAATCCTTGTCTTCGGTGTTCATCAGGACAAAACGCGTGGCATTCCACAGCTTGTTGCAGAAGTTGCGATAGCCCTCGCAGCGCTGCAGGTCGAACTTGATGTCGCGTCCGTGTGTGGCAAGGCTGGCGAAAGTAAAGCGCACGGCATCGGTGCCGAATGCGGGGAAACCATTTGGATAGTCGGCGCGGGTTTGTCTGGCGATGGATTCAGCCTGTTTCGGATTCATCAATCCGGTGGTGCGCTTGCCGATCAATGCATCCAGCGTGATGCCATCAATGAGATCGATGGGATCGATGATATTGCCCTTGGACTTGCTCATCTTGTTGCCGTGCGCGTCGCGTACGAGGCCGGTTACATACACCTCATGGAAGGGCACCTTGCCGGTGAAGTGGAGCGACATCATGACCATGCGCGCCACCCAGAAGAAGATGATGTCGAAACCTGTAACGAGGACAGCGCCTGGCAGAAAATTCCTCAGTTCGGGCGTCTCTTCCGGCCAGCCCAGGGTCGAAAACGGCCACAGAGCGGAGGAGAACCAGGTATCCAGCACATCTTCATCCTGTTTGAGGGCGCGGCCGCCCGCCAGCTTGCCTGCTTCCTCCTCACTATGCGCAACGTAAATGTTGCCCTCATCGTCGTACCACGCGGGGATGCGATGTCCCCACCAGAGCTGGCGTGAGATGCACCAATCCTGGATGTTTTCCAGCCATTGATTGTAGGTAGTGGTCCAGTTTTCCGGAACAAATTTCAGCTCGCCGGACTTCACGACCTCCAGTCCGCGTTTGGCCAGTCCTTCCATGGCCATGAACCACTGGTCGGTGAGCATGGGTTCGATCACGGCGTGTGTACGATCGCCGCGCGGCACCATGAGCTTGTGAGGCTTGGCAGCGACCAGGAGGTTCCTGGCCTTCAGTTCGGAGAGGATTTTCTCGCGTGCGACATAGCGATCGAGGCCCTGGTATTCCTCCGGACCTAACTCATTGATTTTTGCATCTAGCGTCAGAATGCTGATGGGTACGAGTTTGTGACGCTGGCCGACGGCATAGTCATTGAAATCGTGCGCGGGCGTGATCTTGACAACGCCCGTGCCGAAGGCAGGGTCGACATAATCATCGGCGATGATCGGGATGCTGCGTTCGGCCACTGGTAGCCGGACGTGTTTGCCGACAAGATGTTTATATCGTTCGTCATCCGGATGCACGGCTACGGCCACATCGCCCAGCATGGTTTCCGGGCGTGTCGTGGCAACCTCAAGGTGTCCTGGTTCACCCTCCAGCGGGTAGAGGATATGCCACATGAAACCGTCTTCTTCCTGATTGACGACTTCCAGATCAGACACGGCGGTTTGCAGGACGGGGTCCCAGTTGACCAGGCGCTTGCCACGATAAATGAGCCCCTGTTTGTAAAGCGTGACGAAAACTTCCGAAACTGCCTTGGACAGGCCCTCATCCATGGTGAAGCGCTCGCGGCTCCAGTCTGGCGATGTCCCCAGCCGGCGCATTTGCCGCGTGATGGTGGAGCCGGAATGCTCTTTCCATTCCCAGACTTTTTCTAGAAACTTCTCGCGGCCCAGGTCGTGACGAGAAATGCCCTTTGCATCGAGCTGGCGCTCGACCACGATCTGGGTCGCAATGCCTGCATGGTCGGTGCCTGGTTGCCAGAGCGTGTTGTCGCCCTGCATGCGATGTAGCCGGATCAGCGCGTCCATCAGGGTGTGCTGGAAGGCGTGTCCCATGTGCAGCGTACCCGTGACATTTGGCGGCGGCAGCATGATGCAGTAGGAGGGTTGGGTTGAGTCGCTGGAGGGCTTGAAATGGCCGGCGGATTCCCACTGCTGATACCAACGGGATTCGATGTCTTTTGGCTCGAAGGCTTTGGCGAGTTCCATGCTGGTTGCCGTGGATTCAAAACCCGCAATTATAACGGCAGGAAGAGGGCCTCAGGGTTTCCCAAGTCTTTCATTGATGGCTTCGCGCACAATCTCGCGGATGTTGACATCCAGTTGCGCCAGCAGTGCCGAGACAGTGTCGTCCAGGCTGCTGTGAATCCGAGAAGAAATCTTGTTCTGAAGCAGCGCTGACAATTTTGGTTCCAGTTCCCCCATCAACTGCTCGGCGAGGCTGTCCGAGATGGCGAGTGAGTCTGTTGTCGGTATGGGTGGTTGTTCTGCCTGAGGAATTGGCTCGGTACGGAGTAATTCAGGTTCAGCAGCAACTGTTTCTGGCGCGTCAGCGACTTCAATATTTTGAGCATTGGCAGGGTTACCCATGACCACGACATCGGTCAGGACGGGCAGCCAGGCATCCGGTGGCGGGGCAGCAGGCTCCTCAACCTGAGTCGGCTCGGATACTTTGGCATCCTGCGCAGGATGCTCAGTCTCGTTCCCGCGATGCTTCTTGAGCAACGCATCCATTTTGTCGAGGAGAGGGTCTTGGCTCATTGTGCTATGCCTTGTTCCATCTTTCAGGTGTCAAACCTAATGCTGACCTTGCAAGTCATGCGTTACAAGATCATAGCCCCGTTCCTTGTAATAACGGTAACGCTGACGGCTGGCTACAAGATCGGTTTCTTCTGGCGTGACGATTTCCAGTAAGCGGTCGAAACGGCTGAATACTGAAGGGGGCTCCTGATCCAGATTGATGATGATATCGGCTCGGGTCAGCGGTTCCATGCGCGAGCCGATAATAATGGGCGTGGCTGCTGCGAGCGGGCTGTCGTCCAAACAATGCGGGATGAATGATAGTGCAGGCTGGATCCATAGCATTCTGTCCACTTCTCTTGCTATGGCTTTGTCTGATGCATATACCAGCACGTTCAGTTTCTGACCCCAGGCTTTGGCAATCAGCTGGCGGGCAACGCTTAACTTGTTCTCGGCGTGGGTATAGAAGCTGATGTGGGTCATGTCGCGAGAGTTCTTGTCAGCCCTGCTGGTTAATCAGGAATTGGGTCAGCAGGGGAACAGGCCGGCCAGTGGACCCCTTTTTCTCGCGCCCGCTTCTGTAAGCCGTACCGGCAATGTCCAGATGAGCCCAAGGGTAGCTGTTGGTGAATTTTGACAGGAAACAGGCAGCGGTAATGGAACCGCCTGCGCGCCCGCCGATATTGGCTACATCGGCCAGCGCGCTTTTCAACTGTTCCTGGTATTCATCCCACATTGGCATGCGCCAGACCCTGTCCCAAGCCTGGTCGGCTGCCTGTTCGAGTTTCTGCGCCAGTTTGTCGTCATTCGCGTACAGGGCGCTTGGATGATGGCCCAGCGCAATGACACAGGCGCCCGTGAGTGTCGCAAGATCAACTACAGCTGCTGGTTTGAACCGCTCGGCATAGGTCAGCGCATCACACAGGATGAGCCGGCCTTCGGCATCGGTATTGAGAATTTCAATGGTTAATCCGGACATGGCTGTGACGATGTCACCAGGCTTGTTGGCGGAAGCGTCGGGCATGTTTTCGCAGGAGGGAATGAGTCCGACCACATTGAGCTTGAGACCCAGCTCGCCGATGGCGCGGAAGGTGCCAAGAACCGAACCGCCGCCACTCATGTCGTAATTCATTTCATCCATGTCCGCTGCGGGCTTCAAGGAAATTCCACCCGCGTCAAAGGTGATGGCCTTGCCGACCAGGACAACCGGTTTGTCGCCCTTTTTGCCGCCTTCATGCCGCAGTTCAATGAATGCTGGCGGCTTGTCACTGCCTTTGGCAACAGACAGGAAAGAACCCATGCCCAGCTTTTCGCATGCCGCGCGGTCCATTACCTTGCATTTGAATGCGTATGTTTTGGCAAGTTGCCTGGCCTGGTCCGCCAGATAGGAAGGGGTGCAGACATTGGAGGGCAGATTACCAAGATCCTTGGCCAGAGACATGCCATGGGCAACGGCAACGCCTTGCTTCAACCCTTTGTTGGCAGCGGTTTCCTGACGTTTGCTGGTTGCAAAGCTGATGTGCTTGAGGTTGGCGGGGTCAGATGGCTTGCTTTTCATCCGTTCGAAACGGTAGAGGACATCGCTGGCCACGATGGTCGCCTGGGCTGTATTCCAGACGACATCGCGGTTGTCGACCTGGGTCTCCGTAAGCGTCATGGCGATATGTTCGGTGCCAGTGTCCTTCAGCGCTTCAACCGCCGAGGCGATGACATCACGGTAGCGTTTCTCGGAAAATTCGTCTTCCTTGCCCAGCCCCACCAGAAGAACGCGTGGCGCCAAAAGGCCGGGAATCCCGTGGAGCAGCAGGGTGCTGCCTGATTTGCCATTCATGTCGCCACTGCGAAGAATTTTAGTGAGATGTCCGCCAGAGGCTTTGTCCAATGCGCGTCCGGTAGTCGTCAATTGCCGGTGATCATGGACGCCCACAACAATACAGTCGCAGCGCAGTTTCCCGGCATCTTCGGTTTTTATGCTAAATTTGATTTCGTTTTGTTTGGCTGACATGGCGTTTCTTTGACCTGATTAACTTGGATGACCTCAATCTTTGCAAACACCAGCCAGATAGTCAAAACCTCCTTGAGTCCAATTTGAGTTCCGAGACCCCCATTTAATGCGTTATCGTCAGGCACTGCTCCGGGAATTGAGCTTGTCGAGCGGGGCTTCGCTCATCGTTTTGATCGCAATTACCCTGGTGACGCTTTTCATCCGTTTGCTGGGTGAAGCGGCACGCGGCGAACTCGCCAACGAGGCTGTGTTTACCTATCTGGGCTTCAGCCTGCTGCATTTTTTGCCCGTTCTCCTTTCAATCGGGATATTCATCGGCGTGCTGCTCACCTTCATGCGCTATTGGCGCGATAGTGAGATGGTGATCTGGCTGAATTCCGGGCTTTCCCTGCTCGACTGGGCCAAGCCTGTCCTGCTTTTCATATTGCCACTGGTGGCTGTGCTGACATTGCTGACAACGGCGCTGATTCCCTGGGCGATGAACAAGAAAGATATCTATAAACAAGAGCTGCTGAGCCGCGAAGACACTTCGGCAATTGCACCCGGTCTGTTTGCGGAATCCCACGGCGGGGAGCGGGTATATTTCGTTGAAAATCTGAATCCTCTGACGGGATCAGTGAAAAATGTTTTCATGCAATCTAGCGAGGGCGGCAAACTGGGCGTGGTCGTTGCGGCTGAGGGCCGCCAGGATAAGCTTGAGGATGGCACTCGCTTTCTGATTCTTTCGCAGGGGCGCCGTTATGAAGGAACGCCGGGTCGGGCGGATTACCGCATTGTCCAGTTTGAAAAATACTGGATGCGCCTGGACCCCATTGAAGCGCAGGCCAGAGGCATGACCGCCAGAAAAACCGGTACGCTGGACTTGTTCAGGCAAACCGCGCCCGATGCGCGGGCAGAATTGCTGGGGCGTCTGAGTTCGCCCATCAGCGCTGTTGTGCTGGCCTTGTTCGCATTGCCGCTTAGCTTTGTGAATACGAGAGCCCGCCGTTCATTCGGGTTGATCGCAGCCTTGCTTATCTACTTCCTTTACAACAACCTGATGTCCATCAGTCAGGCATGGGTTGCTCAGGACAAGATGAACATTATCACCGGCTTGATGATGGGGCACCTTCCCATGATTGTTGCGCTGGTGCTTTTCTTTGCGTATCGGCTACGCATGAAACCGCTTAGGGTTGGAAATTCTTGAATCTGATCGCGCGATATTTGCTGAAGGAAGTGGCCTTTGCCGCGGGTTTTGTTTTTCTTGCACTTCTGGTGCTGTTTTCGTTTTTCGATTTGATTAATGAGTTGGGGGGCATGGGCCGGGGTGGCTACGGGCTGGCGCAGGTTGCGTTGTTTGTTCTGCTGAATATTCCTGGCCATGTCTATGAAATTGTTCCCATCGCGGCATTGATCGGAACCTTGTTTGCGTTGTCGCGGTTGGTCATGAACTCCGAGTTCGCCGTGATGCGGGTTTCGGGGATATCCAATTGGCGACTTTCTGCCTATCTCGGTGTCGCGGGGCTTGTGTTTGCTCTGATTGCGCTGGGAGTCGGTGAACTTGTTGCACCCTGGACCGAGCAGGCAGCCCAGAAACTGAAACTGCGCGCGACCAAATCCGTTGTGGCTCAGGCTTTCCGCAGCGGACTGTGGGTCAAGGATGGCAGTGCTTTCGTTAATGTGCGGGAAGTCTTGCCGGATGCGAGCCTGCGCGATATCAGGATTTATGAATTCAATGACAAGTGGGAACTGGTCAGGATTACGGGTGCCCAGAACGGAATATGGCAAAAAAATCAGCAATGGCTGCTGGAAAAAGTGAGCGACACGGCTTTTTCTCCAGAAGCAATCAAAGTCATGGACGAACCCAAAAGAAGTTGGCGCTCGGTGCTGAGCCCGGACATTCTGAGTGTGCTGTTGGTGGCGCCAGAAAAGATGGCGACGCCAGTATTGCTCAAGTACATTCAGCATTTGAAAGCGAACAAGCAAAAGACCTCGCGCTACGAAATGGCACTTTGGTCAAAAATCCTGTACCCCTTCGCAATTCCGGTGATGATGCTGATGGCCTTGCCCTTCGCTTTCCATTCTCCCCGGTCTGGAGGTATCAATCTTAAGATTTTTTTAGGAATTCTTGCCGGGCTTGGCTTTCATCTCAGCAATCGTCTGGTTTCGCATGTGGGTTTGTTGAACGATTGGCCGCCCATGTTGACTGCAGTTGCACCCTCGCTGATTTTCCTGGGGCTGGCCCTCGGGGCGCTGGGGTGGCAGGAGCGGCGCTGAATCTGATCGTGCTGATCAGCTTGTGCTGATCAGTTGCGTTTTTGCCAGTCTGTCGTGCAGGAACTGCTTTCTCGAATCGACCAATACCCAAAGAAACCCTAACCCCAAAATCCCCAGGCTGAACAGTGCGAGAAAAAACCTCAATATGCCGCGGGGAAGGCTAATGTTTGCGCCATTCAGGTCAGTCAAACGGATTCGCCAGGTTTTCATTGCCAGCGTTTGTCCACCGCGGGTCCAGAAAACCAGGAAATAAATCATCAGTACACTCAGCAAGTAAAGCTGAAACAGGGCCTTTTCCAACGGGTCATTCGCATTGCCAAAAATTGGAATGTAGACAAATCCCGCTGCCATCAATACCGCAAGTATTAGAAATGACTCATAAAGCATGGCGGCCAGACGTCGCCAGAAGCCGGGAATTTTTGGCGGAGAGGTTGCGTTTTCTTGCATGGAGGTTCTATATTCGCAGTAAAGTGCGGCAATTAGCCGCATTGGCCGGATAATAAATTTAAGGAGGAGGTTGGCGATGCATATCGTAAAACAACTCATGGCCATACCTGGAGTGATTGCAGCGGGTGAGTTTGCGTATCGTGGAGACCGGTTCTCCTTTGAGGGCGCCTTGACTGCGGAATATGCCAGGATGGCTTCCATTCTTTGCCGCTCCAATACCATGAGCGTCAACATGCAATCCGAGATTTTCGACTCGTTTGCCGCGAACTGCGGATGCAAGCCGATGCAAGGCTGGATCGTGCGCGGCGCGCAGGCATCGGTATGCAATGTCGGAAATTATTTTGCCTTTATTGAAAACCGGCCTGATCTGTTGAACGATGTCATGACCATCATGCGCGCAAAAGTAGGTGATGTTGGCGACGATTTGCTGGTTAATCTGTATGCAAAAATCGGTGGTGATGTGAAAGAAGCCTTGTATTGACAGGCAATTACGCTGGATATTGTTTAGCCGGTCTTTGTGTAAATACTAGTTCGGGAGGGGAGCAATCATGACACTGGAACAAATGATGGATTTGCCGGGTGCACTGGCGGCATTTTCATATACGGATAAAGGCGATATCACGGGTCACCAGATTCGTGAGGGTACTGAAATCACGCCACAAATTCTGGACTTACTGGCGCATTCCTGCGTGGCGAATATCGCTGTTGCCACGCTCGAGGCACGTGGCTGGGAATCCCTTACCGGGCAAAAAGGCTTCGAGCCTCTTCAAGGGTTTTCCATGGTCGGGCTCGAATGGTCAGTGGTGGTAAGTGACCATTGTGGCGTCATCCTCAAGAATCGTGATGTCAATTACGAAGCCTCATTCAATGCTGTTCAGACTTGTTCGGCATAAGCAAGAGTAAAGAACATGCCCTTGAAGAAACTACTCGTGCTGGATGGTGTGATAGCGGTTTGCCGGTTTCAGGATGATGGCAGCATCATGGATGCTGCCGGGATGTTGCCTTCCGACATGATGGAGCGCCTGGCAAAGTTTGCTCAATGGTATCGCCGCATGGTTTCAGGTAACACCGATCTGTTTTCCCTGTTTTCACAAATGCGCGGCTGGGCGCCCTCGCAGGGCTGGATCGTGTACGGCTCTCAAGTGTCCGTTTGTTCAACGGGAAACCTGGTCTGCATGGTGCAAAATGGACAAGGATCGTTGAATGAAATCATGGTTGCGCTGGCAGATGTGGCTCATGATTGACCCTGACTGAAGTCTGGGTATTCCTTTACCCATGCAAAACAAACAGGCTCCTGGCGGGCCTGTTTTCATTCTCTTCCTTGACCGCGGTGGGCTAAAACGTTACCCTTCAACGTTTACGGAAAACTTTGTTTATTAGGCGTTTTTTATGGAATTAACCGGCGCCGAGATCGTCGTAAACTGTCTTGCCGAAGAAGGAGTCGAATTTGTGTTTGGCTACCCGGGCGGTGCAGTGCTCAATATTTACGACGCAATCTTCAAGCAGAATAAATTCAAGCACGTGCTTGTGCGACATGAGCAAGCCGCGGTGCATGCGGCTGACGCTTTTTCACGCGCCTCCGGCAAGGTTGGCGTAGCGTTGGTAACCTCCGGGCCTGGCGTGACCAACGCCGTGACGGGAATTGCCACGGCCTATATGGATTCCATCCCGGTAGTCATTATTTCCGGCCAGGTGCCCACACCGGCAATTGGACTGGATGCATTTCAGGAAGTGGATGCAGTAGGTGTCACCCGTCCCTGCGTCAAGCACAATTTTCTGGTCAAGGACGTCAAGGATCTGGCTGCCACGATCAAAAAGGCATTTCACATTGCGGCAACCGGCCGGCCTGGCCCGGTGCTGGTGGATGTTCCCAAGGATGTGACGGCGCACAGAACGGAATTCATCTATCCAGACTCGGTAGCCATGCGTTCCTACAACCCTGTTCTGAAAGGGCATGCCGGTCAGGTCAAGAAAGCCGCTCAAATGTTGCTGGAAGCCAGGCGTCCCATGATTTATACCGGTGGGGGCGTCATTCTCGGCAACGCATCGGAGCAGGTGACCGAGCTAGCAAAACTTTTGCATTTTCCCTGTACCAATACCCTGATGGGCCTGGGTGGTTACCCTGCTACCGACAGGCAGTTTCTGGGCATGCCAGGTATGCATGGTACATATGAAGCCAACATGGCCATGCAGCATAGCGATGTGCTGCTGGCGGTCGGTGCTCGATTTGACGATCGCGTGATTGGCAACCCGGCGCATTTTGCGCGTGAGCAGCGCCGCATCATTCATATTGACGTCGATCCTTCTTCCATCTCCAAGCGGGTCAAAGTGGATGTACCCATCGTCGGCGATGTCAAACAGGTGCTGGAAGAATTGCTGAAGTTGCTCAAGGCCAGCAAGGAGAAACCGGACGAGTCCGCACTCAACACCTGGTGGACCCAGATCGAATTGTGGCGTTCACGCAATTGTCTGAAATACAACCGCGAGTCGGACATAATCAAGCCGCAGTACGTAGTTGAGAAACTGTGGGAGGCGACCAAGGGTGATGCCTTTGTGACTTCTGATGTTGGCCAGCATCAGATGTGGGCTGCCCAGTTCTACAAATTCGACAAGCCCCGCCGCTGGATCAATTCGGGTGGCCTGGGCACCATGGGCGTAGGACTGCCGTATGCCATGGGAGTACAGCTTGCGCATCCCGATGCCCAGGTGGCCTGCGTGACGGGTGAATCCAGCATCCAGATGTGCATTCAGGAACTCTCCACCTGCAAGCAATATCGCCTGCCAGTGAAGATTGTCAATCTCAACAACCGATACATGGGCATGGTACGGCAGTGGCAGGAGTTCTTCTATGGCAGCCGTTACGCCGAGTCATACATGGATTCGTTGCCCGATTTCGTCAAACTGGCCGAATCCTATGGGCACGTCGGCATGAAGATCGAAAAACCCTCGGATGTCGAACCGGCCCTCAAGGAAGCCTTCTCGCCGGCTTTGAAGGAACGCCTGGTGTTCATGGATTTCATCACCGACCAGACTGAAAATGTCTATCCCATGGTGGAAGGCGGCAAGGGCTTGTCGGAAATGATTCTGGCGGAGGAGCTTTAAAGATGCGCCACATCATTTCCCTGTTGATGGAAAACGAATCAGGCGGGCTTTCGCGTGTCGCGGGCCTGTTTTCGGCTCGCGGTTACAACATTGAATCGTTGACGGTTGCGCCGACCGAAGACGCCACGCTGTCACGCATGACCATCGTGACAAAAGGCTCCGAGGATGTCATCGAGCAGATCATCAAGCAGCTGAACAAGCTGGTTGACGTGGTCAAGGTGCTGGACTTGACCGAAGGCAGCCACATCGAGCGCGAACTCATGCTGGTCAAGGTGCGCGCCTCGGGCAAGGATCGTGAGGAGATGAAGCGCATGGCCGACATTTTCCGTGGGCGCATCATTGACGTGGCTGACCTGACCTACACCATCGAGCTGACAGGCACGGGCTCCAAACTGGATGCTTTTCTGGAGGCGCTCGATGACAGCGCGATACTCGAAACGGTACGCACCGGTGCTTCAGGCATTGGGCGCGGCGACCGCATTTTGAAAGTCTGAGTTCTTTAGATACAACTTTAAGCAAGGGAAAAACATGAAGGTTTATTACGACAAGGACGCTGACCTGTCCATCATCAAGAAAAAGAAAATCGCCATTGTGGGTTACGGCTCCCAGGGCCATGCGCATGCAAACAACCTGCAGGACTCCGGCGTAAAGGTGACGGTAGGCTTGCGCAAGGGCGGCGCATCGTGGGAAAAGGCCAAAAAGGCGGGCTTGAATGTCAAGGAAGTCGCGGCAGCCGTCAAGGAAGCCGACGTGGTCATGATCCTCGTGCCGGACGAGCAGCAATCCGATCTGTATTACAACGAGATCGAGCCCAATCTGAAAAAGGGCGCGGCCCTGGCCTTTGCCCACGGCTTCAACATCCACTACAACCAGATCGTGCCACGCAAGGACGTCGACGTGATCATGATTGCGCCCAAGGGCCCGGGCCATCTGGTGCGTTCAACCTACACGCAGGGCGGTGGCGTGCCCTCACTGATCGCGGTGTATCAGGATGTATCAAAAAAGGCCAAGGACATCGCGCTTTCCTACGCGGCAGCGAATGGCGGCACCAAGGGTGGAGTAATTGAAACCAGCTTCCGCGAAGAAACCGAAACCGATCTGTTTGGCGAACAGGCCGTTCTGTGTGGAGGTTGCGTGGAACTGGTGAAAGCTGGTTTTGACACCCTCGTTGATGCCGGTTATGCGCCCGAGATGGCCTACTTCGAATGCCTGCACGAGCTCAAGCTCATCGTTGATCTGATGTACGAAGGCGGCATCGCCAACATGAATTACTCCATTTCCAACAACGCGGAGTATGGCGAGTATGTAACCGGTCCCAAGGTCATCAATGACGAATCTCGCTGGGCTATGAAGGAGGCGCTGGACAACATCCAGAACGGCAACTACGCCAAGCAGTTCATCCTGGAAGGCCGCACCAACTATCCGGAAATGACCGCCCGCCGTCGTTTGAATGCCGAGCACCCCATCGAAGTGGTAGGCGCAAAACTGCGCGCCATGATGCCCTGGATCGGCAAGAACAAGCTGGTCGATCAATCGAAGAACTAAATGCTGGTGAGGGGTAAGGCGTAAGGAGAAAGGGTTATAAAACCCGCCTCGCGCCTCACGCTTCACGCCTCACAATGTTAACCTCTCACCCCCTTATCGCCCGTGAAGGCTGGCCATATCTGGCCGGCTCCCTGTTGGTCGCGATTGCCGCAACCTGGATTCTGGGCAAATGGTCGCTGCCGTTCTGGTTGTGGACGCTGTTTGTGCTTCAGTTCTTCCGCGACCCCGCCCGCGTTCCACCGCTTGATGTGGATGCGGTGATTTCGCCGGCAGACGGCCGGATCGTCGCCGTCGAAAAGGTTCAGGACCCCTATCTTGAGCGCGAGGCTTTGAAGATCAGCGTATTCATGAATGTGTTCAACGTGCATTCCAATCGCAGCCCTGTGGACGGCGAAATCAAGGGGCGCTGGTATAACCAGGGATCGTTCGTGAATGCTGACTTAGACAAGGCCTCCACGGAAAATGAGCGAAACGCATTATGGATAGCTTCTGAACGTGGAGACGTTACCTGCGTCCAGATCGCCGGTCTGATCGCACGCCGCATCCTGTGCTATGTGCGCACGGGTGATACGCTTGTGCGTGGACAGCGTTACGGATTCATCCGCTTTGGTTCACGCGTCGATGTTTATTTGCCTACGACCGCCAAACCTGAAGTTTCCATTGGCGACAGGGTAAAGGCGGCAAAAAACATTCTGGCAAGATGGTAGCGGCCTGAATCCACTACAATCCAACCATGCTGGATTTCAAACACAGTAAACGCGAAGTCATGCGCACCCGCATGCGGGATCGCGGCATTTACATCCTGCCCAACCTGTTCACCATCGGGGCGTTGTTCGCAGGCTTCTACGCCATTGTGCAGGCCATGAACGGCCGCTGGGAGCACGCGGCCGTTGCCATCTTCATCGCCATGTTGCTGGATGGTCTCGATGGCCGTGTGGCGCGCATGACGCATACGCAAAGCGCTTTCGGGGCTGAGTTGGACTCGCTGTCAGACATGGTGTCCTTTGGCGTGGCGCCAGCGCTCATCATGTATGTATATTCTCTCAAAGGCCTGGGCAAATTCGGCTGGATTGCCGCTTTTGTCTATTGTGCCGGGGCGGCATTGCGATTGGCGCGTTTCAATACACAGCTTGAGGTGGCTGACAAGCGCTTTTTCCAGGGCTTGCCATCGCCTTCAGCGGCAGCCTTGGTGGCAGGCTTTGTATGGGTCATGATTGAATATGGCGTCAGCGGCGAGGAAATTTCCTGGCTGGCGGCCGGCGTCACCCTGTTTGCCGGCATCAGCATGGTGACCAATCTCAAGTTCTACAGTGGCAAGGAAATCAATCTGCGCCGTAGCGTGCCTTTCTTTGTAGTGCTGCTGATTGTGCTGTTTTTCATACTGGTATCCACCAGCCCGCCGGAAGTGCTGCTGATCATGTTCGTTCTGTATGGGCTGTCGGGTTATGTTTACACCACATGGCACTGGCTTAAACGCAAGGAAAACACCCCCAAGGCCTTGCCAGATGAAGAAAAATAAAATAGATTTAGACCATGTCTAATTTGGCTTCACCTTCTTTCTCCATCTGCCTGTCGAACATGCTGTTCGGCACCCTGCTGCTGCGCAAGCAGTAAGCGACCTTTATACTCCCCTTTCGAATACAAAGCCGCTCCCATGCACGCGGGGCGAGTTGCAGAACATTTAGGCTGCGAGCCTGGAGAACAGCATGAACGACCGTCTATACATTTTTGACACCACCTTGCGCGATGGCGAACAGAGTCCAGGCGCATCCATGACCAAGGAAGAGAAGCTCCGCATTGCCCGCCAGCTCGAAAAGCTGGGCGTGGATGTGATCGAGGCAGGCTTTGCCGCCGCCAGCCCTGGCGATGCCGATGCCATCCGTACCATTGCCGAAAGCATCTGCGAATCCACCGTCTGTTCGCTGGCCCGTGCCAACGAACGTGACATTCGTGCGGCTGGTGAAGCTATCAAGCCCGCCAAGTCGGGTCGCATCCATACCTTCATTGCCACCAGTCCCATCCACATGGAGAAAAAGCTCCGCATGCAGCCCGATCAGGTGGTCGAGGCCGCGATCAAGGCAGTGAAACTGGCGCGCGAATATACCGACAATGTGGAGTTTTCCGCCGAGGATGCGGTTCGCTCTGACATCGACTTTCTGTGCCGCATTTTCGGGGAAGTCATCAAGGCGGGCGCGAAAACCATCAACGTGCCGGATACCGTGGGCTACTCGATTCCGGCGTTGTGGGGTGAGCGCATGAAACAGTTGATCGAGCGCGTGCCCAACTCCGACAAGGTCATCTGGTCAACCCATTGCCACAACGACCTCGGCATGGCGGTCGCCAACTCGCTGGCCGCGGTGATGGCTGGCGCGCGCCAGGTGGAATGCACAATCAATGGCCTGGGCGAGCGCGCGGGCAATGCATCACTGGAAGAAATCGTCATGGCGGTGCGCACGCGCAAGGATGTGTTCAGCTGCGATTCCCGCATTGATACCACGCAGATCGTGCCGGCTTCAAAACTTGTTTCCAGCATTACCGGCTACCCCGTGCAGCCCAACAAGGCGATAGTCGGCGCCAATGCTTTCGCGCATGAGTCCGGCATTCATCAGGATGGCGTGATCAAGCACCGCGAAACCTACGAAATCATGCGCGCCGAGGATGTGGGCTGGAAGGCGAATCGATTGACGCTGGGCAAACTGTCCGGCCGCAATGCTTTCAAGACCAAGCTGGCGGAACTTGGCATTGTCATGGAGTCAGAAGAAGCGCTGAATGCCGCGTTCGCCCGTTTCAAGGAACTGGCCGACAAGAAGCGCGAGATTTTCGACGAGGATTTGCAGGCGCTGGTCAGCGACGAAGGCTATGCCGCCGAACATGAACGCTTCAAGCTGGTGTCGCTCAAGGTGTGTTCCGAAACCGGTGAAGTGCCGCATGCCAGGCTGGTGATCACCGATGAAGGCCAGGAACAGCCCGCTCAGGGTGACGGCTCCGGGCCGGTGGACGCCACCTTTAAGGCGCTGGAGTCCGTGGTCAACAGCGGCGCGGATTTGCTGCTCTATTCGGTCAATAACATTACCAGCGGCACGGACTCGCAAGGTGAAGTGACGGTACGTCTGGCGAAAGATGGGCGAATCGTAAACGGTCAGGGCGCCGATACGGATATTGTTGTGGCCTCCGCCAAAGCCTATTTGCATGCGCTAAATAAGTTGCACACGAAATTGGAGCGGGCGCACCCGCAGGTCTAAGGAACAGACATGGAAGAACCGAAACATGGAACCCGCTTCTGGGCCGGCAATATCGTCCTGGTTATCGCTTTAGTGGTCATGCTGCTCATGGGTACGCTGTCGCAATACCTTGGCGTAGGCGCAATGCTGCTGTGGATGGGGCTGGCAGCGTTGGGGTTCTATCTGATTTACACAGACAAGTAGTCCGCTTTATCTGCCAAGCGGCGAAGCTGTTTGGTTCAATGCTTCTGGTCGATTATCGCATGTCCCATCAACTTGTCGATGACGGCGATGCCAATGGCAGACAGCACGAACGCCATGTGGATGGTGACTTGCCAGAGCAGGGTTTTTTCATCCAGGTTGGGGGCGTTGATGAATGTCTTCAGCAGATGGATGGACGAAATGCCGATGATGGCGGTGGCCAGCTTCACTTTCAGCACGTTGGCATTGACGTGCGACAGCCAGTCGGGCTCGTCGGGATGGCCTTCCAGGCCCAATCTTGAGACGAAGGTTTCGTAACCGCCGACGATGACCATGATGAGCAGGTTGGATATCATGACCACGTCGATCAGGCCCAGCACCACCAGCATGATTTTTTCTTCAGTCAGATGTGGGGTTTCCTGTACCAGGTGCGCGAGTTCCTTCCAGAACAGGAATACATACACGGCCTGCGCTACGATCAAGCCAAGATAAAGCGGCATCTGCAGCCAGCGGCTGCCAAACAGGATGGCGGCAAGCGGCTTCATGCGGGGTGGAGTCTTTTGTTCCATGTGCGTTAATTCCATTCGAACTGCTGGCAATTTTATCTCAGCTCAGACTGTTTCACCGTCAAGATAAAACCATTTTCCGGACTCAAGGACAAAGCGGCTGATTTCATGGAGCCTGAAGGCTCGGCCATTGACTTTGTAACGCGCCACGAACTCAACCAGGGCATGAGTGCCATCCTGTTGCTCAACGCGCAAAACCTGAAGCCCAACCCATTTTGGCGCGGGAGCCTCGTCAAGCTTAAGCGAGCCCGGCCTGGATGAAGCATGCCATGTGGCCAGCAGGTAAGTTTCGTGTCCTTGCGTAAATGCCGTATAGCGTGAACGCATCAATGCCTCGGCGGATGGCGCGGTCTGACTGCCAGCGAGGTATCGACCGCAACAATCTTCGAAAATATGTCCGCTGCCACATGGGCAGGCGCTTACTTTTTCTTTTGCCACCACCAGTACAGAGCAATGCCAGAAGCAACGGCAATTACCAGCCCAACCGTTATCTGCTTGAGATACTGCTTGATCAATACCTCATTGCCGCCGATATACCAACCCATGGCAGTCAGAATCACCGACCAGATACCCGCGCCCAGGCATGTGTAAAAGGCGAATTTGCCGTAGTTCATGCGCGTGAGCCCGGCAGGCAGGGAAATCAGGTGTCGTATGCCAGGGATAAGGCGGCCAGTGAAAGTTGAAACAGCGCCATGCTTTAGAAAAAACGCATCGGTCTTGTGCAGCAACTCAGGGCGAACGAAGAAGTATTTTCCCCAGCGTTCAAGAAAAGGCCGGCCGACCCAAAGCGCGAACACATAATTCACTGTTGCCCCGGCCAGGCTCCCCAGCGTGGAAGCCAGCGCGATGAGGAGAAAGTTCATCTTGCCCTGATAGGCGAGATACCCAGCGGGAATCAGCACGGCCTCGCTGGGAACTGGCAGTACGGTAGACTCCAGCCCCATCAGGATAAAAATGCCTGCGTAGCCCCAGTCGTGGACAGTGGCGAGGATCCAGTTGATGAAGTCGTGAAGCATGTGTTTAGTAAAGGGGGAAGGGTAAAGGGGGAAGGGGGGGTGGGAGGAGGTTTTACCCTTTCCCCTTGAGCGCCGCAGGCGCGTTCCCTTTTCCCTTCACAAATGTTTCAGACCTGCGCCCCATCCGCCGTCACGCCTTCCTTCGGCTTATCGTCGCGGATGAAGTGCTCGCGCTTGACGCCGAGCATGAGCAGCAGGGGGGAAGCGACCAGTACGGAGGAGTAGATGCCAAACATGATGCCAATGGTGAGCGCGAGTGCAAAGTTGTGCAGGGCTTCGCCGCCGAAGAACAGCATTGCCAGTACCATAATCTGGGTGGACAGGTGGGTGATGATGGTGCGGCTCATGGTGGTGGTGATGGCGCTGTCGATGATGTCCGGGATGCTGGTTTTGCGCATCTTGCGGATGTTCTCGCGAATCCGGTCGAACACGACCACCGATTCGTTTACCGAGTAACCCAGGATCGCCAGCACACCCGCCAGTACGGTCAGCGTGAATTCCCACTGGAAGAAGGCAAACAGCCCCAGGATTATGACAATATCGTGCGCGTTGGCGATGATGCCGGCCAGCGCGAAACGCCACTCAAAACGCAATGCCAGATAAATCATGATGCCGACAGCCACGACGAAAAGCGCCAGCGCGCCGTTGTCATAGAGTTCCTTGCCAACCTGCGGGCCGACAAAGTCGACTTTCTTCAAGATGACACTGGGGGCCTGCGCCTTGAGCGTTGCCATGACTTTTTCGCTGGTTTGCGCGGCATTAGCCGTTTTGCTGACGGGCAGGCGGATCAGTACATCGCGCGAGGTGCCAAAATTCTGCACCGACACTTCCCTGAAGCCCGCGCCCTCCAGTGAGGCGCGGATTTTATCCAGATGGGCCGGCTGACTGTAGGTGACTTCCATCACCGTACCGCCAGTGAAATCCACGCCCAGATTCAGGCCCTTTGCCCACAGCGCCCAGATGGCGAAAAAGAAGGTGGCGAGCGAGATGAAAGTAGTGACTTTCCCGTAACGCATGAACGGGATGACACGGTCAACATCGAAAAAGCGGATCATGTATTGTCCTCAGATCGAAACGTTGGCCAGCCGCGGCTTACGGCCGTAGGTCAGGTTGACCATGGCACGCGAAACCGTCACCGCGCTGAACATGGAAGTCAGGATGCCCAGGCACAACACAACCGCAAAACCGCGTACCGGGCCGGAACCCAGCCAGAACAAGGCAATACCGGCAATCAGCGTGGTCAGGTTGGAGTCAAGAATCGTGCCCCAGGCGCGGTCGTAACCCGCATGTATCGCTGCCTGTGGTGAGGCGCCATTGCGGAGTTCTTCCCGGATGCGTTCATTGATGAGCACGTTGGCGTCGATCGCCATGCCTAATGTGAGGGCAATAGCGGCCATACCGGGCAGTGTCAGCGTGGCCTGCAGCATGGACAGCAGCGCAATCAGGAAGAAGCCGTTGATGGCGAGCGCCAGCGATGAAAACAGGCCGAACACGCGATAATAGAAAACCATGAATACGACAACGGCGATGAAGCCCCAGATGTTGGAGTGGAAGCCCTTGTCGATGTTTTCCTTGCCCATGCTGGGACCGACCGTGCGTTCCTCAATGATCGTCATCGGCGCGGCCAGCGCGCCCGCGCGCAGCAGCAATGCCACATCGGAGGCTTCCTGAGGCGATTCCATGCCGGTGATCTGCACGCGTCCGCCGCCGATTTCCTCCTGGATTGTTGGCGCGGTGATGATTTCAGTCTGTTTGCGCTCGATCAGCAGAATGGCCATCCGCCGACCGACGTTCTCGCGCGTCACTTCCTTGAATATGCGGGCGCCCTTGCCGTCAAGATTGATATGGACAGCAGGGCGATTGCTCTGGCTGTCAAAGCCGGGCGTGGCGTCGGTGATGGAGTCGCCGGTCAGCACCACATCCTTCTTCACCAGCACCGGGAAACCATCGCGGCTTTGATAAATCTCATCACCAAATGGCACCTGTCCAGCCGCTGCAGCGTTGATGTCGCCTTCCTCGTCCACCAGCCTGATTTCCAGCGTGGCGGTGCGGCCCAGGATGTCCTTGGCCTTGGCGGTGTCCTGCACGCCGGGCAGTTGCACGACAACGCGGTCGATTCCCTGTTGCTGGATTACCGGTTCGGCCACGCCAAGTTCATTTACCCGGTTGCTAAGCGTCTGGATATTCTGCTTGACTGCAAATTCCTGAATCTGTTTTTCAGCCTGTGGCTTGAGGGTTGCCGTGATGGTGAAATCTTCCGCGCCATCTTCCGCGGCAAGATTCAGGTCGGTGAATGCATTGCCGATTTTTTCCATGGCGGCATCGCGCTGGTCGCGCGTGGAAAACTTGGCAACGACGGTATTGCCTTCGCGTGAAATGCGCAAATAGCGGATTTTTTCGCTGCGCAGTTCCGAGCGGATGTCGCCCTGATAGCGTATGGCAGCCTTTTCCAGCGCGGCCTTCATATCTACTTCCAGCAGGAAATGGACGCCGCCACGCAAATCGAGGCCCAAGTACATCGGCAAGGCACGAATGGCGGTCAGCCAATGTGGCGAAGCCGACAGGAGATTGAGCGCGACGGTATTGCTGTTGCCCAATGCCGACTGAAGCGCGTCCTTGGCCTTGATCTGGTCATCGGTTGTGCTGAAGCGGATTTTGATGCTATTGCCATCGATGAAGGCGCTACCGGATTTCAGGCCGCTGTTTTCCAACGCGACCTCAGCCTGCTTCAACAAGGCGTCATCTGCCCTGGTTGTGGATTTAAGCGGGGAAACCTGCACAGCGGGCACCTCGCCAAAGAAATTCGGCAGGGTGTAGAGAAAAGCCACCACCAGCGTGATGCCGATGAGGATATATTTCCAGAGCGGGAAGCGGTTCATTATTCAGCCGAGAGTGAAGAGTTGAGAGTCGAGAGTGGCAAGCCACAAATGCGGCTTGCATACCCGCTCTTACATTCCTTTGATGGTTCCTTTGGGCAACAGTGTTTGCACGGCGGACTTTTGCACGTGGGTTGTAACGCCATCGGCGATTTCGAGGGACACATATTGTTCGCCGACCTTGACGATCTTGCCGACCTGTCCGCTGGCGGTGACGACTTCATCACCCTTTTGCAGGGCTTCGAGCATTTTCTTCTGCTCCTTGGCGCGCTTCATTTGCGGGCGGATGAGCATGAAATAAAACAGCACGAAAATAATGATGAGCGGCAGCATGCTCATCAGCGGGTCGGGTTGCTGGGCGGCGGCAGGCGCGGCGTGCGCGACGGAAATCATCGGGTTCTCCTCATAAAACATGTCAATTTTATCATCCGCGACGCCTTTCCTCATTAAAGCGGGCACGGAAGCTGTCAAAATCACCGGTTTCAATGGCGGACCGGATATCCCGCATCAAATCCTGGTAATAGGTCAGGTTATGGATCGTGGCCAAGCGCGCCCCCAGAATCTCGCCGCAACGGATGAGATGGTGTACGTAAGCGCGGGAAAAGTTCCGGCAGGCATAGCACTGGCAGGCGGGATCGATGGGCCCCGGGTCGTTGCGATGCGATGCATTTTTGATGCGCAGATCGCCGTTTCGGGTGAACAGCACGCCGTGTCGGGCATTGCGGGTGGGCATGACGCAATCAAACATGTCGATGCCCTGCGACACGGCTTCGACAATATCTTCCGGCGTGCCGACGCCCATGAGGTAGCGTGGCTTGTCTTGCGGCAATTGCGGCGAGGTATGGGCAAGTATCCGGCGCATATCTTCCTTGGGCTCGCCCACGCTCAGCCCCCCAATCGCATAACCGTCAAATCCGATTTGCGCCAGCCCGGCCAGCGACTGGTCGCGCAGGTCTTCGTGCATGCCCCCCTGCACAATGCCAAACAGCGCATTGGCATTGCCTTCGTGTGCTTTTTTTGACCGTTCGGCCCATCGCAAGGAAAGCTGCATGGAATACGCGGCTGTCTTGCGGTCGGCCGGGTAGGGCGTGCATTCATCAAAAATCATCACGATGTCGGCGTTCAGGATCCGCTGAATCCGGATGGATTCCTCCGGCGTCAGAAACAGCTTGTCGCCATTGATGGGCGAAGAGAACTTCACGCCTTCCTCGGTGATCTTGCGCAGCTTGCCAAGGCTGAACACCTGGAACCCCCCGGAATCGGTCAGAATCGGCCCATCCCAGCCCATGAATTTGTGCAGGCCGCCAAAGGTTTCGATGACGTCCAGCCCCGGCCGCAGCCAGAGATGGAACGTGTTGCCCAGCACAATATCGGCGCCCAGTTTCTTCAGTTCGCAAGGCGACATGGCCTTGACCGTGCCGTAGGTACCGACAGGCATGAAGGCCGGGGTCTGCACCGTGCCATGGGTCAGATCGATTTTTCCGCGGCGCGCCGCTCCCGAAACGCCAAGCAATTCAAATTTCATGATTGTTTCTCGATGAGCATGGCATCGCCGTAACTGAAGAAGCGATAACGCTGCTCAACCGCATGTTCATACGCGTTGCGCATATTCTCGTAGCCACCAAATGCCGATACCAGCATCAGAAGCGTGGATTTTGGCAGATGAAAATTGGTCAGCAGGCGGTCCACGACCTTGAAATTAAAGCCGGGGGTAATAAACAAATCCGTCTCGCTTTCTCCGGTTTTCAGATCACCCGAAAGCGCTGCCGATTCAAGTGCACGCAGGCTGGTGGTGCCGACAGCCATGACGCTTTTCCCTTCACTACGCGCCTGATTGATAAGTGCGACAGTCCGCTCTGGAACGGTATAGCGTTCGCTGTGCATTTTATGTTCAGACAGATTTTCCACCCGCACTGGCTGAAACGTGCCCGCGCCAACGTGAAGGGTGACGGTGGCGCGATGGATGCCCATCTGGTCGAGCCGCGCGAGCATGGCGTCATCAAAGTGCAGCCCCGCCGTAGGAGCGGCCACGGCACCAGTTTGATTGGCGTAAACCGTTTGATAACGCGATTCGTCAATCAAATCCGGGGCGTGCGTAATATAGGGCGGGAGCGGAAGGCGGCCAAAAATCTCCAGCACATCCGGCAAACTCGAAGGCGCATGGCAGCGCAGATGAAACAAATCCTCCTGGCGGCCCAGCACCTCAAATTCAATGTTGTCCGCGACCAGGATACGCGCGCCTGTCCTGGGCGTTTTACTGGCGCGGATGAAAGCCATTGCTTCATTCTTGGGCAATAGCCTTTCCACCAGAATTTCGACCTGGCCACCCGTGGCTTTGTGACCGAACAGTCTCGCCTTGATGACGCGAGTGTCGTTGAAAACCAGCACATCACCGGGATTTAGCAGGCCGGGAAGTTCGGTAAACAATCGATCCGAGAAATGAATCCCGTCCACATGCAGTAGCCTGCTGTCCGTGCGCTCGGGAGCCGGGAACTGGGCGATCAGTTCACTGGGCAGTTTGTAATCGAAGTCGGAAAGCCGCATGGAGGGGGCGCTGGCAAGGCCAAAAACCCAGCATTATAAGACTCACGCCTTGCCCGGCCTTTCGCCTTGGGTGATAATCCGCGCCTCCACTCCATTGCCGGGATGGCGGAATCGGTAGACGCAGCGGATTCAAAATCCGCCGGTGGTGACACTGTGGGGGTTCGAGTCCCCCTCCCGGCACCAGGTGTTTCAATTGTCTGGATCCATAATTTGGATCAAGGCTAAATCGATAACAATCACTAGGGATGGTGGGTAGGCCTCGTCTACTCACTAAAATCATTGCAATGAATGTTAGTTTTTAACAACTTCTGTTGTTTGATTTCCACATTGTAAATATCTGGGCGGTAGTAGAAGAGGTATTTTCGAATATACTTATGAAAAATTACTGTCGCTGTCTATTCGATTGGCTTGAAATGCGTTTTCGGGGGTTCTAAAGGAGACCGGGAAATCTGCCAGGTAGACAGTAAAAAACCGATTTAGCAATGTTTATGGAGAACTATCATGCAACGCTCGCGCCTTAGTTTCGCTCTGGCCGCCGCCCTGGCTGCCGCTCCCCTGATGGCAGCACAGCCTGCCGTACCTGTGCAGTCCTACCCTGTCGCCCAACCTGGCGCGCCGATCCAGTTGCCCTTGCCGGTTATTCCGGGCTTGACCGTTCCTGCGGGCGGTAGCGGGCAACCTGTTCTGCTGCCGTTTCCGATGCCTGCCACAACTCCGCAAGCGCAGAATGCGCAAAAGTGGCTGGAGCGCATGGGGGACTTTACCCAGAACGCTTCAGCTTTCAAGGATCCCAAGACCTTTACCCAGTGGTACGGCGCAATGACGGATCCGTCCATGGTGGGTGCTTCCATGGACATGATGATGGAGCCGGGAAGCTGGATTCGCATGATGCAAAGCATGATGCAGCCCGCAGCGCTTCAGAATTACATAGGATTTCTGGACCCCAACGTATCCGCACGCTGGGTTGGCGGTCTGATGGACCCGGGTTTCTATCTGCAGAATACCTGGTCTACCGTTGATCCGGCCAAGATGGTGCGCTGGATGATGTTGCCCATGGACCCCAAGTTCATGCAGGCCAGCATCAACATGATGAACCCCAATACTTACATGAAGTGGATGATGGCGCCGATGGACCCGCGCGTATGGGGCCTGATGTTCGCGCCGATGAATCCGCAGCTTTATGGCAGCATGGCGGGCGCGCTGGTTAACCCGGCTGGCATGGGCGAATCCTGGGAAACCTTCATGAAACCGAAATATCCCGTGGTTTCGCTGATGCCGCCGGCAGGTGTGAACGTGCCGATCAACGTGCTGGATCCCTCAACCTACGGAAACATGTTGGGCATGGTAGCGGGCTTCCTGCCTGCCGGTACCCAGCAGATGTTTAGCGGACTGGTTCCTGGCGGTACTCCGGCTGCAGGCGGCAGTGGCGCCCAGATGCCCGGCCTTCCTTTCTTTGGCCCGAATCCTTATATCCAGCCAGGCCAGGCACAGGCTGCGGCCCCGACCCTTGCACAAGCCGCAGCTGTTCCGGCTTTCCAACCAGGTGTGGCAACCAAAGTGGCACTGGGTGGTGACACCCTGTTCAAGTCCGGCAAATCTTCCATCAAGGACCTGACGGCGGAAGGCAAGGCCAAGCTGGATGAACTGGCTGGCAAGATCAAGGCTGCTGGCAAGGTCGACACCATTCGCGTCATCGGACACGCCGACAAGACCGGCAAGGCTTCATCCAACATGAAGCTGTCCCAGAAGCGTGCTGCCGCTGTGGCCAGCTATCTAAAAGCCCAAGGCGTCAAGGCTGGCAAGATCATCACTGCTGGCAAGGGTGATACCGAGCAGGTTGTACAGTGTGACGCCAAACTGCCCAAGGCTGAACTGATTGCCTGCCACGGTCCCAACCGCCGCGTGGAAGTGGAAGTGACGGTTGCCAAGTAACCATCGGTTTCAAAGACCCCCCACAAGGGGGTCATGAAAAAACAAAACGCCCCAACCGGGGCGTTTTGCATTTCAGTCGACAGGAGATCAGGCAGCCTGTACCGGTATGGATTTCCGACTTCCCTGAATACGATTGTCGGCGTCCAGGTAAACCAGATTCGGCGCGTATCGTGCAAGTTCCAGTTCGCTGTAATTGGCATAAGTGGCGATGATGACGATATCGCCGGGCGCGGCCTTGTGCGCGGCGGCGCCATTCACCGAAATGATGCCCGAGCCTCGTTCCGCGCGAATGGCGTAGGTGGTGAAACGCTCACCATTGCTGACGTTGTAAATCTGGATCTGCTCGTATTCATGGATATCCGCCGCGTCAAGCAGGTCCTCATCAATCGCGCAGGAACCTTCGTAATGCAGTTCCGAATGCGTGACGTGGGCGCGGTGAAGCTTGGATTTGAGCATGGTTCGGGTCATACGCACCTCAATAAATTTACTGCGCGGGCGTGATCCGGCCGCATCCGGTGCTCGGAATGCTCATGTATGTCCATATACACTCCGCTTCCTGCGCTCCGGGTGCGCCCGGCTGACACCCGCTCGCTACAATTTCTTGGGGTGCGTATAGCACCTCCGCCAATCTATGAGCCTGAATTATAAGGGAAAGCCGATTATTTCGCCGCAGCCTTGATGGCAGGGACTTCGACATTGTCGATCAGACGGGTGTTCCCAAGGTGGGCGGCACCCAGTATCACAAAAGCAGAACCTTCATTGATGGCTGGGGCCAGATCTGGCCGCCGGATGCTGACATAGTCGACTTTCCAGTTGTGCTGATACAGCGTTCCCAGCGCCTGCGTTTCCAGTTCCTCGAAATCAGTTCGTCCAGAAGACAGCGCATCGGCGATCTGTTTCAGGCAGTGATACAGCCGGGGTGCTTCCTTGCGTTCCAGCGTCGACAGATAGCCGTTGCGCGATGACAGAGCCAGGCCATCTTCCGCCCGGGTTGTTTCTCCGGCAAGTATCTCGATGGGCAGGTTCATCTGTGCGGTCATGCCGCGAATCAGTGCAAGTTGCTGGTAATCCTTTTTGCCGAATGCTGCGATCGCGGGTTGCACCATATTGAACAACTTCAGCACCACCGTCAGCATGCCGCGAAAATGACCGGGCCGGTACTGACCGCACAATTCATTTGCCAGCTCGGGCGGCTCGACAAAATAGGCCTGGGGTTGCGGATACATGTCCTCTACCGAAGGCGCGAACACCGCATGACATCCTGCTGCTTTCAGTTGCTCGCAATCCTGCTCGAAGGTCCGTGGATAGCGCTCGAAATCCTCGCCCGCGCCAAATTGAAGCGGGTTGACGAATATGCTGGCAATCACCGGCAAACCGGTCAGGCGGGCCTTGTCTACCAGCGAAACATGTCCGGCATGCAGGTTGCCCATGGTCGGCACGAATGCGCAGCGGGCGTGTGCTGCTTTCCATACTGCGAGTTCGCGGGGTGAATTCAGGGTGTCCATCAGAAGCTGTGTTCAGCGCCAGGAAAAACGCCGGACTTGACCGCCTGAACATAAGCCGTCAATGCGCCCGATATGCTGTCTGCGCCTTGCATGAAGTTTTTCGAGAATTTGGGCGGATGCGGGTAAAGCCCCAGCACGTCATATAGTACCAGCACCTGTCCCGAGCAATCCGGCCCGGCGCCGATGCCGATGGTGGGGATGGACAGCGTTTGTGTCACTTCGCCAGCCAGTTTGGCGGGTATCGCTTCCAGCACTACCAGGCCGGCACCCGCTTGTTCCATGGCGCGCGCATCGGCCTTTAATTGATCGGCAGCCACATTGTCGCGGCCCTGCACCCTGTAACCCCCCAGTTGATTGACTGACTGCGGCAACAGGCCAAGATGCGCGCAAACGGGAATGCCGCGGCTGACGAGGAAGCGCACCGTTTCCACCATCACCGCGCCGCCTTCAAGCTTGACCATGTGCGCGCCTGCCGCCATCAGTTTTGCGGCCGAGGCGAATGCCTGTTCGGGGCTTTGCTGATAGGTGGCGAATGGCAGGTCGGCGACGATGAAAGCGCGCTTTGTTCCACGCGATACGCAGCGCGTGTGATAACTCATTTCCGACAGCCTGACCGGCAGGGTGGAGGCTTGGCCTTGCACCACCATGCCCAGCGAGTCGCCGACGAGAATCACATCGAGGCCCGCATCATCCATCAGCCGGGCAAACCCTGCGTCATAGCCGGTGAGCACGGCGATCTTTTCGCCATGTTCGCGCATGGCCTTCAGGGTGGAGAGCGTGACGGGTTTGAGGCTGTCCATCATGCCGCTCTTGAGAAAAACTCGCGTGTTCCGCGCATCTTGGCCATGCGTTCCAGCAGCAACTCGAAATCGGCAGCACTCTTGACGAAGTTGAGATTGTCGCTGTTGACCATGAGCACGGGCGCAGCGTCGTAGTGATGAAAAAACTCGCTGTAGGTGGCGGCGAGGCGGTCGAGATAATCCGCGCTCATGCCCTGCTCGTAATCAATGCCGCGCCGCTTGACGCGCGATCTCAGCTTGTCCACCGGCGCCTGCAAATAGATGACCAGATCCGGCACGGGCGACTGCAAGGCAAGGTCGTCATAAACCTTGCGATACAAATCGTATTCATCGTCATCCAGATTGAGTCTCGCAAACAGCCGGTCCTTGTCGAGCAGGAAATCCGACACAATGCTGTGCCGGAACAGATCGCCCTGAGCGAGCTGACTCACCTGTCTGGCACGGTCAAACAGGAAATGCAGTTGGGTAGCGAGCGCGTAGCGTTTGGGGTCCTGATAAAAGCGGGGCAGGAAAGGATTGTCAGCGGCGTTCTCAAGCAACAGCTCGGCCTGCAAATGAGCCGCAAGTTTTTTTGTCAGGCTGGTTTTGCCGACCCCGATGGGGCCTTCAACGACTATATAGCGATAGCGCGCGAGCGGCGTCATACGCTCGCTCCAGAATAAATCGGCGGCATCAGACCAGCCCTCCGGCCGCGCGAGGCGCAGGTTCCTGCATCCGGTGCACGCCCTGCGATGCGCACAGACCAAGCAGCATGTCGATACGGCCGCTGCCTGGGATCGACAGCGCCGGCGCGAGTTCCAGCAGGGGCATCAGCACGAAGGCACGCTCATGCATGCGGGGGTGCGGCAGGGTCAGTCCTTCTTCGTGGAAGTGTGCGTTGCCATACAGCAGCAGATCGAGATCGAGCGTGCGTGGGGCGTTGCGAAAACTGCGATTGCGGCCGTGATGATGTTCGATATCAAGCAATGCGGCGAGTAGCGAGCGAGGCGAGAGCCGGGTTTCGATCTCCACTGCCGCATTGATGAAATCCGGCTGATTTGCATAACCAACTGGCGCCGAAACATACATCGAGGAACGCGCTACCAGCCGGCTTTCCGGCAGCTTGGCCAGTTCGTCCATGGCCAGAATCACCTGGGCGGCAGGATCGTCGAGATTGGCGCCCAGGCCAATGTAGGCGGTAATCATGATGCAGGAAACTCGTCAGCAGGCGTGGAGGCGGCGGAATCGGGTCCAGCAGACTTGCGGCGGCGCCGGCGACGTTTGGGTTTGGGGCCGCTCTCGGCAAGCAGCATGGCCTTGCGCGATTCGTCATCGGCATCCTGGAAGTCGGTCCACCAGTCGCCAAGCTCCTCAGGAACTTCACCGGACTCCACACGAATCAGCAGGAAGTCATATCCTGCACGGAAGCGCGGATGCTCCAGCAGGCGGAAGGGACGCACACCCGAGCGATAATCGAAGCGAGGCTGCAGCGCCCAAACTTCCTTGATCATGCCATCGAAGCGGCGAGGGATGGCCAACTGCTCCCGCTGGGCGTCAAGCACTTCGTCCATGGCGGCGAACAGAGCCGGAATGGGTTTTTCGCCTGCTCCCTCAATCGCCTTCCAGCGGCGCTGCACCTGTGGCCAGAGCAGGGAGGCAAAGAGAAATGCAGGCGAGGCGGGCTTGTCTTCGTGAATGCGCTGGTCGGTATTTTTCAGGCCCGCCTCGATGAAGCGTTTGCCCTGGGGATCATCCAGAATCGTGTCCAGCAGCGGCAGCATGCCGTGGTGCAGGCCTTCCGCGCGCAGTTGATGCACGCCGCGCAAGGCATGGCCGGACATCAGCAGCTTGACCGCTTCGTCAAAAATGCGCGCGCGCGGAACATTGCCAAGAAGCGGCGCAAGTTCCGCAACCGGCTTGCGTGTATCCGGGTCGATATGGAAATCCAGCTTGGCTGCGAAGCGGGCAGCGCGCAGCATGCGCACCGGGTCTTCGCGGAATCTCGTTGCCGGGTCGCCAATCATGCGCAGGATTTTTTTCCGGCAATCTTCGGCACCGCCATGGTAATCCCAGATTTCCTCGCGCAGCGGATCGTAATACAGCGCGTTGACGGTGAAATCGCGCCGCGCGGCATCCTCGCTTTGCGAACCGAAAATGTTGTCCTCGAGGATGCGGCCGGTTTCGTCTGTTGGGCGTTCGTCTTCCTCTTCGCCGCCGAGATTTCCGGCTGCGCGAAAGGTTGTCACCTCGATGGTATCCCTGCCGCACATCACGTGCACGATGCGAAAACGCCGGCCGATGATGCGAGAGCGGCGGAACAGCCTGCGCACTTCCTCGGGTGTGGCATCGGTGGCCACATCGAAATCCTTGGGTTTTTTCCCCAGCATCAGGTCGCGGACCGCACCGCCGACGACAAAAGCCTTGAAGCCGGCGTCAGCCAGTGATTCGCACGTCTTCAGCGCGCAGTCGTTGATGGCGTCGCGCCGGATGCCGTGCGCGGAGCGCCCCAGAATGACAGGCTCGCCGTTTGCCTGACGCTTGCCAGGCCGGGGCTTGCCTTTCTGTTTCGCATCGTTGCCGAGGAGGCGATTGATGATCCGGCGAATCATGAAAAATTAAGCGTGTCCGAAGACGGGAAGATGGCGGCAATTATACCAGCCGGGTGTATCAGCCTCTCAGGCTGATGATCGGCCAGGTATTGAGTTTTGCATGCGCTTCCAGCGTGGAATCGGGGTCGACGGCGAATGGGTGAGTCACCCGCTGCAACAGCGGCAGGTCATTCAGTGAGTCACTGTAGAACCAGCTTTCCGTCACGTCTTCCCACAACAATCCCTGATCGGATAACCACATGTCAAGCCGGGTGATCTTGTGTTCCTTGAAGCAGGGAATGCCCGCGCCCCGTCCCGTGTACTGGCCATCGATTTCCTCGACTTCCGTGGCAATCAGATGTTCCACGCCGAATTCGCGGGCAATCGGCGCGGTAACGAAACGGTTGGTGGCGGTAATGATGGCAACCTTGTCCGCCTCCCGCTGATGCCGCTGCACTAGTATCCGCGCCTTGTCGGTGATGATGGGGTGAATACGGGTGGCCATGAACTCCTGATGCCAACTGTCGAGCTGCGTCCTGGAATGGTGGCTCAACGGCTTGAGCTGAAAATCCAGAAAGGCGTGGATATCCAGCGTGCCAGACTTGTAGTGCTCGTAGAACTCGTGGTTCTTCGCCTCGTGAACTTCGCGGTCGAGCACGCCCTTGCTGATAAGAAATTGCGCCCACTCAAAATCCGAGTCGCCGGCGAGGAGGGTGTTGTCGAGATCGAACAAGGCGAGTTTCATGGACTTTGGCACAAGATAAAAAGCGGAGTATAGCGGCAGTTACAATAACGCCATGAACAAGGAGTTACTCGTTTTTTCCGGCGGCTGGCAGTCCCTGGGCTGGGCCGGCGTGCTGGTTCTGCTGTGGTTTGCCTGGCGCTCGGGCGACTGGAAGCGTCTGCGGGACGCCTCCCGTCTCAACCTGTTTCTCGCCGTATCAGTGGCGCTGATGGTCATGTGGCAGATCCGCACGGGGGTCAAGCCTGGATTGTCCTTTCATCTGCTGGGGGCGAGCATCGCCACGCTGATGTTCGGTTTCTGGCGCGGCTGGCTGGCGGCCAGCATCGCCGCAATCGCCACCGCGCTGGCTGGCAAGACCAGCCTGCCGGCTTTGGGAATTGAAATACTGGTATTTTGCGCGGTGCCGGCAGCAATTACCCATCACCTGTACCGGCTCGCGGACCGCACACTGCCCAACCATTTTTTCATCTACGTGCTGGTAAACGGATTTTTTGGCGCCGCCCTGGCCATTGGCATGGTGGCGCTGACATCGACGATGGTGATGTGGCTATCCGGTGCTTATCCGCTGGAATATCTGTTCGAACATTACACACCGTACTACTTCCTGCTGGCATGGTCCGAAGCATTTACCACCGGCATGATGGCGACGCTGATGGCGGTTTACCGGCCGGAGTGGCTGGAAACGTTTGACGATAACCGGTACATCCGAAACAAATGAACCGGCCGGTTGTTGAATATCCGGACCTGCCAGTCTCCGCGCGCCGGGCAGACATCATTGCCGCGCTCAAGGCCAGCCCGATTCTGATCCTGTGTGGCGAGACCGGCTCCGGCAAGACCACGCAGATTCCCAAGATGTGCCTGGAAGCGGAGCTGGGCAGACAAGGTTCAATTGGTGGTGGACTCATCGGCTGCACGCAACCGCGCCGGATTGCCGCGCGCTCGGTGGCGCAGCGCGTGGCCGAAGAGCTGAAAGGCGAGCTTGGCGGACTGGTCGGCTACAAGGTTCGCTTCACCGATAAAGTCCGGCGCGACACACGCATCAAGTTCATGACCGATGGCATCCTGCTGGCGGAAAGCCAGGGCGATCCGATGCTGTCCGCCTACTCCTGCATCGTGGTCGATGAAGCACATGAGCGTTCGCTGAATATCGATTTTCTGCTGGGTTATCTGCGCACGCTGATCGAGCTAAGACCAGACCTCAAACTGGTGATTACCTCCGCCACCATCGATGCGGAAAAATTCTCGGCGCATTTCGGCAATGCGCCGGTGATCGAGGTTTCGGGGCGGACGTATCCGGTGGAGATGAGGTACCGGCCCATTCAAGGTGAAGGGGAAAGGGAAAAGGGGGAAGGGCAGGGATTTAAGGGGCAAGCAGGAAATGGCAAGGGTAGCGACGAATCCGATCTGATCCAGGGCATCCTTGATGCCACGGATGAACTGGCGCGCGAGGGCTGGGGCGACACGCTGATTTTTCTGCCGGGCGAGCGCGAGATACGCGAAACCGCCGAGGCGCTGCGCAAGCACCACCCACCACATACCGAGATTCTTCCCCTGTTTGCGCGCCTGTCTGTCGAAGAGCAGGACCGCATTTTCAGGCCCGGCAACGCGCGGCGCATCGTGTTGTCCACCAACGTGGCTGAAACATCTCTTACCGTGCCGGGCATTCGCTATGTCATCGACACCGGGCAGGCGCGTGTCAAGCGTTATTCGGCGCGTAACAAGGTCGAGCAATTGCTGATCGAAAAAATCTCCCAGGCCTCGGCCAATCAGCGCGCGGGGCGCTGCGGCCGGGTCAGTGATGGTATTTGCATCCGCCTGTATGACGAGGCGGATTTCCAGTCGCGGCCTCGATTCACCGATCCGGAACTGCTGCGCTCCAGCCTGGCGGGCGTGATTCTGCGCATGAAATCCTTGGGGCTGGGTGCGGTGGAAAGCTTTCCTTTCATCGACCCACCCCATTCCAGATTCATCGCCGATGGCTACAGCCTGTTGCATGAACTCAATGCACTGGATGACAGGAATGAACTGACGGAAACAGGCCGACGCATCGCGCGTCTGCCACTCGATCCGCGCATGGCCCGCATGATCCTGGCCGCCGAACGCAGCGGAAGCCTGGCGGAAATGCTGATGATCACCAGCTTCCTGTCGGTGCAAGACCCGCGTGAGCGGCCGCAGGAACGCGCGGGTAGCGCGGACGAGAAGCACAAGCTTTTCGCTGACGAACGTTCTGATTTTCTTGGCGTGGTCAAACTGTGGAACTGGTTTGACGAACAGATCAAGCACAAGAAATCCAACCGCCAGTTGCGCGATCAACTGGCGGATCATTTTCTTTCTTCAAGACGCATGCGCGAATGGCGCGACGTGCATGGGCAGCTTGCCACCCAATGCGCGGAACTCGGCCTGCGCCTGAACGAGAAGCCTGCTGGCTACGATGCGTTGCACCAGTCGCTGTTGACCGGCCTGCTGGGAAATATCGGTTTCCGTTCCGAGGACGCCAAGGCGCGCCCAGGTTTAAACAAGCCTGGCTCAAACAAGCCGGGCGACGGTGTCTATCAGGGCGCGCGAGGATTGCGCTATGGGCTTCACCCGGCGTCAGTGCTGGTAAAAAAAGGCACGAAATGGGTGGTGGCGGCGGAACTCACGGACACCGGGCGCCTGCTTGGGCGCATGGCTGCTGAAGTCAGGCCGGAGTGGATTGAAGCCGCCGCGCAGCACGTCATCGAACGCAGTTATTCCGAGCCGCACTGGGATCGCAAATCCGCTCGGGTGCTTGCCTTCGAAAGGGTAACGCTTTACGGCGTGACGCTGGCTTCGCGAAGAAAAGTTCACTACGGCCCGATCGAACCGGATCTGTCGCGCGAACTGTTCATTCGCGGCGCGCTGGTGGCGGGCGAATACGATACCGAGGCGTCCTGGCTCAAGCACAATCTGGAACTCATCGCGCATATCGAGGAACTCGAGCACAAGGCGCGCAAATCGGGCGTGTGGCTGGACGAGGAACGCATTTTTGCATTCTTCGATGCACGGATTCCACCCGGCATGCACAACGGACCGGCGTTCGAAAAATGGCTGAAAACCGTCAAGCCCGATCTGCTCAAATTGAGCCGCGAAGATATCGTCGCCGAGGGGCTCGATCTCTCGCAGGGCCTGTATCCAGAGACCATCGAGATCGACGGCATTTCCTGCACGGTCAAATACCGGTTCGAACCGGGTCACCCGCTGGATGGCGCAACACTTTCATTGCCGCTGTATCTGTTGAACCGGGTAAACGAAGCGCAGCTCGACTGGGCGATTCCAGGTCTGCTGCGCGACCGGGTGAATGCCCTGTTCAAGGCCATGCCCAAGGAAATCAGGAATGCCTTCGTGCCGTTGGCGCAATCGGTAACCACCTTTCTGGGCGAGGCCGTTCCGGGAAAAATGCCGCTTGCCGAGGCCATTTCAACCTGGGTGGAGAAGCGCACAAAAAGCCGGGTGATGCTGCGCGAAGCCGACATGCCGCCCCATCTGAAGCTGAATATGCGCGTGCTGGATGACAGCGGGCAGGAGCTGGCCATGGGCCGCGATCTGACCGCATTGCGCCAGCAGTTGGGCGAAACCGCCAGTCTGGCCTATGGGCAGTCTGAGGTCCGCAGCGAGCATGAGCGGGAAGGCATTACAGCCTGGGATTTTGGCGACTTGCCCGAGCGGGTGAATTTTGTCCGCAACGGCCAGCAACTGACGGGATATCCAGCGCTGATCGACGAAGGCGAAGCGGTTGCCATGAAGCTGATGGATACGCCTGAAGGCGCGGAAGCGGCCTCGAGTCAGGGGGTGATTCGCCTGTTGCGCATTGCCCTTGCGCCGCAATTCAAGCAACTGGAAAAGGACCTGGGCCGGCAGACCGCCCTGGCGCTCAAGTATCGCGGCCTCGGCAATGCGGACACATTCTTCGGCGATCTGCTCGACACCATCGCGGACCGGGCCTGTCTGGGTGATGATCCGCTGCCGCGCAGGCAGAAGGAATTCGACAAGCAGAAAGAACGGGCCAAGCCGCGCATCGCACCGGTCATGCAGGCGTTGCTGAGGTCGGTCGAGACCTGCCTTGATCTGTATCCACAAGTGCAGGCCCGGCTCAACCAGAAAACGCCTTATACCCACGCGCAGAAAGACGAGCAGACCCATCTGCCTGGCCTGGTTTATCCTGGCTTCATCCGTGCAACCCCATGGGAGCGCTGGCAGCACTTGCCGCGCTATCTGCAGGCCATACTCAAACGTTTCGACAAACTGCCCGCCGCAGGCGAACGCGACCCGCGCCACACGGCCGTGATTCAAGGCCTGGAAAAACGTTATCAGGAACGCCTGGCCAAACACCGCAAGGCTGGCGTGAATGATCCCGCGCTTGCCGAATTCCGCTGGCATCTGGAAGAGCTGCGCGTGTCGCTGTTCGCGCAGGAGCTGAAAACGCCTTATCCGGTATCAGCCAAGCGGCTTGAAAAGTTATGGGAGAGCGTGCAATCTTGATGTACTAAGCTATTGGATTCTGGATTGCTTCGTTAGGTCGCCTTGGGCCCAGCGATTGCCCCCTCCCTCTGGGAGAGGGTTGAGGTGAGGGTGTGCGCTTCTCGCAATGACGTCATTGCGAGGCTCATGGAGCCATGGCAACCCAGTAAACAAGACAAGCCAAACCTATGAGTGAAGAAAAAGCCTTCAACCTTCCCAACTCGATCACCGGCATCCGTCTCATGGGCGTGCCGGCCACCATCTGGTTCATGCTGGAAAACCAGTGGGCCGCGGCAACCTGGGTGTTTCTGGTCGCGGCGCTGACCGATGGGCTGGACGGCTTCCTGGCGCGCAAGCTCAACCAGTGCACCGCCATTGGCGCCGCGCTGGATACGGTTACCGACAAGGCGCTGGGCCTGTCGGTGCTGGTGGTGCTGACCAGCTTCAGCCTGGTGCCGGTGTGGGTGGCGCTTGCAATCGTCATCCGCGACGCGGTGATCGTGGTCGGCGCGCTGGCCTATCGCGGCATGGCGGGGCATCTCGAAATCCAGCCGACACTCTTGGGCAAGGCCAACACCTTCGCCGAGTTCGCCATGCTGGCACTGGTGCTGGGGCATGAAGCCGGCATCGTCCCCGGCGAAGACTGGGTACGGCCCATGTTCTGGATCGTGTTCGCCACCACCGTCGCCTCGGGCCTGCAATATGTGTGGGTCTGGAGCAGGAAGGCGCGCGCCGAGCGCCGCAACGTATAGGGAAGCGCTGATTTATACGCTTGCGCGAAACATCAGCGAAAAATATTCCCGGCGCATGCCCGTGAAAATTTACGCTTTCAATGACTAGCGTCATTGAGCGGCAAATCGAATCCTCGATTTGCAGGGAAACACTGAATAAATCAGTGTTTCCCTAGTGATTGAACAGACTGCGCTGTCTGGCTTCGGAGAGACGCGTCTTGATGTTGTACATGGCCGCATCCGCGGCATGGATCAACTGGTCTTCAGTCAGGCCGTCATCGGGATAAATGGCCTGGCCGATGCTGGCGGAGAGTTCGAGGCCCAGGCCGTATAAATTGGTGTCGCGGCTGAGTGACTCCTCGATTTTCTTGACGGCAGTGTAGCAGTCGTTGCGGTCCCGCAAATCTTCCAGCAGCACCACAAACTCATCGCCGCCCACGCGGGCGATGGTGTCGGATTCGCGCACGCTGTTAACCAGCCGGGCGGCTACCTCGGTCAGCACCGCATCGCCGACATGATGGCCATGAACATCGTTGACTTCCTTGAAGCGGTTCATGTCCACGAACAGCACGCCCACTTTTTTCCCATGGCGTTTTGCCTGGCGCAAGGCGTGCTGCAGGCGGTCATAAAACAGCCGCCGGTTGGCCAAGCCCGTCAGCGGGTCGTGGGTGGCTTCTTCCTCCAGGGCGGCATGCGAAGCTTTCAGGTCCGCCATCTGCTGCTCGATCTTGTGCGTGGCGCGGGCAAGCCGGTTCAGGGTCAGCCAGCCCAGCCCCAGCCCCAGCATCGCGGCAATAAAACCGTAAACCAGCATCATGCGGTGGCTGTGCTGGTAATCCTGCCTTGCCTTCAAAAGCGATTCGTCGTTGGCGCGCTGCAAATCCTCGCGGAAATCGGCCAGCATGACATTGAACTTTTCCTGCAAGGGAATGGCCTCGGCCACCAGCACCTGCCGGGCATCTTCGACTTTTTCCCGCGTCAGCAGGTCGGTGATTTTTTCCTGAGTCAGCTCGATTTTGCGGATGTGCGCGGTCTGCTCGTCGAACATGGATTTTTCACGTGGCGTAAAACCAAGCTGCAGCAGGGCGCGGCGTCCGCTGCCTACCATGAACCCGGCGCGGTTGAAATCCATGAATAACGCATCACGGACAAAAGGATCACGTTCGATGGCCATCCGCAGCAGCCGGTCGGTTCGCGCATGCGCGGCCACCTGGGTGCGGGTGATGATGTCGATCTTGCGGCCGTTGGTTTCCACTACCCGGTTCATTTCGTCCTGAATCCGGGATAGCTGATAAATGCCGTTCGCGGTCAGGGCCACGATCAGTATGACCAAAGCCAGAAAAGCGCCGCCGGCAATCAGAAAGAAAACGCGCTTCATCCGAGGGAAGCTCCTCCTTTTTTATTAGGCACTCCGGAATAAACGGCCAAGGAAATCTTCCGGAACTCCCTCAATTATCGGCCATCCGGCCCGAGGATGCTATTTGGAGTTGAAGGATTTGATTTTTTCCAGGATTTCCACCGCATGATTTTCAGGGTCGACTTGCGGATAAACATGGCGAATTTTTCCATCCGGCCCGATCAGGAAGCTCACGCGTTTCGCCATTTTGAAAACCTGCCAGTCCATCAGCGCACCGTATTGCCGGGATACCGTCCCGTCCGCATCGGCAAGCAGGGGGAAATTGAGTGCGTGCTTCTCGGCGAATCGCCGATGGCTCTCGGCGCTGTCCACACTGATGCCCAACACCACCGCATCGGCAGCCTGCAAGCGCGCCAGCCCGTCGCGGAAGGCACAGGCTTCCTTGGTGCAGCCAGGCGTGTCGTCCTTTGGGTAGAAATAGACAATGCGCCATTTGCCGGTGTAATCCGACAAACGATGGAAATTGCCGGATTGATCGGGCAAGCGGAAATCCGGCGCCTCGCTGCCTGGCTGGGGCAGCGGGCCAGAATTCCATCCGCGCCAGATGGCCCAGGCAACCGCAAGCAGGACAAGCAGAAGAAGAAATTTCATGCTGTCATCATAGCAGCCAGCGCGGGCAGAGCATTCAACAGCAACCTGCTAAAATGCGCGCCACGCCCCCGTAGCTCAGTGGATAGAGCATCCCCCTCCTAAGGGGAGGGTCACACGTTCGATTCGTGTCGGGGGCGCCATCTGATGTTTCAAGTCTACCCCCAAGCAGATTGATGCCTGATAGCAACAGAATCAGGGATACTTCAATTGCCGTACTAACCCTAAGTGCTGAAATTCAATTCGAGCCTGGCCCGTTAATTCCTCCAGATCAACCAGATTCGCGGTTTGCTTGCCGAATTCGGTCTCATCATGCCCAAAGGCCGCTATCCCGCCCAGCACGCCATCCCCGATATTCTGGAAGACGCAGAGAATGGCTTGCCCTCCCTGGCCCGGCGCCTGCTCCATGACGTCTGGCAACGCATCCTGCAACTCAACCAGCAGATCCTCGCCTACGACCGCGAGATCGAAAGCCTGGCCAGGCTTTGCCCCAAGGCGCAAAGCCTGATGACGATTCCCGGCATCGGCAGCATCACCGCCACCGCGCTCCTCGCCAGCCTTGGCGACCCCAGACAATTTCACAACGGGCGGCAGCTTGCCGCCTGGCTGGGTCTCACGCCCCGGCAATACAGCACCGGCGGCAAGACGCGTCTTGGGCGCATCACCAAACAGGGTGACAAATACCTGCGCACGCTCTTGATCCACGGCACCCGCGCCGTGCTGGCCGCATTGAGAGACAAGCAGGACCGCATCAGCTGCTGGCTGCGCGAACTCGTTGCCCGGCGCGGCTACAAGCGGGCCGCAGTGGCCCTGGCAGCGAAGAACGCCCGCATCGTCTGGGCAATGCTGACAAGTGGCGAGGAATACCGCTCGCAAGCAGTTGCCGCATAAGATCAAATCACGACAGGCAAAACCGTCTGCAAGGAAAGGAGCAAGCCCGCCGAATCACTGCCAAGGCAATGGATGACGAGAAGGTCAGACCGGGGATGTGAAAGTCTGTTTAGCTTAATGGCCAACAAGGCCGACTAACGAATGAGACGAACATCCCAAGCGCATTTTCATCAAGGCCAGGACACAGTCCGCAAACAGGCCGTATGTAGAGCCGCAGTCTAGTTCCAACTCAACACCCAGCGCACTTGCTTTGATAGGGAGAGTCCATGTAGTAGAGCTGACCAGCGCTGCGCGGCTTCATCGCGCAGCGTCCAGCGACCGAAGGGAGCGAGGTCGAGCGCCGGGTTAGCGGAATACATTCTTTACAACCTGTTTGAATGACTCTAGGTAGTCGAGAAGCTGTAACACAGTGAGCAGTGAAGCCAGTGCTGTGACTACATAGATGCTCCCCTTAATCAAACGGCCAGCCAAGGACTCTTCTACCTTTTTGCGATTGAAACCCGCACGGCCAATGAGAACGAATGGAACGCGGGCAACCAAATCGAAAGCCAGACCGAGATAGAAAAACGGATTAATGGCCCGGAGAAGCGCTGGACGCTTATTGCTTTCGTAAATGCCAATCGAACGGTCAATAAAGTCCAGGAGATTGTTCGCGGTGATTTGAAACCGATGTAAGTTGAAGACATTCTGAACGAGGTCAATGTTCTGAATGTATCCACCAACAGCGGCAGGTGGAGTGTAGCGAATGGAAGGGTTAACGCCCGAATACAAGATGATGTCGTGGGTTTCATCCATCATTCGATTAATTTTTACTCTTGCTTCTTCAGCCTCTGGCTTCTCAATCCGCTCATTCACCATCCACTCGGCACGGCTGCTATTGAAGTACAGAATTACCAATGCCCGAAACTCGCCAAGCCTTTCAAGGCGCCGGTTGTTCTCCCACGGCAATATTCTTGTGTAGTAGTTCACTTGATCAACCTTGGCCGAGTAGCGCTAACAGTTAATATACGGACAAAACTGTCCGGACGTTTTTTAATAAAGAGACAAGCATTTTATGGGTCTATCCTTTTGAATAATATGGACTTATCTAGGTGTCTGTCTCTTTATTATGTTATGGAAAGAGAGACAGGGGAATATAACTTACGGTCTAGTTGGCCAACCACAAAAATCCCGTGGAGTTTATTCTGGTCAATGTCCTTATGGTCTGCTCCAGGACGGATTGCAGCCACTGCTGATCAAAACCTTCATCGCCCGCTTTGGCCGATATTCAGTCTCTCACGGCGTTTGCTCACAGTGTCGCTTTTAGGCAGAAAGTTGTTTTCTTAAATATTGCACTCATGCATTACCAATAACCGGGCGTCCAATAAAAAAGCCGCGCATTGCGCGGCTTTTTAACATGCATTCAAACAAACTTATTTCAGCACGACACTCATCAAGGCATCTTCTTCCTTGGCCAGGCTGGTCAGCGCGGTGGCGACTTCGCCCTGGGCCATGCTAGCCATCAGGCTTGTGTTGAAGCGCATGACGTAAATCTTGCCATCCAGGGCTTCGTACACGCTGTAGCGGCAGGTCAGTGCGGGCGGCTGCTTGGCTTTTTGCTGGGCCTTGAGCACGGCCTCGGCAAGGCCGGGGTGGCACATGCCCATGATCTTCATGGGTTTGGCGTCTTTGTGGCCGCCTTTTTTCATGGCTTCCTGGGCATCCAGCACGCCGGTGACTTTCCAGCCGCGGGCTTCGGCATTTTTCTTGAGAGTGTCGACGGTTTCATTGAAGCCGAGTTTGCTTTGTTTTTCCAGCATCATGGCTTCCATGATCTTGGCCTGGGCCTGCTGCATTTGCTGCATGGAGGCCTCGATTTCCTTTTGCGAGGCGGCCTGGGCCGGGAGGGTGGTGGCAATAAGCGCAACCGTGGCGAGAAGAAGGGATTTCATGTTGACCTCTGGGTAAGTAAGTTAATGTGCGCCGGAACAGGGGCCGCCTAGCAGACGATACTGCGTTCCGCAGTAGGGACACAAGGCCTCGCCGGTTTTTTCGATGGGCAGGAACACGCGGGGGTGCGAATTCCATGCCGCGTGCTCGGGCAGCGGGCAATGCAGCGGAAGCTGGCTGGGCGTGACCTCGATGATGCGTTGCGTGTTGTCGGATTTTTCAGCCATGGCAAAGTTCCCTTAGGCAAGCAATGACTTATTCTGTCATCGCGAGGAGCGTAGCGACGTGGCGATCCAGAGATCTTCGGTTAACAGACATTCTGGATTGCTTCGCTTCGCTCGCAATGACGAACATTGATTTGAACATTGAATTGATCGGCGAACCCTTAAACATAGGTCAGCCAGCCTTCATGTTTGGCCGAACGCCCCTGCACGCAGTCGAAATAAAGCGCCTGCAGCTTTTGCGTGACAGGCCCGCGCGATCCGCTGCCGATGGCGCGGTTGTCCAGTTCGCGGATGGGCGTGACTTCCGCCGCTGTGCCGGTGAAGAAGGCTTCGTCAGCGGAATAGACTTCGTCGCGGGTAATGCGCTTTTCGATGACCTGATAGCCGAGTTCGTTGGCCAGTTGCACGATGGTGTCGCGGGTAATGCCTTCCAGCGCGCTGGTCAGGTCCGGCGTGTAGATCTTGCCGCGTCGCACGATGAAAACGTTTTCGCCCGAACCTTCGGACACGAAGCCGTCCACATCCAGCAGCAGGGCTTCGTCGTAGCCGTCCTGCTCGGCTTCGCGGTGGGCCAGGATCGAGTTCATGTAATTGCCGTTGGCCTTGGCCTTGCACATGGTGATGTTGACGTGATGCCGCGAGAAGGAAGAGGTCTTCACGCGGATGCCGTTGTCCAGCGCTTCCTGCCCGAGGTACGCGCCCCATTTCCACGCGGCGACGATGATGTGGGTGGACAGCGTCTTGGCAGAAATGCCCATGGCCTCGGCGCCATAGAACGCCATCGGCCGGATGTAGGCGGATTCCAGCTTGTTCTCGCGCACGGCGGCACGCTGGGCTTCGTTGATTTCGTCCTTGGAGTAGGGCATCTTCATGCCCAGGATGTGCGCCGAGCGGAACAGCCGGTCGGTATGGTCCTGCAGGCGGAAGATGGCTGTGCCCTTGGGTGTCTGGTAGGCGCGCACGCCTTCGAACACGCCCATGCCGTAATGCAGGGTGTGGGTAAGGACGTGGGTGGTGGCATCGCGCCAGTTGACCAGCTTGCCGTCGTACCAGATAAAGCCGTCGCGGTCGGACATCGACATTTACAGAACTCCTTGCAATCGCCAAAACGGCTGCAAAACTCGCATACTTTGTCGCTCGGTGCTCGCAGGGATTTGCTGGCAGGCAAATCCGGCTTTTTTGGCCTCGCCCTCATGTATTGAAATACACTCCGGTTCCTGTGCGCCGCGCTTCGCGTCTACGGGCTTTTCGCTGCGTTTTTGCGATATCGCTTAAATTATTTGGGTTGGAATCAAAGGTTAAATGAAATTGTATCAAAGGCTTGCGCTGGGCGGCCTGTCTTTATTTGTGGCGCTGACGATGATTTCGGGCTGCGAGGCCCGCCCGCCGGCCCCGCAAAAGGCAGATTTCGACTACTACGTTCTGGCCCTGTCGCTGGCGCCCGCGTTTTGCGAGGACTCGATCGGCAACCGCCGCGTGCCGCATCAGTGCCGGGATGTTGATCTGGCGGATTTCCGGCGCCAGCCGCTGACCCTGCATGGCCTGTGGCCAAACAAGCACAAGGGCCGGCATCCGTTTTACTGCAACGGCGAGCGCGACCGGGGCGGCATGTGCGACCAGACCCGTGTTCAGTTGCCCCAATCGCTGGCCGGAAAACTCTCGACCGTCATGCCCGGCACGGCAGATTGCCTGGATCGCCACGAGTGGGCCAAGCATGGCTCCTGTTCCGGATTGAGCATGGCGCAATACTTTGACGAATCGGTCAGGCTGGTGGAACGCGCCAACCGGGCGATGGGCGCTGCGCTGGGCAGCCACGCGGGCAGGGAAGTCGGCCTTGACACGCTGCGCGCGCAAGTCAAAAGCCGCGATGCGGCGCTGATGGAAAGCGTTGTGTTCGACTGCCGCACGCCGCGCAGCGATTCACCCGCACGGCGCAAGCCCATGCTGCGCGAAGTGCGTATTTATTTTCATGCGCTGCCGGATGGCAGCGTGGGCGAGCCGATGAATTTCCGCGAAGCCGGGGTGAGGCATTTCAATTCGGGATGTCCGGCGGGGCGGGCATATGTTGATGCGCCATGAATCCCCCGGCGCTTCGCGCCACCCCCTTTATCAAGGGGGTTAAGTAGCCCCCCTTGATAAAGGGGGGTTGGGGGGATTCAAGGCGCGAAGCGCCGGGGGATTCACCCCGGCAGATTCTGCTTCACGAACTCCGGAAAATAATCCGCCCGCACGATGTAGGTGCCGTCGCAGTTGAATGAGGCGCGCACGATGCCTTCCGACAGCGAGATGGCGGCATTGCGCAGGTAGTACCCATCGATGGCACGCAACTGGTGAAAGCCATCGATGATGTCCTGGATCAGTTCCTTTTTCATCGGCTGCCAGTTGGCGCGCTGCTCGTCCATCAGCTGCTGCCAGTGTTCCGGCAGGTAGTTCCGCAGCGGGCCGGTCTGGACCATGGTGCGAACCCAGGCGATGGTATTCATTTTTTCGTCGAAAGGCGCCTGCACAAAATGCCGGCTGATATAGTCATCGCTCAACAGCGCATCCACATCGTGGATTTCGTAATTGAAGGGGTTGAATATCGACTCGGTGCGCACCTCGGAACTGTTAAAGCCAATATAAATCGAGTAGCAACCCGTTTCGGCAAGCAGCCACTCCACGCGTTCCAGCGCGGGGCCGACTTTCTGGTCGATGCGCGAGGCGAACTTGCTGCGGATGGGCGCGGTTTCGCGCAGGGATGGATCGCCCTTGATGCCGACGAAGGGCTTGCCCGCGGGCAGGCCGAAGGCGCCCACGATGGCCTCATCAAGGACGCAGGAATCGTCTTCGGCAGGTACAAGGATGACAGGTTCTGTTTTCATGGATGACAGGGTAAGCGTTTTTCGAATTGTCTGGAATAGAGATGACTTCAAGATGAAAAGGTTTCTGGCATCGGGATTTATTTTCCTGGCCTGCGCGGTTCAGGCAGATCAGGCGTGTGATGAAGCGTTGGCAAGATTTGATTACACCTCGGCGACGCATCTGGCCGATGCGCTGCTGAAAAAATCGCCGAACGATGCGGCGGCCTGGATTTGCCTTGCGCGTGCGCGATACGAGCGCGGCGATTTCAGGACCGCGCTGGATGCCTTGGACGAAGCCGCGAAGCAGCCGGTTGGCGGCCCGCTGGCGGTGAAGCTGGGCAACTGGTTTGGCGTAACGCTGCGCCGCCTGGGACGCAACGAGGAAGCCTGGCGTTACCAGCAGGCGGCGCTGTCACTGGCGAAACAGATCAACGATCAGGGCGGGCTCGCCACCGCGTTGCACAACACCGCGGGCATGCGCTATGACCGTGGCGATATCCCCGGTGCATTGCACGACTACCAGGCCAGCATTCTCATCAACCCTGATTTGTCGGAACGCTCGGCGTCGTACAACAACGTGGGCTTGATTCACCAGTGGCGGGGCGACACCGCACTGGCGAAGCAGGCCCTGGAAGCGGCGATTGCGCTGAACCGGCAAGGCAATCACTTCCACCACCTGGGCAAGCACCTGATGAATCTGGGTAATCTGGAAAGGCAACTGGGCCGCTACGATGAAGCCAGGCGTCTGCTGGACGAGGGAAAAATCTGGGTGGAAAAGGCAGGCGACGTGTTCTGGCTGGGTATCGCCGCGCATTACCAGGCATGGCTGGCAAGAGACCTGCGTCAGCCTGATGTGGCGCGCAAATACTTTGAGGAAGCGAAACGCTATTACGAACAGGCCGGCGCGGCGGATGATTTGAGAAGACTGCAACAGCAGATGGCGCAGCTTAAGGAATACTGATTGCTTCGCCGCAGTGCTGTCGCATGCAAGCGTGCTCCTGCGAAAATCAGCAGTATGCAGGAGCAGGCTTGCATGCGAACTCCATTATGCAGTGTTTCATTGATTGAAGCAGGTGCCCCACAATTGGCTGACGGCAGTGCGCTCGGCGCTGAGTTGGACTGCTTCCAATCGCGCATGTTCGGCACCTGAAAGCTTGACGGCATGTTGCTGTCGCCGCAGCTCGCGGTAGGCGTTGGCGGCATTCTCGGCGATGTCTTTCGGCAGCAGTCCCGATTCTCCACAACGTTTAAGCAGGCCGATGTTGCCGACGTTGTCGAGCAATTCAGGATGATTCTTTCCATGTAGAAGAATCAGGTACTGCACGGCGAATTCGACGTCGACGATGCCGCCGCTGTCGTGCTTGATGTCGAACAGTTCAGTATTGTTTGGATGGCCGTCGCGCATTTTCTGGCGCATGCTCAGAACTTCTTCCTTCAGCCTGGCCGCATCGCGCGGGAATGTGAGGATGGCGCGGCGGATGGCCTCGAATTTTTCTCCAATGTTGGCATCGCCGCAGACATGGCGGGCGCGGGTCAAAGCCTGGTGTTCCCAGGTCCAGGCCTTGTTGCGCTGGTAATCCTCGAAGGCTTCGACGCTGCTGACCAGCAGGCCCGAGGCTCCGTCTGGACGCAGGCGCAGGTCGGTGTCGAACAGCACACCGGCGGAAGTGGCTGTACTGAACCACGTGCTGAGTTTTTGCGCCAGCCGCGCGTAGATCGCGCCGGCGTCGGGCGTGTCGTCGTCGTACAAAAACACGATGTCCAGATCGGAGGCATAGCCCAGTTCCTTGCCACCCAGTTTGCCGTAGCCGATGATGGCGAAGCGCGGCCGGTCGAGATGCCGTTTGGGCATGGTGAGCCAGGCGCGGTGGAGCGTTTCGGCAAGCAGCAGATCGGCCAGCGCAGCCAGGTGATCGGACAGGGTTTCAAGCTTGAGCACGCTGGCCACGTCCTGCGCCAGCAGGTGCAGGGTTTGCGCCTGCTTGAAGCGCCGCAGACGATCCATTTGCGCTTCCATGTCGCCGGCTTCGGCATCCAGGGCTTCATGCAGCCTGGCGGCAAGCGCGGGCCAGTCGGGGATTTCGAACAATTGCCGGGGGTCGATCAGTTCGTCGAGCAGTTGCGGTTGCCGCGTGACCAGTTGTGCGGCCCACGGGCTGGCGGAAAACAGCCGGGCGAGTTGTTTCAATGCCGCCGGATATTCCGAGAGCAGGGCGAGGTAGGTCTGACGGCGGGCAATGGTTTCAATGAAGCCGATGAAGCGGGTCAGCGTGTCATCCGGATGCGCTTGCTGGGCCGAGAGTTCGATGATCGGCGGCATCAGGCTGTCGACCCGGATCCGGGACGATTCGGGAAATTTGGTGACGGCAATTTCCCGCAGCTGGCCAAGACGCGCGGCCATGTCCGCGCCCTGTTTGAAGCCGAACGCTTCCAGTTGTGAGCGTTGCGCCTCGGGGTGTTGCCACACCGGCAGCAGCGGGTGCGAGGACTGATCGGCCTGCGGCGCGGCGAAGATCTGTTCAAAATGCTGCTCGGTGATTTTGCGATGCTGGTTCAGGCTGGCCAGCAACGCTTCCCAGTTGTCGAAATTCATGGCTTCGGCGATCAGGCGCTGGCTTTCCGCGTCGCCTGGCAGGGTCTGGGTTTGCGCGTCGTCCAGATACTGCAGGCGATGCTCGAGCGCGCGCAGAAAACGGTAAGCCTCGATCAGACGGTCGGCGGTCGCACCGGGAATGAACTGCCGTTCCGCCAGCAACTTGAGCACGTGTTGTGTGGGCCTGATGCGCAGGGCGGGTTCATAACCGCCGCGTATCAGCTGAAATACCTGGGCGGCGAATTCGATTTCGCGGATGCCGCCGGGGCCCAGCTTGATGTTGTTCTGTCGATCCTTGCGCACAACCTCGGCGCGGATTTGCGCGTGCAGTTCCCTGAGCGACTGGTAGGCGTTGAAATCGAGATATTTTCGAAACACGAATGGACGGACCACGTCGTCAAGTTCCTTGTGGCGCCCGCCCGTGAGCGCACGGCCCTTGATCCAGGCATAGCGCTCCCAGGGCCGGCCGTGCAGGGTGAGGTAGTCTTCCAGCATGGCGTAGCTCATGGCCAGCGGGCCGGAGTCGCCCCACGGCCTCAGACGCAAATCGACGCGAAAGACATAGCCGTCGGCAGTCGTGTCGGCAATGGTGTTGCTGATCTTCTTGCCAAGCCGCTGGAAGAATTCATGATGTGAAAGCGGCGAAGGCCCGCTCGTCTCGCCTTCGTCCGGATAAAGATAAATAAGGTCAATGTCGGAAGAGACATTCAGCTCGCCGCCGCCCAGCTTGCCCATGCCGATGACGACCAGTTCCATGGAGCTGCCGTCGCTGTTTTTTGGCTGGCCATAGCGTTCCGCAAGCAACCGTGCATGAAAATCCAGCGCGGCCTGAATGCAAACTTCAGCCAGATCGGAAAACGCCCCGGTCACTTCTTCGAGTGAGGTCAGCCCCGCCAGGTCGCGCGCGGCGGTGACGACCCAGACCCGGTCTTTCAACTTGCGCAGCCGGGATTTAAGCGCTTCTTCGTCCGCGACAGGTTCTGCCAGCCAGGCGGCCATTTCCTCGCGGCCAAACGGCCGGTCAAGGCGGCTGGACAACTCCCTCAAATCCGGCCGGGCATTGAGCAGGCGGGCGGCGTGGCGTGAAAGGCGGGCCAGACGGTCGAGTGGGGGTTCCGGGATAGTCATACGCTGTTTAGAATGCTTGTTTTCCAACTATAAGCCAACTCATCGAGGAGAGACCACATGGCCGACATCACCTCAGTCTTGCATGAAACCCGCGTATTCCCGCCGTCCGCGGAATTTGCGGCGAAAGCCAATGTGTCCGGCATGGCGGCGTATGAAGCCCTGATGAACGAAGCCAAATCGGACTACGCCGGCTTCTGGGGGCGCCTGGCCCGTGAAAACATCTCCTGGCACAAGCTGTTCAGCCACGTGCTGGATGAGTCGGGTGCGCCGTTCTACAAATGGTTCGACGATGGTGAGCTGAATGTTTCCTGGAACTGTCTGGACAAGAACATTCATGCCGGCAAGGGCGACAAGACTGCGCTGATTTTCGAAGCGGATGACGGCACGGTGACCACCTCCACCTACAACGATTTGCTAAAGCGCGTCGGCAAGTTTGCCAATGCACTGAAATCCCTGGGCGTGACCAAGGGCGACCGCGTCATTATCTATATGCCGATGAGCATCGAAGCGGTAGTGTCCATGCAGGCCTGCGCGCGCATCGGCGCGATTCATTCCGTTGTGTTTGGCGGGTTCTCCGCCAAGTCGTTGCAGGAGCGCATTATCGATGCCGGTGCAAAAGTGGTGGTAACTGCCGATGAATCCATGCGCGGCGGAAAGGCGGTACCGCTGAAGGCTGCCGTGGATGAAGCCATCGGTCTGGGCGGGTGCAACAGCCTGGAAAAGGTAGTTGTTTACAAGCGCTCTGGCGGCGCGGTGAACATGGCAAGCGGCCGCGATGTCTGGTGGCACGAAGCGACAGCATCACAACCCGACGAATGCGAGCCGGTGTGGGTCAATGCCGAGCATCCGCTGTTCATTCTGTATACGTCCGGCTCCACCGGAAAACCCAAGGGCGTGCAGCATTCCACCGGCGGATATCTGCTGGGGGCTTTGTTGTCGATGAAGTGGGTGTTCGACGCCAAGCCTGAAACCGACGTGTACTGGTGTACAGCGGATGTGGGCTGGATTACCGGCCACACTTACGTCGCCTATGGTCCGCTGGCGATGGGCATGACCGAAGTGATATTCGAAGGCATTCCCACCTACCCGCATGCCGGCCGTTTCTGGGAAATGATCCAGAAGCACAAGGTCACGACGTTCTACACCGCGCCGACGGCCATTCGCTCATTGATAAAGCTGGGTGCCGATCTGCCGGCGAAATTTGATCTTTCCTCCTTGCGTTTGCTGGGTACGGTGGGCGAGCCTATCAATCCCGAAGCATGGATGTGGTACCACGAACACATTGGCCAAAACCGTTGCCCCATAGTCGATACCTGGTGGCAGACCGAAACCGGCTCCAACATGATTTCTCCCCTGCCCGGCGCAGTGCCAACCAAGCCCGGTTCCTGCACCCTGCCGCTGCCCGGCATCATGGTCGGCGTGGTGGACGAAGCGGGGCATGACGTGGAAAAGGGTCATGGCGGCTTTCTTGTCATCAAGCGTCCGTTCCCGTCGCAATTGCGAACCCTGTGGGGTGATCCCGAACGCTTCAGGAAGACCTATTTCCCCGAAGAGCTTGGTGGAAAAATGTATCTCGCAGGCGATTCCACGCACCAGGATGCGGATGGCTACTACTGGATCATGGGCCGCATCGATGATGTGCTGAACGTGTCCGGCCATCGTCTTGGCACCATGGAAATCGAATCCGCGCTGGTGTCCAACCCGCGCGTGGCCGAAGCCGCCGTGGTCGGCAAGCCGCACGACATCAAGGGTGAAGCGGTGGTGGCGTTCGTCGTCTGCAAGGGCGCGCGCCCCGAAGGTGATGAAGCGAAAAAACTGGTGGCCGAACTGCGCGAATGGGTGGGCAAGGAAATCGGCCCGATCGCCAAGCCGGACGACATTCGCTTTGGCGATAATTTGCCCAAGACACGCTCAGGCAAGATCATGCGGCGGCTGCTGCGCGCTATCGCCAAGGGCGAGGAGATTACCCAGGACGTGTCAACGCTGGAGAACCCGGCGATTCTTGAGCAACTCAAGCAGGCGGTGGTCTGACGGCCAGATACCGGGCGTCAAGGCAAAAGTAAAATTTAAAAGTGCTTAACAATCCCCGTGGGATTGTTAAGCATAATCTCGATAACAAATATAACGTTGCGGAGAAAACAATCATGCCAGAGCGCTTGCTCGGGCGTCTTCCACTGCTGGGGCTGCTTGTGGCGGCTTTGTTCTGGGTGCTGGACGCCTTTGTCGATGTTTCCCTGTTTGGAACACATGACACTTTCGCTGAAGCATTACTGAAGCCGAATTCTCATGAATTGTGGATGCGATGCGTGGTGATCGTACTCCTGCTCGCTTTTGCCTGGCATGCACGCAGGTTGGGCGGCCAATTGATTGATTCCATGAACCGGCTGAATGCACAGGAGCAGGAACTGGATGGCCATCGGGACATGCAGCATGTGCTGAGGCGGCAGGCGGATGAGCTCAACCGGCAGGTAATGCGTCAGGCGAATGAACAGGAAGAACTTCGCAAGCTGGCCTACATTGATCCATTGACCGGGCTATACAACCGCCGCCGCATCGAGGAGATTCTGGATGCCTCCAGGCTGACGGAACAGTTGAGCGGGACCGGGCTTGGTGTGTTGCTCTGTGATATCGATCATTTCAAATCAGTGAACGATGAGTTTGGGCATTTCGCGGGAGACCGCACCCTGGTGCGAATCGGACAATTGCTCAAGGACCATTTCCGTCGCGGCGATGCGGTTGGCCGCTGGGGCGGGGAAGAGTTTCTGGTGGTACTGCCGAATTTGACGCAAGCCGAGGCCGAAGTCATCTCCGAGAATTTCCGCGCGCGAATCGAGCGGGAAATGCATCCGCCGAAAGGCAAGCTCACGGTCAGCCTGGGGCTGGCCATGATCAGGCCGGATGAAACCGCCGAAAGCCTGCTCAAACGCGCGGACCTCGCCCTGATGCTGTCCAAGCAAACCGGCCGCAACCGCCTGTATATTTGTGAGTGCGAGGCTGGCTCGGAAGAATTGTCATCGCCTGACGGATGCAGGCCTTTCAACTTCGCAGTGAGCTGACCGGATCAGTTTTCCTGATAGGCCTCGGCCTGTATCCGCAACCTGACTTCGTCGCCGACAAAAGGCAGGCCATTTCTCAACCCAAACTGTGACCGTCTGAGTACGCCCGTCGCGTCAGCGCCGCAGCCGCGTTTCCGGGCGGCCAGATTCAGCCCGCATTTCACCCGCGTGATTTCCAGTCGCAGGGGTTGTGTTACACCCAGCATGGTCAGCTCGCCTTCAATGGCCACGGGACGGTCGCCATCGAAGATAAATTGCTTTCCGCGATAAGTCATGGTGGGAAACTGGTTGACGTTGAACCAGCCCGGCCCCTTGAGAATGGCATCACGTTCATCGTGGCCGGAATCCAGTGAGGCAGTATCGATCACGATTTCAATGGAGCCGGTGCGCTGGAGCGGATCGTATTCGAGCGTGCCGCGTGCCGAATCAAATTGGCCGCGCTGGATGGAGAAGCCCAGATGATCGATTTCGAACAGCGGGTAGGTGTGGCTGGGATCAAAAGTGTACGTGGCGGAAAACGCAGAAGAACTCAGCGCCGTGGCGAAGATGAGCGGGAACAGTTTCGTGTTCATTTTTTTGCCGGGCTGGGAACAAGCAGGAGTGAAAATGCCACCCGTACTTCGTTGGCAAGGGCGCTCGTGTCGGCCCACATGCCCTCACCGATTTTGAAGTCAAGACGATTGAGCTTGAACGTGCCTGTCAGGCGCTGGTTTTTGCCCTCGGTTTTCAGCAAGACCGGAATCCGGGTTGGGCGGGTAATACCTTTGACCGAGAGCTTGCCTTCAACCAGATAGCGGCCATTGCCCTGTGGCTGGATGTGTGTCGAGGCAAAACGGGCTGTGGGGTAGCGGCGGCTGTCGAAAAAAAGCGGGTTGCCGACTTCGGCTGTCGCATCGGGATTGCCCGCATCGGTTTTGGCCGTGGTCACGTCAAGAAGAATGTTTGCCTGCTCCGGCTTGGCCGGATCAAGCTGAATGTCCGCCTGGTACAGGGGGAATTCGCCGTCGAGCGTGGCGCCCATGGCCTGATACTGAAATCCGATATTGCTGCGGGCATCATCCAGTTGCCAGTTGCCCGCGAAGGCCATGGCGGGCGCCAGCATCGCGCCAATAAACCAGAAGGCAAATTGTTTTTTCACCGGCGTCTCTCCAGAAAGGGCAGCATGCGAACCAGAGTGTTGTCGCGGTCAAAGAAATGATGCTTGATGGCCGCCAGCACATGAACAATGACCAGAGTCAGAAGAGCTTGGTTCAATGCCTCATGGATTTCCTTCAGGCCATCCGCCCATTCCAGATTTTTCGGCAGCAGTTGCGGCAACTCCCAAAGGTTCAGATAAATCATCGGAATCCCGGCAGCGGATGTCACCAGCCAGCCGGAAAAGGGAATGGCAAACATCAGGACATACAGGGCGGCATGCATCCAGGAAGCTGCACGCTGCTGCCAAAGTGGGGCAGGTTCGGGCGGTGGTGGCCGGAAAATCAGCCGGTTGATCAGCCGCAGTGTGACCAGTGCCAGCAAGCTCATGCCCGCCCATTTGTGCCAGGCCAGCATTTTCAGCTTCATGGGCGAAAGATCCATTTCGTGTACCGATACGCCCAGCGTGAAGTTGGCGACGAGGGCCAAAGCCATCAGCCAGTGCAGGAGGATGCTTGATGCCTGGTATCGTTTGGTTTCCATGTCTGGTGCTTATTAATCAATGAGTTGTCGTCATCAGTTTAAACAAAATCGGCGTTAACGACCGCCTGTCGGCAAAATTAAGGGCTGGCGATAATTCGCCGTTAGTGTTGATAACTGATCAGAGCAAACCCGTCGTGAGGCGGGGACGCAAAGCCACCGGTCTTGCAAGTCCAGTTAAAGCAGTGTGCAAGATAGCGGGGTTGCCGGTTTCAAGAATTGGCTTGCTGTGCGTGCTCGATCGTGTTTGTGATGATTGATTTTCAGGAGTTGCGCCATGAGCTATAGTGCCGTTCGCCCCGAACCCCCTCATAACAGCCGTTGTTCCTACCAGACAGGTAGTTGCCCAGGATTTGTGCTTGGCGTCAGCCTGGCTGCATTGCTGCTGGGTTTTTCCAGTCTGGCGCATGCGGCAACTGGAGACATGAATTTGCCCTCATCAGTCAATCTACATTCAACAGTAAACAGTTCACAGTAAATTAGCCTGCAGAGCCTGGGCATCTCCTAGCCAGGGCGTTCAAACCGGTATCCTGAGGATGCCGGTTTTTTTATTGTCTGTTCCAGTGACGAAGGGCTTCCGCCAGTGCCCGGCCAGTTGATGCTAATCCCTTGAGTCCGCTGGGCTGTGGATCAGCCAGCGCCTTGTCGGCCTGTGATAGCGCCATCTGCTGCGGGATGACCATGACCTGCAAATTAGTGAGGATATCGCGCACATGGCGCAGGCCGCGCAATCCGCCAAGGTTACCCGCGGATGCCGCGACCAGTGCGGCCCATTTGCCCTGATAAGGAACGAGGCCGGACTCCTCACCATCTGGCCGCGACACCCAGTCCAAAGTGTTTTTTAGCAGGGGCGTGATCGAGCCGTTGTATTCCGGGCAGGCAAGAAGCAGTCCTTGATGGGATTTGAAAAGCGCCTTCAATTGGATGGCTGTGCCGGGCAGGCCATGGCTTGCTTCCAGGTCACCGTTATAGAGCGGCAGCGGGTAGTCGTTCAGGTCGATGTGCGTGACTTCCGCGCCGGCCTCGCGCGCGCCGCGCACGGCGTACTCCAGGGCCTGGCGGTTAAAAGAGTCCTTTCGCGTGGAGCCGGCAAAAGCCAGGATTTTTGGAGTCATGTCGTTATTCTGTTCTGTTATTTAAGATCAAACAGCAGGATTTCAGCGGAATGCTCAGTTGTCAGACTGAGTCTGTCTTCCTCTGTTATGGCTGCGCCATCGCCTTCCCTGAGCGGATAGCCATTCAACGCCACTTGTCCTGTGGCGACCTGTAAGTAAGCCTGCCGACCGGCGCTGACCGGAAAAGTGATCGAGTCGCCTGGATTGAAGCGTGCGGCATAAATGGATGCGTCCTGATGGATATCTACCGAGCCTTCGCGTCCATCCGGCGAGGCAATCAACTGAAAGCGGCCCGCTCTGCCTTGCGGGTCGAGCCTGATCTGGCGATAGCCGGGTTCAAGTCCCTTCTGATCAGGCACGATCCAGATTTGCAGCAGGTGGATGCCATCCGTGGCCGAGGCGTTGTGTTCACTATGACGAATGCCGGTTCCTGCACGCATGCGCTGAACTTCTCCGGCTTCGATGACGCCCTGGTTGCCCAGGCTGTCTCGATGTTCCAGCGCGCCTTCCATGACATAGGTGACGATTTCCATGTCCTCGTGGCCATGCATGGGGAAGCCCGCGCCCGCCGCGATGCGGTCATCGTTGATCACGCGCAGTGAACCAAAGCCCAGGTACTGCGGGTCGTAATACTGGCCGAACGAAAACGTGTGCCAGGTATCCAACCATCCAAAATTGGCATGGCCGCGGGTTTGGGCGGGTCTGATTGTGATCATGATGCCTCCTGCTTGATGCCTTTGATGGCATCAGCCATACATAATGGAGGCGGCAATCAGGAATAACAAGAGTGGATGGGCTGAGGGCGGGAGCGTGAAGCGGGCCCAGAGCAATGGAGCAGGTTGAATTGCGGCGATTAATTGGGTTGAGAACATGCGTATAGATAAATGGCTGTGGGCCGCAAGGTTTTATAAAACCCGCTCGCTGGCGACCCAGGCCATCGAGGCCGGACAGGTGAAGCTGAACTCGGAACGTTGCAAGCCGGCGAAGGAAGTGAGAATCGGCGATGAAATTCTGGTGCGGCATGGCGGTCTTGAATGGCAGGTTATCGTGATGGGGGTGTCCGACAAACGCGGCTCGGCCAGTGTGGCGAAGAAGCTGTATGAGGAAACCGATATCAGCCGGGTCAAACGGGAGGAATGCCTCGCTTTGCGCCGCATGACCAGCGAACCATCGCAAGACATAAAAGGCCGTCCCACCAAACGTGACCGGCGGGTGCTGACACGATTCAAATCCGGGGAATAAAGTGCTCGAACCCCGTCAAAAACCAGTCAAAACCCTGTTCAGGCTCTACAATTCAGGCTTGAACAGAATCAAATGACCGTACCCGTTTCCCACTCCTTTTTCCGCCGTAACTGGCTCAAGGGCCTGCTGGCCCTGATGATTGTTTTCCCCTTGCTGGTTCTTGCCGTTTCGTACTGGTGGCTGCTGCCTAATCTGCCGCGTTACAAGGACACCGTGGCCAGTGTGCTGTCGGCAGCCACGGGATACACCATTTCCCTTGAACAGATTGATGGCGAGTGGGGCGGCGCGCGCCCGCGCATCACCCTCGATGGCGTGAGGCTGTACGAAGGCAACCGGCCGCTCCTGCACTTTTCAAGGCTGGAAGGCAGGTTCGGCTGGCGCAGTCTGCTGACGCTTGAGCCGCGCTTTCACGATCTGTCGGTGAGCGCGCCGGCCATTGCCGTGCGCCGGGCCGAAAATGGCATGTTCTACGTGGGTGGTCTCAAAATCGACCCGAACAGCAAGGACACTTCGTTTTCGGATTGGCTGCTCAAACAGGGCGAGGTGAAAATCGAGGGCGCAACCCTGGCATGGATCGACGAAACCAGCGGCAGCCCGCCATTGGTGTTGCGCAATGTTTCATTCAATTTGCAGAATCTGCTGCGACGCCACGTGTTCACGTTCAGAGCAATGCCGCCGGCAAACGTGGCGACGCCGGTTGTCATCGAAGGCATGCTGCTTGGTAGTAGTCTGTCAGCCAGAGATGAATGGCACGGCACCTTGAACGCGGATGTGGGTGCAGTCAGCCTGGAAGCATTGCGCCCCTGGCTTCCGGCGTCATGGTCCGACGCGCGCGGCCATGGAAGCGTTGCCCTTGTCACGGAAATCGACAAGGGACAACTGGTTTCACTGGAAGCAAAACTCAATCTGGCAGATCTCCATCTCAAGCTCGACGATCGGCATCCGCCTGTAAACCTGGAACGGGCGGCAGGTAAATTCGGCTGGAAGCAGGAATCGGGATCGCAAACCCTGTGGGGGCGCAGGGCGATTTTGAAGCCAGCGGGTGCGGTTTCATCCGGGCCATTCGATCTGGCATTCAAATGGGGGGGTGAGGAACGGTCGGTGGTTGTCAGTGATGTCCAACTGTATACGCTGGCGGGTCTGACTGGTTCGCTTCCGCTGGAACCGTCCCTGGCTGATCGTTTGCGGGCAAGCCAACCCAAAGGCCTGATTGAAGAACTGGCCTTGAGATGGCGCGGTGAATTCGCTTCACCCAAGGCTTTTTCGGTTCAGGGAAAATTCACAGGCCTGGGCTGGGCAGCAATGGGACAGATGCCGGGTGCAAGCAATCTGAGCGGCACGCTCCGTGGCGATGAGGAAAAGGGTGTCTATTCACTGACCGGCGCCAAGGCGGCGATTGATTTGCCCACCGTGTTTTCCGATCCGCGTTTGCAGTTCGATACACTCAACATTCGTGGCAGTTGGAAAAAACAGCGCCCTCAGGGGTATACGCTGGAAATTTCTGAAGCCGCCCTTTCAAATACCGATCTTGCTGCCCATGTCTTCGGGCGTTATCACTGGCTTGGCAAGGGGCCGGGCGTGGCGGACTTGTCGGGGCGTCTCGATCGTGCAGTGGGCGCCCGGGTCGAGCGCTATTTGCCGGTTATGGTCAACGAGGACACCCATGTCTGGCTGCGTCAGGGTATCCTGCGGGGCGAAGCCTATGATTCCACATTCCAGTTGAAGGGCGATTTGTCGCGTTTTCCTTTTCGCAATCCTCAAGAAGGGATATTCCGCGTTTCCGGCAAAGTCAGGGGTGCGCAAATTCACTATGCGGAAGACTATCCGCCAATCGACGATGTTGATGGCGAATTGATTTTCGATGGCGTTCGGATGGAAATCCGCTCGGACAAGGCGTCGATATTTGGCGCGCAACTCAACAAGGTGCGAGCAGTCATCCCCGATCTGGAAGCCAAGGAGGAATTGCTGATCGTGGATGGCGAAGCTAGCGGACCAGCACAGGAATTCATCCGCTTTGTGAATTTCAGCCCGGTCACTGATCGCATCGGCGGACTGACCGAGGAAATGAGCGCGACTGGCAACCTGCACCTGTTGATGAATATCAAGGTGCCGCTCAGGCATAGCCGGGATACCACGCTTGCTGGCCGCTTGACCTTTGCTGGTAACACGGTATTTCCAGCACCTGATCTGCCAAGACTGGAGCAGGTGGGCGGCAAGCTTGAATTTACCGACAGTGACGTGACCACACCACAAATGACTGCGAAAGTGCTGGGCGGCGACGCGAGTTTTTCTGCGGCGACTGAAAATGGCACGGTCCGAGTACGTGGGCAGGGTCTGCTGAAAGCCACGGCGCTGGATACCTGGATGGGCAAGGAAATTGCCAGCCGCCTGTCGGGCCAGACAAACTGGAAAGGCGAGTTGACGCTTGGCCGGGATCAAACTCGCGTCAGGCTGGAATCTGCCTTGACGGGCCTGGAATCCAGACTTCCCGCGCCCATGAACAAGTCCGCATCCAGTGCAATTCCGTTGTTGCTGGAGCACCAGACCATCAGCAAGAACGAAGACGGATTCAATCTGCAATATGGGAGATTGGCCTCCGCCGTCTGGACCACGCAACAAACTCCCTCGGGACACAGGCTTGACCGGGGTGAATTGCGTTTTGGGGACAAAGCGAAATTGCCCACGGAAAGCGGACTTCAGGTGAGCGGCTATGTGCGCACTTTTGATCTGGGCGGCTGGGTGGACTTGTTGCCGAAAGGCGGCGATGGCGAAGCCACCCATTTGTCCGGCATCAATCTCACCTTGTCCAGGCTGGATTTTCTTGGCCGTTCATTCCATGACATCGCGGTGAGCGGCAAGCTCAAGTCCAACTTGTTGCGGGCGTCAGTCAATGGCCGGGAAATGGAGGGCAACCTGACCTACCGCCTGGCAGGCGAGACGCCCGCCCGTCTTTCCATGCAGTTCCGCCACTTTACCCTGCCTGAGCCTGCCGAGTCGCGAGGCGGAGAAGCCGTGGCGCTCGAACCGGAAGGCATGCCAGCAATGGATGTGCAGGTAGATGAGCTGACCATCGGCAACCAGTCGATGGGACGGCTGGAAGCTTTCGCGCACGGCATTCCACGGGGCCTGGCGATTGACCAGCTCAATCTGATTCACAAGGACAGCATTGTCAGCATGTCGGGCGAATGGAAAGATACCGGCAAGGGCGAAACCCGCATGAAGATGAATGCGGATATCCGCAATGCAGGTCTTGCGCTTGAGCGTTTTGGCTATGGCAACGCGCTCAGGCGCGGTACGGCGCAGATTCAAGGCGAGGTTACCTGGCAGGGTTCGCCTGCAGATTTTGCTTTCGGCACGCTTGCCGGCACGCTGCAAATGACGGCAAAGAGTGGTCAGTTCACCAAGGTGGAACCTGGCGCGGGCAAGCTGCTTGGCGTGTTGAGCCTGCAATCCATACCCAGGCGGCTGAGCCTGGATTTTCGCGATGTGTTTTCCGAAGGGTTCGCATTCGACCAGATTTCCTCTACCATGCAACTGGCCAAGGGAACCGTGTATACCAACGATTTCCTGATGAAAGGCCCCTCGGCGACAGTGAAAATGTCTGGCCTGGCGAAGCTGCAGGATGAATCCGTCAGGTTGCGTGTCAAGGTCATTCCAAAACTGTCCGAAGGCGTGGCGGTGGCTGGAGCGCTTCTGGGCGGCCCGGTCGCGGGCCTGGGCGCACTGGTGATGCAGAAGGCCTTGAAAGACCCCATCGAGGAAGCCATTTCATTCGAGTATCTGGTTGATGGTGGCTGGGATGACCCCACTGTTACCAGGCTAGCGAAACCCAAACCCATTCAGGAACAAGAATCGGATTCATGACAACATGACAGTCAAAAAAACCTCTTCAATTGCCAAGACCAAGGGTTCGCGCACCAAGGCACCCGCAGCCAGGAAACAGGCCGCGCCGGCAGGTACCGTCCGGGTGGCGGCCATTCAGATGGCTTCCGGACCCGGTGTGGCAGCCAATCTGGCAGAAGCTGAACGGTTGATCGAACAGGCCGTCAGCGACGGCGCGCAGCTGGTCGCATTGCCCGAATATTTTGCCATCATGGGTTTGAAGGACACCGACAAGGTCAAGGTTCGCGAGCCGGAAGGCAAAGGCCCGATACAGAATTTCCTTTCACGCATGGCCAAAAAGCATCACATCTGGCTGGTGGGCGGATCGGTGCCGCTGGAATGCGACAACCCGGACAAGGTGCGCAACAGTTGCCTGGTATACGACGACCGAGGCAAGCAGGTGGCGCGGTACGACAAGATTCATCTGTTTGGCCTGGATCTGGGCAACGAGCACTACAAGGAAGAAAAGACCATCGAGCCAGGCAACGAAATCGTGGTGGTCAACAGTCCGTTCGGCCGCATCGGCCTGTCGATCTGCTATGACCTGCGCTTTCCGGAACTATACCGCTCCATGCCGGACGTCGATGTCATCATGGTGCCTTCCGCTTTTACAGCGACTACCGGCAAGGCGCATTTCGAAACCCTTGTGCGCGCCCGCGCCATCGAGAATCTGGCTTATGTCATCGCGCCCGCGCAAGGCGGCTATCATTTGTCCGGTCGCGAAACCAATGGCGACTCGATGATCGTCGATCCGTGGGGCGTGGTACTTGATCGCCTGCCGCGCGGCTCTGGCGTGGTCATTGCCAACATCAACCCTGGTTATCAGGCCAGCTTGCGCAAGAGTCTGCCCGCACTCAAGCATCGCAGCATCGGCTGTGATGAAGTCAGGGTGGAGTTGGTCGAACGCCGGGCGCCAACCCGCAGCGCCAGCAAGAAGTAAGAGAGAACAATGAATCCCGTTGAAGCACTTTCCCCCATCCAGTCCGCTGAAAAGCTGTTCGATGTCGCGCAGCGCACCTTGCTTGCGCCGAACGAGCTCGACAGCCAGAAACTCGCGCCGGTATTCGGCAAGCTGTTGACGCATGATCTCGACTACGCCGACCTGTATTTTCAGTACAGCCGTTCCGAGGCCTGGACACTGGAAGAAGGCCAGGTTAAATCCGGCAGTTTCAACATTGATCAGGGCGTGGGCGTGCGTGCGGTGTCAGGCGAAAAAACCGCCTTCGCCTATTCCGACGAAATCAGCTTCGATGCGTTGTCGCACGCGGCGGATGCCACGCGCGCCATTGCCCGCTCAGGGGGTGGAAAATCGTATGCGGTGGCCGGGCGAGGGAATGTCCGCAGCCTTTATCAGCCACTCGACCCGCTCGCAAGTCTCGAAGACGCCAAAAAAATCGTCATGCTCGAACGGCTGGAAAACATCGCGCGAAAACTAGATCCGCGCGTCATTCAGGTCATTGCCAGCCTGGCATCCGAATACGAAGTGATTTATGTCGCGCGATCGGACGGCCACACAGCCGCCGATGTGCGGCCGCTGGTGCGGCTCTCGCTGCAAGTCATCGCAGAGGAAAATGGCCGCCTCGAACAGGGCTCCGGCGGCGGCGGCGGACGTTTCGGTTATGAATATTTCACCGATGAAAAACTGGAAGAATACGCCCGCCAGGCCGTGCATCAGGCAGTGACCAATCTGGCTGCAAAGCCCGCCCCAGCAGGCACCATGACAGTGGTGCTGGGACCAGGCTGGCCCGGCATTCTATTGCACGAGGCAATCGGACACGGTCTTGAGGGCGACTTCAACCGCAAGGGCAGTTCCGCGTTTTCCGGACGCATCGGCGAGCGCGTGGCCGCGCCAGGCGTCACCGTCGTGGATGATGGCACGTTGCCGCAGCGCCGCGGCTCACTCAATGTCGATGATGAAGGCAATCCCACCCAGCGCACCGTGCTGATCGAAGATGGCATCCTTACCGGCTACATGCAGGACAGCCTCAACGCCCGCTTGATGGGTGTACCCGTTACTGGAAATGGAAGGCGCGAATCCTTTGCCCACCTGCCCATGCCGCGCATGACCAACACCGTCATGCTAGGCGGCGACAAGGACCCTGCGGAAATTCTCGCCTCGGTCAAGAACGGTTTGTATGCCGTCAACTTTGGCGGCGGCCAGGTCGACATTACCAGCGGCAAGTTCGTCTTTTCCACCGCCGAGGCCTACCTGATTGAAAACGGCAAGGTGACCTATCCGGTCAAGGGCGCGACCCTAATCGGAAACGGCCCCGATGCGCTGACGCGTGTGTCCATGATCGGCAATGACATGCAGCTGGATTCAGGTGTCGGCACCTGCGGTAAGGAGGGGCAGAGCGTGCCGGTGGGTGTGGGACAGCCGACGTTGAGGATAGACGGGTTGACGGTGGGGGGGACGGGTTGAGTCAGTCTTTGACGGGCAACCGTCGGCCTACTGCTGGTTAATTGACCAACAGAATTCATCAAGTGCGATACACAACATTTTTTCGTATAAATCTTATCCGGCCTTGAATCTGTTGCGCATAATGAAAATGCAGCAAGCTTGGTTGTTCATTTTCGAAAAGGACGAATTATGAATCGCAGATCGATGTTATTGTTTTCAGCGGCCGCACTGATCGGCCTGTCAGGTTGTGAAACTCATCCCTACTATGGTGACGTCAGGGTTCATGATCGTGACTATGATGTCCGTGTCGTCTTTACGGATCGCGATCGCGTGATGATTCGTGATTACTATCGCGATTACTACCGCGGTCTTCCCCCTGGCTTGGCCAAGAAAGGCAAGATTCCTCCAGGCCACGCGCATAAACTCCGCCGCCACTATGGTGTGCCGCCTGACGCAAGCTGGCAGTATTTGCCGGCTGATCTGGAGAGGCGTTTAAGTCGCTTGCCCGATAACTATATTCGTGTGATTGTCGGCACGGATGTGGCAATCCTGCATACCCGAACTCGGGTAGTGTTGGACCTTATCGAAGACCTTGACGATTGAGTAATCAACTTGCGAGTGAGGGTGAGTGAGGCAAACCTGTTTCATTCACCCCACGACCTTGAACAATAACGTTCAAGTCACTCAAACTCCATTGACCGGAAAATCCTCCCCGCGTTGATCTTGGCAAGTTCTTCCGATGTATGCAGATGCAGGTAGGCGGACTGGTCGATCTTGTAGGCGTCGTCGAGTGAGCCGCCATTCCTGATCAGTTCAGCCACTTTGCCGCGCAGGTAAACGAGATAATCGCGCGTCCATTTGCGCACGGTTTTCATGTCAGTTGGTCCGCCATGGCCGGGAATGACGATCTCGGCGCCCAGCGCTTCGAATTTGTCCCACACTTCAATCCAGCGTTTGGTGTCGGTGTCTTCGAATACCGGCAGCATGCGTTCATGGAATGCGGTGTCGCCGGAAATTACCAGTTTCCTTTCAGGCAGCCAGACCATCGTATCGCCATGATGGTGCGCGTTTCCAAGGTGCAGAACCTGGATGTTCCATGAGCCCATTTTCAGATCCAGCTTGTCGTCGAACACGATGTCCGGCAGCGCGACTTCGGTCTTGAAGGCCTTGTCGCGGGCGCGTGACTTCATGACAGCCAGCGCTTCGTAGCCGTACTTCTCAATATGTTCCGCCGTGTGACGATGCGCGACGATTTTCGCGCCCTGTTCCTTCCAGTAATTTGACCCCAGCATGGCGTGGCCCTGGCTGTTTTCCAGCACGACGTATTTCACCGGTTGTTTGGTGCGTTTTCTTATTTCCTCATGCAGCGACTGAGCCAGCAGGTAGTTGTCTCCGGCATTCATCACCAGTACGCCATCCTCGGTAATGATGAAGGACAGGTTGTTGTTGTGTCCCGAGTTGTCATAGGTGCCGGGTGCGGTGGCGCCGATGGCTGACCATACGTTGGGAATGACTTCCTGCGGCAGGTCATAGAGAAAAGAGTTGGGCGACTTGTCGAGTGACAGTACCGGCATGCCGGCGGCGCGCCACTTGAAGAATCCGTCGGAATAATTTTTGACATTGGCGTAGCCGAGCTTCATCAGCGTCTCCGCTGCAAGCGGGCTGCGCTGGTTGACGCCGCAGTAGGTGACGATGGGCGTGTTCTTGTTGGGCACATAGGATTCGATCTGGAATTCCAGCCAGCCGCGGGTGATGTTGAAAAACTGCGGCGCCTCGATGCGGCCGCCTAGTAGCGCCAGTTCCGCCGGAGTGCGTACGTCGATGACAACGGTTTCAGGTTGCGCTTTCAGCAAAGCCTGCAGTTCCTGTGTGTTGATGTTGGTGATGCGCTTGTTGACACCGTCCAGCAACTGTTTCGCAGCTTCGGTCAATGCAGGTGGTTCGGGAATGGTAAAGACAGGCTTCGCTGGTTCGGATTTTGAACTGACAGGTTTTTCCTGCGCCAGTACAGCGGCGTTTCCCAAAAGGGCGAGGGAAAACAGCAGGGCGGAATAGGGCGAGAGAATTGGCATCGTGAAAACCTCTGAATGAGTTGATGCCAGTCTAGTTAATGCCGGGCAGGGCCGCCACGGTAGAAATGTGCTGGCCCTGTGAAGTTGCGGTGTCAGCCCATCATTTTCCGCAGCAGCGCTTCGATGTCAGCGCCGCCAGCAGGAATGCCGCCTTGCGGCGTAAGCTGATTGACGAGATCGGGCAGGATGTCGGTCAGGTCATTCGCTGCCTCGTCCTCGCTCATGCCGGCGGCTTGCGCAAGCTGGCTGAGATGGCCCGACCCGCCCAATACCTGGCGGATCTGATCGGGAGAAATGGGCAGGTTGTCGCCAGAACTGACCCACGAGTCCACCTGCTGGCCCATGCCAGCGCGCTTGAAAATATCCTGAATGCCGCCCAGCCCGCCCAATGCACCCTCAAGTCCGGTGTCCGGCATGGCGTTGGAACGGCCACCACCCAGCATGCCGCCCAGAATATCGCCCAGACCACCGCCGCCGCCAGCGGCCCGGCCGCCACCCAGCATGCCCCCAAGAATGTCACCCATCCCCCCACCCGCCCCAGACTGGCTGCCACCACCCAGCATGCCGCCAAGTATGCTGCCCAGCCCGCCGCCCTGGCCGGCTCCCTGGCTGGCGCCCGCGCCACGGTTCATCATCATGGACAGGACCGCCATGATCAGCGCCATTTTGGGATCAGCGCCCCGCATCTGTCCGCCACCACGTAGAACGCTGCCCAAAACCGTATCCAGTAATCCCATGTTCGTCTCCTCGAATTTTGCGAACCCACACTCTAATCGGCTTTGTGCTGGGTGGTCAGGCACACGCCGGAAATTTACGTTTTCAAGGGCTATCCATGGAGGCGGAATGATGGAGTGGACAACGAATGCAATACCCGACTACAATACTCGGGTATTAAGCCGGGTGGCCGGCTGCGTTACAGGAGTTGAAACATGTCAGAACAATTGATTGAAGCGATTCGCTCGGGCGATGCCAGCAGGGTCAAAACCCAGCTTGCTCAGGGCACGGACGCCAATGCGCGCGATGCCTACGGCGCAACCGCCCTGATGCTGGCCGCGCATGCGGGCAATCTGGAAATCGTGAATCTTTTGATAGCTGCGGGCGCGGAGGTTGATGCGAAAGACGAGCTCGGCTGGACCGCGCTGATCAAGGCCTGCTACAACGATGTCGAAGATCGTGGCTATCCCGAAGTGGTAGCGCGGTTGATCGAGGCCGGCTCGGATCCCAATGTGAAAATCGGTTACGGCATCCGCCCGCTGATGCTGGCGGCAGGCTACGGCGAGTCTGGCGTGTGCGAGGCCCTGCTGGCGGGTGGCGCCGATGTACTGGCGAAGAATGACGGCGGCCTGACCGCGCTGATGATGGTCAAGGACAAGTTCTATGTCGAAGTCATCAACCTGCTGCATGCGGCTGAACGCGATGCAGGCGTGGGCGAAGGCAGCTGTTCCACCAAGAATGCGCCGGGTTCGAATGTCGTCACGTTCCTGAAACCCCAGGCGCGCAATCCCGATCATTAAAACGAACACCACTTCTAACAATATACGGAGGAGAAATTAAAAAATGGACGATCCCGTCATCGCGCAAAAAGCGCCTTATGAACTGGAGCTGGAACCCGGCACGTATTACTGGTGTTCCTGCGGCCGCTCCAAAAGCCAGCCGTTTTGCGACGGATCGCACGAAGGCTCCGGTTTCGAACCCAAGGAATTCGTCATCGCGGAAAAGCAGACGGTGTATCTGTGCGGTTGCAAGTGGACAGCCGATCCTCCATTTTGCGATGGCGCGCACGAAAGCTTGTAAACAGTCACTATCGCATCGATAGCTTGTCGGGTGAATGAGCGTCTGATAGCATTTGGCCCATGAACAAACGGTTTGAAAGCTTTTTTTATTTCTTTTTTCCCACGCTTCAGGCGGCCGGGAGGGAATGACGCAAGCTTCGCAAACATCCCGAAAGACCGCCAGCCCCCTGGCGGTTTTTTATTGGGGGCGGAAAGAGAACTGACATGACGCATTACAAAACCGATGACACCCGTGTCGAGCAGGTTGGCGAACTGATTTCGCCAGCAAAGCTCATGGCCGATCTGCCCGCCAGCGACCGGGTGACGGAAACCGTTTTCGCGGCACGAAACCAGATCCACGACGTGTTGCGCGGCGCCGATGATCGTCTCGTTGTGATTGTCGGCCCCTGTTCCATTCACGACCCCAAGGCGGCGATCGAATACGCGAACAGATTGAAGGCGCTGGCCGATCAGTTAAAACACGACCTCATCATCATCATGCGGGTATATTTCGAAAAGCCGCGTACCACGGTGGGCTGGAAAGGCCTGATCAACGACCCGCACCTGAATGAAAGCTTCGACATCAACACCGGCCTGCACATGGCCCGCAGGATACTGATCGAGATCAACGAATTGGGTTTGCCGGCGGCCACCGAATTCCTTGACCTGGTGACGCCGCAGTACCTGGCCGACCTGATTGCATGGGGCGCGATTGGTGCGCGTACGACCGAGTCACAGTCACACCGGCAGCTTGCCTCCGGCACATCCTGTCCCATCGGCTTCAAGAACGGCACGGACGGCAATATCAAAATCGCGGTGGACGCAATCAAGGCCTCGGCCGCGCGGCATCATTTCATCTCCGTCACCAAGGCCGGGCAGGTTGCGGTTTTCAAGACCGCGGGCAACGAGGACTGCCACGTCATCCTGCGTGGCGGCAAGCAGCCCAATTACGACAGCGCCAGCGTCGAAGCCGCCTGTCAGGAACTGTCGCACGCGGGCCTGAGCCAGCACGTCATGATTGACCTGTCGCACGCCAATTCCAGCAAGCAATACCAGAAGCAGATCGAGGTGGGGCAGAACGTGGCCAGCCAGATCGCCAAAGGCGAGCACCGCATCATGGGCATCATGATCGAAAGCCACATCAAGCCCGGCCGGCAGGACGAGTGCCCCGGCAAGCCGCTTGAATACGGCATGTCCATCACCGATGCCTGTATCGGCTGGGAAGACACCGAACCGCTGCTGCGCGAACTGGCAGCCGCAGTTCAGTCTCGGCGAATCAAAGAGCCGCTGGACGAGCAATAAGGGTTAAAATGCTGGTGGCGGGCCTCCCCGCATGGCAGCCCCGTGAACCTGGTCAGGTCCGGAAGGAAGCAGCCATAGCGGATCGTTACCAGTGCCGGGGTTCAGGCTCGCCACTTACCTATTTTGAAGCCTGCCTCAATGAGTGACTTGTTCGGCGAATCCTCCCAACCCGCAGTGGCCCTCGCCCGCAAATGGCGGCCGCGGCGCTTTGCCGATCTCACAGGTCAGGAACATGTGGTCAAGGCGCTGTCGAATGCGCTGACGCAGGGCCGGCTGCACCACGCCTATCTGTTCACCGGCACGCGCGGCGTGGGCAAGACCACGCTGGCACGCATTCTGGCCAAGTGCCTCAATTGTGAAACCGGCGTCACGCCGGAACCGTGCGGCACATGCAGCGCCTGTCAGCAGATCGACGCGGGCCGTTTCGTCGATTTGCTGGAGCTCGATGCGGCGTCGAATACCGGCGTCGACAACATGCGCGAGGTGCTGGACAACGCGCAGTACGCGCCCACGGTGGGCCGCTACAAGGTTTACATCATCGACGAAGTGCACATGCTGTCCAAGCCAGCCTTCAACTCAATGCTGAAAACGCTGGAAGAGCCGCCCGAGCATGTGAAATTCATCCTCGCCACCACCGACCCGCAAAAGATTCCGGTCACGGTGCTGTCACGCTGCCTGCAATTCAACCTAAAGCCGATGACGCAGCAACAGGTCGTCCAGCGCCTGAGTCATGTGCTGGGCCAGGAAAACATCAGCGCCGAACCCGCCGCGCTCAGCCTGCTGGCGCGCGCCGCCAACGGCAGCATGCGCGATGCGCTGTCGCTCACCGACCAGGCGATTGCCCACGGAGCAGGCAGCCTCGATGCGGCAGGTGTCGAAGCCATGCTCGGCACCGTGCGCCAGGATTACCTGTTCGATATCCTCGATGCCCTGGCGCGGCAGGATGCCGACGGCCTGCTGCAACAGCCGCGCCTGCTTTCCGAACAGGGCATTTCCCTCGATGCGGCCTTGCAGGATTTCGGTGCGCTGCTCACCAAAATCTCGCTCGCACAAATGGCGCCGCAGGCCGTCGAGGATGACCAGGAGGCTGCGCGCATTCTCGACATGGCTTCAAGGCTGGATGCCGAATCCGTGCAGCTCTATTACCAGATTGCCGTCAACGGCCGCCGCGATTTGCCTTTCGCACCGGACGAAATTTCCGGCTTCAGCATGACGCTGCTGCGGATGCTGGCGTTCACACCCGCCAACGCCAATTTGCCGGTTGGACAAACCAGAACAGCTACCCATTCGCACGCTTCTTCCTTGGGCAAAGGGGCTAGCGGTGAGGGTGCGACCCCTCGCCCCGATCAAGCAAATTCTCTCCCCTCTCCCTTGGGGAGAGGGGCTGGGGGTGAGGGCGCTTCCCCTCTCCCAGCGGGGCGAGACGGGGAATTCGCGGAGCAAGCTCCGCGCCCGTCGAGCGGTTCCAGCGTGCAAACCGGAACGCGCCCTGCAAGGGAGGGCCGGGGTGAGGGTGAATCCGTCACCTCAACCGACTGGCCCACCATCGTCGCCAGCCTCAAACTCGGTGGCATGGCCCGCATGCTGGCCGACCAGTGCGAGCTTAAAAACCACGACGGCAACACCATGCAGCTCGGCCTTGCCGATGCGCACAAACACCTGCTCGACAAAACCTATCAGGAAAAGCTGGTCGCCGCGCTCAAGCAGAAATTTGGCGAACAGCTAAAAGTCCGGATCGAACTCGGCGCGGCATCCGGCCAAAGCCCCGTTGAAGTGCGGGCCCGCGCCAAGGCGGAAAAACAGGCCGAGGCCGTGGCCGCCATCGAGTCCGATCCCTTCATTCGCGACCTGGTCGATCAATTCGATGCGCGCATCGACCCCGCAAGCATTCAACCCTTAGGAGAACAGCAATGATCAAAGGTGGTATGGGCAACCTGATGAAACAGGTTCAGCAAATGCAGGAAAACATGCAGAAGGCGCAGGCGCAACTGGCCGAAGTGGAAGTCGAAGGCGTGTCCGGCGCGGGCATGGTCAAGATCACCATGACCTGCCGCAACGACGTCAAGCGCGTGCAGATCGATGCCGGCGTCATGGACGACAAGGAAATGCTCGAAGACCTCATCGCCGCCGCCGTCAACGACGCCATCCGCAAGGCCGAGCAGACCACCCAGGAAAAAATGGGCGCCTTTACCCAGGGATTGCCGCTGCCGCCGGGGATGAAGCTGCCGTTTTGACTGACGGAAATGATTAATCTAGTCATCTAAGATAAACAAATAAGGGTGGGGTGGTGAAGCCAACAATTTTTATTCTGGCTCTGTTGGTAATTGCTGGTTGCGCTGACAGAAAGGAAACCAGGATTGAAATGCTGGCACCGCAGGAATGTGCATCTAAAGCCATTGCTGATTTGGGGTTGAAAAGCGATAAGGCCTATTCAACTGAATATGTTTTATTCGATAACACATCTTTCACAAACGAGCTATTTCCAGGCTATTTGGTAATTAAATCTTCGAAATATTCAAAAGAACACTTGATTACCGTTGCAAACGGCGTTTCCATACGTTGCTTGCCTGAAGAAAAAGTTGAGTTCTCGCAAAGCATGGGTACCGAAAATCTAGGTTCTTCAATAGCCAATTTTGTAAGAAACCCGAAGAATAAACTGCTTCTTTTATACAAAGACGAAGCGGGTTTTAAAGTGATAGGGAATGAGTTGCAGTCGAACGAACACTAGGCATGCTGTGACGGCGCAGACAGCTTGGCAAACCCAATCGCCGCAAAAAAGAACACCACCGACAATCCCACTTCAATCAACCCAAGCATCGAAGACATCCCTTTATCACCCCACGCGCGCATGACGCCTTCGGTGAAATACAGCAGGATGAACATGGACATCCACTGGTAGGTGTAGCGGCGGCCTTTGAGGATGCCCATCAGCGGAATCAGCAGCACCACCGCCTTCAGCACCAGCCACGAGCCCCCAGGCTTGAGCGGCGCAAGCCACAGTTCCCAGGCCAGGTTCAGGAAAATCAGCGCGATAAGGCTGGCGCTGGCGATGAATTGCAGCGCGCGGATCACTGTGCGAGTTCGATCAGCAGCTTGCGTGCCGATTCGCCATCGGTCACCGGACGCGGAAAGTCGATGCGCACCTTGCCTTCGGGCGTTTGAATATCCATGCCGTCGGTGTCGATGCCGATCATGCGCGCTTCATCGGGGCGCTTGCCGGTGGCGCGTTCCACGTAGCCGAGCTGTGTGCTGGCGTGATCCTGGTTCATGTGCGCGAGGATGCTGGCTTCCCATTCTTCGAGCGAATTTTCCGGCGGCGCGTAGCTTGCGGGTTCCACCCATTCGATTTTTCCAAAACCCACGATGAAACGGATGGCTTCGATATGGATGCGCCACAGGTTGAAATCGCCCAGTTCGAAATAGCCTGCGGCATCGGGCATCAGTTCCGAATAACGCTTGACCAGCGCTTCGGGCCGGCCGATGTTTTCTGCCTTGCCTGTCAGTGTCACACGGCCCGCGGCATGCATGTTGTCCGCGCAGGGATGAACAATGAGGCTGGCGCGCGGGTCGGCGGCGAGGTTCTTGGTGTGCTCGGCCAGGCCGGAGATGAGAAACACCGGCCGGGCATGATGATCGGTGATGAAGGGGCAGACCGAGGCGAAGGGCATGCCGTCCAGCCGTTTGGAAATCGTGGCCAGCACGCCGTGATGATGACGCCGGACAAACAGCCGGGCTTCCAGCGCGGTGTTGCTCATGATGCGAGCTTGAGCGCGGTTTCCGCCAGCCGCTTGCCCTGCGCGATGCACAGCTTGCGCTCGTCGTCGGTCAGCGGCTTGTCATCCTGAGCACCGGCGACATGCGTGGCGCCATAGGGCGTGCCGCCCGAGGTGGTGGCGTTGAGTTCGGGCAGGGTGTACGGCAGGCCCAGCAGGATCATGCCGTGGTGCATCAGCGGCAGCATCATGGAAACCAGCGTGGTTTCCTGCCCGCCATGCATGGTGGCAGTGGAGGTAAACACGCAGGCGGGCTTGCCCGCAAGCGAACCCTGCATCCACAGCCCGCCAGTGCCGTCGATAAAATACTTTATCGCCGCCGCCATGTTGCCGAAGCGCGTGGGGCTGCCCAGCGCGAGGCCGATGCACTCCTCGAAGTCGCGGTATTCGGCGTAGGGCGCACCCTCCGGCGGCACGCCGGGCTCGGCCACTTCGGTTTTGGGCGCAACTCTGGGCACGGTGCGGATGCGCGCCGTGGCGCCGGGTACGGATTCGATGCCGCGCGCGATCAGACGCGCCATTTCCGCGACGCTGCCGCCCTGGCTGTAGTAGAGAACAAGTACATCCGCCATTTTCGCCCGCCCCCATTAACCCGCTGCGCAGCTTGATTGCTGTGTTGCGCGGTGCTCTCGGGGATTCACCGGTAGGTGAATCCCGCTACGTTCGGCGAAATGTACGAAAGCACATTCCGCTTTTCGAGCCTCGCCCTCATGTATATCCATATACACTTGGCTTTTACGCGCGCCTTGCACTCAAGCTGCTCGCGACAGTTTCTGGAGGTGGCCTCCAGTGATTAAGTGAAGTGTTGATTCTACTTTCGGGAGAAGAGATGCGTAAGTGTTTGGGATGGATACTGGCCGCGGGCGTGGCAGGTCTGTTTGCGGTGGGCTTGCATCGATTGACTGACCAGTCCGGTTTGCCACTGTATCTTGGGTATGGCGTTGGCTATGCGATCTTTTCAGCGCTGCTGCTGTGGACGTTGAAGCAATGCCGGCCCGGCTGGCATCCGGCCATGCAGCGCATGGCATCGCTGCTGGCAGGGGCAGGACTGGCTGCACTGGATGTATCCGTATCCGGGTTGTCGGGAGAAACGGCACAGCAGGCTTTTTTCAGTGCGCTGTTGGGCGTGGCGCTGGTGCAGGTTGTTGCCAAGCTGATGATGCGAAATGGCAATCGTGACTAAGCCTGTATGTTCAATATTTTCTGCAACGTGGAGCTAACCGACTCGCCAAAGCGCAGCTTTGGCGAGTCCAGCGACCGAAGGGGGCGGGGTTGAGTGCAGGGTTAGACATGGCTCGGTGGCGGTGGAACTTCATGCTCAAGAGCTGGCCCCTCCGCGCTAGCTACATCAACAAACGTAAACGATACTTCATCACCCAGTTTGACCCCGATGCTTTGCCACTTCGCGGCGAGGTGATGCCCATCAGATGAACGACGAAGGCCCATCACCTCGATCAGGTACTTGAAGGGCTCGTTTCCCTCACGGCGTGCGGCGACCACACCAAGTAGCTGCTGGAGGTCTTCGACTCCGCAGACGGCTGCAACCTCTCGATTTATTCGGATTTCGACAGCGTTCATCTTTGATGGCTAACGTGTTCGAGTTGAGCGGCGTTCCGCCGTGTAGGGTGCATGAATTGACGACAGCGGTTCGCGGAACGTCCGCTCCAACGAGGCGTTAGGCGCAGATGGCCGTGCATCCACGGCACTGTCTCTGATCATGCAACTCCCTTGTGTCTGATCCACGGGCGTAAATCCGAAAAAACTGCCCAATAAATTTGTTATCTGCGCGAAGCGTAGTGTTGCTTCGTCCGCATGAACGGCTTTGAGTTATGCGGCGAACGCATACTACGCTTCGCTCAATAGCATTTTTATTAATCGTTGTGAATCCCGCAATTTCCGTTCCGCCTGCGACCTTTTCAAATCAAAGACCTGCTTGCACTGGCTACTCTCCGTTGCGCACGGCTATCTGAGCTTAACGTTAATTAGACAGCATAGTACTTAGTACTTTTTCCTATATGTAGTACTTCTTGCCACATACAGTACGTTTTGTTTTTTCATTCGGCAAAACTCTCATCGCCAAACCTTCAACCTCCACCGCCGCCTGATCCCACGCCATGCGCGGCCTGCAACACCAGGGCTTCAAATTCTTCCGCTTTCATCAGGCCTTTTTCAACCACGATGTCTTTCACCGGGCGGCCGGATTTTTCCGATTCCTTGGCAATTTCGGCGGCCTGCATGTAGCCGATCTGGGTGTTGAGCAGGGTGGCGAGGCCGACGCTTTGATGGATGAAGAAGGCGCAGCGTTCGCGGTTGACGATAATGCCTTTCAGGTTCTTTTCGGTGGCGGCGTTCATGGCGCTGGTGAGCCAGTCCATGGCGTCGAACAGCGCCGAGCCCATGGCGGGCATCATGACGTTGAGTTCCAGTTGGCCGGCCTGGGTCATCAGGGCCACGGCGTGATCCTGGCCCAGAATCTGATAACAGACCTGGTTGAGCATTTCGAACATGACGGGATTGACCTTGCCGGGCATGATGCTGGAGCCGGGCTGCACGGCGGGCAGGGTGATTTCGCCCAGGCCGGTGCGCGGGCCGGAGGCGAGCAAACGTAAATCATTGGAAATTCGCGTCAGTTCCAGCGCCAGTCCGCGTATGCGGGCAGACAGATCCTGCAAATCCAGCATGGACTGCATTTGCGCGGCGAGGTGGCTGGATTTGATCGGCTCGCCGGTGAGTTTGGCCAGTTCGGCGGCGACTTTCTCGGGATAACCGGGCGAGGTGTTGAGCGCGGTGCCGGCGGCCGAGCCGCCGAGGCCGATTTCGGCGAGCTTTTCGCGGCAGCTTGCCAGATTGCCCGCAGCCCGGCGCAGCGTCCAGGCATAGGCGGCGAATTCGATGCCCAGAGTGGTGGGCACGGCATCCTGCAAGTGTGTGCGGCCGGATTTGACCGTGTCCTTTTCGCGCTCGGCCAGGCGCTCGAATTCCTTCGCCATGTTTTCGGCGGCTGTGGTCAGGCGCGGCAGCTTGGCCAGGCAGGCCAGCCGGATGGCGGTGGGGATGGTGTCATTGGTGGACTGGCCCATGTTGACGTCGTCGTTGGGGTTGACCGGCTTGTAGCTGCCCTTTTCCCCGCCCAGCGCGACATTGGCTAGATTGGCGACGACTTCGTTGGTGTTCATATTGTGGCTGGTGCCGGCGCCGGCCTGGAAGCGGTCGACCACGAACTGGTCCAAATATTCCCCTTGCAGTATCCGCTGGCAGACCTTCACAATGGCGTCGCGCTTGCCCTCGGGCAGCCAGCCGGGCTGGCAGTTGGCATGCGCGGCCGCCAGTTTGATCATGACGTGGGCGCGGATAAAATCCACGTCGGGCTTGCGGCCGGAAATCGGGAAATTGTCGATGG